>JAETQI010000049.1 GCA_021770755.1 Lachnospiraceae bacterium
ATACTGCAACATTATTATCACCTCTAAAATCCCCCGAATATATCTTAATCGTATATTGTTTCAAAAGATCCAGCTTTACATCATCCAACGCAATACTTTTCCATTTGTTATCTCTTAATGTTGCTGCATCTATATTGCTCTGCGCCACAGCATTACCATTCTCATCACACAATTCAACATGAATGATACCTCTATTTTCTCTATCATATGTTCCGAAATATATTGACACCATACCCAATCTATTTGTTAATGCTACAAAATCCTGTTCCAGTATGCAGTTTTGTATATCAGCAATACTATTGAATTCATCAACTCCAAGCAACTCTTTATTTAATCCATCACCAATATCTGTAACAACATAGACCGCATTTTCAATATTAACACTATTATCTTGACTATCTAAAATTTCTATATCACTAACACCATATACTGCATCCTGAAAAGTGAATGATACTAACTTTTGATATTCTGTATTATCCTGCTCTATTCGACCGATTATTTCTGCATTATCATCCTTTAATATGAGTTTATACTTGTTACAATTTACTAAATTACTCTTTTCTACAAAAACCTGCCATAGTCCGGAATCTCTGTTCAAAAGGAACAGATTGGATAAACTCACTTTTCCCTTGGTAACATCTTCTTCATACGGAAGATTTATAATGTCATCTAACCCTAAAACATTATCTCCAATTAAATATATTTCTGCGTTTTTTCTATATGTCCATATATCCGGTTGAATGGGAACAACCCTGCACTCCGCTTCCTCTATACCTTTTAACAAACAATACTCTGTTTTCATATTGCTTAAGTAATCTCTGTTTTGGGTGTAAAAATCCGTTCCAATTCCCTTTATCTGCAGTCTGGGATTTGCAATCATAATGCAACAAAAAAATAATATTACTGTCGCTTTCTCGATGTTTTTGTGGATATACTGTTTCGAAATACGAACTATAATTAAACCGATTAACAATACAGGCACATAACCAAATAATTCATATCTCCAACTAACTTCTCTTGTATAAAAACTCCAAAATTCATCTGTTGCAATATCATATCCGCTAATTACGCCTGCCCTTGTCAATTTAAAAAATAAACATTGCGCCCCCAAAAAAACAAACATCATACAAATATTTCTAGTATCTCTGTCGATCGATTCCTTTTTTCTCCATTTTAAAAGTACATTTTTTGCAAAAAAGCATATTGTAATTCCCCAAAAGACAATTACAATTAGTAATGACATTCCGTTTATCGCAGTAATATTTTGTCCTAGTATGGAAAAGAAAGACATTGGCACATCTCTAATACATTCAAATACTAATTTTATTATGTAATTGTCTTGTTCCGAACTGCCAATCCAATTTCCACCATAAGGGCTAAAGAAATAATAAATAAACTGTACTAATGCTCCTATAAAACATGTTCCTAAAAAAATCTTATCCCTTTTATTAAAACTACCACGAAATACGAAGTAACATAAAATCATAAACGGAAAAATAATAACATACTGTCCCTTTGACATACATGAAATACCAGAAAAAATGCAAATACCTATAAACTCTGCTTTACTCCACTCATCACTATTTGCCAAGAAATACATTAAGATAATTATTATCCCATAGTTAATGAAATTTATAAATGCTCCTGTAAGATTCGTAGTCATCTGCATTATAAATATTAGATTAATAATATATCTATATCGCAGAGACATATATGATTTAAATTGTATTTTTACAAAAAAAGATAACACATATCCGCTGATCACATATGCTAACATCTGCATTATATAAAGAGCATAATATGCTTTTATCTTAAGTACCTTTATAATGATCAAAGAAATCAACCGCTGAAACAGCGGAAGGTATCCTGCATCTGGAATGACTAAATTTTCTAGTATACTTTTATTAAGTGCATTGTGCATAAAATTAGTAACTGCCTCTGCCCACACAGGTTCAAAGAAAAAAATACTAGAATATATATATGATAACGCAACATATGAAATCCCAAGCATGATCTGTATAAAGTTACATACTCTCTTACTCTCATCCATATTAAATATGACATAGAAACTTACGAATATACCGATTACAAAAATTGCATACATTGCCAAACGCACATAATATTCAATATTATCAAAATAATAATCATACTTTTGAACCAGCGTCTTTCCAGTATTGATCCCATCAGAAATACAATTGGGTAAATTATATGTATTATCCACAATATACAAGTGGACTTCTTGATTTAAATCAATGCCTTTAATGATAATCGTTGCGACTCCTGCATCCAATTTAGAATAATTAAATTGTGTTAATGCATAAAATCCATTTTCCTGCTGATTATATATTTCACTCAGTGTGCTTTGATACCTTTGTATTCGAACATCATTTTGCCAAAGTTCAAATTCTATAACTCCATTAATATTATTTAAAAACGGTTCAAAACTAATACTATATGTGTCATTTCTCCACTTTGCATTTTTATCTATAATAATATCTTGTGATACCACATTGTCAGTAGTAATTGTAATCATTTCAGTACTTCTATCCGTTTCAAAAATATATGTTTCCCCACGACACACATACTTATACGTAGTCAAAACCAATAGCAACCCAATCAAAAATATATATATATTTTCTTTGCTCCGTTTTGTTTTGACATTATTGTACATCATTTATTTTCCCTTCCTACCCCAATGCATACTATTAATCGAGTACTCGTTTTTCATTCATACAAATGCATAATATCTTCTTCGATAATATTCCAGTCCCTTGCCCTGGCCGTTTCCAATCCCTTCTGATATAACCTATCCCTAAGCGTACCGTCATTTGCAATCCTTTCGATGCACTGCAGCGCCTGATCTATCTCCCCCTGCGGGTACATCAGGCAATTTTCCCCATCCACAAGATATTCTATATTCCCCCCATTGGGAACGACCACCACATACCCGCCTGTGGCCATCATTTCCAGCGGCGGATATGAGAAGCTTTCCAGGATACTTGTCTTGATGAGAATATCGCACTGCCTGTATATTTCCGGCACCCTGCTGTAAGGTATCTGATGAAGAAACCGATCCACGTAATATTTTGTTTTAGGTTTCCCCTGATACGACATATACCAGATCTCATACTTCTCCTTGTCCAGCCTGTCCACGATCAGGAAACTTTCATCTACATTTTTGTAATGATCATCACTGTTTCCTTCAATTAATATACGTATTTTGGAACCAAACTCCCGCCTGGCAGGATAAAATTGTTCTATATCGATCCCGTTTGGCGCATAGAAGCTTTCATGATGATATTTGTCCCACAGCCAGTGTTGGCACCACCTGGAAATTGTGATAAATTTTACATCCACCACCGGAAGATATGTCTGCTCTGCTTTTACCCGGAGATATTCACCTGCCTTATAAAAATTCGTCTCATAATTCTGTACAAAATAAACTCTGTTCTTAATATTGCCATATGACGTGACAAACTCCATCGTTGTCCACAGCGTTGCTATAGCTGTATCAATCGAGCCAAATATCTTGATCTCACTTTTGTTCAATATTGGTATGGTACACCCTTCAAAAAGAATTTCCTCGCTTTCAACCGCACTTCCTTCATTTAATATTGTCACATCATATCCCTTTTTCATCAGGAATACACAATGGCGCAAAGCAACCAATACTCCGCCTGCGATCTGTGTCTGCGGAAGCACCATAAATATATTCGGGGTAAACCACTTTTTTATATACTCAGCAAATTCCGCCGATTTTGCAATCGTAGTACAATGTTCCTTTGCATATTGATAAGCGTTCTGGGCAATAGCGCTCCTGTAAGCTCTGTCGATGACAAGTCTTTCCATTGCTTCATACCATTTTTCTTCTGTATTTTCACATAAAATTCCTGTTTTTTCATTGACGATCATACGCGCAAATGCGCCAACATTACTCGCAATGGTAGGCACTCTTACAAGTGCCGCCTCCACCCACTTGTTTTCTGATTTTGCCCTATTAAACAAAGTATCCGCAAGGGGGGCAATATTGATATCCACCGACGCGATGATCCACGGGAGCTTTTCCCAGCTCACAAGTTTATTGATCACCACGCGCTCCTCAAATCTTTTTAGTCGTTCAGGTAGTGTTATCTCACCCACAAGACATAATCTAACATGATCGTATGCCTCCATTATCTTTTCGATAGCCAGAAGTACGATCTCAAAATCCTGATCATGTGTAATGTTACCACTAAAATAACCAATATCTACTGTATTGCCCGCCTCTTCTACCTGCCTTGCCGTGTATGCTTCCTCTGACAACTGCAGCATCCTATCTGATGCAAGGTTGCGATTGATATATACCTCCGGGACAAATTTGCGAAGTTCTAAAGCCATTGCTTCTGTTGTTGTAATAGCGCCATCACACAATTTTAATGTCTTCTGCATTAATTCTATTCCGTCATAATATTTCTTTTTCTCATCCTGTGACAGCGTCTTGATATAGTCTATTGTCCTTGTATATGATTCATCTATCAATAAATCGTCCATATCAAACAGTACCTGTTTGTGAGACTTTCTAGCAAGCTCTATAAATTCGCCAACCATGTCTGTATAAGGGCATCTATAAAAAATAAACAGTCTGTACCTTTTTACCAAATCCAACATAAGATCTGTATAAAAGATTTCCGATGTAACAATATTCTTGGCAAGAAGCTGTTCTCTCTGATGTGATACGCGATATCTTGACGGGTGCGGGATGTAACATCCATTGATGAACAAGACGTCCGCATATATCCATGTATATCTTTTTTTCCACCTGTCTTTTGACATTCCGTGCAGTAAATACGAGTACACCTTTTTTGTCGTAGCCCATGCACCTTCTCTTTTCAATGAACGCACTGTCATTTCAGCCAAATTCTTTATCGAATCTTCCACTGCTTTTTCCTTTCTTAAAACCCACACAAAAATTCCGTCAGCGTCATATATGTTCCGCCATAACGCTCACTCATGATCCGTGATACTTTTTCATCCAGCGCTATATACTGAATATCTCCTGTTGGATAAAATGTCTGGTTCGCTGCAAATTTCGAATAATCCCCATCGTCATATTGATCTGTCTGATAAACTCCCGTCAGATAATATCGGTTTTTAATGTCAGTATAATTTTTTATAAAACAGTATGACTTCCACGATGTGGCTATCGCATTGTCAAATTTCATGTTGATATATTTCTCTGCCTTGCATATAACCGGAAATTCGGAATTGATCTGGTTTTCATTAATAAAGACTACATCAAAACCTTTTGAAAACAGAAACTGCGCCAGCTCTTTTGCTCTTATGAGCACTTCCGCATCCGTCTCATCGATCACTATTGCAAAATTTTGTGTTATACGCTTCCGTATATAACCCGAAAGACTTGCTCCACTGTTAACAGCCAGCCGGGCTCTTTCCATCGTATACGCTTTTTCAGTATCCTGAAATATATGATAGTTTTCTTCTGTTATGTCATATATGCAGAATGGTGTCCTGACAAGACCGGCCACGATCTGGCTGCAGTAGTCTTTTGCCTGCCTCCTGCCCTCCTCCAGCATTTCCAGGACAATATCTACCGCTGAATATGTCCTTGGCATATCTGACCACTCCATACAGGACAATGCGTACACCCTGTCACTGATCTTTCCGAATAATTTGGATGTCATACTTTCATTACATACAGTATAAAGCCATGCCGTGTCATTACTTTCCAGATAGGATATGATCTTAATTCTTACTGCATCGTATTTCTTATCATTCCAATCTACATGAAAACATCCTATCCGATACCCTTCGCTTTCTCGTTTCTCCTTTGCCGTTTTCGCCCTATTATAATTGATCAGCATATCTTCGGAGCGAATCGTTTCCGGATCAATATTTGGCAGCACATCCCGATCATAGCTTGCCCATGTGGAAAGCTGCGCGATCCGGTCCAATGCCACATATGGGTTACAGAACGTCTCCCCGTAACATGCATACATTTCCCCTAATCTCTGATCGGGAACGATAATGCCATCCACATACCGAAATGCCTTTTCCAGCAGCGGCCGCTGTATGTCCTCCGCATCACTCATATCAAACAGCACAAGCTTATGAAGTCCCTTTATACCTTTTATAAAAGATAATACCGCTTCATCGCAGAGACATTCAACAAACACAAATGCCCTGAATTGTGCCATGAGATCCGCTGACAAATTCTCGCTGTCCACTTCACCACTCAATATATTGGTAGCTAACAACTGCTCCCTTTCAACCGCCACGCGCCAATAATAATTATGTTCCCGTCTGCCATATACAAACAAAACGTCCCTGCAGTGTTTTCTTATCTCATCCGCGTCAAACTGGGTCTTTTCTATATTAGACTTTGAATCGGGATTAATGAATTCCTGATAAGCATCGCATACCTTCTTTGTCTCACCGATCATCCGAAGCCTTCCATCCTCAAGCCACACAACCTTGCTGCACATCTCCCTGATCTGCTCGATGCTATGGGATACAAAGAGGACTGTTGTCCCTCCTCCCATGAGATTTAACATCTTGCGTTTACTTTTCTTCTGAAATGCCTCGTCCCCCACCGCAAGTATCTCATCGACGATCAGTATCTCGGGCTCCACAACCGTCGCAATAGAAAAAGCAAGCCGCATCAGCATACCGGATGAATAACTTCTCAAAGGATTCTCAATAAATTCTCCCAGCTCAGAAAATTTCACAATCTCATCATATTTTTCTTTAATGTATTTCTCGCTATAGCCAAGTATAGAACCGTTCAAAAAGATATTTTCTCTTCCGCTGAGATCAAAATCAAATCCGGATCCAAGCTCAAGCATTGGAACTACATTACCATGTGTTTCCACATTTCCTTCTGTTGGTGCAAGAACGCCGGATATTATTTTTAATATAGTACTTTTCCCTGCACCATTCCTGCCAATGATCCCTACTACATCACCTTTTTTTACCTCAAAGCTGACATCTTTAAACACCCAGAACTCTTTAAACTTGAGTTCCTTTTTTGCTGCCGCAATGGCATATGCCTTTAAGCTCATCAGCTTATCATTTACAAGCCTGTAGCACATTGACACATTGTTGACCCTGATCATACTTTGCCTCCGCATTTTAGATATATAAAATAAATTTGTCCTCCGTCTTCTTATACACAATCATCCCGCACCATAAAGCGATTAATGAAAATCCCATACAGTATACGTATTCATACAGGTATGGTGATACGCCATTGAGCATGATCACCCTCAGAAATGATACATAATGATACATTGGATTCAAATCAAGTATAAATCTAAAGTGCTCAGGAATAATTGTTTCCGGATAAAATAAAGGCGTCGCATACATCCATAAGATCGTCATAACGCCCCACAGAAACTGGGTATCCCTAAAAAATACCATTGCCGAGGACAGCAGGAAGGACATTCCAATGCAGAATACAATTAGGCACACTATTACAAAAGGAATCAGCAGATATGCCTTCGTCACAGGAGCTTTGGTGACAAATACCACGATCAATAAAGGTATCATGGACAATAACAGGTTAATCGCTGTCGACAGCACCTTAGAAACCGGATAAATATATTTGGGGACATACACCTTCGAAATCAACGATGCATTTCCCACAATTGACATCAGTCCGTTTCCTGCAGAATCGGTAAAAAATGTGAACAATACCGATCCGCAGAGCAGGTACAACGGAAAATTTTCAATATTCTGCCGGAAGATCGTTGAGAAGATGATATACTGTACCGCCATCGTCATAATCGGATTTAACAGACTCCAGCATATCCCCAGCACAGAACGTTTATATTTCGTCTTAAAATCTCTTGAAACAAGCTGCTTTATAAGGAACCAATACTTACTGATATTATCCAAAAAGTTTATCAATATATTTTTTCCGCCGCCTTGTGCAAACTCTGCTGTCCAACATAACACTGCCAGCATTATCGCACCCGCTATAAACACTGCCGGCCAATACCATCGCGATAATCTTTTATTGATTCCGCCACAAAGATTTAATTCCAAGGTTCCTTTGTATTTCCTGCCGTCTATGCTGTATCCATGACCAAGATAATTCACTTTCGAATTACGGTATAAGGTAATCGAGGCATTCTTTTTTCCTCCCTCAGAGATAATTTTCAGCGTATAGATCCCATCACCGACAGTCTTTTTAACTGGCAGATCCTCTACAGAATTGTCCTGTATTTGTTCTGCCTCTATCGTCTTAGCAGCTATAATCTTTCCATTTTCATCTTCCAGACTGATCTTAATCCTACCCGTATTTGTGCGCATAAATGTCGCAACACTGATCCCGATCTCATATACATAATCCACATCAAAACATATATCCTGCGTAACAACCGTTCCATCTGACAGCTCTTCCAGATAACCGTCCGATCCCCCCACACCTGATTGATATTCTATGTAACATATTCTTTCATACGCAGCGTAATAAAATATAATTGTCACTACAAAGTAAATAAAAATGCACAATATTATTTTCTTTTTGTCTAAAACAGATTGCTTTTCCATAATATTCCTTTTATCTCATGAATCTCTTTATCAATTTATCTAATATCGACCTTTTTGACTGATCTTTGCATTCAGAATATTTTTCAATATGGCATGCTATATTTCTTCCTACCCATCTGTTAGGATTTATTTTGCAGTAAATCGCGTTTTTACGCATCTGCTTCGGGTATCGCTCAAATAATATACGTTCATGTTCTTTTATATATATCATTTTTTCCTCCGACGTAAACGACTGTGTTCCGCTATGATATATATAGGTATCATCGCACATTACATGAATATACCCCATTTGCTCTGCCCTGTTGCAAAAATCATTTTCTTCACCGTACCCCCTGCCAAAAGTTTCCGCGTCAAAATGACCTATTGTATTGATCACTTCCCTTTTGATATACATACAAAAACCGTTTGCCACCGTAATTCTTGGATATTTTCTCAAACTGCATTTTTCTACGATCGCCGCCATCTGGTCGATATCTATCCCTTCCGGCAGCGTGTTCTCCTCGCAGAATCTGGGTACAGAACATATAGTAGCATTATTGGACAGTGGTGTTACTGTTCCTATTGAATTGTCACTATACGCGCACTTCACTATTTTCTCTACCCAGTGCTGTGTCACAACCGTATCAGAATTCAAAAGTATAACATCCCTGTCCTCTGATTGTTTCATTCCTAGATTGATATTGTTGGAGAAGCCTTTGTTTGTATCGTTGTGAATGACCATAATATTATCACTGATCTGGCTGTCCAAATACGGCGTAACTCTCTTGTCAGAACTTTTATCATCAATCAGGATCAGCCTGTTTTCAGTCAGATCCGTATAAGCGTAAACGCTTTGCAGACATCTTTGCAACTTCTCGAATGCATTATAGATCGGAATGATGATATCGACACACATCACACTTTCCTCCGCCGCTTTTATATCTAATTTCAGGACTGATGATCAAGCGCGAATAGCTTTGCAATATAAATCAAGAACCCCTTGAACATGTTCTTCGTATTGTAATGGCAGATCAGCATTACATATTTTCAAATTTATATCAGATAATAATTTCCGGTCATAATATATATTTTCCAATACCTTCCGCAGTGATTCTTTTTCTGCCTGCACGATCATTCCTATTCCGGTCTCTCTTTCCAATAGCTCTCGTGCACCTACATTCTGTGATACTATTACCGGCACTCCATAACTCAATGCCTCCAATACCACCAGTCCATACGTTTCTTTCCATAAGCTTGGCAGAAGCAGTACATCAATGTTATCATATACCTGCTCCATATCCTCTTCCCTGTACGGCTCGTGACAAATGAAATATGATGGCAGCTTTTCCCTTGGATTAAAGTAGATATGGCACATGATATCCTGCAATCCTCTTATATACAAACTATTCAATACTTCTTTCAGGATATCAAAACCTTTATGTACTCCACGCCCTATAAAACCTATACGAAGTACTTTTCCAAAATCCCGTTTTCTTCTCCTGTCAGATATATTTTGGTTACTGATCGAAATGATATTCCCTGATATATTTCCCAAATATCGCGCAAACATTTCTTTTGACTGATTGCTGTTATAATGAAAGATTGTCACGTATCCAAACATTTTTTCATAATAACAGTGCGCATTCTTGTAAGCGATCACCTGGTTTAAATCATATGTATCATTTTTCTGTATCTCATTTTTTGTTTTGTATCGCTTCCGCAATGATCTGATCTGTCTTTTTATAGGAACAAGCTTAGGCGAATACTCTAAATAATGGAATAAAATATTGTTTTTTAATATCTCATATAGTACTGAATGATGCCATCTTAATTTCCTCGTAGAATAGAACGTCTCCATACACTCATGACAATGCACTCCGTCCGTTACCGTACATTGCTTATCACCTCTCAGCAGTATTGCTTTAGGGCATATTCCGTAGTAATCATGCGTCGTATAGACAACGGGGATCCTAAGCTGATATGCTGCCTCCAAAAAGGTTATATGCAGTCCCATAAAACTATGAATATGAATAATATCCGGCTTTAACGTTTCCAGAAATTTCATATACACTTCTTTGTTTCCCTTTTTCGTCAGCTCTGAAATATCCTCTACTCCCTTTCCGCCTGATACTGGCAATGGATTTATTATCCTGTAACATTCTTTTTCATCCCATCTACTTTTGACAATCCTTGTCTGATCTCTTCGAAAATATGTAAAATTCCCTGGGATCAGCATAACGACCGTATGACCTGATTGCTTTTCACCCTGTATCAGATCAAGCGCATATTTGATCATACCGCCATTCATTACAGGCGGCAATCCAGGTAAGTACTGCAAGATATTCAACGATATATCATCTCCTGAACCCTACCCCTTTCAGCATCCTCTCCATCTGCGTCGCCCCATGCGAACGCAGCGTCATCCTGCGGACACGGTCCAGCACTCTGTCTGCATGATAGCTCATCATCGTCTGTCTTCGGGCAAGCAGCCACAGAAGGATGCGGGGTCTTACCACGTCCTTTTTCACATATTTTGCGGCATCGATACATTCCGTAAAGCAGCGGCTGTATATATTTCGATCATAATAGTCATATATTGCCTTTCTGCTTTTTCTTTCTTTGGAAGCCGCGATATCATGCACGGCCTCCAGATACTGCCTGCAGTATGTAACTTTCCGAAACCATTCCAATACTTTCTGATCGCCGATCCTGTCAGCAATACTTTGATACAGATCCTCATAGCAGCGCTGCTGCCTGACTGCGATGTTTTTCACAGATCTGTGTCTGTAGGATGCCGAGGACAGATTTGTTCTCCAATAATAGCCGGTTCGTGAAAGTGTACTGACTCTCTTCGCTGCTGCCAGTGCCTGCACTTTCACCAGCATGTCGTCCTCAAAATTAACATAAGACCGGAACCAGAATCCATGTTCCTGCCAGAAGCGTCTGCGGAACATGCACGACCAGATCTGGGGATAACGCCTTTTCTCCCCCATCCTGACAGGCACATCATACCCGTTGAATATGAGGGGATACAAAAGCTGCTCAAGGATTTCCTCCCCCTCATAACATGCGTCGTCCGACACCTCAAAAGCAGAGCGCTTACCATCGATGCTTCGCGCGACACTGCACATGCAGATGTCGCTCTGGTCAGATTCCAGCCGCCTGATCTGATCTGCATAGCATTTGCTGTCCACGATATCGTCCTGATCGCAGAAGCACAGATACGCTCCTGCTGCCACCGACACCCCATAGTTTCTTGCCGAAGCCACCCCGCCGTTTTCCTTCCTGTACAGGACGATCCGGTTGTCTGTCTGCCGCAGGCGGTCGCAGATCATGGGCCCCTTGTCCGTTGATCCGTCGTCAATGACAATCAGTTCTATATTTTCATATTCGGACCGCAGGACGCTGTTTATCGCTTTTTCTATGTACTGTTCTCCGTTGTACAGCGGGAGGATAACACTTACTTTTCCACTCTGTTCCATCGTAGTCTTTACTGCTCCTTATGCATCTGCCGCTAGTTCTATATCGATATAGTACTATGTGTTTTCAGATGGCACAGCTTCTGCATGACTGCGACCGACAGGTAGGAGCCTGCCGCTGCCAGCCTGTTGACCGGTCTTGCATTGCGGTCAGACAACACGGTCTTTCTGTATTTTTTGATCTCCTGTACCAGCTTCCGGTATGCTTCCTTGTATATTGCTCTGTCCTGATCGTTTTCCCTGCTGTACATGCAGGTATTGCCGCTGATAATCCCCAAATTGCCGTTTCCAATGCCTGCGCCGGCAGGGGGCAGGCTGGCGAGCAGCTCAAAGCAGGCGCTGAAATGTCTCGATACGGCGGCACTGACAAGCTTTGGATACCTGTCCCGCATATATTCGATGCACTCCTGCGTGGAGACGATATAGTCCATTCGCTTTCCGTCAAACGCGGAATGAACGATACTGCCGGGGCGTTGCAGGTAAAAATATTTCTGTTCCTTTCCGACGACCACCGTCTCCGCGCGTTCAAACAGCCTGTACATCACTGCCACATCTTCATGCTGCCTGCCCTTCGGGAAACGGATATCCGAGAAAAGCTCCCTGCAAAACAGCCGCCCCCATGCGGAAGCGATGATCCCTTTTTGGTAAAGAAGTGCAGACAGTGCATTGAAAGAATCATACACGCTGATCGTTCTCCTGTCATTTTTGTCAGACAAACTGGCTGCCCTGCCTTCATAAACCTTCTGATATCCGCAGACTGCGATCTGTGCATTGTTTGCACTGGCCATATCGTACAGATACGCTGCGTAGTCCCGCGCGATATGATCATCACTGTCCACAAAGGAACAATACTCTCCGCGCGCCGCCTCGAGTCCCTGATTTCTCGCATCAGCCAGCCCTTCGTTGGGCTTATGGATCGTCCGGATCCTGATGTCCCTGTCTGCGTACGCTTCACATATTCTGCCGGAACTGTCTGTTGAACCGTCATCGATCAGTATGATCTCGAGATTTTCATAGGTCTGCGCCATTATGCTTTCTATGCATCGCGGCAGATAGCTTTCCACATTGTACACAGGTACTATAATACTAATTAACGGTCTGTCCATCTCTGCACCCGCCCAATAATGCGTCCACCTTTTCCGCCAGCCTGTCCCATGAAAACCGCTCTGCCTCTTTTCTTATATTGGCTTCAAACGTTTCTTCCATATTATCCTGATAGTATCGCACAATGGCGTCTGCGAGCTGTTTCTCGTTCCCGCGTTCCACGATATATCCTGTCTGTCCGTCCGCGACTACGTCCGGCAGTCCTCCCACATTTGTGGCGATGACAGGTTTCCCAAAACCATACGCGATCTGCACGATTCCGCTCTGTGTCGCCGATTCGTAGGGCAGTACGACGATATCACATGCCGCAAAATATTTCTCGACATCGTGGTCTGGTATATAGCCATCGACCACGCTGATACAGTCCCCGACCCGTTTCTCATCGATCAGGTGCAGATACTCGTCCCGATCCCTGCCAAAAGTTCCTGCTATGATCAGTCTGGCATTGCCAAGCTTTCTCCTTACCCCGGGCATTGCCGCGATCAGATGCCTTAACCCCTTGTATTCCCTTACAAATCCGAAAAACAGCAGTATTTTTTCGTCCCCGCACGCACTTGGCAGCAGTTCAGCCCGCGCCTGTTTCTTTGTTATGTTGCGGATCCTGAAAGCATTGTATGTAGGATGTGGGTTCTGTATATACTTTGCCTGCGGACAGACCGACAGCAGTTCCCCGATATCACTCTGGGAGTGGAGCAGAAAATAGTCCGCCCTGCCAAGCACCGCCTTTGTCAGTATCCTGTCAGCCGGAAAGCGCTCATGCGGAAATACATTGTGGCACACAAACATTTTCTTTACATTTCTGCCAAGTACAGCTTCCATGATGTAGTAACAGGGTGCAAAGTAAGGATGCCACCACTGTATGATGACCAGATCCGGCCGCTTTTTCTTTATCCCAAACGCCACACCCGCAATGTTCAGCGGGTTAGCTGTATTGATCGCAAACTGTGCATCGCTGACCTGAAATACGTCATTCTGGTAATCCTTCTGCTCCCTCTTAAACAAAAGCTTTGGATACTGCATCTTATACGATATCAGTTCCACATCATATCTTTGTGACAGTGTCCTGTACATCAGCGATGTATAGTGCGCAATGCCGCCCTTGTATGGATAGACCGGCCCGACCAGCACGATCTTTTTATCTTTTAACATGTCCATCATCGTTCTATTCCATCCGCCTTGTCCTGTCGCAAAGATCAGGAAACCGTTCCTCATTCATGCAACACTGTACCTGGGTCTGCCCGTCAGGAAACTGTCAGCAGCTACTCATGAAAATCTCTTTTCACAGGTTATCGCCGGTTACTGGCAGTTCCCTGACGCGGTCATTGACCACTCCTTCTCTCGGTCTCCACGACCAATTGCTATTATAGAATAGTTTCTCTTTTTTAGCTATATTTTTAAGTTTATTTAGGTTCCTATTGCGTTTTTTGTCACTTTTGCTACTCTGTGTCCGGAATGTTTCGGGAGGCTTATGTGATCTTTATTGCATCTGCGCTGATGGGTGCTGACATGTTTTTCTCTGGGTGCCCGTGTGCATGAAAAACAAAAGGATTGCCTAAAAGGCAATCCTTCTACATCCGGAGACTTTGTATTCAGTTGGCTATCAATCAGACGTCCGCAATCAATCCGGCTGCTTTCTCAAAAGCTTCTATCGATTCTGCCTTTGCTGCATATTTCAGCCATCTACTAAGCACCTCGAGATCAGTCTGCTCCATGATCAGCTTTTCCAGGGCTGATGACGGCTCTCCGATCTCCTCAAGAAGATCCATGATATCTTCCACCTTACCAATACGCCTCTGTTCTTCCCACGCTTTACACATATCCGTCTTCCTCTCTTTCTTATTCAACGGTACTTTCAGTCCGGTAAATACATTGATTGCTGACACCGCCTCGTTCTCCAGGCTTTTGAACCTTGGATTTCCAGAGAGCACTTCCTGCATCTTCTTCCTGTCATCTGATGCTTTTATGATCTCCAGCACTTCCCGCAATGATGTACGCAGTCTGCCAAAATCCGTTATCTCATTTGGCACGATCAGATGAAGGTGATAATCCTCCACATATTTTAATATATGCGGATCGGATACCGCAAGCATCTCGTGCAGGCTTCTCGGCGCATCCCACTCATCTGCTCCCCAGTACACTGTCAGGGTGATGACCGGTGTCAGCTTATCCTCTTTCCGAAATCCTGATAGGAACTCTGCTTCTGATCCGTAATCCTTGTCTTTTCTGTGTTTCCGCGCTGCCTCAACAACCTGAGTTCCATAGTTCATTCCATCATAAATGATATTTTTGACAGGCATCGCATAGTGGATATCACTCTGGTTTTCTATTCCAAGCAATACAAATACTGTCGTCTTTGTCGCTTTTATTATAGCATGTTTCAGCAGATCACGCCACTTTTGTTTTTGGATCTCTTTCTGGTTCCTGCCGTACAGGGAAAGTACCTCTGCCGTGTCCCGTTCCTCCAGATCTTCTGGTCTGATCACCTGTCTGCCCTCAAACAGATAGTAATTGAAGAGATCCGCAAACCGCTCATTGTTGGATAAAAATTCTCTTGCCTTCGCATCTTTTGCCCCCATGTATGTCCTCTTTTCGTGTTGATATTGATCATGAGATGACTGTTGTCGTATATCTTAGGATTCAAACATATGTTTTATATTATTGTACGTTATGAACCCGGTTTTGTCAAGCATTTCTGCTAATCAGCTCCTAGCGCATCCAAAAACTCCCGATATGCCTCCCGGTTATATTCATCAACATCAAACGCATACTCTGTCGGAACCCTGCCGTCTATATATGCCTTTAATCCTTCATAGATATCATCCGCTTCTTTTCCGACCAGATATTGTCCGTTTTCGATGCAGACACCGGAAACCGAATCAAAATCCGACATGACGATCGGCATATGCATGGCGCGCGCCTCATGGATCACCATAGGCTGTCCCTCATGCAGTGACGGCAGTACAAAGCAGTCACAATATCGCATGACGGCAAAGGGATTCTTCACATTCCCTGTCAATATAACACGCCCATCCAGTCCCAATTCCAGTATCAGCCCGGAAAGCTTCGCTTTCAGCGGCCCATCTCCCAGAATATAGAGATAGACGTCCTCTCCCTCTGTCACCAGCCGCAGGACGGCGCGGATCAGATTCTCCTGGTTCTTCTCAACAGACAGACGCGCCATATTCACAAATACGTATGGCGAACCCGCACAGTCTTTTACAAGCGGGATCATCCTGACGTACCTGCCCCCATCGCTGCTCCTCTCGTCTACTTTGATATATTTTTTTCCCTCATACGCACAAATGCTCTCTGTTTCCAGGCCATTTCCGATCCGTCCTGTATCAATCGTATTTTTTGCATATCGAAATTGGTCATGCCTGCAATAACCGGATAAAGCCGCCCGATTCACTTCCATGATCTCCCGGCTGCAGGATACGGCCGCATCAAAATATTGGTAAAGCCCAAAAATGTGCGTCAGCCATGGAAATCTACGTTCTTTTTCGTTCATCATGTCATTGTGCAGCCATATCACCCTTACTGCGTTTGTATCCTGCATTGCCAGCAGGGTATAAAACAGATTGTATCCCTCAAAATCGATCACGTAATCAAATGGTACATCCGCGTACGCTCTCCTGACTTCACGTCTGTACATCTCCTGATACGGTTTGTTCACCCCGGATTTCATATAGTATTTGTGCCGTATCTGTTCCAGATAAGTCATGTTGTACGTGCTGTTCCGCATCATTACGCGGACATTCGGATCGATCCTGTCTACCAGATCCCGCTCATTCAGACCTTTTGCCTTGGTGATCATGAGTGTCACGTCCCACTTGTCATAATCCATATGGCTGAGCAGGTTGAGCAGCGACGTGCTGATCCCATTGACCCGCATTTCCCCGCGGCTGATCAGCAGTTTCTTTTTTTGCGTTTTTTCCCTGAAAACTGCGTAGTTTTTCTCGTTTTTCCCAAAAACAATGTCGACTACTTTCTTCGAGTGATTCTCATCGGTTGCGGCGTTCGCCCACCTCGCCTGCTCCTCGATCTGATCCTTGTACCTCTGTGCCACCTGATCGATCTCACAGATCCAGTGCGACAGCTCCTCTATATCCCCCGTACAAGGGCCGGGAAGTTCATCGGGCGTCCTGTACATGCCCCGCTGCTCCTTGTACCGCTCGAGATCTTGTATGTAAAAAAGGATAGGGCGCTTCGTGGCAAGGAAATCGTAAAATATGCTTGAAAAATCACTGATCAGTATATCTGTCACCGACAGGATCTCGTTCGCATCGATCGTTGCCGGAACAAACCATCCGCCCGTCAGCTTATTCTTTGCCAGTTGAAATACACGCTGGTGAACCTTAATAAGTATCTGGTATCTCGAGGTGTCGATATGCATTTCGACCTGCCGCTTGAACTCAAAATATTCCTCTACCCCGACCTCAGGATCCGCATAAGAGTTTCCCTTCCATGTCGGCGCATACAAGATCACACGCCTGTTGTCATCGATCTCCATACCGTATCTTCTTAATTTGTCTAAAACCTGTTCTCTCGTGAAACGCCTGAGCAGATCAAGTCTCGGATATCCTTCTTCCACGACCGCCCCCTGATAGATCTGATGAAGCTTGTACGATTCCAGGTAGATCTGAGTGAGAAATGTATTTGCAGAGATCATATAATCGCTAAACAGCATATTCCTGACTGCGTTCGCGGCGTCTGTTGCACCGTTTGGCATATCGTATCCCAGGGTTTTGAGTGGTATTCCATGCCATGTATTCACGTATATCTGGTTCTTCTTTTTGATAAAATAATTTGGAAATGTCACATTGTTGACCAGATACCCTGCCCTGCACAGGTATCGCATATACTTTTTGCTTTGATACGCAACAAACTTCACATTCTTATGGTTTCCGTATTCCCGGATCAGTTCCGTATGGTTCTCCAGCCGGTCCAGCACCCAGACATGCTGGTACTTTGCATACCGGGGATCATTCAGCAGTTCCAGGAAAATGGCATACGGGTTGCAGAGCATGCCCCTCCCAAAGAACGCTTCATACAAAATGACCCTGCTGCTGACAGGAATATATTTGAAATAATATGCATACCGCGTTCTCTTACCAAGGTTGTGATCCTGCAGGATCTCAAAAAGCAGTTGCAACTGATGCACTGCCCTCTTTCCCCATTTCCTGACAAAACCTCTGATACCCATTACCTGCCGCCTCCTGTAGTGTTCAGATCATTTTTGATCTGTGTCGTAGAGATCTCGGGGGTTCTCGACAGATAGACGACCTCGCAGTACGCTTTCAGAAAGTCGAACTTTCCCTCCCAGTCGTTCCCCATCACAAACGTATCGATATGGTACTCCCGGACATCATTCACTTTCTGTTCCCAGTTATTCTCCGGTATGACCAGATCCACATAGCGGATCGCCTCGATCAACTGCCTGCGCTCCTCATAAGTAAAATAGCACTTCTTGTGTTTCTCATTCCAGTTAAACTCATCGCTCGAGAGCACCACGATCAGATAGTCCCCAAGCGCTTTTGCCCGCCTCAGCAGATTGATATGGCCATAGTGCAGCAGGTCAAAAGTGCCGTATGTAATCACTCTTTTCATTTCATTCTCCCTTTTCGTTCACTATTGAGATAATCAGATCGGTTATGCACTTCGTCGCATTTCCCGTGTCAAAAGCGCCCATCTCCCGATGATGCTCCCTGATCTTTCCCACATCTTGCGTAAAATCATGGTTTTCCATGATCTCAATCAGTTCCTTCATGCATGCCGCTTTTGGATACGGCATCTTTTTGCCGGCTGCGGTCAGTCCTCTTTCCCGCTCACAGTAATCCCGCTCATCCGGTGCAAATACGATGATCGGTCTGCGCAAAAAAGAATAATCCCACATGCAGGATGAATAGTCAGAGATCAGCAGATCCGTATCGATCAGAATCTCCTGCATATCCTCATAACCGGATACATCGATCACATTTTTGCCGTAAAGTGCTGTATCCTGCACAAAATAATGCGCCCTGTACAGCACGGTCCATTCACCGCCATATCTTTGTCGTGCCGCTTTTGTCAGCCTCTCAAAATCGATCCCGTCAATGACCCGGCTGTCATTTTGCTCGCGAAATGTCGGTGCGTACAGGATCACGTTCTTCGTCTCAATGCCATAAAACCGCTTTACCTTCCCCCGCGGCGGCGTGTCGTGGAACAGCACATCGTTCCTTGGCAGTCCGCTCTCCAAAAACACGGTCTTGTCAAACCCAAAAGCAGACTTCATATTTTCCGCAAAGAACCTGCTTCCTGCCACCATGTAATCAGGCTCCGGGTTTTTTAATTCAAATATCTTCTTCATCAGCGGATCCTCAAAAGAGATCCCTTCCCTGCCTAACCGCTTGTAGTTGATGCCGCCATGCCACACGTTGAGATAGACCTGCCCTTTCCGTCTGATCAATCCGTGATACAGGGAATCGTCCGATACGATGATCCCCGATGTAAACTGCAGGTAAAAGTGCTTTACCGTATGGTACAGGACCACCTTGATCCCACTGTCAAGTGCACTGCCGCACGTCTCTGGATATTTTGTGATCCAGACGATCTCCAGATCACGCCTCCTCTCCCGCAATGCCTGCGCGACACATCTCATGTTGTCCACATATCCTTTTCTGGTCAACGTGACGAAGCAGATCCTGCTGCTTTTGCACGGCAGCCACTCCAGCAGACGCTGACTATACCGGAACATACAGTTCAATCCATATCTGATTTGCTCTCTGATCCGCTTTGTGCGGTTTTGTCTCCTGATCGTTTCGCTCGTAGCTCTCCCCGTCCTATCACATGAATACTCATCTGCTATTATAGAGTATTTTCTTCTTTTTAGCTACATTTTTAAGTTTATTTACCCTTCGCCTGCGTATGCTGGCATATTTCCTCTGCACGGGTACAATCGAGTAGGGAAGAGACATCTTCCCCTACTCGCGCGCCGGGCGTCCGTCAGCGTATGCTGACATATTTCCTCTGGACGCCCGTGTGCATAAAACAGGCTGGTACTATAAACGTACCAGCCTGTCTTATCTCTAAATCTTATTTAATTGTATATCAAAACGAATGAACCAAAACCATACGCGCATTTCCGCACAGTTCCAACGCATGGATCAGCGAGCTAACCCCTTCCCCGATATCCCCCTTTGCATCTGTAAATATGACAACCATATCATATTTTTGCAGGTCATAGATATATGTCGTCCGCCTGCTGTCATACAGGCTTTTGAGTTCATACCTCACATGAAGCGGATATGCATCCTCCGTGCTCACCGCGATCGGGCTTCTGGTCGTCGCGTGGAACCGGACGTCCTTTCCCTGTGCTTCAAACCGGCCGGCAGCATACAGCGCCGGATACATGTACTCCTCGGTTCCAAGCACGAGCAGACTTTGTACATTGTCCAGATCCGTCTGACTGACGACTTCCTGATACAGCGATCCGCAGTACTCCGCATACCCGGCGGCGCCGACGATCCGGCGGGCGTCCATGTGCGCCTTTGTCCGGATGGATCCTATCGGGCTTATCTGTTCCGCGCAATCCCCCGCGCCGCCTGTGTCCTCTGAGCGCGGATATTGAACTGCTTCCCCATTTTGAGATGCAGCCTCCTTGCTGCACCGGATATAGCTGCCATCGCCCCTGTAAGCTTCCGCGATCTCTGTGTAAGCGGCGTGGTCTGTCTTTACAAGCCAGAAAAGCTCAATGTTCAGTCCGCGATACGCATCCAGTGATGCCTCGTCCATTCCATTCAATATAGAAATGACCGTGAAACGGATCTGTTCTGAATACTGTTTTCTCAGGATCCCGATAATATTCAATATCGTTTTCCCCGTCGTGACCTCGTCCTCCACAAAGACGATCCTGTCCGTCGTGCCGATCACGCGGTCGATCTCCTCCCTGACCAGCTTCTGCTGCGTCGCGTGGCTGTGCTCCTCCGAGAAATACAGATATCCGGCTCCCGGCACGATCTCCCTTGTCGTATGCATGTAGTCCGCGCCAAGCTCTGCCGCCACCGCCGCGCCGATCGCCGTCGCTGTCTCCGCAAAACCGATCACCAGCAGTTTCTCACGCCCGTATCTGTCTCTTATGGTGTCCGCCAAAGCCCGGAACATCGCGAGCGCCTCACAGGGTCTCACCGGAATGTGCTTTCCCTGCAGCCTGTTGACTACCAGATATTTTCGCTTATTGTTGTTCTCGCGTTTGGCGATCCGCACCAGCTCCTTTTCTGTGTACATGATCCGATCCCTTCCTCCTGCTTTTTGCTTTTCATTATACAACGCTGCGCGCTGCAGTACAACCAGATCTTATGACGGAAGCCAGGTTTAATTGGAATATTGTTCCAATCCCGAGAATGTCACAATATTGTCATTGACAAACAGCCTGACTGGTTTTCCACTCACACCGTACAATCGGACTGTCAAAGCTGCCATGTCATCAAGATAAAAAATCCCCACAGAGCCTTCCTGTATATAAGTGAATGAATAATTTTCTCCAGGCTCAAGATCAATCTCTGTCTCCGCGATCGGCGTAGCTCCTTTATTAAAAAGAAGCTGGAGCTTATTCTCATTCGGACTGACAGATATCAGCTTGTATCTGTCCTCTTCCCCATTGTAATCAAAGCATAACCCAAAGGAACCGTCTCCCGAATATGTAAATGCGCCTTTGATCATATATCTCTCATAACAGCTACATAGATCCACATACCG
The DNA here is from genome assembly GCA_021770755.1 of Lachnospiraceae bacterium. Classification (GTDB taxonomy): domain Bacteria; phylum Bacillota; class Clostridia; order Lachnospirales; family Lachnospiraceae; genus COE1. The sequence continues at coordinate 21,846 of JAETQI010000049.1, forward strand.
GTGCGACGAACCCGCTTCGATCAGTACCTGGTCATCATCAGCCAGCAGCTTCCGTTTGTTCTGAAACTGCTGTATGACCGAGTCTGCCGGAGCCAGCACCAGATCGCCGTTTTCCTTCTGGACAATCTTATGTACGGCCAGATTTCCTGCCCATGCCGCAACACTCCGTGTGGACGCAGGCGATTCTGACCTTCTTGCCCATCCCGCCATATACGCATTTTCGCCGTCCTCCATGTGCTTTGCCGCGTAAAACAGTTTCCCCTCCAGACGCTTTGCCTCGCAATAAGGTCCAAACTGCTGGTCAGCGGAAGCATACCAGAGGGTATCGTCCTGCGCCGAGTACGTCAGATACCATTTATCGCCCAGTTTGAACGTGTCGCTGCATTCCAGGTTCCAGAAATCTCCGGCGGTATTGGTAAATATGATGCCATCGTAGTTCGTTTTCTGCAGATCGGCGCTGACCGTATACTTCAAAATCCTTGCCACATGATCCTTGGACGCCGTGATCGTCAGGGAAATGGTGTCCGTATCCGGATCGTAATATGCCTGCGGATCCCTGAAATCATTCTTCTGCCCAAGCTCGTCAGGGGGCGTGATCTCCCAGCCCGCGATCTTATGAAAAGCTGTCAGATCATCGCTCTCGGCGACCATGATCTTTTCCTTGTATTCCATATCGGCAGAGTCCGCATGACCAGTATAAAAGAAATAATACCTGCCGCCAGCCTTCACAACAGACCCTGTCCCGATCCAGTGATCCTGCCCGCTGTCAGAAGCTTCAAGCACCGCCTCTTCCTGTTCCGTATAGGTCACAAAATCCTTTGTCGTCGCCAGATATATGGAATGATTATAAGAGTCACCACCCTCCTTAAGATAGTAAATATAATACACTCCATCTTCGTAATACGGCATAACATCCCCGACATATGGCTGAATCGGCCCATCCTTGGCAGGCAGGAAAAATGTGCGGTATTCGTACGCCTCCTCCTGCCTGCCCGGCGTTGTCAGCTCCGAAAAATCCTTGTCCTCCGCACCAGGTTGCCCGCAGCTACAAAGCAGGAACCCCATGAGCAGACAGAGAATGCCATAGCATTTTTTCATCTGCCTTTTCATTGGTTCATCAACCCCTCCGCTTTCTCAGCCAGTTCATACTTGATAATATCCATCCGCACAGCACCGTCCGCCGAGAAGGAAATGCCGTCTGCCTCCTGCGCCGTATAGACGGTCGCCGTCATCACCTGTTCCCCGTCATTGACAAAGATCTCCGCGCTGAAACGGTCCAAGATCACCCTGAGCTTCAATACACCGTTCTCGCTGTTGACAATGCTTCTGCGCTGATGTATGATCGCCCTTCTCGAACCGGAAAATTTGCGGTCAATCTTTAAGATCGAATTTCTGGTATGGAAACTCAGCGAAGTGTGGTATTTGTCGTCTTCCGCAAAATTCAGGACAAACTCATGGTAAATGTCCTTTCCTTCCTCGGGCCTTATCGTCAGTTCCATATCAACCTTCCGCCCGCTGATGCCATTGAGCGTGATCTTGTCACTGATTTTGTCCCCTACCAGGACATTCTGATATGCCACCTGTCCGCACCTCAGTTGATCCAGTTCCCGTATCGGGAGCTGGTACAGCCTCCCGTTTTTGACATGCAGCTCCCTCGGAAGGCTCATCTGCCCGTACCATGACACATTCTGCGAGCGGAAATTACAGGTGTCCCAGTTCTGCATCCACCCGATCATAATGCGACGTCCATCCGGCGTCAGCACTGTCTGGGGCGCATAGAAGTCAATGCCATAGTCAACCGACTGGTCATGCTGCTCCGTAAACGTATCTGTCTTTTCGTCATAATCGCCGATCAGGCAGAGCGTCCCGTTCCCGTTATGATATTCAAACCCGACTGGAAGCATATCCTGCGGGCTGACGAGAAGTACCGCGCTGCCGTCGAGCAGAAAGAAATCCGGACATTCCCACATCAGCCCAAAACGGTTGTTGTTTGCCGCAAACACCTTCTCATATTTCCACGAAAAACAGTCCGGACTGGAAAACAGCAGGATCTGGCCGCTTCCGTCAGCAGACCTGTTTCCGACGATACAGCGGTAGCTTCCATCGGATTTCCGCCACAGCTTCGGATCGCGGAAATCCTGTCTGCTAAACCCATCCGGCAGGTCTTTTGCATCCATTACGGGATTGTTCCCAACTTTCTCATAATCCATGCCGTCTCCCACTGCGATACACTGATTCTGCCAGTCGGCAACCGCCCCGTTTTTCTGCCGTTCCTGCACAACGCCGGTGTACATCAAAAGCTGTCTGCCGTCAGGCAGCGTCATAGCGTTTCCTGAAAAACAACCGTCCCTGTCGTACGACTCATCCGGCGCAAGCGCCGCCGGCAGGTATTTCCAATGCAGCAGGTCGTCGCTCACCGCATGTCCCCAGTGCATGGAATTCCAGTGGGAATCATAAGGATAATACTGATAAAACATATGGTACTTTCCTTTGTAATAAGAAAATCCGTTTGGATCATTCATCCACCCGGTACGCACGGACAAATGAAACGATGGTCTGTGACCGGAAGGTATCATTTTCTCCGAAGCTTCTTCGTATTTGCGTGCCTCACGCAATGTCTGGCTGCTCATAACCAATCACCCGTTCCCTTTCATATACAGTCTTTATTTTTGAAAAAGAGCTGGCTGCACGCCAGCTCTTTTTCAACCTGTTCGATTCAATTTTATTTCAATCTTATTCGTAGTACGCATCAAGATACTTCTGGAAGATCGCAAGCATATCCTCAAGGCCGTATGCGTCAAGGCTCTTGATATACTCGTCCCAGTCCGCATCCGTAAATCCGTTCATGATCCAGTCAGACCTCTTTGCATTGATCGTCTTTGTGATATCGGTCTGCAGATTGGAAAGTTCCTCCGTATCCTCCTGGCTCATGAATACATTCGGATAGACATATTTCGTGTTCATATCCGGCGTATAGTAATCCTTGATCCAGTCCAGACGGTACTGCGCGTCATCCGGGCAGGTGACATACACATCATAGTATTCATCAAGTACTGCCAAAGGCCCGTTTACACTCTCGGCCTCCCTTACTTCTACAGGGGAAGCATCTCCAAGCGGCGCATGCTGCAGCATGTCATCCCCGTTCGCGTTCTTTCCGAGCACAAAGATATCAAAGTCATCATCCTCACCATAGGTACCCCAGTTGTTCTGCGGCGACTGGAACGGATCATACATCTGGTCAAGCCATGCACATACAAGGGCGGGATTCTTTGCGACAGCCGTCACAACACAGCGCCCACGGTCATATCCCCCGGTAAAAGAACCATTTTCAGGAGTGATGTTTCTGACATCTGCAGTCAATGCAGGGAGTGGAACCCAGCCGTTGAAATCGTCGATGATATTGGCGCAGTCCCAACTAAAGCATACGCCGTAACGCCCTGATTTGCCCTTCGATACATAGGTGGACCATTCCTGCGTAAACGCTTCCGGGTCGATCAGACCTTCCTCGTACAGCTTATGCAGCCAGGCGATACCGTCTTTAAACCCTTCCTGTGTAGCTGTACAGATTACCTTCTTGTCATCTGTGACCGCGATATGCCTGCCCTGATCACCATCTCCATAGCCGTCGCCAAATCCGTTGATCAAAAGTGCCATATCCTGACTTCCGTCATTTACGATGCAGGACATCGGAATGATACTTCCATCGATGCCAAATTCTGACTGCAGCTCAGAAGCATGGTCACGGAAAGCGATCAATGTCTGTTCAAACTCATCAACAGTTGTCGGAATCTCCAACCCAAGAAAATCGAGCCACTTCTTATTGATAAAACTCATCTCGCTCACAGTCTGGATCGCCGTCTTCTCAGAGCCAAGCTGCTCGATCCATGGGAGCGCCCAGATATGCCCTTGCGCATCCGTACTCATTTTCCTGTATTCAGGGAACTTGTCAAATACGCCTTTCAGGTTTGGCATATAGGCATCAATGTAATCTTCCAGTGGAATAATGACTCCCTGATCCGCATAGCGCAGCAAGTCGTTATCGCTAAAACCCGCAGAAAAAATGAAATCTGTCAGGGTATTTGTATCCGCCATTGCCAGTGTGATCTTCTCACCCCACTGATCACCCTGGATCGCCTTCCATTCAATCTCCACATTGGTCTTTTCCTGCAGCCGCTTGAATATAGTACGTTTGTTTGGATCCGACTCCGTGTTGGCAGGATACTGCGTCATCCCGGTCAGAGTCGCTTTCTCCGCCAGCGGGAACGAAAGATCCGCCGCATCCACTTCCTGCATTTCCCCAGTATTCAGTGTGTCATCAGACTTGTTCCCACCACATGCTGTCATGGAAGCCAGCACGCTCGCTGCCAGTACAAGAACCATTATTCTTTTTGCTATCTTATTTTTCATAACTGATCTCCTTTTCTCTCTATCGATTCAATTTTAACACTAACCCTTTACAGATCCCGCCATTATGCCACTGTCAAAATACTTCTGGAAGAAAGGATACATGACAAGCAGCGGGAGGCTCGAAATGATGATGGTTGCATATTTGAGCAGCTCGCTGAGCTGAGCCCGCTCTGCGGTACTCTGCATGTCTGAGATCATACCCTCGTCAGGCTTGCTCTGAATCAGGATCGCGCGGAGCACGAGCTGCAGGGGCTGTTTGGATGCCTCATCCAGATAGATCATCGCATCAAAGTAACTGTTCCACATACCCACAAACTGCCACAGGGACAGTGTCGCTATGATCGGTGTACATACCGGAAGCAGAATCCTAAAGAAGAAGGTCAGCTCATTTGCGCCGTCCACGTCAGCCGCTTCCCTGAGTTCTCCCGGAATACCCTGATAATAGGTCCTGGCGATGATCATGTTCCAGACACTGAACGCTCCCGGAAGAATGATCGCCCACATGCTGTTTTTCAAACCCATATTGCTGATCAGCAGGTAAGTCGGTATCAGCCCGCCCCCAAAAAACATGGTGATCACAAAGATGATGTTAAAGAACTTCCTTCCCCTGAAATCCGGTCTTGACATGGGATAGGCAGCCAGCATGGTAACCAGGACTGAAACGAAAGTAAATACCACGGAATAGACGACCGCATTTTTAAACCCGACCCATATCTGCGCATTGGTCATGACACGCTCATATGCCGTCAGCGTCCATTTACTGAAATCAAAGGTTATTCCCTTGTTCTGCAGGGTAACAGGGTCAATAAATGATGCAACGATAATGTAGATCATAGGCACAATGATCGCTACGACAAACAATCCAAGCAGTATGTAGCCTACTGTCAGCAATGCCTTATCCTGCAAGGAATATCTGGCAAATTTACTCTTCTTTTTCATAGATACCTCCATTCTTCCAATATCCGCAAATTTGTATCCCTGCACAAATTTGCCGTCTGAAAAACTCTCGCATATGGTTTTTTCAGACTATATTCCCTGACCGTCATTCATTTTTGCAACGATCTTGTTTACAGCTACGAGCAGAATGACATTGATGACCGTGTTAAACAATCCGACTGCGGTCGAAAAACTGTAATCGCCACTGATAAGACCTTTTTTGTATACATAGGTTGCTATGATTTCCGAGGATGCAAGGTTCAAGTCGGTCTGCAGTGCATAAGCCTTCTCAAATCCGACACTCATGATGTTGCCCGCCTGCATGATAAACTGGATGACTACCGTGCTTTTGATGGCAGGCCACTCCACTGCCTTGATCTGCTGAAAGATATTTGCCCCGTCAATCACTGCAGCTTCTTTTAGTTCCGTACTTGCGTTTGACAGTGCCGCTGTATAGATGATAGATCCCCAGCCTGCGCCCTGCCAGATCCCGCTGGCGATATAGATCGTACGCCACGCCTGCGGCATGGTCATAAAGTTGATCTGTGTGCCAAGCAGCAGATTGACCGGACCCGTGACGGATAAGAAGATCCTGACAATACCGCAAAGCACAATGACAGAAATGAAGTTCGGCATGTACAATGCCAACTGGATCTTCTTCTTGACACCTGTACGCTCGATCCTGTTGAGCAGAAATGCCAGGAGGATCGGAACCGGAAATCCCCAAAGCATACCGAAAACACTCAGCTTAATGGTATTTCCCAGATAACTCAGGAAATCAGGCGATGACAGAAAACGCTGGAAATGCTTGAAGCCTACCCACTCACTTCCCAGAATGCCTTTGATCGGATTATACTTCTCAAAAGCGATCAGGATGCCACCCATTGGTATGTACCGGAAGACGATCGTCAGCACAAGCGCTGGGAGCAGGAAGAATACATACAGTTGCCAATGCTGTACAACGTAGACAATCGAGTTGTGCAGGCCAGCACTTTTCTTGTTTGCAATGGCCGTTTTTGTTTTGCCCATCGTTTTGCTCCTTTCATATTGTTAAATTTGGGGTTGCTCTGGTTCTGAATTTTTATTTTCAGCCCCTGCAGCATGTTTCATTTGTGCATTTGTAAAAATCTCGATTCAACTCTGTAAATACAAGTTATCACATTTTTTACATTTGGTCAATAGTATTTTTACAATTTTGCATCACTTTTTTAAATATTTTTACATTTACTGTTCTATTCGCCCACTGTAAAGGGTTGTTTTTAACTCTTTTTCGGGAAAATGTCTATTTCCGGTTTGTGCATTTGACATATTTACAGTTTTACATCTCAAAAAATACCTGGCGGCTGATTTCCCGATTCAACTTTGTCCACAAAAAAAGATGCAGAATGTTCCATTGTTCTGACAATTTTACATTTTACATCTTTTTTATATCGGACATCTTATTTTTATGCGGTTAACAATTTCACGCCAATGCCTGTATGATCTTGCCAAACGCTTCCGAATCGCGGACCGCGTGAAAATCTTCCGCTGCCAGCCACTTCTCCCTCACGATCTCGCAGAGCGTCCTGGAATCAGATGTTTCATAGTCTGTTCTCCCTTTTGTCACATTGCCAAAAAGCACTGACGAGACACTGTACTGTTCCGTGCGCATATCAAACTCCCTTGCGGCCTCCGCGGCGGTTCTCAGCTCGTCATACATCAGGTCATACTGCTTCAGCCTCGCGCACAGCGCCGCCATCGTACAGTGGTTTCTCACAGTCCCCCACTCAGCAGGCGGTCTCCCGTCAAAGACAAGCTCCTGCAGGTCAGACAATTTGCGGCATACCTTTAATAATTCCTCGTCTGGAAGCAGGCGTTCTTCAAGAAGCAGATAAATCCCATGGTGCATCGCCGCATACCCTTCCCGGATCCTGCCGCGGACAAACGGAAGTTTCTCCCCCTCGTCCAGCCCCCACCAGATCTGTGCTTCCCTGCAATATTTCTGTGACGGCAATGTCTCAAAAATCGCCCTGCCGATCTCCCTGCGCCCCATCTCGCAATGGTTAAACGCAAGCCTTCCTGCCGCCTCCAGCCGGATATCCTGGTCGGGACAGTATTTCATGATCCGCTCGCCGAGCATCGTGATCTCCGAATCGTACTTTCTCATATTTTCCTGCCATTCCGGTATGCTGCCATCGCTGTCGCCCGCCAGGAACAGGGCATACATCAGTTTGTTCAGCAGTTTATAATTGTCGGGGTACTCCGCGACGCCCTTCCGCGCGATCGCGATGCAGTCGTCGATCCGCCCCTGGCTGACTGCTTCCTGAAACGCTTCCAGATACTTCGCAAGATTTTCTTTCCTCGCAGCTTCGTCCAACCCCATCAGGCTGTCAACCGTGATCCCAAAAAATTCCGCAATGTTCGGAAGAAGCTCGATATCAGGATAGCAGATATCATTCTCCCAGCGCGACACCGACTGGTACGATACGCCAAGGACCGCCGCAAACTCTTCCTGTGTGATATCCTTCTCATGGCGCAGGTATTTGATCTTTTTTCCAATATTCAGGTTCATTATCATTCTCCTTATCGTTTTTTCTACAATTCCTTATCAACGTGCCGAAAGGTGCGCCTCTTTCTGACATCTAACTTATCAGATTTTTATCATACAATCAACCACGCATATCGGGAGGCTCTCTCACGCGGAAATAGAACATATCGGGTTACTGTTCACACAGGACTTAGCATTTACTGCTATGTCCGTACGAAAACGTACATGCGGCAGGTAAAAATCCATTTGCGAAGCAAATTTTGCATGGATTTTTACTCATTACTGGAACGGAGTGAACAGTAACCATATCGGACAAAATAATGTCACAAATTTTATTTTACATTTGACACATTCAAATTTTTACATTATAATAATAGCAGAACATATAATAATTTTCAAAACTGCACGCTTTATATCAGGAGGAGGAAATTCTAATGACACTCTATCACGGAAGCCGCACCGCAGACATAAAAGTGTTAAAACCAAATCAGGCTGACCATGACCGGCCCTATGTATATATGACCACAATTGATGTCGTTGCCGCACTCTATCTGTGCAATGCCGTGGAAAGACCTTATTACTGGTTCCCTTACGGTTTCGAGAACGGCAGTGACATACCCGTTTACCACGAGCTGTATCCAGATGCGTTAAGGGAAGTATCGGAGAATGTCACCGGGTACATCTATGAAGTCACCGCAGAAAATAACCAGGTTATTCCATTCAAAAACATTCCGTGCGCGAGACTGGCGACAGAGCCGGTTCAGGTGACCGATTGTATCCGGGTGGAAAATGCGTATGACTTACTGATGGCATATGTAAAACAGGGAAAGCTGAAAATAAGTCGTTATGAAGAGAAAACGCAGCAGCAGCGAGCGTGGTGGTACACCCGCGTTGCCGAATATTTAGCGGAAAAAAATATGATAGAAACGCCGGACTGTTCCTATGCCCGCTTCGTAAAAGAAAAATTGCCGCAGGCTTGGGAACAGTATCAAAACACGATCAAACGATAAAATGAAAATCAGGAAAGGATGTGATCTTCCATGGCTGACCGCGTCACCATTCAGGATATCGCAGATGCGCTGGGCGTATCGCGCAACACTGTATCCAAAGCAATCAACAACACAGGGCTGCTCGCCGACGCCACAAGGGAACGAGTCTTGAAAAAAGCAGTCGAGATGGGCTACAAGCAGTTCTCCTACGTCAATATCTACGGCTCCGGCAAACCCGAAGTCGTCCTCCCGCCCGAGACGGACAAGCGGGAGATCTCACTGTTCACTTCCAGTTTTATCGGAAGCTCCCACTTCGCCTCGACCATGCTGGACAAATTCCAGCGGGAGCTCTCCAGCGTGGGCTACAGCTTCACCATGCACCGGCTCCAGCAGCACGAGATCGAGAGCCTGTCCCTGCCCGCCTCCTACAATGCGGAGCGGACGGCAGGCATTATCTGCGTCGAAATGTTCAACAAAGATTACTGCCATATGCTCTGCGGGCTCGACACGCCGACGCTCTTTGTGGACACTCCGGTAGCCGAACTCAACAGGCCGCTGAGATCAGACTGCCTCTATATGGACAACCAGACACAGATCGGCCGCTTCGTGAGTGAGATGATCCGCCGCGGCAAAAAACGCATCGGGTTTATCGGCGACATCTCGCACTGCCAGTCGTTCTGCGAGCGTTTCCTGGGCTATCGCAATGCCATGTACCTCTCCGGGCTCTCCTGTCTCGGGGAGTACTGTATCACTGCCAACAAGAAAGGAGCCTCAGTTCCGGGCTATGATCCCTACCGGGAATATCTCACGGAAGAGATCCAGCACATGAAGGAGCTGCCGGATGTGTTCATCTGTGCCAACGACTTTGCCGCCATAGACACCATGTACGTGTTCAAACAGCTCGGGATCCGCGTGCCGCAGGATGTCTACCTGTGCGGGTTTGACGATTCGCCGGAATCGCACGTGACCTCCCCCACGCTGACCACGATCCACATCCACAGCCAGATCATGGGTTTTTCCGCGGTGCACCTGCTCATGTCGCGCATCAAGGAACCGTCGCTGAATTTCCGCCGGATCTACACGGAAACCAGCCTGATCTACAGGGAATCTACAGAGGATTAAAGTGATTATAGGTAATTGCATAACTAAAAGGGAAAAGTTATCCACAATGGTAAAATAGAGTTATCTTATTGAAAATATTTTCTTTCTGAATATATAATTGTTAAATTGATACTTTAGATATG
>JAETQI010000050.1 GCA_021770755.1 Lachnospiraceae bacterium
CAAAGCACGCCGACATTTTTGACCAGATCCTGACCCATCTGATTGAGAATGAAAAAGGGATCGAACTCAACACGAACGGACTGCGCGCCGGACTTGGACAACCCAATCCGTGCGTCGATATCCTAAAACGCTACCGCGAGCTTGGCGGCGAGATCATCACGATCGGTTCCGACGCCCACACGCCCGACGAGATCGCTTCACATTTTGATGAGGCGTGTGAGATATTAAAGACATGCGGCTTCCGTTATTACTGCATTTTCCAGTCACATATGCCGGAATATCTCCGGCTATGAGATTCTTCACCCAAGGATCGTTCCTCCGCCGAGGACGTGATCATCCTGGTAAAACACGACTGCCTGTCCGGGTGTCACTGCCCTGACAGGCTTTTTGAAATCACACCTTACCTGTCCGTTCTGCAGCTTCTCGATCACACAGGTCTCACCCGCGTGTGAATAGCGTATCTTTGCCACCACCTCCATGGGTTCCGTGATGTCCTCTACCGCCATGAAGTTCAGATCACCGCATACAAGCGAATCCGCAAAGACATCCTCCGCATCGCCGATGACGACCTCGTTTGTCTCTGGTCTGATCCCCGTCACGAACACAGGATGTCCCATCGCCAGATTCAGACCTTTGCGTTGTCCTATTGTATAATGTATGATCCCTCTATGCTGCCCCAACACCTCTCCTGACGCAGTGACAAAATTGCCGGGTTCCGGTATCCTGCCCGCCGGCGCCTCTCTGCGGACCACCGCCGCGTAATCATTGTCCGGCACAAAACAGATATCCTGGCTGTCCGGCTTTGCGGCTACAGGAAGCCCGAGCCGCTGCGCGAGCATCCTGATCTCGTCCTTCTCATAATCTCCGACCGGCATCAGCGTGTGCGCGAGCTGATCCTGTGTGAGACTGTAGAGCGCATACGTCTGATCCTTTCTGGCCGTGACCGAATTGCGCACCGCGTATCTGCCGTTTTCCAATCGGATGATCCGCGCATAATGTCCTGTCGCAATATAGTCTGCTCCCAGCTCCATACTCCGTCTAAGCAGCGCCTCCCACTTCACATATCTGTTGCAGAGGATGCACGGATTGGGCGTTCTCCCCCGCAGGTATTCGTCCACAAACGGATCGATCACACAGTCGCGGAACTTTTGCCTGAAATTCAGCACGTAATGCGGTATGCCGATCTTTTCTGCCACACGCCTTGCATCCTCCACAGCGCTCAGCCCGCAGCAGCCGCCATTCTCTTCGATCCGGGCCGGATCCTCATCCTGCCAGATCTGCATCGTGACACCCATGACATCATATCCCTGTTCCTTTAACAAATAAGCGGCCACCGACGAATCCACCCCGCCTGACATTCCCACGACAACTTTTTCTCCCATATTTTCCCAGCCTTTCTCTCTAGGAGCTGCCAAAAAACAACTGACACAACCGGTCATTTTCCCACGGCTCCTTGATCTGCACGGAACGGTCAATCAAACACTTTCCGAAATCATGTTGATGATATCATTCTGTCCTGCTCCTGTCAATGTCCATGCATACAGTGTTTATATGCCAACAGACATATTTGTGAAAATTTCCCATAGATTATAGAAAGCGAATGTGTTGGAGTCTTAATATGTATGCTGATCGACCTGCAAGAAAACTTCGCCATTATCTCAATCCGAAATATCTGAAAAACCCCGTCATCACTGGCGCATTCTTCCTGACTGCAGCCGGTATCATCACAAAATTCATCGGTTTCTTCTACCGTATCTTTTTGTCGAGGGTATTTAACGAGGAAAGTCTTGGGATATTTGGACTTATATCACCTGTCATGATGATCGTGCACGCTGTGTGCGCTTCCGGTATCCAGAATGCCATCACCCGTTTTGTGGCGGCATCCCACAAGGATAAGGCATCCGAGGCGTACAGCTATCTTTTTACCGGAATCGCGATCTCCGTCCTTCTCTCGGGATCCATGGCCTATATCGTCTTTACCCAGGCTCCCTTTATCGCAGTCAGCATTATCGGTGAAAGACGGTGCATCCCCCTGCTGCGCATCAGCGCCCTGTCCTTCCCGCTCGCCACAGTGCATTCCTGCATCAACGGCTTTTTTTACGGCAAAAAAAGGGCTGCGATCCCTGCATGGTCCATGATCATAGAGCAATCCTGCCGTGTGCTGACGGTCTACATCCTATACAGACTCTCTGTGGAGACGGGTCTGAACGTATCGTTGTCTTATATTTGCATAGGACTTCTTGCCGGTGAGTTTGCCTCGGCGACTTTTTCGTGTTTTATGCTTGCGATCAAGCCGGATCACGCGGACTTTCCCATATATAAGTCGCTCTCCTGCCGCAGAGGGATCTCCCTTTTGTCACTGGCATTTCCGATCAGCCTCAACAGGATCTGCATCAGCTTTATCTCCACCATAGAGACGATACAGCTCCCAAAGATGCTTGTTGTAAACGGCCTCTCCTCCTCCGATGCCCTGTCCATATACGGCGTCTTTTCCGGCATGGCGATCCCGCTCATCATGTTCCCCTGCGCTTTTACCGGTTCCGTCGCCTCCCTTCTGCTTCCGTCTGTCTCGGAAGCACAGGCGCAGGGCAACACGAAAAGGATACAAAATACCATCTATCTGACGATCGGGCTGTGCTTCCTGCTTGGCATGGCATGTTTCCTGTTTTTCTTTACTTTCGCGGATTTTCTCGGGAAAGCCCTCTTCGACAGCGATATTGCCGCCAGCCAGATCCGCGCGCTCTCTTTTGTGTGCCCTTTCCTGTATATGTCGGGCACACTCTGCAGCATCCTCCATGGGCTGGGCAAAACCGGGATCACTTTCCTTTTTAACCTGTCCAGCATCCTGCTGCGGCTTGTGTTTGTGTTTCTCGCAGTTCCCTCGATCGGCTTTTCCGGGTACATCTACGGCACGCTGGTCAGCCAGGTCATCTTTGATCTGTTAATAATCCTTGCTTTACGCCATTATTTGTTATATGATAAGGAATAGCGGCCAGCCCTTCACGCGCTGGTCCCAAAATACGAAAGGAGCAAGACAATGAGTTTTGAATTCATAAAAAAACTGCCGACTCCTGATCAGATCAGGGAGGAATTTCCTGTCCCTGACGCGATGCAGGCGTTAAAGAAAAAGAGAGACCAGGCGATCAGCGATGTGTTTACCGGCAGATCGGACAAGTTTCTTGTGATCATAGGCCCCTGTTCCGCCGACAATGAAGATGCCGTGTGCGAGTATGTCTCAAGACTTGCAAAAGTCAACGAAAAAGTCAATGACAAACTGATCCTGATCCCGCGGGTATACACCAACAAACCGAGAACGACCGGAGACGGCTACAAAGGCATCGTACACCAGCCTGACCCCGAAAAGGGAACAGACTTCCTAAAGGGGATCATTGCGATGCGGAAAATGCAACTGCGTGTTATGGCCGAATCAGAGCTGACAGCGGCTGACGAGATGCTCTACCCGGAAAACTGGGGTTATGTATCCGACATCCTCTCTTATGTGGCGATCGGCGCGCGCTCTGTGGAAGATCAGCAGCACCGCCTTGTCGTCAGCGGCTTCGACGTGCCCGCCGGAATGAAAAATCCGACAAGCGGCGATTTCAGCGTTATGCTCAACTCCGTGTATGCGGCACAGCATCCCCACCCATTTATCTATCGCGGATGGGAGGTCAACACCACCGGGAATCCTCTCGCGCATACGATCCTGCGTGGTGCCGTCAACAAGCATGGCAGCAATATCCCGAACTACCACTACGAGGATCTCATCCGTCTGCTGGAGAAATACAACGAGCGTGATCTGGCCAACCCGGCATGTATCGTCGACGCGAACCACAGCAACTCCAACAAGCAGTTCAAGGAGCAGATCCGCATCGTTCACGAGGTGATGCATTCCCGCAGAAACAACAGCGAGCTGGCAAACCTCGTAAAAGGCGTCATGGTCGAGAGTTATATCAAGGAGGGCAGCCAGAAGATCGGCGAACATATCTATGGAAAATCCATCACGGATCCCTGCATAGGCTGGAAAGATACGGAAGAACTGATCTACAGGATCGCTGATTTTATATAATAATGTGCAATCAAGTAGGGAAGAGCCTTCTTCCCCTACTCGTGCGCCGGGCACCCGTCAGCGCATGCTGACAATCTTCCTCTGGGTGCCCGTGTGCATAAAAAACGCAAGCTGCAAAGCCTGCGTTTTTTATGCAATCTTATCCTCTTGGATGCGCCTTGGCATACACTTCCCTGATACGGTTGTGTGTCAGGTTCGTATATACCTGTGTCGTCGAGATGTCAGAATGACCAAGCATTTCCTGAACACTCCTCAAATCCGCACCATTCTCTACCAGATGCGCAGCGAAAGAATGGCGGAGCGTATGCGGCGTAATATCAGCCATAATGCCGGCTTTCTTTGCGTAATATTTGATCAGCTTCCAGAAACCTTGTCTACTCATCGGCTGTCCCGAACAATTCACAAACAAGATTTCCGAGTGCAGGTCAAACAGCATTACATCACGCGCTTTCTCAAGATAATTTGTCATTGCTTTCTTTGCGGCAGCGCCAAAAGGAATCACTCTCTCCCTGCTGCCGTCCCTGCAGATGATGAAACCCATCTGCATATTCACATCGGAAACCTTAAGGGTGATCAGTTCCGTCACGCGAATTCCCGTCGCGTATAAAAGCTCTAACATCGCTTTATCGCGAATCTCTTTGGGAGTATCTCCCTTGGGCTGCTCCAGAAGCCATATAACCTCCTCCGGAGTCAGAATCTCAGGCATCTTCTTCTCAATCTTCGGAGCCTTCAACCCATCAGACACGTCTTTTTCCACAATGCCCTCCTTGCACAGATAGTGAAAGAATGCCTTTATAGAAGCGACATTTCTGGATATGGTTGCAGCCGCAAAATGATTTTCACCTAAATACACAATATAGGATTTCAGGATCTCAGACGTGATCTCATTCACATCAACGATATCCCTTTCTTCTAAATACTGGCGCAGCTTACCTAAATCCCTCTTGTATGATAATTCAGTATTATTCGAAGTTTTCTTTATATTATGTAAATAAGAAATAAAATTATTAATTTCTTTTTCCATAAATTTTGAAAAACCTCCTCATAAAGATTTGATTTACCCCTTATGCCTACTCCTATTATATACTGTATTTTACATAAAATCAAATGTTTTTTCAGAAAATTCAAAATTATTTTAACCAATTATCAAAAAACTCTGTCCTTTTGTTCCAGATTGTGCTCAATAAGCCTGTTTTCCGGCTGCCAGTCAGCCAAAAAGCAGCGTGATCTTCCTCATGATTTCGGGATTGATATACACCTCGCACAAGATTCCGGCACAAAACATCAGGAGTCCCAGAACAACCGTTTTGATCCTGTCCATTCTCTGTCGATTCCTTTCGCGCTTTACAGTCATCTCTTTATGACAACATTTTTTGTCACTCGTCCAGTACTTGCGAAATATGAGCAGAAAAAGGATGCAATAAAATATTCCCTGCGGAAAGAACATGGAAAAGGTCAGCAGGATCCCTTTCATGCCGTACTGATATACGAGCGTAAAAATAAGCAGTCCGATCTCAAAACCGCACCACCCCATAACAGAATACGCCATCAGACCGCCCACACTGCTCAGCGCACAGATCGTGCAAAACAAAAACTGTCTGAGGCGCACCCCCATGACGTACTCAAAAAGCCCCAGCCGGTTCACCTCAAAATCCTGCAGCATCGCCAGATGTTCGCCATCCAGCAGCCCACCCGCACCGGCATTTTGTCCTCCGGTCAAATAAAAAAATACCATACCCACACAAAATCCTGTAAGGAATACAAGCACCCTGTTGTCGGGTATCGTATTTTTATAATGAAGCTTTCTATAATCGATATATGCATCCTGAGCCTGTACATCCTGGGACACATTCTGCGGCATGTTCTGACCAGACTGGCCGGCACTGCCGCTGTTGTCCACCGGATCACTATTCCATCCTCCCGTATCAAATCTGTTCATTCACCGTTCACCCATACGATCTGCGTTTATTTCAATATATGAGTTGTTCGGTGTACATATTCATTGCAGATATTTGTTTTTATACGCCAGAATGGCGGCAACCGTCTTGCCATCCTCGATCGTGCCGTCGTATATCATCGCCTCAAGCTCCTCAACCGTATGAGGTTCTATATTCACAAATTCATCCTCGTCGAGATGCTGCGCTGTCTTCGTAAGTTCTGTCGCAA
The DNA here is from genome assembly GCA_021770755.1 of Lachnospiraceae bacterium. GTDB lineage: Bacteria > Bacillota > Clostridia > Lachnospirales > Lachnospiraceae > COE1. Next base: position 6,233 of record JAETQI010000050.1, read on the forward strand.
GATAAATGTCGATCTTCTCGTTGCAGAATGCCACTGTCGTGCGTATCGTGATCAGTTTCCCGATCCTGCCGCACCTGTAGCCCGTCTCTTCCTCAAGCTCCCTCGCCGCCGCGTCGATCGTAGGCTCCCCGAGGTTCAGACCGCCCGCGGGTATCTCGAGCGTAAAACGGTCAAGGGCATTTCTGTACTGCCTGACCATAATAAGCCTTCCGTCCGGCAGCACGCCGACCGCCGCCGCCGCGCCGTTATGTCCGACAAAATCATATATTTCTGTCTTTCCATCCGGCAGGACCACCGTGTCCTTATAATATTTTGTGATCGCGCCCTCGCACTGCAGTTCGCGGCTGATGCGCGTTATTTTCATGTTTTTTTCGTTTTTCATATATTCCCTCCATATCTCTCCACCACCCGCGCGCCGGTCATCCATCAGCGCTGATTGGCAGGCTTCCTCCAGGCGGCGTTTGCATAATGTAAAAAACCGCCAAAACTTGCATCTCTGCAAGTCTTGGCGGCCAGCATTTTGAATTATTTCGCATACTCAACGACACGAGATTCCCTGATGACATTGACCTTGATCTGCCCGGGATATTCAAGCTCTGCTTCGATCTGCTTGGAAATATCGCGCGCCAGCAATACCATGTCAGCATCATTGATCTGCTCAGGAACTACCATTACACGAACCTCTCTACCTGCCTGAATAGCAAAAGATTTATCGACACCTTTAAAATTGTTGGTTATTTCTTCCAGTTGTTTTAATCTGGTTGTATATGTTTCGAGAGTTTCACGCCTTGCCCCCGGTCTTGCAGCCGAGATCGTATCAGCCGCCTGTACCAGACAGGCAATCAACGACTGTGCCTCCACATCACCGTGATGCGACTCGACAGCATTGATAACAATCGATGATTCCTTGTACTTTCTGCACAATTCCGCACCCAACTGTATGTGTGATCCTTCCATCTCATGATCCACTGCCTTGCCAATATCGTGCAGCAGGCCGGCTCTCTTTGCCATCCTGACATCAAGCCCCATCTCAGCAGCAAGCAGCCCTGTAAGGTGAGCCACCTCGATCGAATGCTTCAACGCGTTCTGGCCATAGCTTGTTCGAAACTTCATCTTACCCAGAAGCTTTACAAGCTCCGGATGAATGCCATGTACGCCAACTTCCAGCGTTGCCGCCTCGCCTTCCTCCTTGATCATGATCTCGACCTCTCTCTGAGCCTTCTCAACCATCTCCTCGATCCTTGCCGGATGGATGCGCCCATCAACGATCAGCTTCTCAAGCGCAATCCTTGCAACCTCTCTCCGGATCGGATCAAAGCCTGAAAGGATCACTGCCTCCGGCGTATCATCAATGATCAGTTCCACACCTGTAAGTGTCTCCAGCGTCCTGATATTACGCCCTTCCCTTCCAATGATGCGGCCTTTCATCTCATCATTGGGAAGCTGGACAACAGAGATCGTCGTCTCAGATACATGATCCGCAGCACACTTCTGAATCGCTGTGACAACATACTCTTTTGCCTTTTTGTCAGCTTCTTCCTTTGCCCTGCTTTCCAGTTCCTTGATCATCACTGCTGTCTCATGTTTTACTTCGTCTTCAACAATTTTTAATAAATGCTCTTTTGCCTGTTCAGAGGTTAATCCTGAAATTCGCTCCAGTTCCTGTATCCGCTCTTCGTTTAGTCTTGCAATGATCGCACTCTGTTTCGCGAGTTCTTCTTCACGCTTGGCAAGTCCGGCTTCTTTCTTCTCGATCGCATCCGCCTTCTTGTCGATACTTTCTTCCTTCTGCTGAACACGTCTCTCGTAGCGCTGGGCTTCTGCCCTGCGCTCCTTGATTTCCTTGTCGAGTTCGTTCTTGGTCTTAATGGATTCCTCCTTGATCTCAAGAAGTCCCTCGCGCTTTTTCGTCTCCGCAGTTTTGAGAGCCTCATCGACAATCTCCCTCGCCTTGTCCTCTGCATTTCCAATCGTAGTCTCCACGTTTTTCTTGTAATTTGAAAATGCGAAAAAGCATCCCGCTACACATATTGCAATAATGATAATTGCCTCTAATACGTATAGCATGTACAGGAGCACCTCCTTATTAAATTTTCATTGTGCAACTGTTCAGTGCCTCCACAGTTTCGCGCGCGGCCCGTGCGCCGTAATGGCGGCATACTTCCTCTGCACGGGTCTGCACATAAAAACCAATACCCGCAGCCCTGCGGTCTTGGCGCTGAAATCTATAAAGTGTTCCGAATAGTCACTATATTGTATCTTAATGTATCTATGCAGATACTACAACATATTAATTCTACTCTTTTCGCCAGACGATGTCAAGCATTTATTATTTAATTATATATTATATTCATCTAGTACATATCCAGATCCCGCCCGATCGCCCTGTAGATCCTGTCCAGTCCAAATCCTCTGCGGTACAGATAGGCGACCATCTTCTGGCATTCCTTTCCGGTCGCGCTGTGCCTGTCAAAATGCTTTTTGTCAAGAAGCTTCCGGATCAGTTCTTCCTCCTCTGCAATGGGCTCGTCCGCCATGCACTCCTCATAAGCCTGGCGGATCTGTTCCGCTGATACTCCCTTTCTGATCAGTTCCCTTTCGATCTGTCTCCTGCTCTTTGACTGGCACGCAGATCCGATGTAGGATCTGGCATACCGCATATCGTCGACATAGCCGCAGGAGATCATATATGCGACCGCCGCGTCGATGATCTCTTCGGGATAGCGCCCCTGCCGCAGCTTCGCCGCGAGCTGGTGCGCCGTGTAATCCCTGCTCTTTAACAGATTCATACATCTGAGCTTCGCCCGCTTTAGCAGCACTTCGCCCATGATCGTGTCATACGTTTCCCGGGAAAGCACACTGTCCTTTCTGATCCCGAACTTATTCAGTTCGCTTTTGTACAGCGCAAAACGGATCTCATCGTCAACGCAGACTTCGACTTTGGTCTTTGACATCTCCACAATATCTGTAACGGTCATCGCTCGCTGCCTGCCCTATTCCGTCTGTGCCGGCTCTGCGGATTCCGGCGCGGACTTTGACGATGATTTGGTCCTGCCTTTGCCCTCCGGCTTCTCAACAGGTTCCGGCGCCTGCCCGCCTCCCTGCAGTCCAAAGTGTTCGCGCACTTTATTTTCGATCTCTTTGCAGATCTCAGGATTATCCTTCAGATACTGCTTGGCGTTCTCGCGCCCCTGTCCGATCTTACTGCCGTCATAAGCATACCACGCACCGCTCTTCACGATGATATTCTGGGAAGCGGCGAGGTCGAGGATATCGCCTACCACGGAGATCCCTTCGCCGAACATGATGTCAAACTCCGCTTCCTTAAACGGCGGCGCGATCTTATTCTTGACAACCTTGACTCTCGTACGGTTGCCTGTCACCTCTCCGCTCTGCTTGAGCGACTCGATCCTTCTGACATCCAGACGGACTGACGAGTAGAACTTCAGTGCGCGCCCTCCCGTCGTCGTCTCCGGATTTCCAAACATCACGCCGACTTTCTCGCGGAGCTGGTTGATAAAGATAACGACACAGTTGGATCTGTTGATCGCTGCAGTCAGCTTGCGCAGCGCCTGCGACATCAGACGCGCCTGCAGACCTACATGCGAATCTCCCATATCCCCGTCGATCTCAGCCTTTGGAACGAGCGCTGCCACAGAGTCGACGACCACGATATCGATCGCGCCGGATCTCACCATCGTCTCCGTGATCTCGAGCGCCTGCTCGCCGTTGTCCGGCTGCGATATGTACAGATTATCCACGTCGACACCGATATTTTTCGCATAGACGGGATCGAGCGCGTGCTCCGCGTCGATAAATCCGGCGATCCCGCCTCTCTTCTGCACTTCTGCGACCATGTGCAGCGTGACTGTCGTCTTACCGGACGATTCCGGTCCATAGATCTCCACGATCCTTCCCTTGGGGATCCCGCCGAGTCCCAGCGCAATATCAAGGCTCAGCGAACCTGTCGGGATCGTCTCCACATTCATCTGCGCACTGGGATCGCCCAGTTTCATGACTGCCCCTTTGCCATACTGCTTCTCGATCTGTGCCAGCGCGGCGTCCAATGCTTTGAGTTTTTCTTCTTTTTCCATATGTTTACTCCTTTTATTCAAAACTTTAGAACGAATGTTTTAATCTATATATACTTTAAAACATCTGTTCGCAATTGTCAAGATGATTTTCAAATTTTTTAGCGAAAACCATTTGTTTGAATAACCTTACCATATACAGGAGTCCAAAACAAGTGCGAGTTTTTACATTTCGCAGAATATTTGTTCGCATCAACTATCCTCAAACTGCTTCGTCCTCTTGATCTTGCCCCATACCAGCTTGCGCTTCCTATATCCAAAAAAAGCGGTACTGCGGATAAAATCAAGAACCAGTCTGAAAAAGACATTTTCTATCACGCACATCACACATGCCTTTAATACATCTCCGGCACTGATCTTAACATTCTGTGAGTATATCCGCTGAAAAAAAGCAGTCATTGTCAAAACCGCCCCATAGACCGCATAGAGCAGGTATAATTTCAGCATAAATCCCACGTTCAGAACGCCAATCAGAATCGCCAGTATGACTGTAAAAAGACCAAACAGCTCGATGATCGGAGAACACAGCTCATACATCAGATAGTACATGTACGAGAGCGTGCCAAGCAATCCGTAATGGCGGTTCAGAAACAAATGTCTGTACTTCATCATGCACTGAAAAAGTCCCAGATGCCATCTGCGTCTCTGCGACTTCAGATCCCTGAAAGTGGACGGCGCCTGGCTCCAGCATATGGCATTTGGCTCATATCGGATCACATATCTGATATTATTGTTTTTGCAGAATGCGTGAAGCTTTACGACAAGTTCCATGTCCTCTCCCAGCGTATGCCTGTCGTATCCGCCCGCTGCCACTACGACATCCTTTTTGAACAGGCCAAACGCGCCCGATATGATCAGGTTGCCGTTAAAACTGTCGAGCAGGATCCTGGAAGCCAGGAAAGATCGGTCATACTCCATCACCTGCATGCTCAGAAGGATATTCCACGGCAGATGATACCCTGTGATTTCCCCGTTCTGGATCGATACACACTGGGCGATCCGGATCAGTCCCCCCACTGCGACGACATCATCATCTTCCATGACAGGCTGAACGATCCGCTCTATGGAATCGTCCTGTAACATGGAGTCCGCATCCATACAAAGAAAATAGGGATACTCTGACGCATTGATCCCCATGTTGAGCGCATCTCCTTTGCCGCCGTTTTTCTTCCTGATCAGTGTGATCTTTATATTTTTCACCCTGCACTCGTATATGGCTTCCTGTGTCTCGCACGCTACCATACGCCGGATCGGCCTGCTCACCCTTTTCATCTGAAAATGCCCTACCATCACTTCTGTCGTGCGGTCCTGCGAGCCGTCATCGATCACAATGATTTCATAGAGCCGGTACTTTAGGTTCAAGAGGGACTCCACGCTGTCTATGATTGTAATTTCCTCATTGTATGCCGGCACCAGAATGGACACGGGAAAATAGAAATCGTGTTTCAGTTCATTTTTGATCTGCGCCATCTTTTCCAGCTTATACAGCCGGAACGCCCCTACGGTCACGGACGCAAAGAGATACGACGCATATATCAGAAGATAGATCAAAAAGAAAACGCTCACGCCTGTATAAAAATATGTGATAAACCGAGTCATACGCCTGACCTCTCTTCTCTAGACGGCATCAAACTGCTTTCCTGACACATACTCCAATATCTCCTTTCCATAGCGGTCGCTGCGCGCATAGATCTGTTTCAGTTCCTTTTCCGGTATCCCGATATGCATCAGGGACGAAGCAGAATTTTTCCTGACATACCAGCTCCTGCTTTTCAGCGCCTTCTCAAGCGCCCGTACTGTATCCTCCCCCGGATAGCTGCCAAGCGCCGTACTGGCTGCGATCGCCAGACTGTTGTTTTGCAGGTCATACTCTTCAAGGCAACTGATCAGATAACTCTTTAGTTCAGGTTTTGCGTGGCGCTGAAAATATCTGATATACGCAAACCGCAGTTCAAGCGGCGTGTCTTCCTGCTGCAGCTCCCTGAAAAACTCCCCTGAAAAATCTGCATCCAACTGTGTCACAAACTGGATCACCGCTATGACCAGCGACTCATTCCACATATGGCATCTCGTCCAGAGCCGCCACGCCAGTTCCTCCTTGTCGCCCTTGTATGTCATCAATCCATCCGAGATCAGCTTGGGGCTGTGGTACAATCCTCTGTTATCCAGAAACATGAACGCATGCTCCACCGCCACCGCATCTCCTATGGCATACAGCGCATGCAGTACATTTTCACGGCAGTAAACCGTCGCGTTGTCCATATATCTGAGGAGGATATTCACCATCTGTTTGCTAAACGTTCCGATATGCGAATGATACAGCGAGATCACATACGCAAAGAATGCTCTCTCCATCGCATCCCGGCTCCCATATTCCTGTGCAAGAACCAGAAAATCCTCATAGCATCTGCCAAGATAATCCGAGACGGCACTGTTGCCAAGATACTTTTCCATCACATTGTTGTAGGCGATCAACTGATCTGTCTTTTTCAGTTTTCTGCGAAGCATTCGTCTGTGCTTCTGCAGTACCTGATCTGTACATTCCGCCTCATTCCAGATATGCTCAAGCTCATTCTGCCAGCGCCTGGAGCGCTCCTCCTGCACATACTCCCTGATCTTTGTGTAAAATATATAGGCAATATTGTAAAAAAGCAGCGTAAGACAGATAAATATATAAAAATAAATGATATAATTGATATTATAATTTCTCATTCATCCATGCCCCACTTGTCCTGTATGATTTCATAAGATTTTTTTAATCTTTCATGGCACGGGACAGCTTCCCCCCACCCTTTGAGCAATACCGGCTCCATGGAAACCAAACGGCCGCTTCCTTCCTCCCCGATCCCGATCCAGAGCCGGCCGATATCCTGTGACCGCACGCCATAATAATCATAATAGTCATCATGAATCTGCATTTTGGCAGGATTCGAAAAATTCAGCATCAACCATGGCAGGCGTATCTCCACCAGATCTTTTCCAAAGCAGATATCTGTCCGTGAATCGTATTCTGGCGACTGCGGATTTCCATTGCCATGGACCAGACGTCCCGTATCATAAAATTCCAGCGCATAGACATCCAGAATATCGTCCGGAACCCATCCTGCTGCGATCCGAAGCTGTAGATTGATCCTGCGATCCATGTCCAGCGGTTTTTCTACCACGATACGGCTCTCATAAAATACAGTGCTGTCCTCATCCGGCGTATTGACAAACGGATTTCTGCCGTTTACTTCTTCCATGAAATTGATGCGCGCCGCATCTGAGAACTCATGGACCAAAAGCCTGCTGTTCTCCTCTCCATCCACACAGAGCAGGAAATCCGCATCCCGATCAAAGGATTTTTCTCTGCCCTCCTTATCAGAATACACTGACGCCCCTCTTGCCTGAAGGGTATCGATCGGAATATATAAACATCTGTTTCTTATTTCTCTGCCCTGTATCAGAAGGTAGATTCCCACTGCATCATATCGGACTGAGAGCCCAAACCCTTCCGGGCTTTCCAGAACCCGGTCCGCTTCCGTCCATTCAGAAGCATCGCCATCTACCAGACACACCGCCTTTTCCTCTCCCGGCACAAATGCCATGATCCCGCAATTCTGCCCAACCGTCTGCAGGTCATGCCACAGGCTGTTCTCCGGCAGGAAGGAGGCAAACGCAGTGTTCCAGGACTTCTGCTCCCATGTGTCCTGCCATGCGGAAATAAATCCGCCCGACCATCCCGCCGAAACAAGGTCTTCATGCATCTGTATGATATTCTCTCCCTGCTGCTCTTCCGTCAGCGCAGGCTCGTCCGATTTCATTTTTCCCCTTGCGGTAGAATATTGAAATCCTGCCACTACAGGCATTGTGTGATACTGCTTTAACAGTTCCAGATATCCATCATACCGTGATGCCGGGTCGACTGACCGCATGATGTCTGCCAGCTTTGTTTTTTGCTCCGTGCTTAAATACGCCATAAAATCATCACAAAACCGAAAAAGCTTGTACGTGGCAAAATATCCCGACGCCAGTTTTTCAGTAGGCTGTATATGCTCCGGATCGATGCGGCTGAATTTGGACAGCATCCTTGCATATGCACTCTCATACTCCAGAAAATCGGTTGTGGGATCGCATATAAAGCTTACCAGGCGCTGGCATTTGTACTTGTCTGTTTCGTACTTTACAAGCTGATCCATCACCTGTGCCATTATACATTCAAAATTAGATGCCTCCCCGGTCGTCGCAAAATATTCCCCCTGATATTCCTTCTCCAGCACAGGATTGTGATCCGTGTATGCCACCGTCTCCGCAGACCACTCATCCCCGATCTGATAACCGAGCACCCACTCTGAGACATCTTTGAGATAAACGCCGTTTCCCTCTACGTCGTTGAGTGCGACAACAGACTTTCCATGAACAATGTCCACAGCCTTCTGGACATCTCCCATCAGTTGACCCAGAAACGCGTCTCCCGACGCATCCTCGATCCCGTAGTTTGCGATCTCGCTGACACGGATCCCCTGAATCAGATAAAGTGGTCTTTGCGTTTTGCTATTAAATTCGTAAAACGCATTGTAGAAATCATCGTCCATGATCGTACTGACACGGACCGTATTGGCGCCCATCTCCCATATGTTTCCAAGCCAGCGCTGATATGTCTCCTGATCCGCCGCGAATTCTCCCAGATAATGGCCCGCCACCGATGCAGAGATATCCACGCCTTTTATAATAAATGCCTCCTCCTCATCTGCCCTGCGGATTTCCTGGCCGGACACTGTAAAGTCAGCCCTGACCGGCTCATCCTGATGAAGATCTATGTAAAATCCTTTCACAAATACAGCATAAAGCAATCCGAAGATAACAAGGGCAGCCGCGGTACTGACCATGACAAATTTTTTCACGCTCTATCCTCCCCGTCAATAATTCAATTTCAAGGCATTCTTGGATTCACGGCAATACTGAAGCAGTATCTCTATATTGCGGTCCATCCATCTGCCGCGGGCATGAATCTGGTCTTTCAGTTGCTGCACTGACTGTTCATAGCTTGTATAATTCCGTTCTACAGGAGACAGATAATTGATGTCATCGACATTCTCCAACAGAAATACATAACCGTACTTATCATAATTGCGATCCACTGCCTCTCCCAGATAGGCGATCGTCTCATCGATCATGCGGTCCAGATTCTCGTCACTCAGCAGATCTTTCCGCAGCGCAGTGTACTGATAGATCACTTCATTCACAAAAAGTTCGTCTTTGAGCATCTCTCCAAGCCACGGTGACTGTACCATATTGAAACCTCCGCCATCAGTGGAAAAAAATATATAATTGTCACTGCCATTGTTAAAATCCCAGACCACCGGTTTGACTTTTCCCCGCACGTCCTTATAATAGTATGTAGAGAATCTGCCCGCGTCAATATTCTCAAAGAATTCATTGATCACAAAATACCGTGCAAACTCCGCCGTATCGATATACATGGAATACCCCTTTAGCCTGCTGTTGGACTCCCGCATATACAAAGACCGCTCGATCATACTGATCTCTGATTCCACATAAGCTTTTTTCTCAGGCGTGCAGGCAGCTTTCCCCGGATAGAGCAGATCGAGCGAAGATATCCCTCCCTGATAGGTATAATACGTAAAATTATCGAGCTTATTGTCACTCTTCTCATCCCTGTCCCAGCGGACAAGCCAGCTTGTCACAGGATTTTTCTTGCCTGTCTTGCTCAGCTCCAGCCGACCTTCTTCCACGCTGATCGCCTCAACAGCAAGGTAGAGTCCCTGATATTCTCCGTTTATGAACATCTCGCAATATCTTGTCTGCGGCGCATACTCCATGATCTGTCCCGCCACGTTATAGCAAAGATAATTGCGCAATAAGGTACGGTCGAGAAAGGGTCCATGAAGAACCCACTTATCAGAAGGATTCATCCCCATAACAGAGAATTCCTCTTTCTTCTGCTGTGTTCCGAATTTGAGCAGATATGATTTCTTATCAAATTTGCGGCTGGTGTTTCCCCGGATCCGGATCAGCCCGTCCGCCTGTATATCCGCCGCATCCTGCAGGGTATTCCACTGGTCTTCATTGTCATAGATCACAACCTCACACGACGCGTATGTCTCCGGCATACCGTCCTTTGGTGCGACCTCTCCCGGAATGATCTCTGCCGGATCTGTCGTGTTGATGGATATGATCGGAAGATGTGTCACAAAGCCAGACTCCGGCCGCTCTCCCTCCGGCATGCTTTCGTGATGCTGCATATACCTCTGCGTATGGTTTGCGCGGCTTCTCATATCGCTTTTCATCGCCGCCACAACCAGCATCAGAACGATGCCTATATATATCAATCTTGATTTCATCCCTGTCTCCTATGATGTCCACGCTGCTGTGTCAACCCGTAATCTCATCGCTCTGCGTCACAAAGTTCACATACTCGACCCCTCCGAGCGCATATAACTGATCGATCACATCATTCTCCTTCTTGTACGCATTCTGATAGACCACCCGGTTCATTTCATATATCAGTTCTACGCTTTCGTTCGTCGTATTTTTTACTTTCAACAGCGGCTTCCCGTCAAAGAAATGAAATACAAGCTTTTCCATATCCATGCTTTTTTCCTTTGATCCCCTTATGATCAGCAATATACGGTTATCATTTCTTACCCGTCCAAACAACAGCAGTACGACAAACACAACTGTACTACCCACTGCAGCCACATAGTAATCGCTCACACCGCAGCAGATACCGACGATGATCGCCCAAAATATGTAGGTCGTATCTCTGGAATCCTTTATGGCTGTACGAAAACGGACGATCGAGAGCGCACCCACCATACCGAGCGACAGCGCTATGTTGTTGCCGATGACCGTCATAACCGTACCTGTCAGGATCGTAAGCGTGATCAGGGATACATTGAACTTTTTGCTGTAAGCAGTTCCCGCGTGCGTGTACCAGTAGGACAGGTAGATGACCACGCCAAAGACTGCGGCAGTCACAATGTTCAGCAGGATCGTCTCCAACGTCAGTGTAGCGCTCTCAAGCATAATTGTTCGTAAATAATCTTTCATTCTCTCTTGTTCCTCCATTGATCCGGTCAAAAATTATAATGTGTACTAATACTGCGGCTTAAACAATACTTGCTGACAGACAGCTCACTCTTATCACAGATCTGAAGCAGATCTTTAATATAGCTTAGCAAAAAACCATTGTATTTGACTTCAAAAACGGCAAGATACGGATCTAAGACCATATTCTGAACCAGCCGCGTCGAAAAAATGTCCATATTGCTTTCCGTTGCCTTAATATGATGATCCAATGTGATGCGGATCTTATTCTCTTTGGCGATGAATGCTTTCCTTTGATATTCGACGATCGCTTTGGGCCGGTAACAGTACATATTCATAAGCGCATAACACTCCCTTGCAAACGCCTCATCATAGCGGAGCAGCACTCCGTAATCACACTCTACCAGCCGCTTCGCATCCTCCCGATCCATGCGCAGCGACCGTTTCTTCTGCATCGCGCCCTGTTTTTGTTTCATTTCCAGCATCGCAAAATGATCCGTCGGATGATAACATCTCAGCCTGATCTTCCTTCTCAGTTCCACGCCATCTTCTTTTTCTACGAAATCCCTGTCCTCCAGCGTGTCGAAATAGAGCGATCGAATCGAATATCCCTCGGCACCATTGTGCTGATCCTGTATCATGACCTGCTGCAGATACTGACAGTACCGATACATCTGTTCCGCTGAGATCAGGTACTTTTTCTCCTGCCGCAATACTTCATTCATTTTCCTTCATTTCCTTCCATGCATCGTAATCGTGGATCGCAAACGCCACATCCCCCTTATACACCGATCTCAGCCGGATGGCATTTTGTATGACCGCCTCCAGCCCGTCGTGATAGTAAGTGTTCGCCTCCGTAACTGCATTTCCCTCCGGAGGCTGCAGTTCGTAGATATTGACCAGCCTTTTCCCATATTTTCTCGCCAGTGCCATCTCATCGGCAATGTGTTCTTCCTCTTTGCCCTTATAATAATTCATAACGGCAGCCTCGTCGCATCCACTCTCCATGATCATTTCCAGCGCATCTGTGTATCCTTTCGTGTCATAAAAATAAGGTATGCATACCACAAACTGCAGTCCGCACGCCAAAGCTTCACTGTGCGCACACGCCAGTCCTGCGGCAAAGCGATCCATCACCTGTTCCGGTGCCGCATCCCACTGGTCTGTAAGATAAGGTTCAACATCCATGACCATTCCCTTAAGCCGTGCGCATTCCGGCACAAGCTGATTGATCGCCTGCGCACGCGTGATCTCGCGGATCATACCCGCCCCATCCGCTTCCAGTCCCCAGTCCGGTTCTCCGGTAAGCAGATAGACATCCACTTCATGTGCATATGCGCTCTCCAGATAATATGCGATATCCTCGTCAGCAGTTTTGGCTGGGATATACTGATACACCGTATCAATACGGCTTTCAGAGATCTCTTCAAAAAAAAAGTCCGCACTTCCGGCTGTGATCATGTCTCTTTCCCAGTTAAAGACAGATACCTTCGCTGCATCCTGTATGCGCTGAACCATTCCCATCCCGACCAAAAACAAAATAATCATTTCATGCATCATAATCTTTCCGTCCCCTGACGCTCGCAATACGCCACAATAGTAATACTAATTATAACACATTATTTCGGAAAATAAAGCTTAAATTTCATTTAAAAACTAAATTTTCTTTCACATCACGCCGATACATATAAGAGGGCATTTTTATATTTAATCAACGGAGGACATACTATGATAGCTGAACCGAATGATTGGAGACCATATGGTAAGATCGTTTATCAAAAACAAAATTTCATCGTCAAGCAGGTCGCGATGCTGCCCGAGAAGGCAGCGGAGTATGACAGTGCTCCAGATTACACCTGCTGTCCGATTCAATCCTGGCAGCACACGGATTTACATAAGTTATTTGACGACTGGCGCAAGCAGTTTTCCAAGGCGCCGGGCAATGGTATCTGCAAGCGGATCCCCTGTATCTGCTACCCGGATCCCATCACTTTCAGGGCAGGTTACTTAGCCGGTCTGAAACACAGCTCCTTCATGAAAGCCATGCAGGACAACATCGACAGCGGCTGGGACAGAGCCAGGCTCGTCGCGCATGATGTCGTGACAAAGGCAACGAAATCCAAAGACATGAAGGAAATCTGTAAGGCGGTCGGCTATCCGCCGTTTATCATCGCCGCACTTGGCAAAGCCCTTCTCAAATTCGAGGACGGAGATGCCACCCCGCAGATCGCCAAATTCTATGAGGAGCTGATCACGGGTATTCTCTATGTGCCTGTGGAGAAGCTGGACGAGCTTGCTTTCAAGATCTCCGACAAGACCTGGGAAGTGATCGATTCCACCGAATTTAATTATTGAAACCATAGCAAAAAGCCATCTGTGAGATCCTCTTCACAGATGGCTTTATCTATATCAGCCTCAGATCTTTCCGTCGAGCAGAACGCCCTTATTTTTCGCCAGGTAATCAACCAGCGAGACGATCGTGAGCACGAGCGCGATCCACATGACGACCTGCGTGAGCACTGCAAGCGCTTCGATATTGGCGATCATCAGACAGACCATGATCATCTGGAACGTCGTCTTGAACTTTCCCCAGTAGTTTGCGGCGATGACCACGCGGTTGTCCGCCGCCACCAGCCGGAATCCGCTGATGATAAATTCCCTGCTGATAATGATGATGACGATCCACGCCGGGATCCTGTCAAGCTCGATCAGACAGATCATCGCCGCACACACGAGCAGCTTGTCCGCCAGCGGATCCATAAATTTTCCAAAGTTGGTGACAAGGTTATATTTTCTGGCGATCTTTCCGTCGAGCAGGTCTGTGAGGCTGGCGATGATAAAGATCGCAAGCGCGATGTAATCCGCATAATCCGCGATCCCTCCAAACGCCGCCATGAACCACCCCCACCGGGCATGGCTGCCAAGCATGACAAGCACGAACGGAATGATCAGGATCACTCTGAAAACAGTCAGTTTATTCGGTAAATTCATCTTCAATCTCTCCTATCAGGTCATATTCGTGCGAGCCTGTGATGCGCACCCGCACAAAGTCGCCTGTCATCAGCTCCCTTGCCGTCTGGATAAACACAAAACCATCGACATCCGGCGCATCCTTGTAGCTTCTCGCCACGTAGGCGTGCTCGTCCGGCACCTTGCCCTCCACCATGACAAGCAGCGTGCTTCCCACAGTCTCCTGCGCCTTCTCAAACGCGATCTCCTGCTGCAGCTCCATGAGGTCTGCCTGTCGTTCAAGCTTTACTTCCTCGTCGATCTGGTCCTCAAACAGCGCCGCCGGTGTATCCTCCTCCGGCGAATACGTAAACACGCCAAGCCGGTCAAACGCCATCTCGTCGACAAACGACAGCAGGGACTCATGATCCTCCTGCGTCTCTCCGGGAAATCCGGTGATGAGTGTCGTCCGCAGGCAGATATCCGGGATCCGCTCCCGCAGCTTCGCGATCATGTCCGCAAGTTCCTGCCGGTCCGTCCGCCGCCCCATCCGCTTTAAGATCCTGTCGGAAGCGTGCTGTATCGGAATGTCAAGATAGTCACAGACCTTCTCTTCCCCGCGTATCGTCTCGATCAATTCGTCCGTGATCTCCTCCGGGTAACAATACAGGATCCTCACCCAGTAGATCCCCGGAATCGCACACAGCCTGTGCAGCAGCCTGGGTAAGCACTTTTCCCCGTACAGATCCACCCCGTACAGCGTTGTCTCCTGCGCCACCAGGATGATCTCCTTTGCACCGGACGCGACAAGCTGCTCCGCCTCACGAACAAGGCTGTCTATCGGAACGCTCCTGTAGTTTCCCCTCACTTTCGGAATGATACAGTAGCTGCAGTGCTTGTCGCAGCCCTCCGCGATCTTTAAGTACGCGTAGTGCCCGCCCGTCGTGACGATCCTTTTCATATCATGATCACAGACCAGACTGCGGTTGATATCCTCCAGATGGTTGCGGCTGTTTCCGGAGAGCACTCCCTCGAGCGCCTCCACGATCGCATCGATCGCTGTCGTGCCCACGATCACGTCCACCTCCGGGATCTCCTTCTGGATCTCGTCCTGGTAACGCTGCGCGAGGCATCCCGCTGCGATCAGCGCCTTGATATCGCCGCTTTTGCGAAGCTCCGCCATCTCCAGAAGCGTGTTGATGCTCTCCTGCTTGGCGTCGTTGATAAAGCAGCAGGTGTTGACGACGACCGCATCCGCTTCCGCCTCATCGTCCGTAATGGAAAATCCCCTCTGCACCAGCATGCCAAGCATCCTTTCCGTATCCACCAGATTCTTGTCGCAGCCCAGGGAGATAAATAAAATCTTCAAATCCAAATCCTCATTTTATTCTTAATTTATTCTTCATGTGTGATCTTGATCTTGCCCTGGTTGAGTTCCTCTATGGCGATCGACAGCGGCTTTGTCTGCTTTGTATCCACCAGTGATTCCTCCCCGCCAATGATCTGTCTTGCGCGCTTCGCCGTCGCCATCACGATCGAATAGCGGCTGTTGACCACCGGCGCTTCGCCCTGCTCTACCTCATTGTTCACTACTTTCATTAAATCTGTGTAAGATGGATGTAACATATTTTTCCCTCGCTTTACTATTCATTTTCATCGCCGTCCTCATCCGTCAGGGCTCCCTTGGCCCTCCCGGCGATCGTCTCCGGCAGAAGCGCCGAGAGCACGATCTGGCTGCTCTCCATGACCAGCACCGACTTTGTCTTGCGGCCCTGCGTGGCATCGATGACCGTTCCGCTCTCTTTTGCCTTCTGGACAAGCCGTTTCACCGGTGCTGAGTCCGGGCTTACGATCGCGATGATCTTTGATGTGTTGACGATATTTCCAAAACCTATATGGATCAGTCTGTTCACGTGACACCTCGCTGCTCACTCAATATTCTGTATCTGTTCCCGTACTTTCTCGATCTCGGTCTTTAAGTCGATCCCGCGGTTGGAGACCGCAAGGTCGCTTGCTTTCGAGAGGATCGTGTTCGCCTCCCTGTTCATCTCCTGTGCGATGAAATCCAGTTTCCTGCCGATGCTGCCGCCGTCGCAAAGCGCCTGCTTCATCGTCTCGATATGGCTCCTCAGCCGCACGATCTCCTCGTCGACGCACACCTTGTCTGCAAAGATCGTGACCTCTGTCAGCAGTCTTGCCTCATCCACAGTTGCGTCGCCCAGCAGTTCACGGATCCGCTCGTCGAGCTTCTTTCTGTACTCCTCGATGATCTGCGGCGAGCGTTCCTCGATGAAGGCGACATGCTCCAGCATCCCGTCAAGCTTTGCGATAAGATCATCCGCAAGGTTCTGCCCTTCCCTGATCCTTGTCTCTTCCAGCCCTTTTGCCGCGCCCTGTATGGCTTTTACAAGCCCTTTCCAGATCTCCTCCTCGTCTACGGTCTGTTCCTCCATCGAGAAGACCTCGGGATAGCGGGAGAGCGTCGAGACCCTGATATCATTGTCCAGCCCGAAGTCTTCCGACATGGTTTTCAGATATCCGAGATACTCCGCCGCTATATCTTTGTTGTACTTGATGCAGACATTGCTCTCGGAAAAATCCTCGTAAGTGATAAAGATGTCGATCTTTCCTCGCTGCACATAATTTTTCAGTTCATTTCTGATGGAACTCTCAAAAAAACTGAGTTTCTTGGGCATCTTGATGTTGGCATCGAGATATCTGTGGTTGACGGACTTCATCTCAACCGTATATCTGCGGTCTCCCTCCGTGACTTCGCTCCGCCCAAAGCCTGTCATGCTTTTGATCATGTCAATCCTCCTGACCGATATTGAACTGTATTACTGCTTATCTAATGTATTATAAGATAATCCGCACGGAACGTCAACCTAATTTTCTCACCCCCGTGCCCGACACCAGAATTTTGATATCCATCGCCGCATACGGCAGTCATATGGCGTGACTGGATTGTAACCCCAAAATATATTTTCCAGTCAAATTATTGAAATCTTTTTACACAAGTACTATAATAAAGTAAAATATTTATAAGGAGGTTTCAACATGAAGATCAATTTTCTAAAAAGATGCGCTGCCGCTCTGATGGCTGTCAGCGTGCTGTCGATGGGGCTGACCGTAAACGCCGCGGAAAGCACAGTACCCGGAAACGATCCTGCACCGGGTGTGTATGATGCTGTCAGGCCGGATCTGCCGTACGACCAGTACCTGAGCGCCCTGTTAGATGTCTGTTTCAGAAATGATGCGCGCGCCTTTGTCGCATTGGGCTTTGGCTCTGAGGAGGACGCCGCGGCGATCTATAACCAGATCCTGGATTCGGAGCTAAGCAGCCTGGATCTCGACTCGATCCTCGGCACCAAATGTCCGGATTCCCTCAAAAATGATTTTCGGAATGTCATGGCACAGGTGCTTGCCCACGCGCGTTTCGCAGTGGCAGGCTGTGACCTGCAGGCGGACGGCACCTACAAGATCACGATCGTCTACGAAAAAATGATCTTGTTTGAGCCGCTGATGAACCTGTATTCCGCGATCCTCACGGATCTTGCCACGACATGGCTCTCGGATCCGGCTTCCGCTCCCAGCGAGGAGGATATGATGATCCATGTATTGGCGGCACTCTGCAGCAGCATGAACGTCTGTCTTGAGAATGTCACTTACGCCGCTCCTGCCCTCGCGACAGTCTCTGTCGAACCAGTCAACGGCGTCTATCTTCCAAATACAGGCGATATCGCAGATCTTGAAAGTCTGCTGTTTGACACGGATTTTCTCAATGACTGAATGATCCAAAGAGATCCAATAACATTGGATCTCTTTTGTTGTCCCCGCGGTCATAAATTCAAAACAACCTTGAAAACACCGCAGAAAAGTGCTATTGTAATTAAGTTATAGCAATGTGGAGGTTTAAAAAGGTTAAAATGAAAAAGTGGTTATCCAAATACCCGAAAACCATCTGGTGTCTGAGAAATCTGATACCCATGATACTCTTTCCCATCGCAGACTTTTATCTGTTTGAGTGGTACACGAATGATCCATGGGAGACGATGAAGGTTCCCATACAATTTCTGAATATCTATTTTTTTGAACTGCTGATGGTACTGTTTCTGTTTGTCTTTGGCAGATTGAAATGGTCGCTGCGCCTGCAGAGCATCTTTTTCATGATCATCGGTCTGGCAAACTACTATGTCCTCAGTTTCCGCTCCGCACCGATCATGCCGTGGGACATCTACTCCGTCGGCACCGCGATGAGCGTCGCCGGCGATTTTCAGTACACGCTCGAAAAACGCACGGTGTTCGTCCTGATCGGATTCGTCCTGCTGATCCTCGCGGAATCCGTCGTCAATCTGGAACTGAAAGGCCGCGGCAGGTGGGGGATACGCATCGCTGGCACCGCTGTCTTTGCCGTGCTCCTCTGCAGCTTCACGCATATGCTCCACCTCGACAGCACGATCCGCAAGTACGGCATGTACGACAAGCTGTTCACGCCGGCTGTCATGAGCAAGCGCGACGGCACTGCTGTCGCATTTTTGATGGAACTGAAATTTATCTCTGTGGACAAGCCTGCGGGCTACAGTGCCGCTGCAGCAAAGGAGATCCTTGCGCCGTTTGGGGAGGCAGACGCGTCACCGGCAGATACAGAAACACTTCCCAATATCATCGTCATCATGAACGAGGCGTTCTCGGATCCCGCCGTGCTCGGCGCATTTGAGACCAACTTGGATTACATGCCATATATACATTCTATATTAAATGGGCATATTAACAATACGATCTCCGGTTATCTGAACGTGTCCGTGCTCGGCGGCAACACGGCGAACACGGAATTTGAGTTTCTCACCGGAAACACGATGGCATTTCTCCCGCAGGGAAGCGTACCCTACCAGCAGTATCTCAAGAAGGAAATGCCCTCTCTTGCCTCCCACCTGAAAGCGCTGGGCTACGAGACGGCTGCCATGCACCCCTACAACAGCACCGGCTGGGACAGGAACAAGGTCTATCCACTGCTTGGCTTTGACGAGATGTATTTTATAAAGGATTACAAAAAACCGGAAAAGATCCGAAAATATGTGAGTGACAAGGCATGCTACGACAAGATCATCGAGCTGTACGAATCCAGGCCCGACGGCACGCCGCTCTTCGTGTTCAACGTCACGATGCAGAATCATTCATCATACACGGACGAATTTGACAATTTCAAGCCGGACATCCAGGTTACAGGAAGTAATTCCACGGCACTCGACAACTATCTGTCGCTGATGAAGATCTCTGACGAAGCCATAAAAGATCTGACAGATTATTTTTCAAACGCCGGCGAGGACACCATGATCGTCTTTTTCGGGGATCACCAGCCGACCAACTCCGTCGTTTCTAATATATGGAAGCTAAACGGCAAGAACGGCAATGCGCTGTCGGCGGAAGATGAGGCAGGCCGGTACAAGGTTCCCTACTTTATCTGGTGCAACTTTGACATCGAAGCGAAAACGGGCGCTGACACCAGCTCGAATTTCCTCGCGACTGATATCCTCGAGGCAGCAGGCATTCCCATGACAGCCTATGAGAAGTACCTCGACGAACTGTCCAGGGACTATCCCATTATCACCTCGATCCGCGCGGAAAACGCGGCGGGCAGGAGCACTGACACTGCCGATGTGATGGACGATCTGAACAACTACGCCATATTACAGTATGACTGCATCTTTGGCAAATAAATTGACCGACAAATACGGAGGTAAAACGCTATGAAACCGATACAACTCAAGAAACCCGCCCTGAAACCGGACCGGCTCTACCTGTTTTCATTTCTGGTTCCTGTGCTGGTCATGCTTGTCATCTTTGTGATTCAGGAGATCTACCCGTTTGGAGAGCGCTCCTTTCTCCACATTGATATGTATCATCAGTACTTTCCTTTTCTGGTGGAGTTTTATCACAAGCTCAAGAACGGGGAAAGCCTCTTTTACTCGTGGAACACGGGCATCGGTTCCAACTTCCTTGCACTCTATGTGTACTATCTGGCAAGCCCGGCCAACTGGCTCTGTGTGCTGGTTCCTGAACAATTCCTGATGGAATTTCTGTCCTATCTCGTTGTCGTCAAGATCGGACTCTGCGGGCTGAGCTTCACCTATTATATAAGGAAGCATTTCCACAGCGAATCGTGGGTGATCCTGTGCTTCTCACTGTTCTATGCGCTGTCAGGCTTTATGGCAGCGTACAACTGGGACGTGATGTGGCTTGACGTGATCGTCCTCGCACCGGTCATCATACTCGGCGTTGAGCGGCTTGTATTTGAAGGAAAATGCTATATGTACTGTATATCATTAGGACTTTCGATCCTGTCCAACTACTATCTTTCTATCATGCTCTGCATCTTCCTTGTGCTCTACTTCGCTGTGCTTCTGATCGCCAGGGAGCCTTCCACAGCGCAGGATTCTGCGCCCCTCGCCTTTCCAAAGCTTGGCGGGATCAGGAATTTTTACGGAAAGGCAGTGATCCGTTTTGGCGTATTTTCCCTGCTTGCAGGCGGCATGGCGGCTGTCCTGCTGCTGCCGGAGCTCGCCGCGCTGCGCTTTACCGAGTTCAGCGACATCAATTTCCCGAGCAAGATCAAGACTTATTTTCCAGTCATCGACATGATCGCAAGACACTGCTTTAACGTGACTGTCGAGACCGGGCTGGATCACTGGCCAAACCTTTATTGCGGTGTGCCTGTCTTTGTACTGCTGCCGCTCTATGTCCTGCAGAGGAAGATCCCGTGGCGGCAGAAAGCGCCAAAGCTGCTGCTGCTTGCCTTTATGCTGGTGAGCTTCTCGACGAACGTGCTGAATTTTATATGGCACGGACTGAATTATCCCGACTCCCTGCCGGCAAGACAGTCCTTTTTGTATATCCTGCTGCTGCTTACCGTATGCTATGAGGCATTCCTGCATATACGAGACTGCACGAAGAACATGATCGCGGCCGTGTTTGCGGGCGTGCTCTTCTTCCTGCTGCTCTGCGAGAAAATCGCGACGGACGACGCTTTTGCAGACGCCTGTTTTCTGGTGAGCGGATTCTTTCTGCTGATCTATGGCGGTCTGATCTGTTATTACAAAAACTGCCAGGAAAAAGGCGGCAGTGTCGCCAGAACGCTGTGCGTCTGCGCGATCCTTGCGGCGGTGGCGGAATCGGGTGCAAACACCTATCTCACAAGCGTGCCGACCGTGTCAAGGACCACCTACCTGTCCAACTACGACTCCTACCAGATCCTGACAGACAGAACGGTCGCGAATGAAAAGTACGATTTCTTCCGTTTTGAGAAGTTTGCGCGCAGGACGCAGAACGACGCGATGCTGATCGGATTCCAGGGCGGCTCCTACTTCTCGTCCACCCAGAACTCACTGGTATCTGATTTTTATGAAAAGTACGGTATGCGGGGCAGCCGCGTCAACTACTGTTTTGAGGGCGCCACTCCGGTGACCGCAGCCCTCCTCTCCGTCCGTTATATGCTCTATACCCTCGACAGAGGCTACGACAACCTGTTTGAGCTTGCGGACAAAGAAGGAAAGGTATATCTGTACAAAAACAATTACCCACTTCCGCTCGGATATATGGTCACTTCCGAAAACGCGTCCTTTAACGATGCCGAAAAAGTCGAGGAAACTATCCACGAGGAGGACACCGATGACAAGAACCTAGATCCGCTGCAGCGTCAGAACAAGCTGGTTCACCGCCTTGGCGTCAGCGATGATGTCTTTGTGCGCGTTGATTTAAGCTCCTACGGAAGCGAGGCGGATCTCTACGTCGGGGAGGACGCGCACTATTACGCATACACCCCCAATACCAAGATCGACACGATCAGGATGGACTACGAGGAGACTTCAAAGAGTTTCAGCCAGATCAAGAAAAAATATATCCTGGATCTGGGCTATCACAAGGCAGGCGACATCCTGTCCCTTCGATCCGAGAACGGCGAAACGCTCAATCTGACTGCCTACAAGGTGGACGAAGCCGTGCTTGCCCGTTTCGTCGACAGGCTGGGCCAGCAGACGATGGCTGTGGACGGCTATGACGAGACTTCCCTAAACGGACACATCTTTGTCACCTCCGCCGGCCAGCTTGTCCTCTCTGTCCCGTACGATCCCGGATGGACGCTGTACGTAGACGGTGTCAGGACGGACATGGATCTGTTCGAGGACACCCTGATCGGCACTTATCTCGATGAGGGTGCGCATACGATCGAGCTGAGATACTTCCCGAAGGGCTTTATCCCCGGAGTCATTGTCTCTGTCGTGTGTACCATGCTGTTTGCCGCGCTGTGCTATGTCTCATATCTGTACGCGCCCAAAAACCGTGTTCACAAAAAGGAAGCTTGACAGGATCGCCAAAGAATACTATGATAAGAAACGGATTGTTTCGGGAAACAGGTGCAGATCCTGTACGAGCCCGTCGCCGTAAGGCATTTTATTTATTGTCCTGACCGGAAGCCACAGATCCGGGAAACGCCATTGGAGAACTCATCGGAAAGACTCTGAGAAGGCGGACAGTGATGTGCCAAGTCGGAATATCGAAACAATACCAGACCTCCCGGGCGAGTGAGCGATCACCTGCCCAGACCGCGGGCGCCGGTCCTGGAGGAAATCTATCAAGATCAAAGGAGAACACAAGTATGAAAACAATTTTTAACAAGAAAAGATCGTCATTCATCCTTTGTACAGTGCTTACTGTGGCTATGGCACTCTCTGCAACCGGTTGTAATGGCAGCAAGAACAATGCACCTGCAAAGACCACCGCAGCGGCCGATGCCACTGTGCTTGGCGAAGGCAGCACAAGCTTTGCCTTTACCGTGACAGATCCCGACGGCAGCACAAGCTCGTTCGATATCCACACGGACAAGGCGACCGTCGGCGAGGCTTTGCTGGAGCTGGAGCTGATCGCCGGCGATGACAGTGAGTACGGACTGTATGTCAAGACGGTCAACGGCGTCACGCTCGACTATGACAAGGACGGAAAATACTGGGCATTTTATGTGGACGGGGAGTATGCTACCTCCGGTGTGGACTCCACGCCGATCACTGCCGGCGCAGACTACGCCTTCAAAGCGGAATAGGCATGAAACCGACAACCCGGGAAATCGTCATCTTTGCCATGCTCGGCTCTGTCATGTACGCCTCCAAGCTCATTATGGAATTTGCGCCAAACATCCACCTGATCGGTGTATTTACGATCGCATTTACCGTGGTGTACAGAAAAAAAGCACTGTACCCTATCTATATCTATGTATTGATGACCGGTATGTTTAACGGATTTTCGACATGGTGGATCCCCTACCTGTACCTGTGGACGGTCCTGTGGGGCGCTGTCATGCTCCTCCCTGTGAACATTCCCAGGAAATTCCAGCCGGTAGTGTACATGCTTGTCTGTGCCGCACATGGTTTCTTATACGGTACGCTCTACGCACCTGCGCAGGCACTGCTGTACGGCTTAAGCTTCCAAAAAACGATCGCCTGGATCATCGCGGGACTTCCCTTCGACTGCATCCACGGTGTCAGCAATTTCTTCTGCGGGATCCTGATCCTTCCGATCATCTCCACCCTGAGACTCGCAGAGCGCAATATGGGGAAGGCGTGAGATCACGCCTTCCCCATAGCTGTTCCATCCACGGGATCAGTTCTGCGAGCGCGACCGGCTTGCTGCCAATCCCCGCTGATCCTCATAAAGCATTCCCGAAATGCCAAACAATAACCATTTATTGCTATCTGTTAAATATTCAAGAAAGTACTTGAAAAAACTTTAAAATCACGTAATATATAATTAGATGGTAATTAGTCAAAATTTAATTACATAACTATTCAATGAAGAAACGGAGATGTATCAATGATAACCAGCAAAAGAAAAACAGTACTCATGAAAGCAGTCTCACAGTTGAAACAGGCTGATTACTCACGGGAGCCGGAATTAGGCGGCATGTATGACAGATTGTCCGACGGAAGAAAACAATTTGCCGAAGTGTTTGACAAAAATATCAACGCGGTCATGCAGATCAGTTCCCTGGACCTGACGATGCAGCACCAGACACAGCGAATTGTTGATATATCCAGCAAAATTGCGAAAGCCACCGAGACCATTTTCGGTGCAACTTCCGGGAGTACGAACAACCCGCAGGAGGAACTGACCAACACGATCATCCAGATATCGGAAAAGACAGACGAAGTGTACAAGAAGATCGAGGAAGGGCAGGATGAGCTGACCGCTATCAAGGATTTCTCGACGCAGACGATCTCTACCGCCGGCGAGATGCAGACCGATATGGACGAACTGATGGATCTCATCAATCATATCAGTTCCATCTTATCAGGCATCGACACGATATCCCTCCAGACAAACCTGCTGGCACTGAATGCCTCTGTGGAGGCTGCCAGGGCGGGAGAAGCCGGAAAAGGCTTCGCTGTCGTCGCAGGGGAGATCCGGGAGCTCGCCGAGGAAACCCAGAAGCTCACAAAGGATATGGGCACTTTTGTGGAGAATATGAAGCACGCTTCCAAAAAGAGCATGCAGAGCTCTGACAGCACGATCCAGTCGCTGAACTCCATGGCTGACAGGATCACGAACGTGTGGGAGCTGAATGACCGGAGCAAGAAGGACATCTCGCAGATCAATGATTCCATCAGTTCCATGGCATCTGTGAGCGAGGAGATCAGCAGCGCCATGGCCGAGATGGAAAACCAGCTCACTGACAGCACGGAATTTATGCGGTCCGTCGGGCGTGATCTCAGACAGGCGACGGAACCTGTCGTCAATATCGAGACCACACTTGACGATTCTGTGAAGAAGATGGGACACATGGCAAAGGATGCTTTTTACCACATAGAGAACCAGGAGTTTATCCAGTATATGACCACCGCGATCTCCTCCCATCAGACATGGCTTGGAAACCTCAGAAAGATCGTCGACAGCCAGAATGTAATCCCGCTGCAACTGGATTCTTCCAAGTGCGGATTCGGACATTTTTACTACGCTGTGACCCCTGATATCCCCGGCGTCCTTCCGATCTGGGAAGATCTGGGCGCCAAGCATCAGCGTTTCCATACATACGGCAAAACTGTCATCGAGGCGATCAACAACCAGGAATACGGGCGGGCAAGGCAGATATACAACGAAGCCGCGAACTATTCCAACGAACTCATCGCTGATATGCAGCGGATCATCGAACTGGCAAAAAAGTGATGTAACTTGCGGATCTTCTTCAATCGGGCAGGGGAACAGGTCTCCCCTGCCCGTCACTCTGTTAATAATTATTCAAATCTTTCTGACTGATTTTACAAGATAATTCTGTTTGTCCCATTTTTACAACCTTTTATAACGAATTTATCCAAGTCACGAACCACCAGCCCTGCTGGTGGTTTGCTGTTGGCCCTACTGGGCCGTTGTTACTTTTCCGCCTAAAGGCGGTCCGATAAACCATTATCTTGTTACTCTTCCGC
>JAETQI010000100.1 GCA_021770755.1 Lachnospiraceae bacterium
TTTCGCAGATCATAACAATCTGCGAAATTTCACAGTCTTTTATCCACATGGGCATCCAGAGAAAGATTGTCAGCATGCGCTGACAGGTGTCCGGCGCAGAGTAGGGGAAGATGGCTCTTCCCAACTCGATTTACGAATAATATCTGAGTCGTAGGATCTCACCAATTGAATCTGTGTGATCCGGATATCGCAGAGAAGGACTGAGAGATGGGAGCAGCGTCCGCAGACAGTACAGTGACCAAGACAGTCTGGCAGTACAGCCAGCCATTGCCGGAAGAGACGATGACCTTTTTGAGAGGGATCGCAGCCGACTACTGCAAGGTCAAGAATCACGTTTACAGGAATTATTCCGGGATCAGCAATGTTAATAACCTGACGCCTGTCTATAATATTTTGAACGAGATGCGCCACTGTGGACTGCGCGAACAGTTAAACCTTCCGGCCGTGTATTATGAGCTTGCGGTCGCAGATGCCGTCACAAACATCAAGTGTAGCTGGGGTACGGTGAGAAATAAGATCGGTGAGTGCATCACCGCAAATGAGAATCTCAGCGACGGCGACAGGATCTATCTCAGAACTGTATTGAAGATGAACGGCGTGTATGCAGCGGTTTTGAACCATCAGGAGTATGAAATGCCCAGAAATGCGGCGGGTCTTGACATTGATGTACAGCATCTGAACAACCTCCTGTGCAGACTGACCAGAAGATATCTAACGAAGCCTCAGACAGATCACACCGATTCCTTTCGCATATCACCGAATGGATATTCCTACAAAGACGGTGCGATGCGGATCGTATGCAGGATTCCGAGAAAGAGGATCGCGATACCGATGAAGGATCAACGCACATTTGACAGACAACTGCAGGTGCAGATCCGGCAGAATGATATTGTTCTGGCAGTTCCGGTTGAGACAAAGGTGAAAAAGCATCCGGATTACACGGACACGATCTATGTCTACATCGGCAGCAGGGATATGTTCACGTTGTCCAATGGTCACATTTACGGAGGATCGCTGGAGGAGCTGACCGATCCGGAGACCGAACGGCTGGCGCAAAAAAACAGGGAGCGCCGCAAAATGTATACGGCGTATATGCAGAGTACAGAGGAAGGCAATACTGAAAAGGCAGGAAATATAAAAGCCAACAATCTCGGAAAAACCAAGTATGACAGGCAGAAAGAAAAAGAGAGAGTCCGTACAACGACATTCATCAATGCGGAGATCAACAGAATGATCCGGCTTGAAAAACCTGCCAGGATTGTGATCACCAGACCAGTCACGAAGAATAAGACAAAGATCTATGCAAAGTCTGCCAACCGGAAATTGACACGGAATTTTAACAGCTATATCCGGGAGAGACTTGCATACAAATGCAGGATCCACGCCATAGAGCTCGTGGAGATCTACTCCAGCCGCACAGGGACGATCTGTTCTGCATGTGGTGCTGAGGGAAAAAGACAGGGGAAAGCATTTGAGTGTGAAAGCTGTGGCATGAAAACCACGATCGCCCTCAATTCTGCGAGAAATATACAGCAAAAATATTTGACAGATCATAAGGGTTAATCTGTATGTATCTGGGAATGAATGATCGCGAGATGATTTTACCGGATAACGGATCACAGAATACATACATTAACATATAAAATCCAATGTTGCAGGGAAATTCGGCTTTGACGGAATCCCGGCAGATCGGATCGGAATCGTGAAGAAATAGTCTGTGCAGCAGTGCAAGGGTATTTCTTCACGGTTCCGGAAGCAAAGAGTCGGCATTGGCTAAGTAAAATATCGTTTACGAGGTTTTACTCTCGGGTATGCCAGGACCGCAGCTTATGCGGAGCGAAGTAATATTTTATGCTTGTGCATAAAATATACAGACAGGAATGTCCCGATAACGCGTATGATAAGATCGAAAGTTATTCGGTTTTATCCTTGGCGAGACAGATCAACAAATACGAAATGATAGAGGCACAGCATGAGAAAGGCACAGAAGCAGCAGGCAGAAGAACTGGTCCGGCAGATGGAAGAGGCGCACGACCAGATCAGAAAGTTCATAGAGCAGGGCAGTATTGTGTCGGCATTGGAGCTTTTGGAGGAATGCCAGAACGGCGGGATCACATTAGGCACTTTGATCGAGAGCACAGAGGGAGAAGGACATCCGACCGTAGTTCTCCTGGAGGAGTACTGTGAACTTACGTACCAGATCCATGAGGATCTGAGTGCAGGTAAAGACATCAATGCAAATAAAGTGCATAAGCTTCTGCGGCAGAAGCTGATCAAAATGACAAACAGTCTCAAAAATGACATTCATGTCAGGAAAGAAGCAGTGTTCCTTTCCTACAAGGCAAGCATGTGGGACAGTCTCGAGAGTGTGTGGAAGGCGGCTGACGAAGATGCAGATTGCGATGCCTATGTAATTCCGATACCATATTATGATAAAAATCCGGACGGAAGCTTTCGCGAGATGCACGATGAGGCCGATCAATATCCGGCATATGTGCCGATCACGCGATATGATGAATATGATTTTGAACAGCATAGGCCAGATATGATTTATATACATAATGCCTATGACAATTGGAATTTGGTCACAAGTGTACACCCGAACTTTTTTTCGGGAAATCTCAAAAAGTATACGGAAAAGCTAATCTACATTCCATATTTTGTACTGGATGAAGTGGAACCTGACAATGAGAAAATGGTAGAAAATATCAAACATTTCTGTTTCATGCCGGGCATCATCAATGCAGATAAAGTGATCGTACAGTCCGACGATATGAAAAAGATCTATGTGAATGAATATCTGAAAGCTGCAAAATCGCATGGACTGCAGGGCAGGCATCTGGATCGGGAGTATCTGGAACAGAAGTTTTTAGGACTTGGTTCTCCCAAATATGACAGGGTATGCAGTACGAAGCGGGAGGATCTGGATATCCCGCAGGAGTGGCTGAAAGTTATCAGGAAAGCAGACGGAAGCTGGAAAAAGATCATTCTCTACAATACGGGGATCGCGTCGCTGCTCACCCACAATGAAAAATGGGTGGACAAGATCGAGAACGTGCTGAAAACATTTGAGGAAAATCACGATGAGGTCGCGCTGCTGTGGCGCCCGCACCCGCTGATCGAAAGCACGATGAACTCCATGCGTCCAGAGGTCTACCAGAAATATATGATGTTAAAGCAGCAGTATATTGAAGCCGGCTGGGGAATCTATGATGAGACAGCCGACGTTGACAGGGCAGTTGTGCTCAGCGATGCGTATTATGGAGACGGCAGTTCCGTGGTACAGCTATATAGGCAGACCGGGAAGCCGGTCATGATCCAGAATGTGGAGATCAGGACATAATAAGGAAACTATCACAACTGTATACTTTGTATTAGGAAATTGAATTGTGTTCCTAAATGAGTGGGATTCCAGTGTAAAGTATGCAGTTGAGAGGTCAGATACTAAAGTATCATATACAGTCTTTGGGAAAACGCAGCAATTAAATAGAAGGTGTACCTACGATGAAAAACCAATACATCAGTGAGCTGATGCACACACTGGAGCAGACCAGGATCTATATGGGGAATGACACAGCGTTGGATTATGACGCTGGAATGCAGGAATTGGTCCGGTGCTTTACCAGGCACAAAAGGGAAGGGACGCAGATCTTTTTCATAGGAAATGGAGGGAGTTCCGCAATCGCGAGCCACATGACGGCGGATTTCATGAAAAACGGCGGTATGAAAACCTACAGCCTGTACGATAACGCGGTGACAACGTGCATGGGAAATGACTACGGGTATGAATATGTGTTCTCGAGACCGCTCGAATTTCTCGGACAGGAAGGGGATCTTTTGGTGGCAGTCAGCAGCTCCGGAAATTCGCAGAATATTGTCAACGCCATCAATGTGGCGGAGGCCAAACAAATGGAGATTATCACTTTCACAGGTTTTAAGATAGA
>JAETQI010000051.1 GCA_021770755.1 Lachnospiraceae bacterium
TTGAAGAGATTGCGAAGGATAGCAAAATTGAGGCAAATATAGAAACAGCCAAAGAAATGATAAGGAATAATGAACCAATAGAAAAAATCATTAAATATTCCAGACTGCCAAAAGAGACTGTATTAGAATTACAAAAACAGGAAGGGATGCAACTGGTATAGAAGTATCGGGAGTAGTGAAGGAACGGGTAAAAGTGTGTACATTATTTGAAGAGATTGCGAAGGATAGTAGAGATGAGGGAAGAACAGAAGGTAAAACAGAGGCAAATATAGAGACAGCCAAGCGTATGTTAAGTAGGGGAAAGTTATCTGTAGAAGAAATTGCTGAATATTCAAATCTTCCAATTGAAACGATATTGGGATTGCAAAAGCAGAAAGATCTGCAACTGGTATAGGATATCAGGGGTAGAAAAGACAGGGACATTGTATGAAAAACCACCTTGGTTTGGAGTAAAAGGCTGTTACACTTTTGTTACACTCTTTTGAGGGAAAGTGGCGCAAACTCCTTTCTTTATTGGGTTTTGGCGTGTTTTAAAGTCAGCTTCGAATCCTCTAACGCACGTCCAAAAGGACTGGAAAGTTTTCAGTTCTTTTTTTAGTATGACGGGCATGCCCGTGTTCTGTGGTGAAAGTCCACTTAGGCGTAGCTACCGACGAACTTCATAGCGACTCCCAAGGTTTACATCGCGAGGTGTGGGCGAGAAGAAGGGATAGCGAAATCGTAGCCCTACGAACAGAAACCTGATAATAAGGCGTATATGGCGGGTAAGTTGGCTAAAGGCAACGAAGCCCAAAAGGTAGCCGTAACCCATATGCGTAAATCAGGAGGGTAGATGATGAAAGAGCACGGACTTATCCCGTGAGGTCTCACAGGCGGTTTCATTAGCCGTAGTAACAACGAACTGTGAGAAGTCAGCAGAAGCCATAGTAGGCAGTCTCTAAAAAAAGAGTGGAGATGAGTCGAGGGGCCGAACAATGTAACAGTGCAGACAAATGTATGTACCTGTGGGTATCTGACAGCAGATGTAGGTGAAACGTATATGAACCGTAAATGCGCAACATAAGAGTTACCACAGGGAGCGGAAAGGAGCGGGCACACAAGGTATGTCGGAACTATTGGAAAAGATACTGGACAAAAAGAACATGAATGAAGCGTATAAGAAAGTCTGCGCCAATAAAGGTGCAGGCGGGACTGACGGCATGGAACTTGGAGAACTTGACGGATATATCCGTAAGAACTGGGACAGTATCAGGGAGCAGATCAGAGAAAGGAGTTATAAGCCCCAGCCAGTTAGGAGGGTAGAAATACCCAAGCCAGACGGAAGCAAAAGAAAACTTGGAATCCCAACAGTCATGGACAGGGTAATCCAGCAGGGCATAGCGCAGGTAATCAGCCCGATGTGCGAGCCGTTGTTCTCGGAGAACAGTTACGGATTCCGTCCCAATCGGAGTTGTGAAATGGCAGTCAGGGAAATGCTTATATTCCTAAACGAGGGGTATGAGTGGATAGTGGACATTGATCTGGAGAAATTCTTTGATAATGTACCACAGGACAAACTGATGAGTCTCGTACACAACATCATAAACGATGGGGATACAGAATCGCTGATACGAAAATACCTGAAAGCGGGGGCAATGGTACAGGGCAGATATGAAAAGACGGAAAGGGGAACACCGCAGGGAGGAAATCTGTCGCCATTGTTGTCAAACATCATGCTGAATGAACTGGACAAGGAGCTGGAGAAACGTGGACTTCGGTTTGTGAGGTATGCAGACGACTGCGTGATAGCAGTCAGAAGCGAAGCAAGCGCAAAGCGTGTCATGTATTCGGTAACAGACTGGATAGAGAGGAAGCTCGGACTGAAAGTGAACGCTGAAAAGACGAGGATAACAAGACCAGGCAGACTGAAATATCTGGGCTTTGGATTCTATAAGGATTCCAAAGCAAAAGAATGGAAGTGCAGACCGCACAAAGATTCGGTGGAAAAATTCAAGCGGACACTAAAGAAGCTGACAAACCGAAGCCAGTCGATGCCATTTGCGGCAAGGATACAAAAACTGAACTGGGTAATCAGAGGGTGGATAAACTACTTTGCATCAGGCTCAATGAAAACAGCAATGAACGACATAGACGCCCATTTGCGTACACGACTGCGTGTAATTATCTGGAAACAATGGAAAGTACCGAAAAAGCGGCAGTGGGGATTGCAAAAACTTGGTATAGGAAAAGATGTGGTAAGACTTACATCTTACTATGGAGACCACTATCAGTGGATAGTGACGAAAACATGCGTGGTCAGGGCAATCTCAAAAGAAAAGCTGTCACGGGCGGGA
Organism: Lachnospiraceae bacterium; assembly: GCA_021770755.1. Lineage (GTDB taxonomy): Bacteria > Bacillota > Clostridia > Lachnospirales > Lachnospiraceae > COE1. The sequence goes on from JAETQI010000051.1 coordinate 2,334, forward strand.
CTTGTAAGTTGCTACGATTATTACATGGAACGTCATGCCTTGAAGTTATGTTGAACCGCCGTATGCCGAACGGCACGTACTGGTGGTGTGAGAGGGGAGATTTAATCTCCCCTACTTGATTGCGCAGACCCGTGCAGAGGAAATATGCCGCCAGTGCGGCGCACGGGTCGCGCACGAGTAGGGGAAGAAGACTCTTCCCTACTCGATTGTACACGGGCACCCAGAGGAAGATTGTCAGCAGAAGCTGACGTGTGTCTGGCGCGGTGAGTAAAATTTAATAAATAATTCTTTTTGTGGAAATAGTTTTTTATTAAATTAATACAATACGAAAATAAACGAAAATTTTTACGTGCACTATTCACAAAACAAAATATAATTTATCGTAAATTATTCCCATTGAAAATAAAGTGCACAATTGATAATATTAATTCATAAGAAAGTTATAGCAAATTTAATCATTGTTGAATCATTTTTTTAATTAAAATAATCCGGAAGGGAACCGCAGAAATATTGACAAGTATCAAAGAGTAGGCGGTTTTATTCATGAAAGATATCGGTATCGTTTCCAATGATTGAAATTGCACGGAAAAGGATTATATTGGATATTACATTTATGTGCAATATGTTGGAAAATAAATAGAAAAGGGAATTTGATTTGACAACATTGTGTAAGGGGTTATTACTACTCTGCAGGCAGGGTATTAATAATATAAAATTTACTAACTACATATTTAGCAAAGAGAGGTAAAGACTATGAAAAAGCGTGTATTAGCACTCGTAATGTCAACAGCGATGATCGCATCTGTGTTGACAGCATGCGGCGGAAAAGATGAAGCGCCGGCACAGGACACAAACAATGCAGCAGCAGATAACAATGCGTCTGCAGACAGCAATGCATCAGCGGATAACAGCAATGCATCAACAGATGCTCCGGCTATGGATTTTGGCAGCGGCGAGATCAAGATCTGGGTTCCGGATGCGGTAACTGGTGTGACAGAGACTTTGTGTAATTCTTTCTTCGAGGCACATCCGGAGATGAACGGTTATACAGTAGCGATCGAGCCGATGGGCGAGGGCGATGCGGCTGGTAACGTGATCACAGACGTGGAGGCAGCGCCGGATCTCTATGCATTCGCACAGGATCAGATGGCACGTCTCGTTACGGCAGGTGCACTCACAACGATCAGCGGTGACTATGCTACATTTGTGCAGGAATCCAATGATGCAGGTGCTGCAGCGGCAGCAAAGGTAGGTAATGAGGTTTATGCATTCCCCCTGACATCGGACAATGGATATTTCCTGTATTATGACAAGAGTGTAGTGACAGATCCTTCTTCACTGGAGCAGATCATTGCAGACTGCGAGGCGGCTGGCAAGAATTTCTACTTTGATACAGGTAGCTGGTATCAGACAGCGTTCTTCTTTGGAACAGGCTGCGAATTGTCCTTTGAGACAGATGAGAAGGGTAACTTTACAGGCATTAAGAATACATATGCGTCTGAGAACGGTCTGAAAGCGATGAAAGCGATCAGAACGATGTCAGAATCCAAGATCTATATGGATGGTTCTAATGTTGGCGACGCGGTGAACTGGGCTGCGATCGTAGATGGAACATGGGATTCTTCCGCAGCAAAGGAAATATTAGGCGACAACTATGCATGTGCGCCGCTTCCTAAATTCACTGTTGACGGTGAGACATTCCAGTTAGGTGGTTTCGGCGGATTTAAGCTGATGGGTGTTAAGCCGCAGGCAGAAGCTGGCAAATTAGTTGTTTGTCTGGAGCTTGCAAAATATCTGTCTGACACAGATGCACAGCTTACCCGTTTCAAGGAGGTTGGCTGGGGTCCGTCTAATCTGGCTGCACAGCAGGATCCGGCGGTACAGGCAGACGAGGCTCTTTCAGCTCTTGGCCAGCAGCTTCAGTACACGATCCCTCAGGGACAGTATCCTGGTGAGTACTGGTCAGAGGCAGATGCGCTTGGTGAGACGATCTGCGGCGGCAACTTCAAGGGATATACAGACGAGCAGCTTATGGCGGAGCTTGAGTCATTTGCATCAAAGATGGATGCGCTTGTACAGTAAAACGGACAATCGTGATCAGGCATAAAATGCAATATGTTTTATAAGTAACAGTAAACAGTACACAGCAGGGGACGGGTTCTCCTGCTGTGTATCACCACATGATAATCTGGAGGAAACTATGAAGGAAAATCGAATTGCCGGATTTTTTAAAGGAGTAGGGAACGCTTTTGGATTAATCGGAACAGCATTTTCAAAAGGCGACTGGAAGACAAAGCTTTCTTTCATAATTATGGGATTTGGCTCTCTCATGAGGAAGCAGTTTGCCCGCGGAATTGCATTTCTTGCCGTTGAAGTTCTCTACATTTGGTACATTGTGTCCTTTGGTGCAGGCTATCTTAAAGATTTCGGAACCCTTGGAACGGTTGCAACCCGCGAAGAGCCTGCTTATTTTAATGGTATAGAGATCGGAAAGACGACAGTGTTTGGTGATAACAGTTTCCTGATCCTGTTATTCAGTGTAATGACGCTCTTCATCACCGCGCTGTTCATTATTATCTGGTATATCAATGTAAAAAATAATTATGAGTCGCAGGTAAGGCTGGAGTCAGGGAAAAAGCTTCCGACCAACAAGCAGGATCTGAGCAGCCTGTTAGACCATAATTTTGACAAGACACTTCTTGCGATTCCTGTATTTGGCGTGTTCATGTTCGTTGTAGTGCCAATCGTCTTTATGATCCTGGTTGCGTTTACCAACTATGATATGAATCATCAGCCGCCGACCAATCTGTTTTCATGGGTCGGATTTGAGAACTTTAAGAATCTGCTTTCTATAGGCGGTTCGGGCTTTGGTTCAACGTTCTTTACTGTTTTAGGATGGACTTTAATATGGGCATTTTTTGCAACGTTCCTCAATTACTTTGGAGGTATGGCGGTTGCAATTCTGATAAACAAGAAAGGCATCAAATTCAAAAAATTGTGGAGAACGATCCTGGTCATGACGATCGCGGTTCCGCAGTTTGTATCACTGCTCTATGTGGGTAAGATGTTTGCAAAGGATGGTCTGATCAACGGTTATCTGATGAAATGGGGAGTGATCGATCAGGCGATCCCGTTCTGGACGGATCCGACGCTTGCAAAGATCATGATCATCGTGATCAATGTGTGGGTTGGTATACCGTATGTTATGCTGATCACCACGGGACTTCTGATGAATATTCCGGAAGATCTGTATGAAAGTGCACGTATCGACGGTGCGAATCCGTGGCAGATGTTTATGAAGATCACACTGCCGTACATGCTTTTTGTAACAGGACCTTATCTGTTGACATCGTTTACGGGCAACCTGAACAATTTCAACGTGATCTACCTGCTCAATACGGGATCACCGCTGAGTACCGAGCTGACCGGTGGTGCGGGACGAACGGATCTGCTGATCACGTGGCTGTACAAATTGACTGTCAACGATACGAACTATCGAATGGCAGCCGTGATCGGTATCATGGTATTTGTGGTAACTGCAGTGATATCGCTGGTGGTTTACAATATCTTACCATCAGTAAAGGATGAGGAGGGATTCCAATAATGGCAAGTAAGAAGAAAATTACGAATATCATTACTTATGTTGTATTGGTGCTGATCAGTATCATCTGGCTGTTCCCGTTTGTTTGTCTGGTGCTGCAGAGTTTCCGTTCTTACAATGAGATGGGCGGCGGTATGGTTGATTATGTCATTCCGAAGAAGTTTTCGCTCGATTCCTACAGGTTCCTCTTTGATCCGAGCAGCAATTTCGTGAACTGGTACAAGAATACACTGATCATCTCGATCTTCGTGACGATCGGTCAGACGGCATTTGTGCTCTGCACCAGCTATGTTTTGTCCAGAATGCGCTTTAAGGGGCGCGAGCTGCTGATGCGGTTCTGGTTGATCCTTGGTATGTTCCCTGGATTCCTCAGCATGATCTGTCTGTATTTCCTGTTGAAGCAGTTTGGACTGACACAGGAAGGTGCGGTTCCCGGATTGATCCTGATCAGTGTGGCAAGCTCCGGTATGGGATACTATATCTGCAAGGGCTTCTTTGACACGCTGCCAAAGGCACTGGATGAGGCGGCGAGGATCGACGGCGCTACGAGAGCGCAGATCTTCTTTGGCATGATCATTCCGCTGGCAAAACCGATCATCATCTACCAGGCGCTGGTTGCCTTTATGGGACCATGGTGTGATTACGTGTTTGCTTCCTATGTGGCATTTGGTAACAGCGCAAGCTACAACGTTGCCGTAGGTCTGCAGAGATGGTTGTTCACGGGCGACTATCAGGGATATTTCACAAGATTCTGTGCCGGCGGCGTGCTGGTCGCAGTACCTGTCACGATCCTGTTCATGTGCCTGCAGAAGTACTACGTAGAAGGTGTAACTGGTGGTGCTGTTAAGGGTTAAGGTGAAGTTGTGATCATTCAGGTGATCGTTGGTATCCTGCTGGTCGGAGCCGCGATTGGGCTTGGACTTAGGAGCGGGATCGACTGGCAGAGAGGCCGTGGGAAATCGTGGGGCGAGAGCTACCTGAAAGAGTACGGTCTCGATGAAGAGAATAAAGAGAATAAGTAAGTATTTTGGACGACTCCTGTTATTGTGATAGCAGGGGTCGTTCTGGTACTCCATCTGATCAGGGAAATAATCGTTTCTTGGGGCGGAGTACAGGACAAATGTATGAAGAGGGTGTGTGATATGCGAAAAAAGTTTTGGAAACGTTTGTTTGCGGCTGCGATGGCAGTTGCGGTGACAATGCAGCTTTGCGCCTGCGGCGATACAAAGAGTTCGGGTCAGCAGGAGACAGAAGCATCGGGCGTGCCGGTGCAGGAGATTGCCAGTGAGGCGGACAATATCCCAGAGGGAGATTTTGCTGAGGAGGGTATCGGATCGGAGAGTACAGTTGATGCAGGCTCCAGTGGCGGGTCAGACGCTGCGGGGAGCGCAGAAGCCTTTGTATACGATTATGAGCAGGAATTGAATGTCATAGACGATAATTACAGAAATTATTATGAGATCTTTGTCTATTCGTTTTACGATTCGGACGGGGACGGGATCGGGGATCTGAACGGTGTCACCCAGAAGCTTGACTATATCAAGGATATGGGCTTTAACGGGATCTGGCTGATGCCGGTCATGCAGTCCCCGACATATCATAAGTATGATGTGGTTGATTATCGTTCGATCGACAAGGAATATGGCACCTTGGCGGATTTCCAGAAGCTGGTGGAGGAATGCCATAAGCGGGATATCAATATTATCATCGATTTTGTTATCAATCATTCGTCATCAGAGAATCCGTGGTTTGTCGATGCCTGTGAGTATCTGAAAACACTGCCGGAGGGGCAGGAGCCGGATCTGGATGCGTGCCCGTATGTGGATTACTATCATTTTGCAAAGGAGCAGGTGAACACGGACTATTATCAGGTTGAGGGAAGCGGCTGGTATTATGAAGGTGTATTCTGGTCTGGAATGCCGGATCTGAATCTGGCAAGTGCGGCGCTCCGGACAGAGCTGGAAGAGATATCGCGCTTCTGGATCGATATGGGGATCGATGGATACAGAATGGATGCCGCCATGCATTTTGAGGAGAATGACATTGCTTTTAACACGGAGACGCTGAACTGGCTGTACAGCTTTTGTAAGGGATTAAATCCTGATTTCTATATGGTGTCTGAGGTGTGGGCGGGCAGCTCCGCGATCGCGGATTACTATGCGAGCGGGACGCCGAGTATGTTCAACTTTGACGCTGCGGATGTGGAGGGAAAGCTGGTCAAGACGGCGAGAGGCAACTATAAGGCGGCAAGCTTTGTGGGAAACATGGCAGGATATCAGACCGAGTATGCGGCTGAAAATCCTGAGTTTATCGACGCGCCGTTCATCGCGAACCATGATATGGGGCGCGTGGCCAATGCGCTGATGAAAGATGCGAATGACATGAAGATGGCGTGCGGCCTGCTGATGACGATGAATGGCAGTCCTTTTGTGTATTATGGTGAGGAGATCGGCATGTCGAGCTCTGGTAAGAAGGATGAGAACAAGCGGCTTGCGATGGTATGGTCAGACACAGACACAACTGGGATGACAAAGGGACCGCTGGATGCGGACAAAGACATTGCCTTTGCATTTGAGGGTGTTGAGCAGCAGCAGCGCGATCCGTATTCGATCTTAAATTATTATAAGAGGGCGGTGCGGCTGAGAAACGAGAATCCCGAGATCGCAAGGGGAACCATCGAGATCGTGGAATCGCTGACAGAAGGATACCAGGCAGCGATCACGAAGACATATGGGGACAGCGTGATCGGTATCGTGTATAATACCTCGGACGAGGCGATCCAGGTGACGCTTTCGGATACGCCGCTTGCAGAGATGGCGATCCGCGGTTATCTGACGCTGAATGGTGAGATCGTGGAGCTTGCGGACGGTGTGCTGTCGATGCCCGCGCAGTCGGTCTGCGTATTGAAGTAGATTGGCGGTAATCGTATCTTGTATTTTGTTCAAAAATATATTATAGTTATTAGTGCAGGAGCTATGTAATGTGGTAAAGCACTGAGTGCGTTTATGATACATGTTCTGGAGGAAAATTGTCATTATAGCTGGCGGGTGTTCAGTGTGAGGGCGGGGAGGGGGTGGAGGATGAGATGAAACTTTATATCATACGCCACGGAGAGACCGAATGGAATGTAAAGAGACGTTTTCAGGGACGATCAGATATCCCATTGAATGAAGAGGGGCGCAGGCTTGCCCGGATCACATCGGACGCGTTGCGGGATGTGGATTTTACAAGAATATATACAAGTCCCTTAAAGCGCGCCTATGAGACCGCCATGATTATGAAGGGGGACCGGGATATCCCGGTGATGACAGAGCAGCGGATCATAGAGATCAGCTTTGGAGTGTACGAGGGGTTGTGCTGCGGGAAGGAAAATTATAATATTCCGGATCCGGAGTTTATGAATTTCTTTGACAGGCCGGAGGCGTACAAGCCGCCCCAGGGGGCAGAGTCGATCGAGGAATTAAGGGAAAGAACCGCTGATTTTTTGCAGGAAATTGTGCATAATAAGGATATGGAAAATGATACGATATTAGTGTCGACGCATGGCGCTGCGCTGCGGGGGCTTTTGTCCTGCATCAACCATATTGACATTGGGGATTTCTGGAAGGGCGGCGTGCACAAAAACTGTGCGGTCACGACCGTGGAAGTCAGAGACGGCCAGGCAGTAATAATTGAAGAGGGAAAGACATATTATTAAGAATCCGAACGAAAGAAGGCGTCACGATTTTGGAAAATGAATATAGCAAAGTAAAAGTAAACAACGAGATGGATTTCTGCTCCGTTACAGAGCAGAAGGTAAAGACTACATTGGAGAAGGCGTTTATGAAGGCGCGGGTTTCGTATTTCCTAAGGTGGGAGAAACCCAGTCTTTGGTCCAAAATATTTGGCGGAGGAAAAGTCAGGATTGTATTCTGCATCAATTCAGCCCAGTTAGAGACGGCGGATGAGGTTTTAAAGGAACTTGGGGATATGGAAGGAAACATAAAGATGCTGAAAACGAAATCTAATAATATGATCGGTTTCTGATGAGCAAAAAGCAGGCGGAAGAATGGAGGGTTCTTCCGCCTGTTTGATTTAATTTTTGCTGTTATCCTCATAATACTCGTCGTCAGGATACTGATCGCTGTCCTCGTAGGATTCGTCGTCAGGATACTGATCGCCGTCCTCGTAGGATTCGTCGTCAGGATACTGATCGCCGTCCTCGTAGGATTCGTCGTCAGGATACTGATCGCCGTCCTCGTAGGACTCGTCATCGGGATATTCCTCGTCCTCATAGTACCCGTTGTCGGCGTACTGTTCTTCTTCGTAGTACCCGTCGTCAGTGTACTGCTCGTCCTCTTCATAATATTCGTCCTCGTCATACTGCCCCTCCTCGTAATCCTCGTCGTCATAGGGGTCCTCCGCGGTATTGGGATCCTTCTTAAAAAGACTGAACACGGAATAGCAGATCAGGGCAAGAACGCCCACGATGGCAAGTCCCAGGAAGACGATAAAGGGAGTGCCCAGCAGGTGGGAGGTCGCTTGGGGAATACCATCTTCGGAGGTGTCTGTATCCTCCTCGGGCACTTCACTGGCCGGCTGATCTGCGGGTGCTTCCGCAGGAGGGACTTCCACGGCATCTGTGCCGGGATCTGCTGCGGGGGGCTCGGCTGCATTCCCGCCAGGAGTTTGGGTATCAGGAGTCTGGGTGCTGGCGATTGGAGTAGCGGATACCAGGTCTGCCCGGACATATCCGGTTTTGCCGGAGTACTGGATCTGATACCAGTCGTCGGCGGTTTTTCCAGTGACAGTGATCTCCTGTCCGTACTTGAGCGTTCCCAGTACGCTGTGGGATGTCGACGGGCCGCTGCGGACATTGAGTCCCTTGGACGAAGCGGCGTAGACCGTGCTCTGCATCGGCGTGACACTGACTGTGTCCTGGCTGGCAGGGGGAGTCTCGGGCAGCGGAGTGCCGGGAGTGGTGTTTGTGGGCGGCAGTGAGGTGCCGGGAGTGGTCTCTGCGGGCGTCTGCGGAGTGCCAGGAGTGGTTTCTGCGGGCGTCTGCGGAGTGCCGGGAGTGGTGTTTGTGGGCGGCAGTGAGGTGCCGGGAGTGGTCTCTGCGGGGGTCTGTGTCGCAGGTGTTTCCGGAACAGGGGTGCTGCCGGGGGCATCGGTGGGTGGGGTGCCGGGCTGCGATTCCTGCTGTGAAGGCGGCTGTGCGGACTCGTTTGCGGTCGGCGCATTGACCTCCGCCGCGCGCGATGGCTGCGCTGGCGCGGCGAGGAACAGCATTGCGGCTGAGGTGTACAGGATCAGTTTTTTGAATTTATCCACTTGAGGGGTCCTCCTTCTTATTTTCATAGGATATACAGGATATAGTATACCATGTAAACATGGAAGATTATATATAAAAATTAGATAAATTTTCTTGACATTTCATAAGAGATTTAATACTATTAATAAATGTGAATACATTTGAAAATGGTAGAGCCAAAGAGGAGTATCTGTCCCTTTGCTGTAGAGTTTACAGTGAAGGGTTTTTGTGTATACAGGAAGGAGAGCAAAATGGGGAAAGAATTGGCAAAGACCTATGATCCGCATGGTCTGGAGGACAGGATCTATCAGAGATGGCTGGATAAGAAATATTTTCATGCGGAGGTTGACCATAGTAAGCGACCGTTTACGATCGTGATCCCGCCGCCAAATATCACAGGGCAGCTTCACATGGGGCACGCTTTGGACAATACGATGCAGGATATCCTGATCCGTTTTAAGCGGATGCAGGGATATAACGCGCTCTGGCAGCCGGGAACAGACCATGCCAGTATTGCCACCGAGGTCAAGATCATCGAGAAATTGAAGGAAGAGGGGATCGATAAGTATGACCTTGGGCGCGAGAAGTTTCTTGAGCGCGCATGGGACTGGAAGAAGGAATATGGCGGGCGCATCATAAGCCAGCTCAAGAAGCTCGGTTCGTCATGCGACTGGGACAGGGAACGCTTTACGATGGATGAGGGCTGCAATAAGGCGGTCACGGAAGTCTTCTGCAAAATGCATGAGAAGGGTTATATCTACAAGGGTGCCAGGATGATCAACTGGTGTCCTGTATGCAATACATCAATATCGGATGCGGAGGTGGAGTACGAGGAGCAGGCAGGTCACTTGTGGCACATTAAGTATCCGGTCCTGAACGACGATGGCACGGAGTCCGGCGAGTATCTGACTTTCGCCACGACCAGGCCGGAGACGATGCTCGGCGATACCGCGGTGGCGATCCACCCGGATGATGAGCGCTATGCCCATCTGCGGGGAAAGAAATTGATGCTTCCGCTGATGAACCGCGAGATCCCGGTGGTTGAGGATACGTATGTCGATATGGAGTTTGGAACGGGTGTCGTCAAGATCACGCCGGCGCACGATCCGAATGACTTTGAGGTGGGAAAGAGGCATGATCTGCCTATCATCAACATTATGAACGACGACGCTACCATCAATGAGAACGGCGGGAAATACGCAGGTATGGAGCGCTACGAGGCGAGACGGGCGATCGTGGAGGAACTTGACAGCATGGGGCTTCTCGTGAAGGTGGAGGATTACAGCCACAATGTGGGCACGCATGACCGCTGCAAGACGACGATCGAGCCGCTTGTGAAGCAGCAGTGGTTTGTGAAGATGGACGAGCTGATCAAGCCTGCCGTGGAGGCTGTCAGGAATGGCGATATAGAGCTGATCCCGGAGAGAATGGATAAGATCTATTATAACTGGACAGACAACATCAAGGACTGGTGCATCTCCAGACAGCTCTGGTGGGGACACCGGATACCGGCTTACTACTGTGACGACTGCGGAGAGATCGTTGTGGCAAAGCATATGCCCGCGGTCTGCCCCAAGTGCGGCTGCAGCCATCTCACACAGGATCCGGATACGCTCGATACATGGTTTTCATCGGCGCTGTGGCCGTTCTCGACGCTTGGATGGCCTGACAAGACGGAGGATCTGGCGTATTTTTATCCGACGGATGTGCTCGTGACAGGGTACGACATCATCTTTTTCTGGGTGATCCGCATGATCTTTTCCGGATATGAGCATATGCAGGAGAAGCCTTTTAAGACGGTGCTCTTCCACGGTCTGGTGCGCGATTCGCAGGGCAGGAAGATGTCAAAGTCGCTTGGCAACGGCATCGATCCGCTCGAGGTGATCGAACAGTACGGCGCGGATGCGCTCAGGATGACGCTGATCACGGGCAATGCGCCGGGAAACGATATGCGCTTTTACTATGAGCGGGTGGAGGCAAACAGGAATTTTGCAAATAAGATCTGGAATGCATCGCGCTTCATCATGATGAACATGGAGGGAAAAGAAGTCGCCGACGCGTCGGATTATCTGGAGCCGGCAGACCGCTGGATTATATCAAAACTGAACAGTCTCGTAAAAGAAGTCACGGACAATATGGAGCATTTCGAGCTTGGCATCGCGGTTTCGAAAATATATGACTTTATCTGGGATGAGTTCTGCGACTGGTACATTGAGATGGTAAAGCCAAGACTTTACAATTCTGACAATGAAGCATCACAGAACGCGGCGCTGTGGACATTAAAGAATGTGCTGATCGATGCGCTCAAGCTCCTGCATCCCTATATGCCGTTCATCACGGAGGAGATCTTCTGCACACTGCAGTCGGATGAGGAGTCCATCATGATCTCAAGATGGCCGGAATATGAGGCGTCCCGCAATTTCGCGGGAGACGAGCGCGACATCGAGATCATCAAGGAGGCGGTGCGCGGTGTCAGAAATGTGCGGACAGAGATGAATGTGGCGCCCTCGAAAAAGGCGCATGTGTTTGTCGTGTCCGACAAGGCAGAGATCCGGAAAACCTTTGAGGAGGGGAAGCTTTTCTTTGCGTCGCTTGCCAGCGCGTCGGATGTCACGGTTCAGTGTGACAAGGACGGTATCGCTGACGATGCGGTCTCCGTGGTGATCGCCAATGCCAATATCTATATCCCGTTTGCCGAGCTGGTCGATATCGCGCAGGAGATCGAGCGTCTGGAGAAGGAATCAAAACGTCTGGACGGCGAACTTGCGCGCGTCAATGGTATGCTGAACAATGAGAAGTTCATGTCGAAAGCGCCCGAGGCAAAGATTGCGGAAGAAAAAGGAAAATTAGCAAAATATGTACAAATGAAGGAACAAATCATAGAACGGCTTGCGCAATTAAGGTAAATGGTGGTACAATAAAGGCATAAAGGGGCAGGGGTGCCTTCTCGGAGGTGAACAAATGGTTAATGTCAAATCTTATGTCAGGATAGCAGAGGATAAAAAAGAAGCGTGGCTTTACTTGTGCGCACCGGAGGAAGGCACAAGATATGAAAAGCCAGAGATCATGAGATACCTTCAGCTCAACGGGGTGGTGGCGGGTATCAATGAGTCGCACGTCGCAGCGATGTGCAAGAAACAGATCTATGACCGCGAGGTAAAAATAGCGACCAGCGAAAAAGGAGAACCAGGAAGCGCTGGACGATTTGAATTTTTCTTTAGTACAGAGAAACCAAAACCGGAGATCCGAAATGACGGGACGGTAGACTACAGAAGCATGTCCCTGGTGCAGAATGTGGAGGAAGGGCAGTTACTTGCAGTGTATCATCCTGCGGTTCAGGGGACGGCAGGAAGGGATGTCACAGGCGCGGTTGAAAAGGCAAACACCTACAAGGAGCTCAGGCCGCTTACCGGCAAGGGGATCAGCAACGAGGAGGATCCGCACAAATATTATGCCTCCAAGTCGGGCAAGATCGAGTATGACGGCGACAGCAAACTGTCGGTGGTAGAAGTATATGAGATACATGGCGGCTGCGATTATGCCAACAATGCATTGGTGGATTTTAACGGGGATGTCATCATACATGGAAATGTGGAGGCGGGCGTCACGGTGCGTGCAGGAAAGAGCCTTACAGTCGAGGGCGTCGTTGAGTCGGCAAGCATCTCGGCGGGCGGTACGGTATGTCTCAAGCGCGGGATGCAGGGAGCCGGCAAGGGCGCGATCGTCGCGGGCGGCGACATCTTCACGGAGTTTATCGAGTATGCAAATGTCAGCGCCGGCGGAACCGTGCAGTCGAATGTCATACTGAACTCGAAAGTGACCGCAGGAGACCAGATCACGCTCACGGGCAAGAAGGGACTGATCGCCGGGGGATATGTGCATGCGATGATGGGCGTAAACTGCCAGAATGCAGGAAACCAGTCGGAGATCAAGACCGGGATCCATGTGGGCGTGATGCCTGAGATCATGGAGCAGCGCATCGCGATGAACGAAGAGTACATGAAACTGAATCAGGAACTGGATGAGGTGGCGGCAGGCATGGCGAAGATCCTGCGCGTCAGACAGCAGACAGGGGAGCTTAGTGAACAGCTCCAGGCACATCTCAATGATCTGAAAAAGAAAAAGAGCGATATCTATATCAAGTGTATCAAGGCGAAAAAGCAGGTGGACGATCTCGAGAAGACGATCCTAAAGTCCAGGGAGGCAAAGATCCGGATCAGCGGAAATGTCCACAAGGGTACGGTAATCAGTATCGACGACAACAGGATGGTGATCAACAGGGATACGAGTTTTATGGAGTACTCTTCACAAAATGGTGTTATTGTCGGAACGGTAGTGGTGTTATAAGGTTTTAAAAGGGTTCGCGTTTAACGGCGGGCTCTTTTTATGCACACGGGCGTTCTTTCCTTCATCCGATGCAGGGGGAGATGGACAGATGAGAGAGAAGATTGCGCGCACTTATGCCGGGATAGAGGAGTTTATGGCAAACGTGCCCAAATTTGCAACGAAGAATCCGATGGAGGAGACCAGGGGGTTTTACGAATATATACAAAGCTGTGAGAACGGCAGATATAGTGAGAAGAATCTGGGAAAGCTGATCCATGTGGCAGGTACGAACGGAAAAGGATCGGTCTGCGCGTTTCTGCAGAGTATCTGCAGGGAGAGCGGTTACAGGACAGGTATGTTCACATCGCCCCATCTGGTGACGACGAGGGAACGGTTTCAGATCGACGGCAGTGTGATCTCCGAGGAAGCGTTTGTGGAGGCATTTGACTGGCTTTGCAGTCAGATCACGGCGTATCACAGGATCAGACCGGAGTACTGTCCGACGTACTTTGAGCGTTTGTTTTTTATGGGGATCTATGTGTTTGCGCGCGCCGGTGTCGATGTCACGATACTGGAGACCGGACTTGGGGGACGCCTTGACACGACGAATGTGATAGAAAGTCCGGCGGTGACTGTGATCACGGAGATCGGACTGGATCACATGACTTATCTGGGGAACACGATCGGGGCGATCGCCTCCGAGAAGGCAGGGATCATCAAGCCCGGAGTGCCTGTCGTATTTTCGGACAGAAAGAGCGCGGCTTCTGACGTTATCTGTAGAAAAGCGCAGGAATCTGGCTGCGAATGTCATGCAGTGTCGGAAAATGACTACAAAATAAATGAAATTCAGAAAAAATTCATTGATTTTTCGGTTGTCAGTCGTTATTATGATTATGGTAGACTGACAGCGGATACCACGGCAGTCTACCAGGCGGAGAATGCGGCGGTCGCCGTCCGCACCTGCGAAGTGTTAAAAAAAGCCTGCGGTTTTGACAGGATCACGGTAGGAGCCATACAGGACGGGATCCGGAAGATGCACTGGGCGTGCCGCATGGAAGAAGTGAGCCCAGGGGTTTATATCGACGGAGCGCACAATGAGGACGGGATCGCGGCTTTTGTGCAGTCCCTGCGGATGTCACCGGAAAGCTGTGTGCTTATTTTTTCTGTCATGAGGGACAAACAGTATGATAAAATGATAGAGATGCTCTGTGGCCTTTCCATGGTCACGGATTTTGTTGTCACATATATTCCGGGGGAGCGCGGAGCCGGTCTGGATGAGATCAGGGCCGTATTTGCCCGGTATGCCGATATACATACACAAAGGATATGTACATTTGAGAAGATAGAAGATGCGCTTGCTTATGGTCTGTCAGTCAGGAAAAGAGACGGGGGAAGGGTGTATATCGTCGGATCATTGTATCTGGCGGGTATTGTGGAAGCCAATATGGAGGATTATGATGATAGATTTTGAGGAAGAATTGAAGAAGTTTCATCCCAGCCTTGAGGTGGAGGATGTGGAGGATACCGTATATAATCAGGATGTGACAGACCTTGCCGACGTGCTGGTCAGTCTGGTGAAGGAATCGAAGGAAGAAGAGTAGGGGAGCTGTATATGTATTGCTTTAATTGCGGATGTCTGTTGTCAGAGAAGAATTTCTGCACGAGCTGCGGAGCTGACGTTGGATTATATAAAAAGATCATGTATGCGGCAAACCGTTTTTACAATGACGCACTGGACAAGGCAAAGGTCAGGGATCTGTCGGGTGCGGTGCTGAGCCTGCGCCAGTGCCTGAAGCTCGACCGGTGCCATATCGATGCGCGCAATCTGCTGGGACTCGTGTATTTTGAGCGGGGCGAGGTCGTGGCGGCGCTGAGCCAGTGGATCATCAGCAGGAATACCAGAAGTGAGAAGAATATCGCCAATGACTATATCAATATGCTGCATGACAATCCCGGCAGGCTTGAGGCGTACAACCAGACGATCAAGAAATACAATATGGCGCTTACATACTGTCAGCAGGACAGCCTTGACCTGGCTGTGATACAGCTTAAGAAGGTCATCTCGATGAATTCGAGATTTGTGCAGGCAAGGCAGTTGCTGGCGCTTGTGTACATGAACAGCCAGGAGTGGGAGAAGGCGAAAAAGGAGCTTGACAAGGCGATCACCATCGATGCGAACAATACGATGACGCTGCGGTATCTCAGGGAAGTGGCTGAAATGATGCCCAGCGAGGAGGAGCGCGCGCGCAAGAAGAGGGAGGCGATCGTATACCAGAGCGGCAACGACACTGTGATACAGCCGCTTGGGAAAAAGGACAGGCTGTGGCTGCAGACGCTGGTGAATATGCTGATCGGCGTCGGGATCGGCGTCGGGATCGCCTGGTTTCTGGTGCTGCCGGCGAGGATACAGGAGGCTCAGGATGATGTGAACGAGCGCTACAAGGCTGTCAGCGAGCAGCTCGACGCAAAGAATGTCCAGGTGAACGAACTGACCGTGCAGGTGAACGAGCTGACGCAGGAGAAGGACTCGCTGTCGAGCAGCTTGAGTGCGGCGCAGGCGGATAAGGTACAGATCCAGGCAAATACGGAGCTGATCGAGGCGGTCCTGATGCATATGAATGGAACCGGGGACGAGATGGCGGTCGCGGATGCGCTGGAGAAGATCGACGGGGAATACATGCAGAATGAGGCGACAGAGAGTTTCAAGGCGTTGTACGATGCCTTGAAGGGCAGTGTTGGCAAGGTTGTGGCGAGGAAATGCTACGATGTAGGTTATGCGGCGTATAAGGCGGAGGACTATGACACGGCGGTCAAGAATCTTGAGAGGGCATATTCGTACGATCCGACCAACGGGGAGGCATTGTACAATCTCGGAAATTCTTACAACAAACAGGGAAATCTGGACGTAGCGGTAGAGATCTATGAGCAGGTGGTGGAGCTGTTTCCCGGTACGGAGAAGGCGAGAAAATCGCAGGGATACATAAAAGAAATAAAAGGTGAGTGAGTCACACCAAATACACAAAGGAGGACATGCCCAGAGGGTGCGTCCTTTTTTTGCACACGGGCGTCCAAAGGAAAAATGTCAGCGCACGCTGCCGGACGCCCGGCGCGGCGAGCAGGGAGGATGGAGCTGCCCCTGCTCGATATTTGCACACGGGCGTTCAAAGGAAAAATGTCAGCGCGCGCTGCCGGACGCCCGGCGCGGCGAGCAGGGAGGATGTCTCTGCCCTGCTCGATTATGATCAGGAGGGGTTTGAATGGAAAAGAAGATGGAAGAATATGCGATCATCGACAATTATCTGTGCATCCGGATGCCGCGGGAGGTGGATCATCACGGTGCCGCGGGGATACGGGAGTGCGCAGACAGGCTGATACTGGACGACAAGGTGAAAAACATCGTGTTTGATTTTACGGATACGACATTTATGGACAGCTCCGGGCTGGGCATCATCATAGGCAGGTACCGGAAGATCTCCTGCTTTGGCGGTAAGGTGTACGCGATCAATGTGAGTGAACGCATCGGCAGGATCCTGAGGGCGTCAGGGATGTCGTCGATCGTGGAAATACTGGCATAAAAACGATGGCGGACAGGACGGCTTGTATTGAAAATATGTTTAGAAAGGAAGCGGCAGCGGAGTAAATGCACAGCCGCAAAGGGATTGGGATTGTATATGGAAAAAGAATGCGCGAAAACAAATGCTGCACAGACGGCGGCAAATGAGATCTGTATGGAGTTTGATGCCATATCGGAGAACGAGGGGCTTGCGCGGGTGGTGATCGCCGCGTTTCTGTCGAGGATCGATCCGACAGTGGACGAGATCGAGGATGTGAAGACTGCCGTGTCGGAGGCGGTGACCAACGCGGTGATCCATGGCTATGGAGAGAGGGGAGGGCGCGTTGTCATGCGCGCACGTCTGTCTGCGGAGCGGGAACTGTCGGTTGAGATTTCGGACAGGGGTGTGGGGATCGCCGACGTGGAACAGGCGATGCAGCCGCTGTTTACCACCGGGGCGGCAAATGAGCGGTCCGGTATGGGATTTTCCTTCATGGAGGCATTTATGGACCGGCTTGAGGTGGAGAGCAGCATCGGAGAGGGAACCTGCGTACATATGTGGAAAAGTTTCGCCGGCAGGCAGGATGAGACGGCGCCGATCCTGCAGGCGGCGGTGTGGAACAGAAGCGGCAGGGCGTGATCTATGGAGGAGCGGGAACTTTTTATCAGGGCACAGAGCGGAGAAAAGGAGGCAAAGGAACAATTATTTGCAAAAAATACAGGACTTGTGTATCATGTGATAAAACGCTTTGCGGGCAGAGGCAGGATCGAGGCGGAGGATCTGTTTCAGATCGGTGCGGTCGGGCTTGTGAAGGCGATCGAGAAGTTTGACACGGACTATGGAGTGTGTTTTTCGACTTATGCGGTGCCGGTGATCATGGGGGAGATACGGCGTTTCCTGCGGGACGATGGCATGATCAGGGTCAGCAGGAGCATCAAGGAAAATGCAAGGCGGCTGGGCGGACTCCGGGAAGACTTCCTGCAGAGGACGGGCAGGGAACCGATGCTGTCAGAGCTTGCGGCGGAGTCGGGGCTTGCCATGGAAGATGTCGTTGCGGCGCTTGATTCGTGCTGCGAGGTGGAGTCGATCTACAAGACGATGTATGAGTCTGATGGCAGCGAGGTGCTTCTTTTGGATCTGCTGGGCAGGGATGGTGAGAGTGAGGAGATCGTCGACAGGCTGCTGCTGGAAAAGCTGCTTGGCGAGCTTGATGAGCGGGAGCGGAACCTGATCCGCCTGCGGTACTTTGAGAACAGGACACAGATGCAGGTGGCGGGGGATCTCGGGATGAGCCAGGTGCAGGTGTGCCGTCTCGAGAAGAAAGTGCTGCTGCGGATGCGGCAGTGTGCCATGGCGTAAAAAATGTGCGTTTGATGGGTTTGGACTATAAAGTTTGGCGAGCGGCATGCCGATATTAAATATAACTGATAATGTAGGGGATGGACACCCCGATTCGTTATATTATGTATAGAAAGGCTGGTATGAAAATGAATGGAATCAATTACAGTTCACTCTTGAACAATACAGGATTATTTTCAAATCAAACGAACAAGGACGAGGCGGCTTTTACAGGAAATGTTGCAGGCGTCAATAGAAGGACACAAAGCAGGAAGTCCGCGGCGGACAACAGACAGGCAAATGCGGACAAGGACACGTATGAGTACACCGGTCAGGCGCGCGATGTGAAGGCGGGCTACACAAAGCCGCAGCGCACAGAGTCCACAACATACAAGGCACTCGATGCCAACGGCGTGCAGGAGGGGATCGAACTCAGCGAGGGCGCGAAGAACCTGCTGGCAGAGCTCAGGGAAAAATATGGGGACATGGAGTTTTCTGTGGCCAAGTGGTCTTCGGATGAGGAGCAGGATTACTACGCAGGTCTGACTGAGAAATCGTACAGCGTGCTGATCAATCCGGAGCTTTTAGAGCAGATGGCAGCGGATCCGGCTGCAAGGGAGAAGTATGAGGCGATCATCAGCGGCGCGGACGACAAGTTCGACACGTTGAAGGAAGAGCTCGGTGAGGATGCGGAAAAGGTATCAGGATTCAGCATTACGATGGATAAGGACGGAACGGTGTCCTATGCGGTGAAGCTGCTAAAGGATATGGCAGAGAGCAACAGGGTAGACAAGAAGACGGAGCAGGAGCGCATCGAGGAGAAGCGCGCTGAGAAGAAGAAGGCGGAGAAAGAGCGGCAGGAGAAGGTCGTACAGAAGAAGCAGGAGACGGAGAAGATCGAGGCTTCTTCGATCGAGGAGCTGATCAAGGCGATCAAGGCAAAGCTGCATCCGGAGGAGACAGCGGATCAGGATATGGCTGAGGAAGTATAAAAATGGTTTCATAAAAATAGCGTGTGTTTTGACACACGCTATTTTTTGTATGTATTGCCTTTTCGTGCACAGGTGATATAATGTACGTGATAGCAATGCTAAGAGGAGGATAAAATGACGTGAAGATAATAATTGCAGGTGATGGCAAGGTAGGTACGATGCTTACGAAACAGCTATCGGCGGAAGGGTATGACCTGACCTTGATCGATGACAACCCCAAGGTGCTGGAGTCGACAGAGGAGCGGTATGATATCATGGCAGTCCAGGGGAACTGCGCTTCCATGGAGACACTGGAGCGGGCCGGGGTGAAGGAGACGGATCTGCTCATTGCGGTCACGAATGCAGATGAGATCAATCTGCTCTGCTGTATGACGGCGCATGGCATGAATCCCGACATTCATACGATCGCCCGCATCCGCAATCCGGAATACACGGATCAGATCTTTAAGATGCGAAGTCTCTTTGCACTCTCCATGATGATCAATCCAGAGCGGCAGGCAGCAGTGGAGATCGAGCGGCTGTTGAAGTATCCGGGGTTCTTAAAGCGGGATACCTTTGCCAAGGGCAGGGTTGAGATCGTGGAGCTTCGCGTGGATGCGGGGCATAAGCTGTGCGACATTGCGCTGAACGATCTGTACAGCATTGTGAAGTGCAAGATCCTGGTGTGCTCGGTGATCCGCGGAGGCAAGGCGATCACGCCGGGCGGCGATTTCGTGCTGCGGGAGGGCGACCGCATCTTTGTGACGGCGCCGACGAATGTGCTCACGACACTTCTCAGGAATCTGGGGATCATCACGCACAAGGCAAAGCGCGTGATCCTGTGCGGCGGGGGGCGCGTGAGCTATTATCTGGCGCAGATGCTGCTGCGAAGCGGGATCGGTGTCCAGATCGTGGAACAGAATTATGAGAAGTGCGTCCAGCTTGCCAACATGCTGCCCAAGGCAACCGTGATCCACGGCGATGCCACGAAGGAATTCCTGCTTGACAATGAGGGGATCTCGGACTGTGATGCGCTGGTGACGCTGACGGGTGTGGATGAGATGAACATCATCATCTCCCTGTATGGAAGTAGCTGCAAGGTTCCGCAGATCATCACGAAACTCGGAAGACTGGAAAACAATACGATACTGGATGCGCTTCCGCTGGGGAGCATCATCAGTCCGAAGGAACTGAGCTGTAACAATATCGTGCAGTACGTGCGCGCCATGCAGAACCAGACAGGAGCAGCGCTCACGGTGTACATGATCGCGGACGGACAGGCTGAGGCGGTGGAATTCATGGTAGACCAGAGCACGCTTCACTGCGGGGAACCGCTCAAAAAGCTTAAGATCAAGAAAAATGTGCTGGTGGTATGTATCATGCACGGGGCACAGCTTGAGATTCCAAACGGTGATTCGAGTTTTGTGCGGGGCGACACGGTGATCGTCGTGACAGGTGCCGACAGGGTGCTCTACAAGCTGAATGACATATTCGAATAATTGGGGGATAGGAATAGAACGATTATGAATTACAAAATGATGGGCAGATTTATCGGGCGTATCCTGCTGGTTGAGGCGGTTTTCATGATTCCGTCATTGGTGATCAGCCTGGTAAAACAGGAAAATATGGCGTGCACTGGATTTGCGGCGAGTATCGGTATCACACTGGCGTTGTCGCTGCTGCTGCTCGTACTGTGCAAGGGCAGCAAGAGGAGCTTTAAGGCGCGGGACGGGCTGGTCTGTGTCGGCGCAAGCTGGATCGTGATGAGTCTGCTGGGTTGTCTGCCGTTTTACATTTCGAGGGAGATTCCGTCTTATTTGGATGCGCTGTTTGAGACGGTGTCGGGATTTACGACTACGGGTTCTTCCATTCTGTCGGAGATCGAGGGACTTTCCATGAGCATCCTCTATTGGAGAAGCTTCACACACTGGCTGGGCGGTATGGGTGTGCTGGTGTTTGTGCTGGCGGTGGGGGCTTCCGGTGAGAGCAGCAAGGGTTTTACCATGCACCTGCTGCGGGCGGAGAGTCCGGGACCGCAGGTGGGAAAGCTTGTGCCCAAGATGAAAAAGACGGCGGAGATCCTGTATCTGATCTATGTGCTGCTCACGATCGTAAATATTGCGTTTCTGCTGTTTGGCGGTATGCCGCTGTTCGAGGCGGTCTGCACAGCATTTGGAACGGCGGGGACAGGCGGATTTGGCATCAAGAACGACAGCATCGCGGGGTACAGTCCGTATATTCAGAATGTATGTACGGTATTCATGCTGCTGTTTGGCGTCAATTTTAGCTGCTATTATATGCTCCTGCTGCGCCAGTTTTACAGCGTGTTCAAGGACGAGGAGCTGCGTCTCTACCTGGGGGTGGTCTTTGGCAGCATCGTGCTGATCACGTTGAATCTGAGAGGTTTTTATGGAACTTTTGAGGAGACGGTGCGCCACGCATCATTTCAGGTGGCAAGTATCGTGACGACGACGGGATATGCCACGACGGATTTTGATCTGTGGCCGACCTTTTCCAAGGCGATCATATTGGGACTGATGGTGATCGGCGCGAGTGCGGGCAGTACCGGGGGCGGTTTTAAGTGCGCGCGGGTACTGATCATCGTCAAAGGACTCCGCAGGAATCTGCGCCGCGCGATATCGCCCCAGAAGGTGCAGGTGGTCAGGATCAATGATAACATGGTCGATGAGAAGGTGCTGGAGAACACGAACGCGTATCTGTCTGCCTATGTCATCATACTGTTTCTCAGCTTTATCGTGGTCTCGCTTGACCGGTTTTCGGTCATGACCAGCCTGACGGCGGTGCTTTCCTGCTTCAACAATATCGGTCCGGGGCTGGAAGCGGTGGGGCCTACCTGCAATTTCGGGGATTTTAGCTGGCTGTCAAAGCTGGTGCTGATCGGAGATATGCTTGCAGGCAGGCTTGAGATCTTTCCGATCCTGATCCTGTTCTCGAGGACGACCTGGGGACGGCTGAAAGGCTAAAATATCGCAAAGATATCCTCGACGCTGTGCGCGGGGACAGGGGTATTGTCCCGGTCGAAGATATATACGGGAAGATGGTTAGTGGTGCCTTCCTCCCACGCAAGGTGTTCCGGCGGGACGCGGAGTGAGAATCCGCTTCCGCTTTTGATGCGCCGGACGTAGTCGCTAGCGGAGTTGAGCGGCTCGTCAAATTCCATGCCGTAGAGGAACCCGTTGTCGGTCCTGCCGACGTGGTGGATATCAGAACCTGCGGTCATGGTGATGTGGTGTTCCAAGGCGTAGCGGTACGCCAGGCGGTTCTGCTCATGTGGGTTTCCGGAGTTTGCCACCTCAAAGGCGTCGCACTGGTGGGGGTGGACGTAGACCTCGGACAGATAGCCCCGCTCGCGGAACGGGTGCGCCTGCACGACGAGCCCGCCGTCCGCATGGATCTTCTCATAGTGGGTGATGTGATCCCACGCGAGCATGTCGGGGTGGTCTTTGAGCCACTTTTTGTCAAGTCCGTAGACAAGGTATTCGTCGCCGTCAAACCGGCATTCCCACGCGAAAAACACTTTGAGTCCCTGGCGGTCGCCCTCTGCTTTGGCGTCCTCGTAGCCGCTGCAGAAGATGTCCACGCGTTCTTCCCATGGAAGGTTCTTAGGGACGCAGCAGTTGCCGTTAAAAAAGTGGTCCGTCACGATGATGCCGTCGTAGCCGAGGTTTTTGTAAAAGGATATATATTCGGAACCTGCACTTTTGGCACACGCGCTGGCGGCCGTCGTGTGCAGGTGGACTTCATATAGATAAGACATGGGGTTCTACCTCCTTTGATGTTATCTGGAATATAACCACTATAGCATAAACCACAGCAAATGTTAACAGGGATTTTTTCTGGCAGGGAAGTATGGAGGGCTGAAATTACAGAGAAAGTCTGGCATTGCAGAAAGGAGACGGAATGAATCAGGAACAGACCCCGCTGCTGCAGGCGGTGACCGATCTGATCGAAACGGATCCCGCGTATTTTAAGGTGCCTGGGCACAGACTGGATAAAGGACTCTGTCCGCGCTGGACGGACAGGGTGGGGACAGGGATCTTTGCGTATGATGTGACGGAGACGCCGCTCACGGATGACCTGCACAGCCCGGAGGGGGCGATCCGCGAGGCGCAGCGGCTGCTCAGTGCGCTTTACGGCGCGGATCAGAGCTTTTTTCTCGTAAATGGAAGCACCTGCGGAAATGAGGCGATGATTCTCAGCGCGGCGTTTGAGGGCGGGCGGATCATGATCGCCAGGAACGCGCACAAATCCGCGATGATGGGGCTGATCCTGTCCGGTGCGGAGCCGGTGTACGTGATGCCGGAGGTGGCTGCGGACTGGGCGGTGCAGGGGGCGGTCACGCCGGAGGCAGTCAGGAAAGGCTTTGAGGAGTATCCGGACTGCAGGGCATTGTTTCTGGTGAGTCCGAGCTATTATGGCATCTGTTCGGATCTGGAGGCGATCGCGGAGATCTGCCACGCGCACGATGCGCTTTTGCTGGTCGACGAGGCACACGGGGGGCATGTGTATTTTCATGACGGGCTTCCGATGGGGGCGCTCGAGGCGGGGGCGGACGTCTGCGTGCAGAGCATGCACAAGGTCACAGGCGCCCTGACACAGAGCGCGGTGCTGCATATCAGACACCATGGCGTGAGGGAGGCGGCGCTGAACCGGATCGCGCAGGATCTGCAGTTGGTGCAGAGCACGAGCCCGAGTTATCTGTTGATGATATCGCTCGACTGTGCCCGGTATGAGCTTGCCGCAAACGGCAGGCAGATGATGGAGAAGGCGCTGCGGCTTGCGGAGTATGCGCGGGAGAGGATCGGCAGGATAGCGGGGTTTAGCTGTATGGAAGGGGATCGGACAGACAGGACGAGACTGGTGATCTCCGCCCGCGGGATCGGGCTGACAGGCTATGCGCTGGAAGAGATGCTTCTGGAGAGATACGCGGTTCATACGGAGCTGTCGGATCATGAGAATGTGCTTGCTATCGTGACGTACGCAAACGAGATCAGGGATATGGACAGGCTGATCGGGGCCTGTGCGGATATCAGCGAAAAATGCGGCGGTCAGCAGGCGCTGCGGGCTGCCGTTGAGAGAAACAGATACCCGGCGTTTCCGCAGATCCCACAGCAGGTCATGACGCCGCGGAAAGCTTATTTTTCTGAGATGAAAACGATCCGCTGGCAGGAGGCGGCGGGGCAGATCGCAGGTCAGATGATCGCGCCGTATCCGCCCGGGATCCCAGTGGTCTGTCCCGGTGAGCGGATCAGCCAGGAGGTGTGGGACTATATAGAGCGCTTTCGCACCGACGGGAGGCATATCCATGGAGCCGGACATGATGGCAGTCTGGACTGGGTGAAGGTGATTCTGGCGGATGGGGTGTGAATGCCCTGAAAGAAATAAAACAAATTGACAATGATGTTTAATATTGGTATGCTTGTTATATTCAGGTATAATGCACTGTTGATGGAGACGGCTCGATTTTACGGTTTTGACAGGAAGAAAAAGAATTAGGAGGAAAGACTTTATGAGAAACAGAAAACAAAAGTGTATGATGGCGGGCGCTGCGATACTGGCGGCGGTCACGGTGATGTCCGTGCTGCCGGACAGCCAGACTGTGGAGGAGAAGGGAAATGAGTCTGTGACCGAGGTCCGTATGGACTATGCGGCACAGGAGAATGTGCTGCCGGTAACACTGCTTGATATGACAAACGCAGACGCTGCGCTGCAGCAGTCTGCACAACTGACGACACCGCAGGGAAACCTGTACCGCAGTGAGCTGACAAATGAGTGGATCGATATCAGCCTGCAGAAGCAGCGTCCCGTGGCGATCATGGTCGACAATGAGAAGGCGGCGCTCCCGCACTACGGACTGACAGAGGCGGATGTCGTGTACGAGATGATGAACAGCACTGCGAACGGGCGCATCACGCGTCTGATGGCGATCGTCAAGGACTGGGGGAAGATCACACAGTTTGGGAGCATCCGGAGCGTGAGACCGACCAACTTTATGCTCGCGGCGGAGTGGAATGCGGTTCTGTGCCATGACGGAGGGCCGTTCTACATCAACGACTGGGCAGCGAAGCCGTATTCCAATAATCTGAGCGGCGGTTTTAAGCGCATCAACAATGGAAAGAAGAGAGAATACACAGAGTATGTCTGCACAGGCGAGATCGCTGCCAGGCTCCAGCAGGCTGGTATATCCAGAGAGTACAACGCATATTATCCCGGACCGCATTTTGCTTTCTCGGATGCGGAGATCGATCTGTCGATCTATCCGGAAGCCGTACCCTGCACAGAGATCGATCTGCCGTTCCCGCACAATCAGTCGAAGCTGATCTACAATGCGGCGACAAATACATATGATTATTATGAATATGGAAAGGCTCACAAGGATCCGCTGCACAACAACGCGCAGCTTACATTTAAGAATCTGCTGATACAGGATACGACCTTTTCACAGCTCGACAAAAACGGATATATGATCTACAATGCGATCGATTCCGGCCGCACGGCGTACTATATCACGGACGGAAAGATGATTCCGGTGATATGGATCAAGGCGGCGGAAAATTCACCGACGATCTATCTGAGGCTGACAGGCGAGCCGCTGGTGCTCAATACCGGCAAGACATACATAGCGCTGGTGCCCTCTGATTCATGGCAGAATGTCGTGGTCAGATAGTGATTCAGATCCAGATATCCTGACCGATGAGCGCAATGTTCGTATAAAAAATAAATAATGACAGATAATAACCATGTATCGGAAGAAATCAGATGAAAAGATTTCGGAAAGGCATGGTTATTTTTGTGGCAAATGTAGTGTTGTATCTCATGGCAAAACAGAATGTAGCGCTGGCAAAGGCGGACGTGGAGCTCTCTGACGTGGCGAGTGTCTACTGCGAGGACGAGACAATCAGGGCAAAGGCGGAAGCGCTCAAGGTACACCGTTTCCGGCAGGACGGACAGCCGCGTGTGGTGGTCAGTGTCCTGAGGATCATAGAACAGATCACAAAGCTCTGTCCGGGGATCACGGTCGAGAGTATCGGCGAGACGGACATCATCATCGAAAAGGCATCGCTGCAGCACGATAAGCCGGAACAGAAATATGGGCTGGGCGCATATATCAAGATCGCGTTCGTGTCGCTGATCTGCTTCTTTGGCTCTGCGTTCACGATCATGGCGTTTCACAACGATGTCGGGCTGGCGGATGTGCTGAGCAGGATCTATGAGCTGGTGATGGGCGTGGAGTCGGACGGATACACGGCGCTGGAGATCTCGTATTCGATCGGGCTGGCAGCAGGTATCATCGTATTCTACAATCATATCGGCGGCAAGCGGCTGACTTCGGATCCGACGCCGCTTGAGGTGGAGATGAGAAATTATGAGCGCGACGTCAACCAGGCGCTCGTGGAGATGGCGGACAGGCAGAAACTGGAGAAGGATGTGGATTGATGGTCTGGAAAATCATATTGTTGTGGATAGTCGGCATCAGTTCGGGGATCATGGTCTCGGCGGGTGTCTTTACAGTGCTTTTTGTGGTCGGTCTGGTTCCGCGGTTTGCAGGCAGGACAGATACGGCAAGGTGTGAGCTGTTCTATGAGGAGTGTCTGATCTTTGGCGCGGTGTTAGCAGATGTACTCAGCGTGTTTCCGATAAAAGGCTCGCTTGGCAGTGGTCCCCATAGTTTATTGACAGTGCTTTTGATCCTGATCGGCATCTTTGCAGGCATCTTTGTCGGCTGTCTGTCGATCGCGCTCGCGGAGGTGCTTGACGGCATACCGATCTTTGCGCGGAGGGTCCGGTTAAAGATGGGCGTGAGCATTGCGGTGCTTGCGGTGGCGGTCGGAAAGATCGCAGGCTCGCTGTATTATTTTATCAATGGATTTTATGAAGGGATTTAGGGAGGGATCGAAGATGGCATCAGAACAGAAAAAAGAAGCGTATCAGGAGTATGTGCGGCAGAATTCGCCCAAGACGAATCTGCCCCTGCAGATGGCGAAGGCGTTTGTCATGGGCGGTATTATCTGCTGTGTCGGACAGTTTATCGTCAATACGGCGATGAACCAGTTTGGGATCGAGAAGGAGACTGCGGCAGCGTGGTGCTCCATGATACTGATCCTGCTGAGTGCGCTGCTGACGGGTTTTAATTTGTATGGTAAGCTGGTAAAGTGGGGCGGCGCGGGTGCGCTCGTGCCGATCACCGGATTTGCAAACTCAGTGGTCGCATCGGCGATCGAGTACAAGACGGAGGGACAGGTGTACGGTATCGGCTGCAAGATCTTTACGATCGCGGGTCCGGTGATCCTGTACGGGATCGTCACGAGCTGGGGGCTTGGGCTTATTTACTGGATCGGGAAGATGGCTGGGGTTTTTTAGGGCATGTTTTTTATCAGTTCAATATAAACTCCGCATAGACAGTGTATTTGTCATAATCTCCAGGTTCACGGAAATCCATGACATTTTTCTGGATCCTGTAAGTGCCGGGGGCAAGTGATCCGTACAGCCATTCCCAGTCAAGTTCGCGCTCCGAGCTGATTTTAGGGGAGAGTGTGTAGGCAACGGAATTGAAAGCATAGTTGCCGCCAGGTATGACAGGGATTTCTTCCCAAGCGCCGTTTTTCTGCACTTCGAGCAGAAAATCATCTCCGTATTCCAGACTGCCGGTCGCAGCACCGGCATCGTATTGATAAAACACGAGCGTTGCGCCTCCCGGTGTGATGTTTTTGAGCGAAAAGGACAGTCCGACCTCGTCCAGCTCGGACTCCCGGCTGTAGACATACGCGCCGCCAGCTCTTACGGATGGGTCAAAAGACAGTGTATCGAGGATCTCCATAACTTCGCCGGAGTAGGTTTCCCACCAGTCCTCCACCGAATATGTCAGGGCGACGATGCCCTTATACCCGTCTTGAAAGGCGATGAAATTCCAGTGTATATGATCATCGTAAGTTCCAATGCTGGCGTTTGTTCCCGCGATGGATGCCTGTTCTTGTGCAAGCCCTGTGCCGCAGACACCGAAGCTGTCGATATAATTGAGCGCGATATAGCCGTCTGTCACGTCCGCGGGATAGAAGCGGATGCCGTACAGACCATAATCTGTCTGTCCGCTGTCCATAGGACAGGTTTCATAGCGCCAGCCGTCAGGGAGCGACAGGGAGATCTCACCGTATGGGCCGCCCTGAACGACAGTTGTGTTTTGGATGGAGTCTGTAGGTGTGGTGGCAGCGGATTCAACTGGATCTTTAGAGATCTGCCTGGTTGGAATCGTTTCGGAGGGCATTGTTTCGGGTACGCTTTTTTCTATTGTGTACTCATCCTGGGAGGCGTGTAAGCCAGTGTCCGCGCAGCCGCCGGTGAACAGCCCTGTCATAAGCAGCGATGAAAGTATGGCCGCCATGGTATTCTTTTTCATATTTCGTTTTCTCCTTTCTATGGTTGATGCTCAGATTAGGTATTTGCAAAACGTTAAACTCCGCATAAATACAGTAATCTTTTTTCTACAAAATAAAACACCTCCTCACTGATTTATGGTAAAATAGAATTGCCGCAACCATTAACCAATC
>JAETQI010000052.1 GCA_021770755.1 Lachnospiraceae bacterium
AGGGGCACCTCCTCTTTTTATGTGTATGTTTTATTGGTAATTACATTATAACATAAAAAGAAGGTGCTCCATATTACTTTTTGGAAAAATTCCCCAAGTAAAGTTACACTATCATATAAATCAAAATAAAAGCGGAGCCCGTCACCAAGCTCCGCCACGCAAACCAATTATTTAACCAGTTCCTTAACCTTAGCCTTCTTACCAACGCGTTTCCTCAGGTAGTACAGTTTCGCACGGCGAACCTTACCAGCTCTCACAAGCTCTACTTTTTCCACATTGGGTGAATGCATCGGCCATGTCTTCTCTACACCAACACCATTCGAGATCTTTCTCACAGTAAAGGTCTCTCTGTTGCCGCCGCCCTGGATCTTTAATACGGTTCCCTCAAAGACCTGGATCCTCTCACGGTTTCCCTCTTTGATCTTGCCGTGTACGCGCACTGTATCGCCAACCCTAAAGCTGTCAACCTTTTCCTTTAACTGTTCCTTCTCGATTTCCCTGATAATCTCATTCATTTGATCTGCCTCCTTATTCTTTCGACGTTCTTAATACTTCCACATCATCTTTCCCATGACTCGTACCAGAGGACCATCTCTTTATTCGCAACATTAATAATTTACCACAAACAATGCATAAATGCAAGCTTTTTTTCAACCATCAATATTTCACATTTTTATTTCTTTGACGGTTTGACCGGGTGTTCTCGGATATATGCCTCATACATGTCCGGTCTTCGCTCCCTTGTCCTTTCCAGCGCCTGCTCCAGCCGCCATTTCTCAATGTTGGCGTGATGGCCGCTCAGCAGCACGTCCGGCACCCGCTTTTCATGCCAGACCTCGGGGCGCGAGTATTGCGGATACTCCAGCAGTCCGTCCGCGTGGGACTCTGTCTGTGCGGATTCTCCGTTGTTCAGCACCCCCGGCACAAGCCTCGCGATCGCATCGATCATCACCATCGCCGGAAGCTCTCCTCCCGTCAGCACGTAGTCCCCGATCGATATATAGTCCGTCACGATCTCGTCAAGGACTCTCTCGTCGATCCCTTCATAATGTCCGCACAGAAAGATCAGATCCTCCTCCATCGACAGTTCCGCCGCTTTCTTCTGACTGAATACCTCCCCCTGCGGCGTCACATAGATCACTCTTGTCTTTTGTCCTGCGATCCTTTCGTCAAGCGCTCTCCAGCAGTCATACACAGGCTGCGCCTGCATCAGCATGCCCGCCCCGCCGCCATATGTGTAGTCATCCACTTTCTTATGCTTGTCGGTCGTGTAATCGCGTATATTCACTGCCTCTATGGAGATACAGCCCTTTTCCTCCGCTCTTCCGATGATACTGGTACGCAGCCCGCCAAGCACCATCTCCGGAAACAGCGTCATAATATGAAAATACATTGACCCCTCTCCTAATCCAGCAGACCGTCCATGATGTGCACCTTCATCTTCCTGCTTTCCATGTCCACATCGAGGATACACTGCTTGATCGCCGGAAAAAGCACTTCCCTGCCATCCTCAAACTTAACCTCGTACACATCATTCGCCCCAGTCTCAATCACCTTCTGCAGCACTCCGAGATATTGTCCATCCTCGTCATATACCTCTATACCGATCAGATCCGCTATAAAATATTCATCCCGCCCGAGCTTTACCGCGTTTTCCCGGGTTACGAAAAGGGGCTTTCCCTTGTATTTTTCTATGTCATTAATGTTGTCATAACCCTTGAATTTTAAGATGGCATACTGTTTAAAGAACTTTACGCCCTCTATCTCAAGTGTCATTTTCTCCCTGCCTGTATCCAGGATCACTTCTTTCAATTTCTTAAAACGCTTCACGTCATTCGTCATCGGGAACACTTTTACTTCCCCGTGAATGCCGTGCGGCTGCGTGATCGCGCCTACCTGTAGTAAATCCTCCATAAACCCTCCTTGTTCGAGCAGGGGATTGACCTTCTCCCCTACTCGCGCGCCGGGCGTCCGTCAGCGCATGCTGACATTCTTCCTCTGGACGCTCGTGTGCATATAAGAAAATAGGGTGTTCCCCCGAACACCCTACACCTGATTGCCTACACAATTTCAACATCCACCTTGAGATTATCTTTGGAAGATGCTGCCTTGACAACGGAACGGATCGCTTTCGCAATTCTGCCCTGCTTGCCGATCACCTTCCCCATATCAGCCGGCGCCACATGAAGTTCCACGGTAATGTTCTTTCCCTCCGCTTTCTCTGTGACCACCACCTCGTCAGGGTTGTCTACTAAAGCCTTCGCGATTACTTCGACTAACTCCTTCATCATTCACACCTCCAAGAGTGTCAGCGTCATTATTTCTCGATACCTGCTGCCTTGAAGATCTTTGCAACAACTTCTGTGGGCTGTGCACCGTTTGACAGCCATTTCTTTGCAAGTTCCTCATTTACCTTGAACTCGCTGGGATCTGTGTTCGGATTGTATGTTCCGATCTCCTCGATGAACTTTCCGTCTCTGGGTGATCTCGAATCTGCTACGATGATTCTATAGATAGGAGCTTTCTTCTGACCCATTCTTCTTAATCTGATTTTTACTGCCATTTTTCTTCACCTCATAAATCTTTCTTCATTATTTAATATTGTATCAAAAAGGAAGCTTGAACCTTCCCTTTTTACCACCAAATCCTCCCATCATACCCGGGAGCTGCTTCATCATTTTCTGCGACTGCTCAAACTGCTTGATGAAGCGGTTTACCACTGCGATATCCACGCCCGCACCTCTCGCGATCCTGTGCTTTCTGCTTGGATTGAGCAGTTTTGGATCCTTGCGCTCAGCCGGCGTCATCGACAACACGATCGCCTCCATGCGCGCAAGCTGTTTATCATCGATCATGGACTCGATATCGCCCGCCTTGACCCCCATACCGGGCAGCATACCGAGAATACTTGACAGACCGCCAAGCTTTTTCATCTGGCTCATGCTTTCCAGGTAATCCTCAAAGTCAAACTTGCCTTTTTTCAGGCGCGATGCCATCTCTTTTTCCTTCTCGGCATCCATCTCGAGGTTTGCCTCCGCAACCTTGTCGATCAGCGTGAGGACATCCCCCATGCCCAGAATGCGGTTTGCCATCCTGTCCGGATGGAACTGTTCTATGTCTGTGAGCTTCTCGCCTGTGCTCACGAAAAGGATCGGCTTTCCGGTGACTGCCTTTACAGAGAGCGCTGCGCCGCCCCTCGTATCGCCATCCATCTTGGAGAGGATCACTCCGCTGACGCCCACTTTCTCGTCAAATTCCTTCGCCACATTGACGGCGTCCTGTCCTGTCATGGCATCCACGACCAGAAGTGTCTGATGCACATCGACATTCGCCTTGATCTCCTGCAGCTCTGCCATCATCTCCTCGTCTATGTGCAGACGTCCGGCAGTATCGATGATCACGATATTGTTATTGTTTTTTGCGGCATGTTCCATCGCAGCCCTGACGATATCGACAGGCTTGTGGTTCGTGCCCATTGAGAAAAAGTCAACCTGCTGTTTGTCGGCATTCACATGCAACTGCTCGATCGCGGCCGGTCTGTAGATATCACAGGCGACAAGCAGCGGTTTCTTGCCCTTTAATTTCAGTTTCCCAGCGATCTTTGCCGCCGCGGTCGTCTTACCTGCACCCTGCAGACCGCACATCATGAGCACGGTCGTCGCCTTGCCCGGCTGCAGCTCCAGCTCTGTTGTCTCAGATCCCATCAGCGATACCATTTCCTCGTTGACGATCTTGATCACCATCTGCCCAGGATTCAGACCGTTCATGACATCGGAACCGACCGCGCGCTCCTCCACCGACTTGACGAACTGCTTGACCACCTTGAAGTTTACATCCGCCTCCAAAAGAGCCATCTTCACTTCCTTGAGTGCAGTCTTCACATCGGCTTCTGTGAGACGTCCCTTGCTTCTTAAATTCTTGAAAACATTCTGCAGTTTGTCTGTTAAGCTCTCAAATGCCATCCGCTCAAAGCTCCTCTATAATCTCATTTGACAATCGTCTGATCTGCTCATTATCCGTAAGACTGTTGATCTGCCGGATCTTGTACCGGATCCTTGAAAACTTTTCCACCAGATGAAGCCTGTTCTCATATCCGGCAAGGATCTTGTCGCACCGCCGGATCAGATCATGCACTCCCTGGCGGCTGATCCCCTGCTCGTCTGCGATCTCACTCAGGGACAGATCATTGAACACTGCATCAAAGTATACTTTCTTCTGATGCTGCGTCAGCAATTCGCCGTAGAAATCGTAGAGCATCCCTTTGTATTCAAGTTCCTCAAGTCCGGTCACAGCCTCTTTCACCGTTTCTTTTGCAGCTTTCGTTGCTGCCAGATCATCAGTTTCCACGCTTCTTCCTCCGCCATAACGCCAAGCGACTTTATCAGCATACTACAAAAGGAAATCCGTGTCAAGTATTTTTTCTTGACACTTCATTTTTTGCATTATTTTTATTTGAATTTATTCATATTCCGCGCTCTCGATCGACCAGCTATCCAGATCGGCGGCATGTCCGTCAATGGAATAGACGATCCGGTTCCCGCCGTAGATATCCACATACTGCCGCACTCTGTGTTCACCGTCCGGGATATCCTCAAATCTTCTGCCATAGGAAGCGTATTCCAGCCCAAAGGCATCGAGTATGGTCGGAAATAATTCCGCCTGTGAGACAGGCGCCTCGCTGACGGGCATATTCTCATGATGTTCCCCGGGCTTCTTGACCAGAAAGATCGTCCGCGACGTTCTGTCCGGCGGACCAGAGAACCGCTCTGTGTCCAGTATATTTCCCTGTCCGTGGTCAGCCGTTATGATGATCGTCGCGCCGTCATATTTTTCAAGTGCTTTGAGCTGTTCCAGATACTCATACACGACTTTCAGGCTGCCTTTTCCCTGCGATTCCAGCGTTGACGATCTGCCGGTCGGCTCGTACCTAAGATCCTCCGTCAGATAAAACGGCGCGTGCGGTCCCCGCATATGATAAAAGCGGAAGGCACTTTCCAACTCCCCTGATACCGCCAGCCGGTTTGCCGCCAGATCGTCGTAAAACAGCTTATCGTTGTCTATGCTCCACATCGTTTCATTGTATGTCATCTCTTTGATATCGGACGTATAATATTGGTACAAAGGCTTCATGAGAAACGGCGCAGTCTTGTACAGGGATGTCTTCATCATCGTCTGAAAGGTCCTGCCCATGTCATATCTGACCGGAAGCGCCTCCTCATAGTTTCCCAATTTCCGGTAAAGCTTCTCCGCCATCAGATTCAGCTCCGTGTAAACCCTGACATCCGTTCCCCGCGCTGCAATCTCCTCCAGATAACCGTCCTTCCGGTATGCTGACTGAACATAATCTTCCGTGTCTTTAGTCCACGCTGCACCAGTCAGCATATACGGTATCCCCGGATTCGTGTGGGCAAACTGTGAAGTTCCGTTCCTGTAGTATGTAAAATCCGCGAGCGGCTCTGCTATGCTGCCATCCGCGTGACAGATCGCCTCAAACCACCCGCTGTCAAAATTGTCGAGGACAAATACGAGCACATTATTTCCCGACGCCACTTCCAGCGAGCCTTCCTTTGTGATCGCGGCATTTTCATTTTCATGGCTCCGATCCGAAGTCATTAGCAGCCACCCCAGCGTCACGATCTGGATCAGCGAGATATAGATACAGCATACCCTCAGTATTTTTCGGACAATCCCGCTGCGGGTTCCCCCGATCACGGCTGCTGTTATAAGTACGATCCACAGAATGGCGTTCGTGACGGCCGTCCGCGTCTGCCACACCTGTTCCTCCCCATTCAGTACATTCAATGTACCATTCAGAAACATTGCCTGCAGATAACCCGCACAACTGATCCCCGCGGCAAACAGCGCGACAACCCTGACAAGCTTCCCCGGCACGAACAGCCAGACCGCCAGCAGGATCAATGCCAGCCCTGTTATGCTGCCAGCCGCCATACACAGGAAAAACGCTGTATCATTTCCTGCAAACTCCTCCAGATTATGCAGGTACAGCTCACTTGGCAGATAGATCCCCGTCATCACCACCCACGCACCCACAAAAGGCAAAAGCTCCAGAATATTCTTTCGCAGATCCTGTCTGCCAATATAAACTTCCGCCGGCTGGCTTAAGCACCTGCAGCAGATCCCCCTGCCGCTCAGCCATGTGATGACAGCGCCTGCACATAACGCCAGTACGTACAGGATGCAGTGCGTCCTGTTTTCGATCCGTCCGGTCAGAAACAGGGCGGACACCATCACTGTCATATAACAGAGATCAAATATGTGCACGAGATGGTAGCCGTATGACCGCAGCAGCCACTTCATCAGCAGGATCGCTGCCGCGGATATCACGGCAAATACGAGCCCATAGTGCAGATATGTCCGCCCTTCCAGATCCCAGAAGCTCTCTGTCAGCGTACTCTCCGCCTCGCCCAGACTAAGCTTGACCGCTGACGCCGCAAAGGAGATCCACGCATAGAAAAATAATACGGATTGCAGTCCATAACGAACAATACTGTCCCGTGCACTGCCCCTGTTCAGCCCTGTCCACACACCGCCCGCCGCCATTGCCCACAACAGTATGTACCATATCATCCCTGTGTTCTGCATATCGCACGCTCTCCCCATTCTTTCATAAAACGGGTCCTGTTCTCCATGGCACTTTCCCGCGGTCTGCCAAGATCAGCCCGCGCCTTTAGTGACACCATGACCTCGATCATCGAGAACGCCTGACAGCACAGCGCATCGGACAGCGCTGCGCTCAATTCAGACTCTGTCTTAACAGCATACACATTCTGATATCCGCACGCCCTTGCGATCTGCGCGTACGTCTGACCGCTGTATCCCGTCGGTATCGCCCCCACAGACTCGTGCGCGGCATTGTTGATCACGATGTGCACCATATTTGCCGGGGACTGTCTTGCCAGAAATGCCAGCGCGCCCATGTGCATCATCACCGCCCCGTCCCCGTCTATACACACGATACGGCTGCCAGGATCCGCCTGCGCCATGCCATATGCGATCATGGAAGCATGCCCCATGCCGCCCACTGTCATAAAGATCCTGTCATGTTCTCCGTACAACGCATCGCTCTGCTCATACAGCTCTCTCGATATTTTCCCCGTTGTGGAGACGATAAACGCTTTGCGGTAAGTATTTTCCAGAATGATCTTCAATGCCTGCTCCCGCACCAGCCGATATCCGTTTTCCCACAAAAACTCCCGTTCTTTCTCAAAAGTGCCTTTCCTGACAACGACCGCATACTGCCTGTTCTTTGCAAACTGCGCACAGGCTCTTGCAAGGATCTCCCCAAGCTCTGTCTCTGTCGTTCCGGCATCGATCACAGAATACGCCACCCCCATGACTTCCAGGAGCGCACAGGTCACTTTTCCCTGATAAATGTGCTGCGGCTCATCCTTTGTCCCCGGTTCCCCGCGCCATCCGACCACAAACAGCATCGGGATCCCGTACACCTCCCCGTTTGCGACGGACGCCAGCGGGTTGATGATGTTGCCAAGTCCCGAGTTCTGCAGATACACCAGGCAGGGGCGTCCCGTGGCAAGATACGCGCCCGCTGCCAGTCCGGCCGCAGCGCCCTCGTTTGCCGTCACATAATGGCGAAACGCCGCTCCGCCGTCAAGACAGAGCGCGTCGCAGAACGGTTTTAATGTGGAATCCGGGACACCCGCGACCGTATCGATCCCTATATTCTGAACCGCCTGTAAAAATGTACTTGCTTTCATCAATAAATTTCCTCCTGTATCAATTCCCAGCTTGCAAAGTCATTCACATCTCCGGATATCTGCCATTTCTGAAATTTCTTTATTTTCCCCTTGGATTCCGTATCTATCAGTGTAAATATCCTTTCTCTGCGCTCTCCTTCGGGAATCTGACTAAAAGTCCTGCCATATCGTTCAGAATCCCCACCCACCACATTCATGATCGTTGCAGCTAACTCCGTATGCGATACAGGCGCATCGGAATACTGAACCTTATCGCCGTGCTCGTTTGGAAGCTTTACATACAGGATCGGACTGGAAGTCAGGTCACAATCGTACGGATCAGACGCTTCCCTGCCCACATGGGTATTCTGTCCGTGATCCGCTGTTATGATAATAGCTGCCTCATCGTATACGCCAAGCCGTTTCATGTTTTCTATATATTTATACACGATTCTGAGCGCCCCCATCGATTGGGATATTCGGTTTCCGCCATCGCCGGCGATCTTCCTGCACTCGTCATCCATTGTGAAAAGGGAGTGCGCCCCTTTCATATGAAAAAACCGGAACGCCCCCTCCAAACCATCTTCTCTCACGACGGACAAACCATCATTTCCGAGCATCTCATAAAAAACAACGTCATTATTGGTATTCCATATGCCGCTATCGACAACAATCTCATTGATATCGGACGTCATATAATGAAACGCTTTTTTTGCCGCAAAGGGCGCCATCTTGTATTTTGACGTCCTGGACATCACACTCACAGTACGTATGTACCCCAGCCTGATCCGAATATCATCCGAATAATTGACCAGTAATTCGGTCGCCGGTTTTGCGACATATCCAGCGTCTGTATATACTCCGACGCTGTATCCCTGTCCGACTATATCCGTCAGCAAGGATCCGTTCCCATACGCATATTCAATATACTGTTCCTCGTTCATGGCGTCCTTCCACCCAACATGCGTCAGCATATATGGAACCGACTGAGCCGTAAATGCATAACAACTTGACGCATTACGGTAACAGATAAAATCCTTTAAATCTTTGTCAAACCCCGGATCTTTTTCCAGTATCTCATCCATGACCTGCCGGTCAAACCAGTCCAGCACAAAAACGACCACATTCTTCTTGATGTTGAGTTCAAGCGCATGATCCGTTGTAAGAACAAACTTCTCCTCCCCAGAGGGAAAATCAACTGATATCACCATATAGGTCAGCGACACAGTCTGTATCAGGCACAGGTATACTGATAAGAGCCGGCACACTTTGCCAAATCTATGATCTAACAGGACAAAAACCAGTATCACGGCAATCCAGACTGCAGCGTTGAACAGTTTCACAGACATGCTCCAGCTCTGCACCGTTCCGTCCATAACATCCATTTCACCATTCATAAAATTGCCCTGTATATAACCCGCTAAGGAAATACCGGACAGAAGCTGCCCGAACAGCCTAAGCTGCCTGTCGGACAACACGATCACGCCAAACAATGTATATATAAATACCATTAGAAAAGCTGCTGAAACTGTGACGCAAAGAAATTGGAAATATGGTATCTGAAAAACTCTCAGGTTGTTCAGGATCAGTTGGTTAGGCTCATACAACACGACAGTTACAGCCCATAGCCCAATCGCAGGCAGCACAAGCAGCAGCCGCTCCTTGATCCTGTTCTTATCAAAATAAGCTATCCTTCCCTTATAAAATATACAGATAAGCAGACTGACAGTTGCGGAAAATACAGCCGTCATGACGCAATATACATTGTATATCGTTCCACAAATCAAAAATTCCGATATCACAGCAAATACAAACAGAGAATCGAACATCTGCACAAACCGCCTGCAGGATTCTCCGCGCAAAAACTTTCCATGAAAAGATGCGGTGATGACCACAACCAGAAGAAGCGGTATCCCGTAATGAACGTATGTCACCGCTTCCATATCATAAAAGCTGTCAAAAATCCCTCTGTCAGCCTCTCCCAGTACCGTCTTCACAAGCGATATCCCCACATACAATGTTATCGCATAAAATATAAAGATATCTTTTGCATTTCTTGCATCTTTTCTGCCACAGAACTTGTAGATGACGACTGCGATCACTGACAGACTGCAGATCAAGACCGGAATACCAATGTATCTTCCCACCGCTTCCCCTCCGTATATATGCCATCAGACATCCAATGCCCCAAGCTCTTCCACCGTGTCGATCTCCACGATCTGCCCCTCCTCCACCGGGTAGACTTTCAGGCGGAGCCTGTCAAGACTGCGGTCCACGACCTCGTCCCAGAAAAGATTTCCGTTTTCCTCCTTCTGATATGCCTCCACGATCCTGTCCTTTAGGATCCTGGCGTCCGCTTTGGTAAAATACGAGATACCGACCATATTGTAGGTGTCCGTTCCGCCCTTTCCCACACGGGAGATCAAACCGTCCCGTAGTTCAAACACCCAGTCTGCAGAGTATCCTCTGACCATTTTCCCATAATAGCCTGAACCGTCCAGCCGTTTGTCAAAGACCGACGGATCCGGGACGAACAGATCCGCCTCGCAGATAAAGCAGTCCGCTGTCCCCAGCACCGCTCTTGCCGCATAGACCGAAGCGATGTTGTTCCGGGTGGAAAAGTCGGGATTCTCCAGCAAATGGACACCATGATATTTCCCGCACAGATATGCAAACTGCTCTTTCAGATATCCCACCACAATATAGATATCCGAGACGCCCCTGCGCTTTAATCCTGCAATGATCGTCTCGATCAGGGGCTTACCGTTCACCTTGATCAGCGGTTTGGGCGTCTGCAGCGTCAGGGGATGCAGACGCGTGCCGAGTCCCGCCGCCATGATTATTCCAATTTCTTTCTCCATACTTCTCCCCGTTTCTGTTTTTTACATATCATCTATGAGCGTAATGATCTCCTGAAACGGCATCAGCTTCGCGTCCACCTCCAGCGCCCTGTGGTTTTTGAGGATTTCGACTGCCGTGTCCCGCATTGCCGGAAACGCACTCCTGGTCAGTTGGTTTGCATAGATCACAATGTTGACGCCGTGCGCGGCAAGTTCCGTCTCCGTGACGCTGTTGAACGAAGTCGGCACGACCACGATCGGCGTATCCTTGTCCCTGTCCCGGAATCTGTCGCAAAAGTCAAAGATCTCGTCCGGCGTCTTCTTTCTGGAATGGATCATGACGGCATCCGCACCGGCATCCACATAAGCAAAAGCACGTTTCAGCGCGTCCTCCTGCCCCTTTTCCAGGATCAGGCTCTCGATGCGCGCGATGATCATAAACTCCTGCGTCCGCTGCGCATCTTTTCCGGCGCGTATCTTCCCGCAAAAATTCTCGATCGTATCCTGCGTCTGTGCCACCTCTGTTCCAAACAGGGAATTTTTCTTCAAGCCCGTCTTGTCCTCTATGATGACTGCCGACACCCCCATGCGCTCCAGCGTGCGCACATTGTACACAAAATGCTCGACCAGTCCGCCCGTATCCCCGTCGAGAATGATCGGCTTGGTGGTCACTTCCATCACATCGTCGATCGTGCGCATCCTTGACGACATGTCGACAAGCTCGATATCCGGTTTTCCCTTTGCCGTCGAATCGCACAGGCTCGACAGCCACATCGCGTCAAACTGGTCAAGCTCCCCGTTGTGCTCGACGATCGTTTTCTCCGCGATCAGTCCTGTCAGCCCGCTGTGCACTTCGATCGTCTTCACGACAGGGCACAGCCCGATCAACTGGCGCAGGCGCCGTCTCCTGTACTCCGGCATGGCAAGCTTCTCCCGGATATTTTCATCGATCTTCTTCACATTGGCATTGTTGGTGTAGCCGACCTCAATCAGTTCTCCGCCATATCTTTCCAGATTCCGGACTACATTGCCGCGGATCGCCCGCTCCGGTCCCTCGCACCAGTTATCCCCGTGGATCACATAATCCGGTCTGAGTCTGGCGAAGATATCGTCATACATGATCTCATCCTGAATGACCACAGCGTCAGCCAGCCCGGTATCCCGCACGATCTGCTCCCGCTCCGCCATCGTGATCGTCGGAAACCTGTTGAACTTGATCATCGCCGCGTCGCTGAGAATGCCGACTGTGACTTCCCCGTATCGCTTCGCCTCGCGTAGAATGTTCAGATGCCCCTCGTGTATCACATCTGTACAGAAACAGGTATATACTTTTTTCATATCACTGCACCAGACTTTCCATAAAAATCCTTTGTCACCATCATCGATAGCAGACAGGGATCTGTATCCCATATTCCCTGAGCGCCTCTTCCAGAACAATAAAAAAATCTCCGATGTCTTTCGCCGTGATCGCCCCCAGCGCACAGAGACGGAAAGTATCCTGCGAGGACACTTTCCCCGGATAGATCGTAAACCCGCGCGCATAACAGTAATCGTGAACCTTCTCAAAATCCCAGTTCACATCATCGGGATACTTCACGCAGACAACAAGCCCCGCCTGCAGCTCACGCCTGATCATATCCTGAAATCCCAGCCGTTCCAGCCCCGCGTGGATCGCCTCAAAGACACTCAGATGCCGCTGCCACTTCGCCTCCTCGCCCTCGGCAAAGTACTCGTCGAGCGCCTGCCTTGCCGCATAGATCGTCTGGACAGGCGGCGTGAAATGCATCTCGCCGGTCGTCTCAAAAAAATGATATTGCAGGTACAGATTGCAATAATACGAACGTTTCGGATAATCCGCGGACCGCTCGATCAGTGCCCTGTTCCCTATGATAAAAGAAAGCCCCGTCATCGCCATCAGCCCTTTCTGGGCGGACGCCATGCAGAAATCAATGTTATCCCTCGCAATGTCGATCGGACGCATCGCGTAAGTGGACGTCGTATCGACGGTAAAGACGGCGCCATAACGATGCGCGAGCGCGCCGATCTCCCGGATCGGATTCAGGATACCGGTCCCAGTCTCGTTGTGCGTCGTATGGACCAGCGCAATGTCAGGGTTTTTCATAAACGTCTGTTCGATCCTGTCCAGATCCGGCAGCGCATCCACCGGAAACTTTAGATCGATAAACGGCAGACCATAATATCCGCAGATCTCGGCCGCCCTTGTACTGTAGGCGCCATTGTTGACGACAAGCACTTTTTTCCCTTCCGGCAGCAGGGAATTCAGGCAGATATCAATATTGATGGTCCCGGATCCGCAGAACAGGACAGAAGTGTATGTATCCGGATCCCCGTGTACAATGCGTACCAGATCTTCACGCATCCCTTTCATCATGGACGCAAACGCGCGCTCCCTCGGACAGATATCCGGTACGACCTGCGCCATCTTCACCGTGTCGGTCGTCGTCGCAGGCCCCGGGTTTAACAATATATTTCGCTGCATTTAATCATCCTCTTCCTCGTGTTTCTTTTGATAATAGGCAAGCCTGCCCATAATGTACGCCGCACCGGCTTCCCCGCTGTGTCCGATCTGATAAATATATCTGTCCCTGATCGCCGCAAGCGATGCTCTTGAAAAATCACTGCTGCTTAACAGCTCCTCCACAACCTGCGGAAGCGATGCGAGCTGATCCATGTCAACGCTTCTGCCGATCCTGCTGCGAAGCTCAATGTCGATCGGCGTGATGCCAAGCTCCTCGTAATCCGCATTCATGATCTTCATCGGCGTATTGATAAAGAGCGACGGCTTCAATGTGGCAAAGGAATATTCAAATGCGATGCTCGACCAGTCCGTGATCACGAGATCCGCCTCGTACACGGTCCTGTTCGACGAAAAGTCTGTCTGCAGCTCCATATCCGCCCGCGCATCCATATCAAATCTCGCCCGCAGATATTCCAGCCTTTCCCTCTCATGCCGCACAAACTGCGGATGCGGTCTGACGATCAGCTTGTAGCCGTGCCCCTGCAGGTTCTCCAGTATTTCCCCGATACAGGACGATAAGATATTGTCCTTCTGCCAGGACGGTGCGATCAGGATCTCTCTGACAGTCCGCTCCCTTTCCTCCATCGCGCCAAAATCCCGGATCATGTTGTCAATGACACCCGATCCCCACTCGACGATCCGCTTCCGCGGCAGCCCGTACAGCTCCTCCCGCTTTCTGATCTCCTCCGTACAGAGATATCCCGAAGAGAAGACCGTGTCAAAATGATCCAGCGCTTCCTTTCGAAATGTCAGATTGGGGCTGTTCACATCGTGCGGCACATAGATGTATTCATTGTCCTTGCGGACAAGCGAACGCTTGATGTGAAAGCTCTCCAGATCGGGCGTCGTCATCACGACGATATCCGCCTCCATCTTCATCATCAGCACGATCAGCTTATTCTCACCGATATAGTACGGTCTGAACCGGTCGCTCTCCATCTCAAAGACCTTGTCCTCCGGATCGCTCGTGACATAGTTGATCACCACATCCGACTTTTCCAGAAGCGTCTCAATGATGTTCTGATAATACTTATAAAAACCGTTCTTTTCCGAGTAGAACACAAGCTGCATCTCATAGTCTTTAAAGAAGCGCTTATAGTCAGCCCTTTCTTTCTTTTTGTAGGGATCCTTCTCAAAAGGCTTCCTCCGGTCCTGCTGTGCAAAGGCACTGGCTGCCCTTAACGCCTCACGGCTTTTTGCCAGCGCTTCATAATCAATATGCTTTTTCGGATCCATGACCCGATTGAGGAAGTACAACTGCACTACAGAAAACAAGTTGCTGAACGTCCAGTAAATACCGACGCCCGTCTTCACAAAAAAACCCAGATACAGGGAGAGCCCGATCGACAGGAGCATCGTCCCAAGCTGGTTGGCCTTTCCCTGTTCTGCCTGCAGGACATTGATCCGATTCTGGATGAAACACATAAACCACGCAGAAACCGCCGCGATCAGGGGGATCAGATACGCACCCCCTCCTGCCTCCACCGGAACTGCCGACAGATCAAGACGCCCGAGCATCGTATCCAGTCTCCCCGCCCCGCCGCGGAAAATATGCTCCTCCGGGTGATTGATCACATCGATCACCCCCATCAGCAGGATCAGTTGCAGCGCCAGCGGGATCAGATCCGCCAGCGGCTGGTAATGCTCCCTTTTATATAGTTCATACTGTTCTTCCGAGATCTTTTCACTGTTACCATAGTACTTTGCCCTGATGAAATTCATCTCCGGCTGCATCTTTACCATTTTGATCGAATTGCGCTGCACCCACAAGGATACCGGCAGCAGGACGATCTTTGTTCCAAAGGTAAAGAGGATGATCGAGACAAAATAGTTCGGAAAAATGCGGTAGCAAAAATACATCAGCCAGCCCAGGACATCACCGATCAGACCTATCACTCCATTCATAACCCTCTCCGTATCCGTCTATTGCTGTTCCCCGGACTGGTGCTTCTTGCGCGCGCGCTTCTTCTGCTGGCTGCGGAAAAACTTCATGATCTTATGCCTGTAAACAGTACATGCCGCCCCTACTGCGATCGCCACTCCCGCAACCGCCTGGATCACATACGTCACTGCCGACGGATCGATATACGCACAAGAAGTATTTCCCAGCAGGATAAAAAAGCAGGCAAAGAAATATAGAAACCGAAATACTTTTATGGACTTTTTCATTTTGAGATCATTCCTTTCTGTTTTCACTTATTTTATCTCATAACCACTTTAGCCCAAAATGTTCTAAAAGTCAATAGAACATTTTGAGCCATGACGTCATGTCATTCCATCTTTTCGGAAAATTTTACCACAACAGTATCATTGATGATCCTGATCGAGCCATCTGTCGGATAGCAGGGCATGTTTCTGATCATAAGCGTTGTCTCTGGCGGCAGATCATCTGTTCCCACAAACGGTGCGTCAAACCCGCAATAAAATTTCAGAAATTCCAGCCGGCTGTATGCGTCTACGAGCGCGTCATCGCGTCCTGTCATTGAAAATACATTCATGATCTCATTGTGATACAAAGTCTGATCCCCGATCTGATCCCCGTACAGCAAAATATTCAGATCCTCACGATAGCCTTCTGTATTTTTGATCTGTGTCACCAAAGTGCTGCAATAGCTCACCGCCTGTTTCAGACTCAGATCAATACTCAGATATTGACCATTCGCAAAGTGGCAGTAGCTCACGATCCCCGCGATCAGCACGAAATTCATCACATACTCCCCGGCAATGACCACACTGTCACGCAGA
This sequence comes from Lachnospiraceae bacterium, assembly GCA_021770755.1. GTDB lineage: Bacteria > Bacillota > Clostridia > Lachnospirales > Lachnospiraceae > COE1. Next base: position 15,840 of record JAETQI010000052.1, read on the forward strand.
ATACCCGCGCTGCGGTCGATCAGTGCCAGCGGGAAGATCATGAGAAACACATACGAGTAATACATCAGAGAATAAATCCCCTCATTGCAGATCAGATAAATGGAATTGATCGCCAGCACATATGCCGCTGTCAGAACCAGGACTTCTATTCCCTTCAAATACTCCTTTTTTCGCAGCAAATACAGAAAAAGGCCAGAAATGGAGATCACACTGCCTGCAAACAGCACAAAATACATCCCTTTTGTGATCAGGTTGTAACTGATCTCGAGATCATTATTGAAGAAAACACCAAAGAAGCTGGTGCCGATCCTCTCCGGAAGATCCGTGAGATTAAGCTTCCCCATGGAATCGATCCCTTTATATGTATTCAGAGACTGCCCCGTCAGCGCAAGGGATACTTTCATGCAGATAAAATACAAAAGAACTGAAGCTCCGAGTGTGAACAGATAAAAAAAAGACCTCCTGACGATCTGTGCATAACCTGTCCCGTCATCATAGAGCCCCAAAAACAATAAAATGACAAACAATGTCGCTGTAAACGGGATATACGCCTGATATATACCGATCGCACAGGCCAGCAGAGGGATCGCACCCAGAAATCCTTTGCTGCACTTTGCTGTCAGATACACTGAAACAACGGACATCAGCACTGCTGCCGCATAATACGGCGTGGTAAACATATAGAAAAAGGTGCTCGTCCAACTCGGAAAGACCACAAGCGCCGCACCCAATAGGGCATTTGCCGCCGCGCTCTTTATCTGCAGCAGCATCGCGATCACGCCGGCTGAGATCCCCAGTACCGTCAGTGTGAACAAGCCATTGAACCACGGAAGGCTGAACACAAGGTTCAGATGATACGCCGCCGCGCCCAGGATCCACAAAAACCAGCGTCCGTTCTTAAAAGTCACGCCAAAACCGTTGATCGCTCCCAGATCGTCAAAGTTTGGAAGCTTATTGGTAAACATATACATATGTGCCACAAGCCCCGCACAGACTGCCGCAATAAAAGCGGCCTTAAACTCCATTGGCAGTTTTTTCCGGCTGTGTTTTATGACATCGTCAAATCTTATCATCAGTGCGTTCCCCTTCCTGGTATTTTATTAGGTGAATTTATCCAATATTTAAGCATAACTTATATACTATCACTTTAGCCCAAAATGTTCTAAAAGTCAATAGAACATTTTTCCCAACATTAATATGAAAGTAGCTATTCGGATAAGGTCTAAATAGTTCTAAATGAAATCATACTATAATCAAAGGAGGGATTCCCATATATCACAGAATTAAAAATCTGCGCGAGGATGCGGATCTGACACAGACCGAGATCAGCCAGCATCTTAACTTATCCCAGCGCGCGTACTCCCACTATGAGAACGGCACACGGGATATTCCCACAAATGTTCTGATCGCGATCGCTGACTTTCACAATGTCAGCATCGACTATCTCTTAGAACGGACAAATTCCAAGAAGGTAAACAATAAAATTGAATAAGGAATCAGCCCGTGTGCAAAAAAAGGCAGACAGCTTTCGCTGTTTGCCTTTTTTTGTGCTATCTATAATTTTTCACTCGTGATATCCTTATATCCCTCGCCAAAGATCTCGCTGGCGGAGGACACGATCATAAACGCGGAAGTGTCCTCATCCTTCACGATCTCCTCGAGTCTCGGATATATCTGCTTTCGGATGACAATCATCAGCACTTCCTTCGGTTCATTGGAGTATGCCCCTCTTGCCGTGATGATCGTCGCCGTAGTGTCAAGCTCGTCAAAGAGCCGCTGCTTCACCTGCAAAGGTTTCGTGCTGATGACATAGACCAGTTTTGCCTCGTCGGAACCGTACAGGATCTTATCCATCACGATCGAGTCCGTCACCACTGCCAGCCCTGCATAAAAAGCCACCGTCATATCCTGAAACACGATCCACGACGCAAGGATCACCATACTGTCAAAAACAAGAAACAGGATATTGGTCTTGATGTGCTTGCGCTTTGTGCGGACCACCTTGACAATAATGTCAATGCCGCCTGTCGTCGCACCGGCACGGAACACCAGCGCCAGCGCGATACCGATCAGAACGCCGCCAAGCACGGACGCGATCAGAAGATCGTCCGTCACCGCCCCATGAGACGCAAACGCGTTGATAAAGACCGTGATCAGCGCCAGCGCATACATTGTCGAAAAGATAAAACGACCTCCGAATTTCCACAGTCCCAGCAGAACGATCGGAATGTTGATGAGCATATTGACTGTACCGGTCGGAATCTTTGTAAACCGGTTCACCAGGATGGAGATGCCTGTCACACCCCCGGGCGCAATATTGTTGGGATCCAGAAACAGACTGATCGCAGCGGCATAGATCACCGCCGCCGCTGTCAGTATCACATAACATTTCACCCTTTTTGCAACTTCTTTTTCCATAACGCCTCATTTATTAAATATTTGTCCTCACCTGTTTCGGCTGGTATCCTTTGTCCTCCAACGCTTTGATGATCTGGTTCTTATGATCCGTACCGAACGTTTCAAGCGTGATACGCAGCTCCACAGCCGCATTCCTGTTGATGGAGACAAACTGATTATGCTCCAGCTTGATGACATTGCCATTCAGCGCTGCGATCACCTCCGACACCTTTGTCAGCTCACCCGGCTTGTCAGGCAGCAGCACAGACACCGTAAAAATCCGGTCGCGGAAGATCAGCCCCTGCTGTACCACGGACGACATCGTGATGATATCCATATTTCCGCCGCTCAGTATCGATACGATCCTTTTATTCTTCACATCGAGATGGCGCAGCGCAGCCACCGCAAGAAGCCCTGAATTCTCGACGATCATCTTGTGATTCTCCACGATATCGAGGAAGGATACGACCAGCTCCTCGTCAGGCACTGTGATGATCTCATCTATATTGTCCCTGATATACGGGAAAATATTCTTGCCCGGCGTCTTCACTGCCGTGCCGTCCGCGATCGTGTTGACACCCGGAAGCGTGACGACCTCCCCCGCCTTTAGGGACTCCTGCATACAGTTTGCCCCCGCAGGTTCCACACCGATCACCTGGATCTTGGGATTCAGCAGCTTGGCGAGCGTCGACACCCCCGTTGCCAGACCGCCTCCTCCGATCGGAACGAGTATGATGTCCACCAGCGGAAGCTCCTTAAAGATCTCCATCGCGATCGTTCCCTGTCCTGTTGCGACCGTCAGGTCGTCAAACGGGTGGATAAAGGTATATCCCCTTTCCTCCGCCAACTGATAGGCGTACTCGCACGCCTCGTCGTAGACGTCGCCTTTTAAGATGACTTCCGCCCCGTATCCCTTGGTGCGGTTGACTTTCATGAGCGGCGTCGATGTCGGCATCACGATCACCGCCTTCACGCCGTACCGTTTCGCCGCATAAGCGACTCCCTGCGCATGATTGCCCGCCGATGCCGTGATCAGTCCTTTCTCACGCTCCGCATCCGAGAGCGTGCTTATCTTATAATATGCCCCTCTGAGCTTATATGCTCCTGTAAGCTGCATATTTTCAGGCTTTAGATAAATCTTGTTTCCCGTCTGGCTGCTCAGATACTCGCTGTAGATCAGCTTTGTCTCCGAAGTGACCTTCTTCACGATCTCTGACGCTTCCTCAAATTTTTCCAGTGTAAGCATATCTGACATTTCGATCTTCCTCCCTGTATTCCTTATTACCATTACCAGAAAAACCACTTTTTCTTTTTCGGCTTTTCATCGGTGTCCTCATCATTCGGATGTTCTTCCGCAGTCTCTTCCCCAACTGCACTTTCTGTATCCGCTCCGAGGCTTCTTTCTGAGGCTTCGCTGCATAAGATACCGCTGTCATCTTCTGCCTCACTGCTCCCGAACGTGTCCGAGACCGCCACAGCATCCGCATTGTTTTCGCCCTGTCCGTCCGCCGGCATTCCCGTTTCAGCATTTTCATCTGTTCCGTCCGCCGACATTCCCTCCGCATCTGTATCCTCAGCGTCCGCGCGCCCTTCCGTCTTCACATCAAACAGCGCGTTCACGAACTCCTCGGAGTCAAACTTCTGCAGATCCTCGATCGTCTCCCCCACGCCGATATATTTGACGGGTACATTCAGCTCCGACTGGATCGCCACTGCGATCCCGCCCTTTGCCGTACCGTCCATCTTCGTGAGAATGACGCCGGTCAGATTCGCCACTTCGCCGAATTCTCTCGCCTGCGAGAGCGCGTTCTGCCCTGTCGTCCCGTCGAGCACGATCAGATTCTCCCTGTGTGCATCCGGAAATTCCCTGTCTATGATACGGTTCATCTTCTTGAGCTCTTCCATCAGGTTCTTTTTGTTATGAAGCCGTCCTGCCGTATCGCAGATCAGCACATCCACTTTTCTCGCCTTTGCGGCATTGACGGCATCATAGATCACCGATGCCGGATCTGCCCCGTCCGCCCCGCCGATCATATCGACCCCCGCACGGTGTGCCCACTCGGCAAGCTGGTCGCCGGCAGCCGCACGGAACGTATCCGCCGCGGCGATCAGGACTTTCTTTCCCTGTCCTTTCAGGATACTTGCAAGTTTACCGACAGAAGTCGTCTTGCCGACTCCGTTGACGCCGATCACAAATACGACTGACTGTTTCTTCTCAAAATCATATGCCGTCTCCCCGACGCACATCTGCTGCCTGATACTCTCGACCAGCAGCTCCTTGCACTCCGAAGGATGACGCAGATGCCGCTTTTTGACTTCCTCCTTCATGCGCTCGATGATATCGCTGGTCGCATTGACCCCGATATCTCCCATGATCAGGATCTCTTCCAGCTCCTCATAAAAATCGTCGTCAATCTCGGACGCACCGTAAAACACTGCGTCGATCCCTGCCACGATGTTATCCCTTGTCTTGTTCAACCCTTCTTTCAAACGGCTGAAAAACCCTTTTTTCTCCCCCGCCATCTTATACTAAGCCTCCTTCTTTTCCTTCTCATCCTGACTCCACTTGTCCACTTCGCTGTCGACAAGATTGACGCTCACAAGGGTCGATACCCCTTTTTCCTGCATCGTGATACCGTACAGTCTGTCCGCCTGTTCCATCGTACCGCGCCGGTGTGTGATCACGATAAACTGCGTCCCCTTTGTCAGCTTGTTCAGATACTTCGCAAACCGGTTCACGTTCCCCTCGTCAAGCGCCGCCTCGATCTCATCCAGCAGACAGAACGGTGACGGTTTCAGGTTCTGTATGGCAAAGAGCAGCGCGATCGCCGTGAACGATTTCTCGCCGCCGGAAAGCTGCATCATATTCTGCAGTTTCTTGCCTGGCGGCTGTGCGATGATTCGGATCCCCGCCTCCAGGATGTCCTCGTCCTCGATCAGTTCCAGCGTGCCCTTGCCTCCGCCAAATAACTCCTTAAACACTTTGTCAAATTCCCGCTTGATCTCCTCAAATTTCTCCGAAAACTGCCGGCGCATCGCGGTATCAAGCTCCTCAATGATCCCCTCCAGCGTCTTCTCCGCCTCGATCAGATCATCATGCTGGTTTTTCATAAAGGTATAGCGCTCCATGAGCACCTTGTAATCCTCGATCGCATTGACGTTGACATCGCCAAGTTTCCTGATCTCGTCCTTGATCACGGTAATCTGCTTCTTCATCTCCGCAATGTCCTTAAGCGCCTCATTTCGCATGGAAACTGCGTTGTTCAGCGTGATCTCGTACTCATTCCACATGTAATTGATCTGGTTCTCGACAGTTTCCTCAAGCTTTTCCCGCTGGGAACCAAGCCGGTACACTTCCTTGTCGAGCGCGTTTTTCTTCTCGGACATCTCCTCTCTTGTCCTGAAAAAATCCTTCTGCTTCTGTGCCAGCTCTTCCTTTGTCTTCTGCTTCTCTTTCAGCGCTGTCTCGGCATCGGACTGTGTGGTGTGCGACGCGCTGATCGTCCTCTCGATCTCCTCGATATTCTGCTGCCTGCTCCGGATCTCCTCCAGGCAACTGTCAAGGCTTGTCTGTACTTCTGCCAGCTCCTCGCGGCTGCGCGACATCTCTCCCTCGATACGGTTTAAGTTCGTCTGCTCAAATTCCTGCTTCTGCAGCATCTTTTCATACTCGACATCCCACTCCCCGACCATTCCGGTCTTGCCGGACTCCTCGATCCGGTGCGTCTCCAGCTCCTTCTGAAATGCGGCAATGTTCTGTTCTATGATCTTTTCGTTTTCCTCCGATGCCGCTAAGTCGCGGAGCGTATTTTCCTTATCGATATGGATCTCAGCCACCTTCTGCTCGATATCCTGCTGCTCTTCCTGCAAAGTTCCAAATCCGTGCTCTGCCTCGTTCTTTCGCTCCTCCGCGGTCACTACGTTCATCCTGGCAGTATTCTGCCTGATAAACAGCTCCTGCAGCGTGGCTTTCTCCTCCTCGATCGTCTTTCTGACATGATTTCGCTCGGCTTTGATATTCTCGATATCCGCGTTTGCAGTATCCAGCCTCTCCTTCGCCGCCTTCATCTTCTGTTCCAGTTCCCCGATCTCCCGCCGCCGTCCCAGCAGATTGGAATTATTCTTGAAAGCGCCTCCGCTGATCGCGCCTCCCGGCACGAGCAGTTCCCCCTCAAGCGTGACCATTCTGACACTATAGTTGTATTTCTTTGCGATCCTGACGGCATTGTCAACATTGTCGATCACCACGATCCGTCCGAGCATGGTCTTTGCCACATTTTTATACTTTGCATCCGTCCGCACCAGGGCGTCGGCAAGCCCGATCACACCGTTCTCCGCCAGCACATTCAGCATCTTAAATTCCTGCGGCTTTGTGATGCTGGTCAGCGGCAGAAAAGTCGCGCGTCCAAACCGGTTCTTTTTCAGAAAAGCGATCATTGCCTTTGCCGTCTCCTCGTCCTCTGTGACGATATTCTGTATGCTGCCGCCAAGAGCCGTCTCGATCGCCGTCTCATACTCCTTATCCACTTTGATGATGTCCGCCACAACGCCGATGATCCCCCTGTTGCGCTCCCGCTGCTCCATGACCTTCTGGATACTGTTGCCGTATCCCTCATAACGCTCCGTGAGGTTTGAGATCGTATCCAACTGGGAGCGGTATCTCTGATAAGCGCCCTGACTCTCCCGGATCTCCTCGTCCTTCTGGATCAGTCTCCCGCGAAAGGACTTATTGTGCTCCTCCAACTCTGTCAGGTGCGCATTGGCCTCCATGATCTGGTCATTGATGCGCTGAAATTCCTCCTGCAGCTCCCGGATCTCGGCATCGCGCTCCGCCTCATCGCTCCTCGCACGCAGAAGCCTTGAATTCAATTCCGCTTTTCTGATGCGCAACTGCTCCATCATCGTGTCAAAACTGCTCATCTTTGATTTGATAGTCGCCCGTTCATTTAACATGGCAATGATCTGATTCTTATCTTCCTCGATCCTGTGATTCAATTCCTCGATGTGCTGCTGAACCTCCAGGAGCGATCCTCTTGCCTCATTCCGCTCCTTTTCCAGACCGGCGACTTTCCCGTCCAGCACAGCCTTGCTCTCCAGGATCTTAGCGCGTTCTCCCTCTCTCTCAGCGATCTGTTCCTGTATCGCTGCTATCCTGTCGCGGAAATGCTGCTCATTTCCGTGGGCGCCCCTGATCTGCTCCTTTAATACATTGATCTCACCCTCGAGTTTTCCGCGCGTGACACTCGCATCCGTCAGCGTCGTTCTGGCGGATTCGATCTCCTGATCCAGCACCTCGATGCGCGACTGAACTTCATCGTACTCGATCCTGATCCTGTCATACTGCTGTGTCGTGTTGCGGTAGTCCTCCTCCGCGATCTTGTATTTGCCCTCGATCTCCTCCAACTGCTGCGTCAGTTTTTTGTTTTCCAGCAAAAACACATTGACATCGTACTCTCTGAGTTCTTCCTTTTTCTTCAGATAGACCTTCGCCTTTTCCGATTGCTTTTCCAAAGGTTCAACCTGCTTTTCAAGCTCGCTCAGGATATCTGTCACTCGCACCAGATTGTTTTTCTCGTCCTCGAGCTTTTTCTGGGCTGTGGCTTTTCGCTTCTTGAACTTGACGATACCCGCCGCCTCGTCAAAAAGCTCACGCTTCTCCTCCGGCTTGCCGCTCAGGATCTTCTCGATCTGTCCCTGGCCGATGATGGAATAGCCCTCCTTGCCAATACCCGTATCGTAAAACAGTTCGTTTACATCCTTCAAACGACAGGGAGTGCCGTTGATCGAATACTCACTTTCGCCTGAACGATATAAACGCCTTGCCACTGTCACCTCCTGATAATCGATCGCAAGCTTGTGATCCGCGTTGTCAAAGGTGATGCCCACGTACGCATAACCCAGAGGCTTCCTAAGCTCCGTGCCGGAAAAGATGACATCCTGCATCGATTCCCCGCGCAACTGCTTGATGCGCTGTTCACCGAGCACCCACCGCACCGCATCCGCAACATTGCTCTTTCCGGAACCATTCGGACCGACGATGCCCGTGATCCCCTGATGAAATTGAAACACGATCTTGTTCGCAAAGGATTTGAACCCCTGTACCTCTATACTCTTTAAATACATTCTCTACCTCACCGCATGCCATTATTTTTTGCCCTTGATCCGCCTGAGTGCCTCGTACGCAGCCTGCTGTTCTGCCGCCTTCTTCGTCCTTCCCGCGCCGGAGCCGATCAGCCTGTCATCGAGATACGCCTCGACGCTGAACTGTTTGTCGTGGTCGGGACCGGTCTCCCCCACCAGTTCATACCGCAACTGCGCCGCATTGTTCTTCTGGATCTCTTCCTGCAGCAGCGTCTTGCTGTCCAAAAATAAGATCTTATCCTCCAGATCCGACAGCACAAAGCGATCGATAAATTTCTTGGCATACTCAAGACCGCCGTCAAGAAAGATCGCGCCGATCACCGCCTCCATGACATCGGAAATGATAGAATCCCTCGTCCGCCCTCCTGTCGCTTCCTCCCCCCTGCCAAGCAAAATATAAGTATTTAGCTGAATGTCCCGCGCACAGTAGGCAAGCGCCGGCTCGCATACCATCGACGCCCGCAGTCTCGTCAACTGCCCCTCAGGCATATCGGCATTTTCATTGTACAAAAATTCGCTGGACACAAGCTCCAGCACTGCATCTCCCAGAAATTCCAGTCTCTCGTAATTATTTAATTTGTTGATCTTCTGCTCATTGGCAAAAGAACTGTGTGTCAGCGCCTGTTTTAGCAGCGCCTCGTTCTGAAACTGATACCCGATCTTTCCCTGCAGCTCCTGCAGGGCTTTTTTCATATTCCGCATTTTTACTCCTATCTTTCCTACCCGCACGCCCGGCAGCGTATGCCGACAATCTTCCTCCGGGTGTCCGCGTGCATAAAGAAAGCCCTAGAAAGGGCTTCTTGCTTTTTCGATCCATTTGACAGCCTCGCGCACCGTCGTTATTTTTTCCAGACCTTCTGTCGGTATCTGAAGATCGATCTCCTCCTCCACACCTCTGAATATCTGGTACAGATCCAGCGAATCGGCTCCCAGATCCGTCAGAAAAGTCATGTCCATCTTGATCTCGTCCGGATCCATGCCCAAAACGGTGGCTGTAACCTTTTTCAAAGCCTCAAATTCCATCTGATCAGATCCTTCCTCACTCATCTCTTAAGATCACTTTATCTTTGATTTTCTGGTTGATTTTCTGTTCCTTAAAAGTCACACACTGCAAGATCGAATTTTTGATCTCGACAGCCTTGGAGCTTCCGTGTGTCTTGACCACCAGCCCGTTTAACCCAAGCAGCGGCGCCCCGCCGTACTCATCAAGGCTAAAAGCTTTCAGTGTCTGTTTGAGTGCAGGTTTGACCAGAAGCGCACCGATCTTGCTCCGAAGCGACGTCATCATGCCCGCTTTCACTTTCTTGATCAGCGTAGCGCCAACACCCTCGTAGAGCTTTAAAATGATATTGCCCGCAAACGCTTCGCAGACGATCACATCCGCATATCCTGTCGGTATATCCCGCGCCTCGATACTTCCTATAAAATTAATCTCCGGACAGTTCTTGAGCATCGGGAACGTCTCTTTCACGAGCGCATTGCCCTTCTCCTCCTCCGCCCCGATATTGACGATCGCAACCTTGGGATTTGCTATGCCCATGACACTCTCCATGTACACAGACCCCATCTTCGCAAACTGAACCAGGTGCGACGGTCTGGCATCGACATTGGCGCCGCAGTCGATCAGCAGGGCACAGCCTGTCTCCGTCGGGATCAGTGGGGCAAGCGGCGGCCGCTCGATCCCCTTGATCCGTCCCACGATCAACTGTCCGCCGACAAGCACCGCACCCGAACTTCCCGCCGAGACAAACGCATCACACTTTCCGCTCTTCACCAGATTCAGCGCGACCACGATCGAGGAATCTTTCTTTTTCCTGATCGCCATCACGGGAGGTTCCGCTGTCTCGATCACCTCCGTGGCATTTACGATCTCGATCTGTTCTTTGTTGTATGTGTACTGCCCAAGCGCTCTCTCAATCTCCTGCTCCCGGCCTGTCAGATACACCTTGATCCTGCTGTTCTCGTTGACGGCGTCCACAACACCCTTCACGATCTCTGACGGTGCATTATCACCACCCATGGCGTCCACTGCCACTCTGGTCATCTCATCCATTGCCACATTCCTCCATCGTTCCATTTATATAAATATACTAGACCTATTGCTAAAAATCAAGGGAAATCAAATAAAAAGGTGCAAAGCTTTATCCGTTTCATAAAACTTCACACCTTTTATTTCACTTTGGAACCACCCATTGAACAGTTCCTAATCAACTGCAATGATCTCTTTCTTGTTGTATGAGCCGCAAGCCTTGCACACTCTGTGAGGCATCATCAAAGCGCCGCACTTGCTGCACTTTACCAATGTAGGTGCGCTCATCTTCCAGTTTGCTCTTCTCTTATCTCTTCTGCTTTTTGAAGATTTATTTTTTGGACATATAGACATTGTTACACCTCCTTATTCGCATTAAACAAATCTTTTATCACTGCCATTCTGGGATCCGGCACGAAATTGTCGCAGCCGCATTCGCCCTCATTCAGATCCTTACCGCACGTCTTACAGATTCCCCTGCAGTCCTCCCGGCACAAGACCTTCATTGGCCAGTTCAGCAGCAATTCATTCCTGATTAGTTCATCCACATTTAAGTGATATCCTTCCATAAGCTCCGCCGAATCCTCATCATCCATGGACGCTTCATGATCCATGCCGTCACCCGTATACTCCGGCGACACGACCACTCTGTCAAAGGATAAATCAAATGTATAATCAACATCTCGCAAACATCTGTCACAGGCAAACACCAACGTAAGCTTTGCATTTCCCTGAACCAATGCCTTCGATCGTCCTATATTAGAAAGCCTCAGCGCAACAGGACTCTTTTCCCTGATCTGAAAAGTTCCATACTGATCCGTAAATGTATCCGCATCATACGATACATCCATCTCCCGCACTTGTCCTTCATTTGTAAATACATCTGTCAAATTCACTAACATCGTAGACTCCTATCCACACATTCATTTATTATACATAAGAGTCCCTCCTTTGTCAACCATATTTTACAAGAATTTCATGATTCAAAATTTCATCAGCCGGATTTTATCTGCCGGCGGCGATCAACTCGTGCAGCTTGGAGATTGCCTGGGAGATCCCGCCGATCTCGCATATGATCCCCTCCCGCACAGCTTCCTCTCCCTCCAGCACACTTCCCACATCTTTCGTGAGTACTTCCGTCTCCATCATCAGCTCTTCATACCGCTCTTTCGATATCTTGCAGTGAGAACACACAAAACCCGTTATCCGATTCTGAACCTCCCTGAAATAGTTAAATGTCTGGGGCACTCCGATCACCATACCGTTCATCCGCACCGGATGTACCACCATTGTCCCGGTGGGAACGATAAACGAATAATCCGTACTCACAGCGATCGGCACCCCGATGCTGTGGCTGCCGCCCAAAACAAGTGAGACCGTAGGTTTGCTTAGAGAAGCCACCATCTCCGCGATCGCAAGTCCTGCCTCCACATCGCCCCCCATTGTGTTCAGCAGCAGCAGCACCCCGTCAATCTCATCACTGTCCTCGATCGAGGCAAGCTGCGGCAAAAGCAGCTCATACTTTGTCACTTTCGACTGATTCCCTGCATTTTCATGTCCTTCTATCTCACCTATGATCGTGATCAGATGGATCCTGTGGTTGCTGTTATTTTCGTCCAGCGTCACCTGACTTTCTTTCTCAATCTTTTCATCCTTGTACTTTTTATTCTCCAGCTCATCATTCTTTCCATTGTTCTCTTCATTTTGAATATTCATCGCATACCTCTCCTTGTTTCTTAGTTGGATAGAGTCCTTTTTAGTATGCTCAGCAAAATATTCCTTTTATTCAATATCATAAAAATCTTTTCCATCCAGATCCTTTATGTCATAATCATCGCTGACAGCCGTCTCAAATGCATAATCCATCTCCTTGTGTTCCCTGCGCTTTGGCACCGGAAGCGGATTTTCGATATACTGAACCTTATTGTCCTCCAGATCATCATAGTGTATTTCTTTCATGGAAGTATCCCGGACCGGCTCCATATCCATATCCGGTTCAGGCGCTTCGTTCTTTTCATTGATATCCGCCCTGTCCGTGACAATCTGAGCCGGATCATTTTTCTTCGCAGTATGTCTGCGGTAAATCCACTGGATCATCAGAACAGCAACTGTGCCGGCCAGAACCGCGATACATATGAGCATGTTCTGCATCGTCACTTTCGACAACGTATTGACATAGATCGGAAGGATTGCCAGGATCACGCTTCCTGCTAATCCCACATACCGGTTTGTCACGCTCCGGATCGCAATATATACCAGCAAAACAGTCAAAAGCTGATACAGGATATTCAGATAGACCCCTGCCACAGTAAAGTTTCCAAAGATCAGAAAGGCCAGATACAGATTGCCTATATACAGCGACTGCATCCGAAAACCCTCCGCAAAAACAGCACCCAGGCCGTCTGTCCCTATGCTCACCTTTGCCGCATTATAAATATCCTCATTGATATTTACCTCGGACATCATGTAGTTTACATAATACATTCTTACAATAATCGTGATACTCGACAGAATGACCAAAAATAAACCTGTCAGCCAGCTTTTTTTTCTCATAATCCTTTTATATTCTCATCATCAAATGTGTGCAAGTGCCTGTTCAATGTCAGCAATAATGTCATCCGCATTCTCGATCCCCACAGAGAACCGAATGAGATCTGGCTGAACACCTGCCTCGATCAACTGCTCATCGTTCATCTGCCTGTGCGTATGGCTTGCCGGATGAAGTACACAGGTTCTTGCATCCGCCACATGCGTCACGATGGCAGCCAGTTTCAGATGATCCATGAAATCCACACTGACATCTCTCCCGCCTTTCAGGCCAAAAGAGATCACCCCGCAGGTGCCGTTGGGCATATACTTCTGCGCCAGCTCATAATACTTGTTTCCCTTTAAGCCAGGGTAGTTTACCCAGGCAACTTTGTCGTTCTGTTCCAACCACGCAGCCACTTTCAATGCATTTTCACAGTGCCTTGGCACTCTCAGATGCAGCGTCTCAAGACCTATGTTGAGCAAAAAGGAGTTCATCGGGGAAGGAATCGATCCCAGATCCCTCATAAGCTGTACCGTTGCCTTTGTGATATAAGCTTTTCTGCCAAACTTTTCTGTGTATGTCACACCATGATACGATTCGTCAGGAGTCGTCAGCCCGTGAAACTTGTCGCCATATCTCGTCCAGTCAAAATTGCCGGAATCCACGATCGCACCGCCTACGCACAGAGCATGTCCATCCATATATTTTGTCGTGGAATGCGTCACGATATCAACGCCGTATTCAAACGGGCGGCAGTTGATCGGCGTCGCAAATGTGTTATCTACGATCAAAGGAACGTCATGCGCATGGGCAACCTTCACGAATTTCTCAAAGTCAAGCACTACCAGCGCCGGATTTGCGATCGACTCCGCCACGACACACTTTGTATTTTCCTGAAAAGCTTTGTTCAGCGTCTCCTCATCAGCATCCGGATCCACGATCGTACATTCAATTCCCATCTTTTTCATAGTGACCGTCAGCAGATTGAATGTACCGCCATACACAGTCGACGAAAGCACCACATGATCCCCTGCCTCGCATATATTGAACACTGCATAATAGTTTGCTGCCTGACCGGACGATGTCAGCATCGCTGCCTCTCCGCCCTCCAGCTCGCAGATCTTCTGGGCAACCATATCATTGGTAGGATTCTGCAGTCTTGTATAAAAATATCCTTCCGCCTCCAGATCAAACAGTTTCCCCATCTCATCCGAAGTCTCGTATTTGTATGTTGTCGACTGATAGATCGGCAGGACACGCGGCTCACCATTCTTAGGATGCCATCCTGCCTGTATACATTTTGTTTCGATCGAATACTCGTTGTTCATGTTGTCAGCTCCTTTTTATCGTATATCGCTATATCTTTTCTGATGTAGTATACCATAATATAACAATAAGAGCAATGATTTTTATATCATTGCTCTTCTCAAATGGGACCTATAGGGCTCGAACCTATGACCCTCTGCTTGTAAGGCAGATGCTCTCCCAGCTGAGCTAAGATCCCATATGACTCCAACGGGAATCGAACCCGTGTTACCGCCGTGAAAGGGCGATGTCTTAACCGCTTGACCATGGAGCCTGACCCTTAAAATATCGTCATTCCCTCAAAACCGAACACAAAAATCATGTATCTTGTTATCTGTATGCCATTCCTTCCAAAACCTGCTTTCATGCAACATTCCCGCAGTGTCACACACCGCGTTCCCATACCGCTCAGGATAAGCCTTCGACCGATTAGTAGCATTCAGCTCAGTACATTGCTGCACTTACACCCATGCCCTATCTACC
>JAETQI010000101.1 GCA_021770755.1 Lachnospiraceae bacterium
TCTATCTTAAAACCTGTGAAAGTGATAATCTCCATTTGTTTGGCCTCCGCCACATTGATGGCGTTGACAATATTCTGCGAATTTCCGGAGCTGCTGACTGCCACCAAAAGATCCCCAACCTGTCCGAGAAATTCGAGCGGTCTTGAGAACACATATTCATACCCGTAGTCATTCCCCATGCACGTTGTCACCGCATTGTCGTACAGGCTGTACGTTTTCATACCGCCGTTTTTCATGAAATCCGCCGTCATGTGGCTCGCGATCGCGGAACTCCCGCCATTTCCTATGAAAAAGATCTGCGTCCCTTCCCTTTTGTGTCTGGTAAAGCACCGGACCAGTTCCTGCATTCCAGCGTCATAATCCACTGTGTCATTCCCCATATAGATCCTGGTCTGCTCCAGTGTGTGCATCAGCCCGCTGATGTATTGGTTTTTCATTGTAGGTACACCTTCTATATTAATTGTTGCATTTTCCTGATGTAAATTCACTTATCATTCTATGTCCTGATCTCCACATTCTGTATCATGACCGGCTTCCCGGTCTGTCTGTACAACTGTACCACGGAGCTATGATCCCCATAATACGCATCACTCAGCACGACCGCCCTATCCACGTCGGCAGTGTCATCATAGATCCCCCAGCCCTGTACAATGTAATCATCTTTCAGTGCCGTGTATTTGCGCAGCACTTCCGGACGCATGGACTTCATCGTGCTCTCGATCAGTGGATGCGGCCGCCATAATAATGCAATCCCCTCTTGATTTTCCTTGAAGATCCCCAGCACATTCTCAATCTTGTCCACCCACTTTTCATTGTGCGTCAGCAATGCCGCTATTCCAGTATTATATAAGATAATCATCTTCCGGCTTCCGTCCGCTTTCTCGATCACGTTCAGCCAATCCTGCGGAATATCCAGATCTTCTCTCTTTGTAGCACATATTCTGTCATACTTGGGCGACCCCAGTCCCAAAAACTTTTGTTCCAGGTATGTCCTGTCCAGGTGCTTTCCCTGCAGTCCGTGTTCTTTTGCAGCTTTCAGATATTCATTGATATATATTTTTTTCATATCCTCCGACTGCACGATCACCTGGTCCGCATTGATAATGCCTGGCATAAAACAGAAATGCTTTACATTTTCTACCGCCCGCTCATCATTGGGATCTACTTCATCCAACACAAAATATGGAATGTAGATCAGCTTTTCTGTATATTTTTTCAGATTTGCCGAAAAGAAACTGGGGTGAACGCTTGTGACCAGATTCCATTGGTCGTACGCATTATGAATATAAATCATATCTGGTCTATGCTGTTCAAAATCATATTCGTCATATCTTGTAACCGGCACACATTCAGGGTACTGATCTGCCTCATAGTGCATCTCCCGTAAGCTTCCGTCCGGATTTTTATCATAATATGGTATCGGAATGACATATGCGTCACAGTTTTTATCCTCATCGGCCGCTTTCCACACACTCTCCAGACTGTCCCACATGCTTGCCTTGTATGGCAGGAAAACCGCTTCTTTTCTGACAGGAATGTCATTTTTCAGGCTGTTTGCTGCCCTGATCAGCTTCTGCCTCAGCATCTTATGCACCTTGTTTGTATTGATCTTTTGATTCCCTGCCAGGCTCTCATGGATCTGATAAGTCATTTCGCAGTATTCTTCCAACAGAAGTACGGTCGGATGCCGTTCCCCTTCTGTGCTTTCGATCAGAGTTCCTAATGTGATCCCGCCGTTCTGGCATTCCTCCAGAAGCTCCATCGCCGGCGGAATACTATTCTGCGCTATGAACTTTTTGATCTGATCATGCGCTTCTTCCATCTGTCTGACCAGTTCTTGCGCCTGCTGCTTCTGTACCTTTCTCATCATTTCCCTCGATCATTTCTCTTTGCTGTCCATCGCAAATGAGATGTCTTTCATCATCATAAGCGTTATCGGGGCATTTCTGCCTGTATATTCCATGCACAAGCATAAAATATCACTTCGCTCCGCATAAGCCGCGGTCCTGGCATACCCGAAAGCCAATTGTCGATAAACGACAATTTACTTAGCTAATGCCGACTTTTTGCTTTTGGAACTGTGAAGAAACAGCACCGTTTCCATATCGATGCGATTTCTTCACAGTTCCGACCCGGGTTTCGGAGATCTTCTGCCGAAACCGGATTCTATGTTAACGCACTCCTCTGCGATCCATTTTGCGGTAAAATCATCTCCCGATGATTCATTCTCAGATTCATGCTGATCAACCAGTTTTCAAATGTGTGCGCAAAATAATTATCCTGCTGCCTGCACACTTCATTTTGCCAGATATTTCTGTTGTATATTTCTTGCCGAGTTTAAGGCGATCGTGGTATTCAGTCCGCAACCCTCACACACAAACATTTTTCCCAGACGCTCTCCCTCCCCGCCGCATGCAGAACACTTCTGCCCTGTATGCTTGGAACTGATCTCCACAAGTTCTATAGAATGAAGCCTGCATTTGTAGATAAGTCTCTCCCTGATATAACCATGAAAGCTCCGCGTCATTTTTCTGTTTGCAGATCTGGCATAGATCTTTGTCTTATTTCTCGTGACGGGTCTGGTGATCACGATCTTAGCGGGTTTTTCGACTGATATCATTCTGTTGATCTCGGAATTAATATACGTTTTTGTCTTTTCCCGCTCCTTCTCTTTCTGTCTGTCGTATTTGAGTTTTCCGAAGTTGTTTGCCTCGATGTTCTGGATCTTTTTGGTATCGCCGTCCTCGGCACTCTGTGCGTATACGGTGTACATTTTATGGCGCTCCCTGTTCTTCCTTGCAAGCCGGTCTGTCTCCGGATCCGTCAGCTCTTCCAGTGCCGCCCCATAGATCTGTCCGTCTGACAGTGTAAACATATCCTGTCTTCCTATATAGATAAAGATTGTACTTGTATGATCCGTGTGTACCTTCACTTTTGATTCTACAGGCACCGCAAGCGCGACATTGTTCTGCCTGATCCGAATCTGGATCTGCCTGTCAAAAGTGCGGTTATCCTTTAACGGTATACTGACCCGCTTTCGCGGAACCCTGCACACGATGCGCATCATGCCGTCCTTGTAGGAATACCCGTTTGGCGAAATACGGAAAGAATCCATGCAGTCTGACCTGGGTTGTGTCAGGTATCTTCTGGTGAGTCTGCACAGTAGATTGTTCAGACGTTTTACATCGATATCCAATCCGTCCGCTTTTCTGGGCATCTCATAGTCCTGATGATTCAGGACAGCCGTGTAGACACTGTTCAGTTTCAACACGGTCCTGAGATAGATCCTGTCATCATCACTCAGGTTTTCATTTGTCGTGATACAATCACCGATCCTGTTTTTCACATTGCCCCAGTTGCTCTTGATATTCGTGACCGCATCCGCGATCGCCAGTTCATAGTACACCACCGGCAGATTAAGCTGCTCGCGCAGTCCACAGCCTCGCATTTCATTCAGAATGTTATACACAGGCGTCAGATTGTTTAAGTTTTTGATTCCTGAATACCGTCCGTAAACGAAATTTTTGACCTTGCAGTAATCTGCCGCGATACCTCTCAAAAACGCCATCGTCTCCTCCGGCAATGGTTCGCTGTACTGCCAGACTGTCTTGGTCATGGTGTTGTCTGTGGACATCGGTGATTTCCTCTTTTTGACCACAATTTTTTCGCAGATTTATATGATCTGCGAAAATCCGTTAAATCCCCGATTTGTAAGGATATCTGCTCTACCTGACCACAAATCTGACCACAAAAACACGCTTTATTAAAATCGTCAAATAAATCTGACCA
>JAETQI010000053.1 GCA_021770755.1 Lachnospiraceae bacterium
TACCAGATACAGAGAAATGTCCATTCCTATGGCTCTTTCTTCTGAGATATTTATTGATGAAGCATTAAAAAAACCTTGATTTTAAAGGAAAAAAGACTTGACTATATAGGGAGGAAACAGGATGTCGTTGTTCAAGAAATATGACTGGTGGTCGATAGGCGACGAGTTGCAAAGGATATGTGACTATTACTGCGACGGGAATGAAAAGGATAGTCAATACTGGGATTTTTACAGTGAGCAAATAAATGAGATGGGTGCAATCGCAGCAGACATGTTCAATGAAATGCAGGAAATACGGAGCAGGTTGTCATTCAAATACGACCTGCCCTATAAAAAACTTGATTTTTATGAGGAGGACGACGCAGGAAGTCACACAGCTATTTCATGGTGGAACACAGCAGCTTGCATGTTATCGGATGTTGACATGGTCACACTGATTGACAATGAAAATCCTATGTTTTGCGGAGATTATGACACGGAAAAGGAAAAGAGAATCAAGTCTCTTGAAAGGCTGACTAAAAAACAACAAATGCAGCTATACACGGAGGTTGTCGGTTTTCTGCTGCGGGTCAATGAACTTGTGGCAGCGTTCGAGGTCATAACGTCAACAATCCGTGAACTGGAGTATCATCAATCATTTTTAGCCACAAAGGACGGAATAAAAGAACCGACCGCAGCGTGGTTATAGGAGGACAGGTCATGAAATATTATCACGCTGCACCAAAAGAGACGATGCTGAAAATCGTCGGAGAGGGCAGAATCAGAAAATCATGGGATGGTGTCGTGTATCTCTGCAAAGAGGCGGTCGATTCCTGCAAATTCCTTGTCATTCGGGGAATGAGGGAAATGAGCGTGATTGAGGTTGACATCGACGAGGACAGGGTTGCGGAATCGCACGACCATTCAGAATCGTTTTTCCGGTGCAAAGCATACATGCACAAGGGAGACATTGAACTCACAGGGAATGAAAATGTGTGGGATTACACATTTGACATATAAAGGCAGCGGGAGAGGAGGTGCAGGACATGAAACTGGTCTATATATGTTCACCGTACAGAGCAGCAGACGAGGCGACGTTGCAGCGTAACATCGACTATGCAAGGGAATTGACACGAACGGTCTTGATGCGGGGTGAGGCAGCAGTCACACCGCATTTGTACATGACGCAGTGTTTGAATGAGGCAGACGAGGCAGAGAGACAGTGCGGACTGGCAGCAGGACAGGCAATCGTTGAAAAATGTGAAATAATGCTTGTCGGTCGCAGATTCGGGATTTCGGAGGGCATGGCAGGAGAAATCAAGAGGGCAAGAGAAAAAGGAATCTGCATCCTACATCACGATTGAGGAGGCAGCAAGGCAAAAAGAAAGGACACCGTTGCAGCGGTGTCCGGTTTGACTGATTGTGTCAGTCGCTAAAACCTATAAATAGTATAGCAAATCTGACACAAGAAAGCAACAAGAAAAAGCGGAAAAAACCCGCATTTTCAAGGGGTTTCAGACTTCATTTCCGACCTTGTAATAGATAGTAACAACTCAACGACAGGGTCAGAGGGAGGAAATAAGAGGCAGCAGGAGGAGCAGTGTCAGAATGGCGAAAAAGGGAAAGGGCAGCAGGAGAAAGAGAGGGATGGTATTCATCCCTTATGACTATGAGGCAGCATATAACAAGCAGCTTGAGCAGTTGCATGAGTGGTTCATTGAGCAAATGTTCAAGCAGGGGAAAAAGGTTGTGTATGCCCTCAAAGAGATAAAGGCAGGGGAGCAGTTCGAGGTTGAAATATATCCGCAGTTCACGAACATGGATGACGTACCTCCGGAGGGTCGGAGCATCAAAAAGGATAATGACAAGGCTCAAAGGAATCTGAACGATAAGAACGCACGGAAATATGTTGAGCGTCTTATAAACGAGAATTTCACAGACAAAGATTTGTGGATAACTCTCACATACGATGACGAGCACCTCCCACCGGACGGAGACATCGACGCAGCAATCAAGAACATGCAAAGGTTCATTCGTCGGGTCAATTATCAGAGAAAGAAAAGGGGTCTCCCGAACGCAAAATATGTCTATGTGACGGAGTACAACCCGAACGAGGAAATCCGGTGGCATCATCACCTTGTCATGGACGGGGCGATGGATATGGATGCGGTCGAGAAGTGTTGGGGGCAGAGCAGCAGGAACGAGGTTCGGAGGCTGCAAAAGGACGAAAACGGTCTTTCCGGAATGGCAAACTATATCGTCAAGGAAAAGCAGAGGGTGAAATCAGAGAAACGGTGGAACTCCTCTCAAGGACTGAAAGACCCCGACATCCGTGTGGTTCATTCAAAGCAACCGGAAAAGGCAAAGGGCAGCTATAAGAAAATAGAAACCTATGTCGAGGAAATGCGGAAAGGTCATGAGCAGGTAAAAGAGCAGATGAAAAAGTGGTATCCGGATTTTGATTTCACGGATGCGGGCATCTATTACAACGATTTCAACAGCATGTTCTATATACGGGCGAGATTGAGAAAGAGGAGGAAAAGCGAGGATGACGAGGCGGGAATGGAAACGTCGGCAAAGAAAAAGGCAGATTCGACATCGGGTGTTTATGACGGTGATGGCGGTGCTTGCGGTTGTGCTGACCGTATGTGTAATTGACGGTGTGATGTTTTTTCGGGAACGGGAGGAGTTTGAGGGGCAGTCAGCAGAGTTTGACGCACACATGGCAGCAGTCGAGCAGCAGCGGGAGGCATCCGGACAAAATGTGACGCTTGAGAGCGTCAGAGCCTACATGGAGACGCAGGGGCAGCAGGACGAGCCGGACAGGTATGCAGTATTTGACACGATGTCCGCTGACTGGGGAGGAGAAAACGATGGTTTTGTCTATCATGCAATACCGGAGGAGTACGAGGACACAGGCGGGTATTTTCCAGAGAAAATGCAGTGCTACACATACATATTGTGCAAGCAGTACGGAGTTGATTATTCCCTCATTGTGGCACTGATTGAGCGTGAATCAAGCTATGTGTTCGACAAGGTCGGAGACGACGGAAACAGTGTCGGTTATATGCAGATTTACGAATCAGCACACACCGACCGGATGGAGAGGCTGAACTGCACGAACCTCAAAAACCCGTATCAGAATGTGATGGTCGGGATTGACTATCTTGCGGAACTCATTGAGAAATACGGAACGGTGCAGGACGCTCTTGCAGCTTATAACTACGGGGAGCGGGGAGCAAGGGAACATTTGTGGAACAACGGAATATATGTCTATTCCTACAACGAGGGAATCATGAGCAGGGCGAGAGAACTGGAGGAGGAATGGAGCATTGAAAAGACTGATTGACAGAATCCGGCACATGTTGAGGGTCAAGGATTGCAGACACATTTGTCTGTTCTGCGAGTTTTTCAACAGGTGCAAAGAAGAATATAAGGCAGAGAAAACGGGAGGAGGTGAGAACGATGAACATGAGAAATGCAATGAGGAGCGAGGACACGGAGCAGATTGCAGTCATCCAGTGGACGCAGTACAACGTGAATCATCATCCGGAATTGAAATGGTTGTACCATGTACCGAACGGGGGCAGCAGGAACAGGCTTGAGGCAGTGAAACTCAAACAGATGGGTGTCAAGGCGGGTGTCGCTGATTTATGCCTCCCGTACCCGAAAGGGGTATATTGCGGACTGTACATTGAAATGAAATTCGGGGATAACACACGGACACAGAAACAAAAAGAATTTCTTGAGGAAATGGCAGCAACAGGACATTTTGTCGCAACCTGCTATTCCGCAGAGGAGGCGATCAGCATCATCACGGAATATCTGGATTTGAAAGATGCGACATTCGGTGATTCCTATGCGGAGTTTTTGGAGCAGTTCTGCAATCCGGAGGTGGTCGGGCGAAAAATGAGAATCCCGAACAACAGCATCTTAAAGGACGGGAAAGTCAAGGGAGGCGCAAAGTGATGACGGTTGGAGATTTCCTTGCAACAATCACGAATCCGGACAGGGTGAGGATAGTACAGCAGGACAAGGACATATTTGTCGGATTTTTAGGAGTGTTTGTTCTTGAGACAGATTTGTTCGACAGCGTCGTGAACGAGAAAGTCATCAAGTTCCAAGCAGTTCCGGAGATACGTCACAGGCGATGGAAAGAATTGAACCTCATGAGACCGCTTGAGCCGGACGAGACACCGGACTATCGTTTCAGCGATTTGGAAATGAAACTCTATTACACAGTCTATATATGACGGGAGGTGAGCGGGGTCGTGAAAAAGGTTTTACTGGCAGCAGGTGTCATCGTACTGGGAGCGTTCTTTTCATTCGGGTATTTGCTTTATAAGGTCGGAGAGGAAATGACAACCATGCACCGCTGCGGATGTCATGCAAGAGATTATTAAAACAAGAGGATAACAGGAGGAAACAACATGAAAATTATTGCAGTAATGTCACCGAAAGGTGGAATCGGGAAAACGACAACGTCGGATTCAATCGCCTATATGTTAGGGCAGGAGCAGGGAAAAAGCGTCCTCGTGATTGACGGAGACCCCCAGGGCGACACATCAAAGACATTCGGGCGGTACGAGCCGGAGGGAATCGGAATGTCGGAACTGCTTGAGCATCATCAGAACGTCGGGGGCAGATACCGGACAACGGAACTCATACAATCAACGGAATATGACCACATTGACATCATTCCGGCGAACGGGTATTTGATGCAGACCGACATGAACCTTTTACTCAAGCAGGAGGAGAATCAAGTCACGAGGCTGCGGGATGCACTGGCAGAGGTAGCGGTCGCATACGACTATTGTGTGTGTGATTGCGGTCGCCTCCTCGATATGGTCGTCATTAACATTCTGTTGGCAGCAGAACTCGTCATTGCACCCGTGAAAGTCGGAGGATTTGAAAACGAGGCGATTCACAATTTGCAGGAGCAGGTGGACGACCTGCGGGAAATCAATCCGGAACTCCGCATCAAAGGACTTGTGACGATGCGACAGAAAAACAAGACATCGCTTGAGTTCGAGGAGTGGATGAAAGACAGTTCCGGTTTTGACATGTTCGTCACGTCTGTTCGTCGGTCTATTGTAGCAGAAAAGGCATCCATGAGGATGCAACCACTCCCGCAGTTCTCAAAGAATTGCATCGTGTCACAGGACTATCGGAATGTGGTTCATGAGTTGTTGAGGGAACTGGAGGGATAGGGCATGAAGAAAATCGAGGGAACAGCAACAATCAGCATCGAGCAGCTTGACGATTTGAGACAGCAGGAGGAATTTTTCTCAAATATGCAGAGGAATGTCAAAGGCTTAATACAAAGCATTGACACAGAGGAGTATGACAAGCGGGCAAAGCAGATTGACGACATGGGAAACATGCCGGACGAGGAATTTGAAAGGTTGATAAAAGAGGCATCGGGAGCGTTGCGGGTTGTCGTATCTGAAAAGTTACTCCGGAAATTGATTCATGAGTACATAGACGACGAAAAGAGTGAACAGCGTTATATGCTCTCTGAAATGACAGAGGAGGAATTTGCAAAGATTCCGCTGATTTTAGAATCAGCACAGAGACCGGAGCAGACCGGAGGGCAGCAGGACAGGAGCGTTTGTGAAATGTGCGAGGCATACATGGCAGATGCAGAGTGCGACATGAAAGAGGGATGTCCGGCAGCGGGTATCGTGAAACGTCTGAAAGAGGCAGAGGAGACAATCAAGGTAAAAGAGAAAATCATCAAAGAGCGTGACAAGACAATCCGTGAACTCAAGAAAAACCTGTCAGATTCGGAACTCAAGAGGTCATACATGATAGACCCTATGGCGATAGGCGACCGTCATGAGATGGGAGGTTGATTCACATGGCAGGTATGAGAGTAAAACACACAAAAGACAAAGTCACATATAGTTATTCGGGCGATTTGAAAGAGGCTATTGAAAAAGCGGAGAAAGAACTGCGGGAAAAAGAGGGAACGACAACATGGCTTTTTCTGAAATGGCAGTATGACAATGCAAAGAAAGCACTCGACACATACAATCGCAGAATCAAGGATTTAAAAGGTTTTATTGAGTTAGCAAAAGAGGAACTTAAAAAGATGGAAAAGGAGGCAGCAGGAGAATGAGCAATACCATAAACACAGCACCGTGTCGGTTTTGCGGACAGATGGTGCAGCTTGACACAGAGGAGAAGTTGACACAGCCACAGGCAGAGGAAAAGGCGACAATGTCCTGCACATGTCCGGAGGCGGTCGAATATCAGAAAGAAAAGCAGCGGAAAGAAAAGGCGATGAAAAACGTGTCCGTCCTGTTCGGGGAGGATGCAGCACCGGAAAAGAGAGCCGGAGAGGGCATCGTGAACATTCTGCGGGCAGCAGTTGAGGAGATTTACACCGGAGGACTTGCAAAAGTCACATTGAACCTACGGGGGGGGGAGTTAAAGCGTCTATTTCGCAGAATAGCAAAGGCGAGATAAACGTCGAGCGGATAGAGACAAAGAAACAGAAATTGACGGAATAGAGGGAGCGGGCATGGATAAAAGACCGAGGAAACCGGACGGGTCATTGTATCAGTCATGCGAGGAGTGCAAAATCGAGCCGGACAGGTGCAAAGGATTCTGTATATTTCAGAGATTAGAGAAAGAGGCAGAGCGGGAGAAAAAAGAGGGTGATGGAATGTGACGGAGCGGGAAATCTGCATCATGTATCGAGAGGCAAAGAACCAAAACACACAAATTCAGATACTTGCAGACTTGAGCAGCATGAGCAGGATTGAAATAATCAAAATTTTAGTGAGAAACGGGGAAACACTTCCCTCTCGTGCAATCAATCAATTATACAAGCGGTTAGACGCTTTAGAGGCTCAAATCTCCGAGCGTGAAAAGGAATATCGGGAAATAGTGCAAGCATTGAACGGTGGGAAGAAATAAGCAGGAGGAAAGAAGATGGCAACAGGATTCACAGTAATGGACGCATTAAACAAAAACAGCAAAGCAGGGATTGACGAATCACCGAGGGCGAGATTCCGGACAAAGGACATTTCAATTTTCAAAATGTATCGGAATAAGCTGAACTTTTATGATTTAGCAGATATTGAGGAACTTGCAGGAGACATTCTCATGTATGGTCTCAAGCAGAATCTTGAGGTTGTATATGAGCCGAACGAGCAGGGCGAATATAGGATTGTAGCGGGTGAGAGGCGGTGGCTTGCCCTCAAGCACCTTGTCGGGCAGGGGTACAAAGACTTTGAGATTGCCACCTGCAAGTTGACGACACCGCAGGACGAGGACGAGGAGCAGGTTGAAATCATCATCGCCAACGAATACCGGACAAAGTCAGTGAAAGACATTATCGAGGAGGAGCAGCGGTTGAAAGCATGTCTCGAACGCATGAAAGCGGACGGGAAGAAAATCAAGGGGTACGACCTCCAGTCGGGTCGCCTCCGTGATGTTATTTCCTCAATGCTCAAGATGTCAAAGACGAAAATTGCACAGGTGGAGAGCATCAGCAACAATTTGATTCCGGAGTTCAGAGAGGAACTCAACAAAGAGCGTCTCACGTTCTCCGCTGCCTATGAGTTGAGCGGGATGTCAGCAGAAAAGCAGCAGGAGGCACTTGAGAAGTACAAAGAGACTGGAGAACTGTCATATACACAGATTAAAGACATGAAGTCGGACGGGCAGCAGGAAAAAGAGGCAGCAGGGCAGCAGGAGGATGTGTCACAGTCCAACATCGGTATGAATCCACCGGAAACAGGATTGCAGCAGGAGGGAGAGAACTGGGAGCAGACAGCGTCGGCAGGATATGAGGAGCATCCGGCAGCAGGTGAAGAATATCAAACACCGCATCCGGAGGGAATCACATCACTATGCTATTCCTGTACAGAATACGAGACATGTAATGTCAAGACCGGAACATGTACGAAGTGCGACCAGTACAAGAACAGAGGGGAGGCATACAAAACAGAGGAGCAGCGATATTCGGAGGAGCAGGACAGAATCGACAAAGAAACCGCAAAGAAACTCCGTGAGCGTGAGGACGAGGAGCGGATGAAGAATCTCCCGTCAGAAACGCAAGAGAACGGTCAGAAAGTGCATCACATTAAACTGGGAGCGTCATTTTTCGGGGAGGTCGAAAAAGGCGAAAAGACGTTTGATCTCCGCAAGAATGACCGTGACTATAAAAAGGGAGACATTCTTGAAATGATGGAGTTTAAGGACGGAAAGAACACAGGACGCACGGTCAGAGTTCTCGTGACATACATACTCACAGAGTTCGCAGGACTTGAGGAGGGATATTGCATCATGGCGACATGTCTCTTGAATGAGAACGGTGAACCTCTTGAGAGGGCAGACATCAAACAGATTTGTGCAGAAATCAGAGCGAACGGTGACGGGTACATCGAGGGCGGTGACGAATACATCATGATTGAAAATGCGGTTGGAATCATCGAGGGAGGTGGCATTGAATGATAAAAAGAAAGATGTTCTATTCGGTAGTGCAGGAAAACAATATTGTCGGACTTAGAAAACAAGACGGGTATGAGATAACTGTTGACGGAATAAAATTCAATGCTTATAAGAGCATGATTGACGACAGAGTGTATATATTAGACCCGAAAAACGGAATTGCAGTTTTTATATATAGCAATGACACGGACGTTTTACCACATCACGACCTCGTCGAAAAAGCAAAAGATGAATTTATAAAAAGAGGAGTTTTTGAAAGATGGAAAGAAAAATGTGATACGGAGAGTTATCAGTTGACAAATAAAATGTTCAACGCATACAAGAAAGCGGAATCATTGCGGGAAAGGCAAAAAGAACTCGTACAAAGAGAAATCGAGGAGAACAGGAGGCAGCAGGACAATGAATAAAAGCGTATTAAAGGCAGTATTTATCAATGCGAAAGCAGCGGGGGCAAAATATATCGGGGTAAAGATTGAAACAGAGGGCAGCAGTGAGCCGGAAATCATCATAAACCCACAGGGGAATTTTGATGTAAAGTTCAATTATTACATGAACGCATATGATGACGAACTGGTGTTGATTTCTGCAAAAGGAAAGAAAGACATCAGAATCACCGGAGCAGCACACGGAAATTCGTTCGAGGACATCCAGTCGCAGCTTTTAGGAGAAATTGCGAAAGGGTGGAAACGTCAGATTGCGGATGTAATAGACAGAGTGGTTGACAAGGTACTCAAAGAGACACCTCCGGAGAATGAGGAGGAACGTCTGCAATGCGAGGGTGAGAGGGAGGCAATCAAAGGGATGTTCCTCAATGAAAGCCGGACAGCAGCGGAGGCGAGGTTCATTTCAGAGAATATCGGGAAATATGAGGAGATATTCGAGACTTGCATGAATGGCGATGACCTTGCGTTCAAAAAAGGACTGGTCGAGTTGCAGCGGTTACAGAACGAGGCTATTTTGCGGGAGGAGTGCAATGAATAAGGTCATTTTGATGGGTCGTTTGACAAGAGACCCCGATGTCAGATACACACAGAGGAACAGTTCACAGGAGCAGACCTGCATCGCACGTTATACACTGGCAGTTGACCGGAGATTCAAAAGAGATGGCGAACAGTCAGCAGATTTCATCGGATGCGTTGCATTTGGACGGGATGCGGAGTTTGCGGAAAAGTATTTCAGACAGGGAACAAAAATCATTATCACTGGACGGATTCAAACGGGTTCATATACGAGCAGAGACGGTCAAAAGGTCTACACGACCGACATTGTCATCGAGGAACAGGAATTTGCGGAGAGTAAAAAGGCAGCAGGGCAGCAGGACGCACAAAACACAGCATATTCGGAAAACGGAGACGGATTCATGAACATTCCGGACGGGATAGACGAAAAACTCCCTTTCAGTTAGGGGAGAGGGTGGGTTGTGACATGAGATTTGCCGAAAAGGTGAAAAACATCATTTCAAAGCTGCGGGCAGCGGGAAAAACAGAGAAAGAAGTCTCTGAAATCGTAAAACAGGCAGCAGACGCAGCGACAGTCATCAAAAATCCGGAAATCAAGCAGATTCCGGAAATCAGAATCAGAGCAGACACCGAAAACCTGCAAAACGCTCTCAAGCGGGTCGGAATATCCGCAAAAGAGGCTCTATCAGCATTTGAGGCACTTTATAAGGTCAGAGAGCCGGAGCGGTCAAATAACTGGAGGAAATATCACGGTTTACCTCTGAAAAGGCGGGGAGGAAAGAGAAGTGGAAGAAAAAAAGGAAATGACCGCACTACAAAAAACACAGATGTATCTTGAGAACTATCGGGAGATGGAGCGGTATATCAAGGATGCAATATCAGAGGTGTCGCAGATTGACGACATATCAAGATACAATATATCAGCAGAGAGAGCATTTTTGCAGTCTATCAGAGAATGTCGAGCGGAGACCGTGATTCTGTTCGAGCACATGAACAAAGCATTGAAATCCTTGAAAGAGGATGCAGAGGCAGCAGGTGAGGGGTACAAATACGACGTACTTGAGATGGTATATATCAAGGGCATGTCATACGAGGACGTGACACAGGAGACCGGATGCGGAAAGAACTCACCGAAAAAGTGGTGCAAGGCTATGATTCCGAAACTGTCAATCAAATTATTTGGAGCGAAAGCATTAGACAACACCTCAATTTGCAGCGAAAATAAAAACAATTTGAACAAAACGGGGTGAAAAGCGGGTGAAAACAGGGTGAAAATGGGGGTCAAAAGTGGGTGAACACAAAGGGAATTAAACATGTTAATATGATAGCGTGAACAGTTGAGACGAG
This sequence comes from Lachnospiraceae bacterium, assembly GCA_021770755.1. GTDB lineage: Bacteria > Bacillota > Clostridia > Lachnospirales > Lachnospiraceae > COE1. The sequence continues at coordinate 10,749 of JAETQI010000053.1, forward strand.
CGATTGCAGCGATGCAGTCGCTTTTTTCTTGCCTGTTTGCCCTCCTGTTATATGCGGGCAGCAGGACACGGATTCGTGCGATGTCTGCCCGCCTCTTGTAAGAGCATGAGGCAGTAGGAGACAGAGGACAGAGAGGAGTTGAGCAGTGTGCTATTGAAACCGTGTAGAGGTTGCGGTCGCCTCATACCGCAAGCAGCGAGCATGTGTGCAGAGTGCGAGGCGAGGCAGCAGTCAAGACATGTCGTGTATAACAATACACGCAGAGACCCACAGGCAGCAGAGTTCTACATATCAAAGGAATGGCGGGAGTTGAGACCTGTCATCATGAGTGTGTTTGAGTATGTGGATATATACGCACTGTATGTCACACATGAGTTGATAACACTGACGGATTCAGACCCAGTCCATCACATCATAGAACTTGAGGAGGACTGGGAACAGAGGTTGAACCCGTTGAACTTGATACCTCTAAGCCTCAAGATACACAACACAATCACAGCACTGTACAAGAAAAGCAATGCAAGCATGAAAGCAACACAGGCACAGTTGAGGTCATTGATTGAATACCATTTCAGAGAGGCAGGGGGGCATGAAAAAGTTTTGCGTGAACGTTTTCTAGTCGCACCCCCCGAAAGATTCGGAGAAAACTCCCCACGAGAATTTCAGTAGATGGGGCAGGTCGGAAAGGGTGTCAGATTGTGACACGAAACTCGTGAACACTGGACGGAAAGGGGGTTTGATGCTGCATGGCAGGACAGAGACAACCCACCGATTTGGTGGTCATGAAAGGAAAAAAACACCTCACAAAAGCAGAGATTGAGGCGAGAAAAAATGCAGAGGTCGTCGCACCGAACGACAAGGTCAAGCCTCCGACATATTTGACACCGGAACTCAAAAAGAAATTCCGGAAACTGTCAAAGGAATTGCTTGAAATCAAGTTGATTGCAAATGTGGACTGCGATGCACTGGCGAGGTTGCTGATTGCACAAGAGCAGTACATCGAAGTGACGACGAAAATCAGAGAAACACCGTTGATGATTGATATTCCTATCTACGAGGACAGGATGAATCCGGACACAGGAAAAAACGAGCGTGTGCAGGTCGGAACACGGGAGGTCGTGAACGGAGAGCGTGAGCGTCTCATGATAATTCAAGACCGCTGCATGAAACAATGTCGGCAGGGTGCATCGGATTTCGGAATGACGGTGAGCAGTCGGTGTCGGTTGATAGTTCCGAAAGTAAAGGACGAAAAACCGGAGAACAAATTCGCCAAGTATGCGGGTGGGTAAATGGCAGCAGGGGCAGCAGTGACCGACCGTTGCACACAATACGCTCTTGATGTCGTTGCAGGGGCAGTCATCGCCGGAGAATATGTCAGACTGGCATGTCAAAGACATCTTGACGACCTTGAAAAAGCGAAAGCAGCACCATACAGATATTATTTTGACGTTAAAAAGTCCGAGGAAATCATCAATTTCGCAGAGGAACTCACGATTGCGGAGGGTGAGGAGCAGGAAAATGTGACAGCGTACCCGTTTCAGTGTTTCATTTTAGGGTCAATCAACGGGTGGAGGACAAAAGAAAAGGGTCACAGGCGGTTCAGAACGTCCTATGTGCAGTTAGGGAGGCAGAACGGAAAGTCATTCATAAACGGAATTTTAGCATGTTATTATGGCAATTTCGACGGTTACAAGTACGGGAAAATATACTGCACAGCAACAAAGCAAGACCAAGCAAACATAGTGTGGGAGGAAATTGAAAAATTCATCAATTCCGACGAGGAGTTGTCAGAATGGTTCAAGGTTCATGAGCACAACCACACAATAGACTGTCTTTTCACACATTCGGAAATCAAGGCTCTGTCCGGTGACACAAAATCGCTTGACGGACACCGTGCGTATTTAGGAATCGTTGACGAATATCACGCACACAAGACAAATCAGATGTACAAGCTGCTTGAGGGTGGCATCAAGAAACTCAAGTCCGCTCTGATTTCGGTCATCACGACCGCAGGATTTGACTTGAAATCGCCTTGCTACAAGCTATATGAGTATTGTTGCAATCTGCTCAAGGGAGTGTTCGAGAATGACAGTCAGTTCGTCTATATCGCCCAGTTAGACGCAGAGGATGACTTATACAAAAAAGAGAACTGGCTGAAAGCGAACCCGATTCTCGAATTTGACGAGGATGCACTGGAGAACCTTGTTCCGATTGCGAATACTGCCCGTGACATGGGCGGTGAGGATTTGCGAGACTTCCTTGTCAAGCAGCTTAACATGTGGATGCAGTGGTCAAATTCACTGTACATCAAAGACATAAAGGACTGGAAACGGTGTGCGGTCTTGAAATCGCTCAAGGATTTCCGAGGCTCAAAGTGTTATGTCGGTGTTGACCTCTCCTCCGGAGGAGACTTGACATCAATCGCAATCGTCATCCCGTACATGGTTGACGGTGTGAAAAAGTATTTTGTTCACACACATTCATTCATTCCGGCGAGCAGGGTGGACGACCACATCAAGACGGACAAAGTTCCGTATGACGTGTGGATTGCGAAAGGTCTTGTCACAGTCACGGAGACATTGGGGGGAATCAAGACAGATTATAAATACATCATCAAATATCTTGAAGATTTGATAAAAATGTACGAATTGAAACCGCAGTTAATTTGTTACGACCCGCACAATGCGTCGGCTTTTCTGTCAGACCTTGAGGCACTGGGATTTGATTCCGTGTCTATAACGCAGACAGCAAAGGAACTCAACGACGCAACCGTTGATTTCAGACTGGAGGTCAGAGCAGGGAATGTTGAAATCGAGGGTGTCGAGGTAGGAAAGGACAAAAAGAAAGTCGTTCCGTTCGATGAATTGCTGACATGGTCGATTGCGAACGCAAAGACCATCTCGAACAGTTACGGGGAAATCAAGATTGACAAGGCGGTTGACGAGGACAGAATCGACCCGATTGACGCAATCATCGACGCATGGAAAGCAGCAATGAAAGAGGAATACAAGCCGGACACGAACGAAGTCGTGAACGAATGGCTTGAAATGTATGAGAAATACATGGGGAAAGGCGGTGAGAAAAAATGAACCCATTGAGAAGATTTGCGGACAGAGTGAGGAACTGGTGGAGAGGAACAGACTTGACCGGAGCATCCGGAGGAGTGATGACGCTCAATTCACCGTCATTCCTTGAAAGTATGGGGTTGACCAAGCGGAGAAAGACAACGTCAGAGGTGACATATTTCACATGCCTCAAGATGTTGTCGGAGACGCTTGCAAAAATGCCAATCAAATATTATCAGAAAACAGACAAAGGCATCATGGAGGCGGAGCAGACGGAAACGTCAAAGCTGCTGACAAAGCGACCGAACCCGTTTATGACACCAACAGTATTTTGGAACACGGTTGAAATGAACCGGAATCACTACGGGAACGCATACGTCTACATGAGAAAGAAATTCATCCGGAAGAAATACGGAGGAGAGGTCAGAGTTCTTGACTTGTGGGTGATGCAATCAAATTGTGTTTCTATCGTTGTGGATGATGCGGGAATATTTGCAGGGGTAGGGCGATTGTGGTACGTGTACACAGACCCGACATCCGGTCGCCAGTATGTATTTGACACAAACGAGGTCATGCACTTCAAAACATCGTTCAGTTTTGACGGGGTGACAGGTCTACCAGTGCAGCAGATATTGAGAGATACCATCTCCGGAGCATCCGCATCACAGGCATACATGAATAGTTTGTATGAGAGCGGACTGACCGCAAAGGCGACACTGGAATACACTGGAGAACTGAACGAGACAGCAAAGACCGCATTGATTAAGTCGTTCGAGGAGTTCGGGAGCGGTGCAAAGAATACGGGAAAAATTATTCCCGTTCCGTTAGGAATGAAACTGACACCGCTTGACATCAAACTGTCAGATTCACAGTTCTTTGAATTGAAAAAATACACAGCGTTGCAGATTGCAGCAGCGTTCGGGGTAAAGCCGAACCAAATAAATGACTACTCAAAATCATCATACGCAAATAGCGAATTGCAGCAGTTGTCATTTTACGTTGACACGGAACTGTTCGTCATCAAGCAGTATGAGGAGGAAATCAACTACAAAATGATGACCGAGGAGGAGCAGGACAACGGATTTTATTACAAATTCAATGAAAAGGTTTTGTTCCGGACAGATTCAAAGACACAAATGTCATATCTGAAAGAGGGTGTCGCAGGGTCAATCATGATGTCGAACGAGGCAAGACGGAAACTAGACCTCCCCGATGCGGAGGGTGGCGATGTCCTGCTTGCAAATGGCAATGTTATTCCGCTGACACAGGCGGGTGCAGCATATTTGAAAGGCGGTCAGACCGAGGCAGAGGAGACCGACGAACCGGAGCAACCGGAGGAACAGACAGAGCCGGACACAGAACAGCCGGACGAAACCGAACCGGACGAAACCGACGAGGCAGAGGACGAGGAAACAGAGGAGGGAGGTGAATAAAATGGCATTAAAAAAGCGTTTTGATTTCACAAAAAAGAATAAACGCACGGGAAAAACCGAGAATGTCGGCTATTTGGATTTTGAGACCAATGAAGAACAGAGCAGATGTTCATTGTATTTCTACGGAGACATTGTTTCAGCGACATGGGAATCAATGTGGTACGAGGAGGACAAATGCCCACAGGACATTGCGGATTTTCTAAACCAGTTAGAGGGGTATGAGGATATTGACATCTATTTCAACAGCGGAGGCGGTGACGTATTCGCAGGACTGGCAATCTACAACCAGTTAAAGAGGTTCAGCGGTCACAAGGTCGGATATGTGGACGGGATGGCAGCGTCAATCGCATCGGTCATCATGTTCGCATGTGATGAACTGCATTTTGCGACCGGAGCACAAGCAATGATTCACAAACCACTCTGCATGGCATGGGGGAACGCAGATGATTTCAAGGAAGTCATCAAGCAGCTTGATTTGTGCGAGGAATCCATTCTCGACGTTTACGAGGAGCACACAAAAGAGGGTGTCACCCGTGACAAAATCAAGTCTTTCATGGCAAAAGAAAAGTGGTTTTCCGGTGCGGAACTGGCACAGTATTTCGATGTTGAAATCGAAGAAAAGGCAGCAGTCGCAGCATGTGCATCCGATTATTTTGAGAAATATGCAAATATTCCGGAACAGTTGCAGAAAACGAAAACCGAGGACATTGTCAACGCAGTCATCGCAGAGATGGAGCAGCGGGAACAGGCAAGAATTGAGGCAGAAAAGCAGGATATTCTTGCGGATTTAGACATGTACGGAATCTAAAAAAAGGAGAAAAGAGACATGAACAAAGAAATGCAGAAATTGTTGAAAGCAATCAACGACAAAAAGAACGAGGTCAAGAGCCTCGTGGCAGAGGGGAAACTGGATAAGGCAAAGGCAGCGAAAGAGGAACTCAAGACCTTGCAGGAGAAATTCGACCTCCTCTTTGATTTGGACGAGGAGGAGCACGAGGAAATCGAGGACAAGGTGGCAGCAGGAAAAGCAAAGACCATCAGCGGAGGCAAGGCAGACAAAAAGAACCTCGTCAAGTCGTTCGTGAACATCATCAAGGCGGGATTCTTCCACAGAGAGCCGGACGAGGACGATGTCAAGGTGTACAAGGATGCACTGACATCCGATGCGACACCGGACGAGGACGGGGAGAGCGGAATCGGTGTCACCATTCCGGACGACATCAGAACCGACATCATCGAACTGCGTCGCAGCGATGACAACCTCGAACAGTATGTCAATGTGGAGGGTGTCACCACAAAGACCGGAACTCGAAACATTGAGGTCGATGCGGAATCTGTACCGTTCGACAATGTTGACGAGGCTGCTGATTTTCCGGAGATGGACGAACCGACATTCAAGCCTGTCAAATACGCAATCAAGAAAAAGGGTGGCATCTTAAAGATGACCGCCGAACTGCTTGAAGATACCGCACAGAACATCATGGCATACATCAACAAATGGATTGCCAAAAAGACAAAGGCGACCCGAAACATGATGATTCTGAAAGTGATGAACGCAATGACAGCAGGGAAAGAGGTGGTCGTTTCCAACATCGACAGCCTCAAGGATATTTTCAACGAGACACTCGACCCTGCAATCGCAGCGACATCAATGGTCATCACGAATCAGAGCGGGTTCAATTACCTCGACAAGCTGAAAGACAGCGACGGGAACTATATTTTGCAGAAAGACCCGACGCAGAAAACAAAGGGAAAACTGCTTTTCGGTGAATACCCGATTGTGAAGATGTCAAAGAAAGTGCTGAAATCCACACCGATTCTCGATACGGACGGGGTCACGGTAAAAGGTTACAAGCACCCGATTTTCTGCGGTGACATGAAAGAGGCAATCACGCTCTTTGACCGTAATGTGATGACCATTGACATGAACGACAAGGCAGCAGGTTTGTGGGAGAAAGACATGACAGGAATCAAGGTTCGTGACCGTTTCGATGTACAGCCTGTTGACGAGGACGCAATCGTCAAGGGTGAAATCACGGAAGTTGTGCAGGGATAAGACGGACAGGCAGCAGGGCGGGAAAACCGCCCTGCGTATGAAAGCAGGTGAGAAGAATGACGAACGAGGAGAAAAAGGAATATAAAACGAAACTGCTCGAGGAGTGCAAAAAGTACGACCACATTGACTATGACGACGACGAGGACATCGTTGAAATCATGCTTGAGGCAACATTCGAGGAAATGTCGGAATTGATTCCGGATTTCGACCCGTACAATCTGACATTCCGTCAGAGATTGCTTGTTTTCTCATTTGTCAAAGAACTGTATGACAACCGTGAAAAGTATCAGAAAGACGCAAGGAGCGTGACAAATGCGGTCTCCTCGATGCTGCTGAAAGAAATCTATGGAGGTGGCAGGGCATGACGAGCGGACGGGTGAAGATTATCAGAACGACCACAGAGGTCACGGAGGGCAGGAAAAAGCCGATGACAAGCGTGTTCTATGAGTGCTGGTGCGAGGTTCAGAGTTTGGGAACAAATGAGAAATACGCAGCATTGCAGACAGGTCTTGAGAACACGATTGTGTTCAAGGTTCGGAACTGCAAAAAAATGAAAGAGGTCAGACTGAAAATGAAAGAGTTTTCTGCGGAGTACGACGGAACGGAGTTCAAGATTTATGACGCATCACCGATGTTCACGGACAACGGGTGGGTACTGCTGAAATGTCGTTCAGTCGCATAGGGTGTCACATTCTGACACGGAGGTGGTGAGATGCAGGTTGAAATGGAGTTCAAAGGACTTGAGGAACTTGTGAAAGCATTTGAGAGGGCAGCGACAGACAGTGAAATTGCAGCGGTGAACAAAAAAATTGCAGAAACCGCCGAGCCTGTCGTTCAAAGAATCATGTCCGGGAAAATGCCAAAATCGGCAGACATCACAAAGAGCGGTCGGGGATTCGGTTCAAAGTCGTCGGTGTCCGCACATGCAGCGGATGAAATACCGATGGGAAAGGTCAAAGTGAAAGGAACGGGAGCGACAGCGGATGTCGGGTGGGAAAAGAACACGCAGGACGAGGGCGGTCACTTTTATGTCCGTTTCATAAACTGGGGAACGATTTACAGACCGCCTCAAGAATTTATCTATGCGACAGGCAGGGAGGCAGACGGTGAACTGCAAAAAATCGCAGAAAAGGAGTATCAAGCATTTTTAGACAGGACAGTGGGGTGATAAGTATGGGCAGCAGACCGGACATCATAAAAGACGCATCGGAGGCACTCGAACCAGTCAGCAGCAGAGGAATCATTGTGATGCAGGGATGGTATGACAAAGACATCAAAGAGCGTCATGTTACCTTGTGGGATTTAGGGGAGAGTGACGACAATTTTTCGGACGACGATGCGGAGGGAGTGACGCTCTCCGTGCAAGTTACCATTTTTTCAAGGGATGACGAGGTGGAACTGGCAGGGGAAATCAAGTCTCTCATGAAACAGCACGGATTTTCATTCGAGGGCAGGAACGGAGACGATTCAAAGCCGGAGGATGGAATCTATATGAAAGCACAGAGATTTTCAAAATACTATGAAAGTGAGGAACAGGAAAATGAGTGAAACAGGACAGCAGATTGTGAGGAGCAGGACGTGTGGTCTTAAAGATTTCTACATCGCAGCGGTGACAAAAAACACTGCTACGGAGTACACCGCAGGAGTTCCGGTGAAACTGGCAAGGGCAATCAAAGCCAAAATCGACGAAAAGTGGACGAGTGAAAAGATTTACTCTGACGACAACACCGAGGAGGTTATCACATCGTATGAGGGAACGGACGTGGAACTGGAAATCAATGCACTTGCACCGCAGGACAGGGTCGCATTGTTCGGGCAGTTATACGAAAAAGGATTCTTGAAAAAGTCAGCGGATGACAGAGCACCGGAGGTCGCAGTCGGATGGAGAGAAAGAAAACTCAACGGAAAGTATGAGTTCAAATGGCTTTACGTTGGGAAGTTCGCAGAGGGCATCAGCGAGGAGGCGAACACGAAAGAGGGTAAACTGTCGCCGACCACAAAGAGCATAAAAGGCAGCTTTTACGAGAGGAGCATCGACAACCTCTATGAGATTTCGGTCGATGAATCGAACCTCGTGACAGAGGACACAGATGCAGCGACAGCAATCAATGACTGGTTTGCAGCGGTGCAGGAATACCCGAACGCAGCAGCGTGACAGGTCAGAGAGAACAACAGAGCAAATATAACAGGAGGATAATTCAATGAGCAGAGAAATAATCGTAAACCACAAAGAGTTCAAAATGGGGAAAATGTCAGCGGACACATACATGGAGTATTTGGAACTGACAGAGAAAATCGACACCGCATCCGGAAACCGTGCAAGTCAGCGTTATTCAAGAGAGGAAATCGAGGCAATGATGTTGTTTATCTGCAAGGCATACGGAGACCAGTTCACTGTCGAGGAATTAAAGGACGCAGAGACCGGACTGGATGCAGCGGGAATCATCCTCGAATTTAACATGATTGACATGGGGATTGCGAGTGAAATGAACACTCGCATGGAGAAGATAATGAAAAATTTTCAGAATGGCAAGTGATTCCGGAAATAACGGTCACTTGCAGGAATGAAAGGCTATTCGTCAACCACATAACAGTGGAGCAGTATAAAAAATATGCTGCGTTCATGGAGAGAAACAGTTCTGACAAAAAAGCGTATGCAATGTTTTTCAACAAGAGAATCATTCAAGAGATTTTCGGAAACCGGATGTCGCTTGAGGAACTGGGGGCGATGGATGTCATTGAATTTCTGACAGCAGCGAAAGGGATTCATTTCATCATGCAAAACATCGTCTCCGATGCACTGCTGAACATTGTCGAGGCAGAACCAGTCGAGAAAGAGGAATCTGCATTTGACGAGTACGACAAAGAAAACGGGTATGAGGACGAGGAGCAGGAGGAGCAGAACACATGGAGGACATGCGGTGAGATTGTTGACCGTGTCGTCAAAATCGCAATCCGTCTCCTGCGGGAATCATACGGGCAGTGCATGAAAGAGGACATTGTCGCACTGCTGAAATATCTGAAATTTGAACTTGAGACGGTGAACGAGAACACATAAAAGGGAGGAGGTGAACCGATGGCACATACAAGCGTGAAGATTTCCGCAAATTCGTCTGATTACCAGTCACAAATGAAGTCGGCAGCACAGCAGATGAAAGAACTGTCAAGCGAGTTCAAACTGGCACAGGCACAGGCGAAGTCGTTCGGTTCAGCAGCGGACGCATTAAAAGCGAAAGCACAAAGCCTCACAGCAAAAATCGAAGTACAAAAGAACATCGTTTCTCTGACAACAGAGAAACAGGAATTGTTGACAAAAAGGCTTTCAGAGCAAAAGACAGCACAGGAGGAGTTGCGAGGCAAGGTCGAGGCTGCGAAACAGGCTTATGAGGATTCTGTCAAGGCGACGGGAAAGAACTCCGAACAGTCAAAGGCACTGAAAGAGACGCTTGAAAAATTAAAGCAGGAGTTCAAGGATAATGAGACCGCAATCGGAAAGACAGAGACAGCACTGTCAAAACAAAAGATTGCGGTCAATGAGGCAAAGACCAAACTCACCGAGATGGAGGGTGAACTTGAGAATGTCAACAAGGAATTAAAGAATCATAAACTGGATGAATTTGCATCCGCTTGTGAAAAAGCGGGTGAGAAAATAGAGAGTTTTGGAAAAAAGATGACCGTTGTTTCTGCGGGAATTGCAGGAATGGCGACCGCAGTTGCAAAAAACGCATACGATGTCGAAAATGACTTGATGTCGATGCAGGGTCAGTTGGGATTGACAGCAGAGGAGACAGAGAAACTCAAGACCGTCGCTCAAAATCTTTACACAAATGGATTCGGGGAGAGTTTGGGTGACTGTTCGTCTGCGGTCGTCACACTCGTTCAGAACATCAAAGGGGCGAAAGACATGTCTGTTGAACAGCAGCAGGCAATCGCCGAGCAGATGATGACCATGTCCGATATGTTCGGAACGGAGAACGAGGAACTGGCGAGAACTCTGACGACCATGAAAAACAACGGAATTATTGACGACATCAGCGAGGGAATGGATGTGCTGACGGTCGGATTCCAAAACGGAGCGAATTATTCGGGAGAACTGCTTGACACCATGCGGGAATATTCGCCGAAGTTCCAAGCGTTAGGAATGGACGCAAAGACCGCAATGGCTTATTTGATTCAAGGAGCACAAAACGGAGCGTTTAATCTTGACAAAGTCGGCGACGCAATGAAAGAGTTCAGCATCAGAGCGGTTGACGGTTCGGACACGACAGTGGACGGGTTCAACAGAATCGGACTAAATGCGGACGAGATGGCGAAAAAGTTTGCAGCAGGGGGAGACACAGCGTCACAGGCATTTCACGAGACCCTCGTTGCACTGAAAAACATGGATGACCCTATTTCACAGAACATCGCAGGTGTAGACCTGTTTGGAACGATGTGGGAGGATTTAGGGAAAGACACGGTGTTGTCGCTTGCAGATATAGAGGGAGGACTTGAGAACGTCGAGGGAGCGACGGTCAAAGCGGGGGAGCAGGTGAACAATTCTTTTTCTACGCAGTTAAAGACCCAGTTCAGAGAATTGCAGACCTCCCTTTTGCCTTTAGGAAATGAACTGCTGCGGTTGGGAAAGGACATCATGCCAACCGTGAAAGAGGTCATCGGAGACGTGACGAACGTGCTCAAGAATATGGATTCCGAGACCGCTCAAAATGTCATCAAAATCGGTGCGGTGGTCGCTGCCATAGGACCCGCCACGACAGCGTTCGGGAAGATGACAAAAGGTGTGAAAAGTGTTGTTGACGGTTACAAGAAAGTGAAAGAGATAGCACCGACAGCAGCGACAGCAGTCAAGACGTTCGGAACAAATGCGTTGAGTGCCGGAAAGAGTGCGGGAACATTCGTGCTGAATTTGGGAAAATCGGCAGCAGGGTTTGTCGCACACGCAGCAAAGGCGACTGCAAGCACCGCAGCAATGGCAGCACATAAAGCAGCAAGCATCGCCGGAACGGTAGCAACAAAAACGATGACAGTGGCACAGTCCGCATTGAATGTCGTTATGTCTATGAACCCGATTGCACTTGTCGTCATCGCAATCGCAGCACTGGTCGCCGGATTCGTGCTTTTATATAACAAATCAGAGACGTTCAGAAACGCAGTGAACAAGCTATGGTCAACGGTCAAAGAGGGATTCGGGAAGATAAAAGAGACCATCACGGGAGCGTTGAACAGTGCGAAAGAGAAAATCGAGGAGGTAAAGAATAAATTTCTTAATTCCGGAATCGGACAGGCTGCGTCAAAAGCGTTCAGTGCAGTCAAAGAGACCGCATCAAACATCATGGGGGCAGCAGTTGACACTGTAAAGGAGAAACTGGGGAACATGAAAACCGCCTACGAAGAAAACGGGGGCGGTATCAAAGGAATCGTTGCAGCAGGTTGGGAGGGAATCAAAGGTTATTATTCCGCAGGATTCACATTTGTTGATAATCTGACCGGAGGAAAGTTGACGGAACTCAAGACAAAGTTTTCTGAAAAGACTGACGAGATTAAGACAAAAGTCCGTGACGGTTGGGAAAACATGAAAACGACCGTCACGACAAAGATGACCGAGTGGAAAACCAATGCAGCGACGAAACTGACAGAAATCCGGACAAATTTCCACGAGAAAGTCTCCGGAATACAGACCTATGTTGCAACGGGATGGTCGCACATGAAATCGACGATTTCAACGACCATGCAGCAGTGGAATACGGATGCGAGCAACAAACTGTTATCGCTCAAGACCAATTTCTCAAACAAAGTGAATGAGGTCAAGTCAAAAGTATCGACCGGATGGGAGAACATGAAAACCTCTATTTCGACGAAAATGTCGGAGTGGAACGCAAACGCATCCTCAAAACTGGAATCGTTGAGACAGAAATTCAGTTCAAAGGTCGAGAGCATCAAAACGAACTGGTCGGCGGGATATGAGAATTTGAAAACGACAGCAGCGTCGAAACTGGAGGCAGCAAAGAGCAATGTCGCCACAAAGTTAGAGACAATACGGTCGAATTTCTCCTCAAAACTGGAAAGCATCAAGTCGAATTGGTCATCCGGATATGAGAATTTGAAAGCGACAGCGACCTCAAAAATAGAGGCAGCGAAAAACAGCATATCGTTGAAACTTGACGCAGTAAAGACAGCGTTTTCGACGAAACTCAATTCCGCACTGTCAACGGTCGGTTCGGTCATGGAAAGCATACGGTCGAAGTTCTCCAAAAAGATGGAGGCTGCAAAGTCCGTCGTCTCCGGAGCGATTGAGAAAATCAAAGGCTTTTTCAATTTCTCTTGGTCGTTACCGAGTATCAAGCTGCCTCATTTCAAAATATCCGGTTCATTCAGTCTGAACCCTCCGTCAGTTCCGCATTTCGGAGTGGAGTGGTACAGAACAGGCGGTATCATGATGAATCCGACCGTGTTCGGGATGAACGGAACGAGGCTCATGGTAGGAGGGGAGGCAGGAGCAGAGGCAATTTTGCCTCTGGCAGAGTTTTACATGCGGTTGAACTCAATGCTTGACCGGAAACTGAAAGCAATCAATCAAAGCGTAAACAATCATATAGAGGTTCACACCTACATCGACGGTGACGAGGTGGCGAACCGGACGACCGAAAAGGTCAGTGATAATCTTGCGATAGCAACAAAGAAACGGAGGTAAGAAATGAAAATTGACGACAAGGACATTCGTTCATTCGATGCGAAACAGTTGACAGTTGATTTCGAGCCTCCACAGACGAATGTGACGGTGGAAATGTTCGACGGGGCATTGACACCGTCAGAATCGGAGACATACACACCGTTGTCCGGATTGACGGTCAAGGTGTTATTCAGAGGCAGGAACAGAGACGAGGTGCAGAGGCATGTCAGCGACTTCAACGCAGAACTGCAAAAGGGAGTTGTTCTGACGCTTGACGGATATAGCAGACACTTCAAAGGGTACATGACGGGAAACACGCTGAACAAGACCATCACAAAAGAGCGGTACACAGCGGAGTTCAAATTCACGGGTTACTGGTTCAGTAATGAGGTGGAATTGAAATGGCAGAACACGCATGAAATGAAGTTCGAGGCAGCAGGGAACAGAACGACACCGTGCAAGCTGACAATCACAGCGACGGAATATATTGAGGAATTGAGAATCAACGGTTTTCCGTCCGGAGAAATAGTCATCAGCACGATTCCGAGAGGTTCGACGGTCATCATCGACGGTGAGACCGGATTCGTCACAATGGACGGTCAGAACAAGTTCGGAGACGTGTATTTGATGGAATTTCCGTATCTGCTGACAGGAGCAAAAAAGGCACATCACCTCATATTTTCCGACCGGAACGCAATCATCACATTACAGTATAAGCCTATGTGGTTATAGGAGGCAGCAGAATGGAGTTATACAACGATTTACATGAGAAAGTGTGTATATTGTCCGGGATCAAAGCCACCTGCATCACGAGCACGCTGAAAACCGGAGACAAGGAAATCACGTTTGAGTTCCGCAGGACGAACCGTTTTGCATCCTCAATCAAAGAGGAGGGTTACATCAGAACCGACAAGGATGAATTTGTCATCAAACAGGTTGAACCGAGCGGGGAATGGTTCAAATGCACCGGAACATTGAACGTCGAGGAACTGGAGGGCAAGCAGTACCCGCAGGGATTCGAGACGGTTGAAAAGACAGTGGAGCAATGTCTGACCGAGGCAGTGTCCGGAACAGGGTGGAGGGTCATCCGGTGCGATGTCACGAAAAAAAGGACAGTTCGCATTGAGCAGAACTGTTCCGCATGGGATGTCGCACAACAGGCAATCACAACATACAGATGCGAGATTGTGTTTGATTCTATCTGTAAAGAGATTTCAATATATGAGAAGTACGGTGAGGACAGGGGAGCATATTTCATCGAACGTCTGAATCTCAAAAAATTGCAGGTGCAGTCAAATTCATACGATTTTGCAACGAGGCTCATTCCGGTCGGAAAAGACGGGTTGATGCTGAATGTAGGTGGGAAAAATTACATCGAAAATTATCAGTATTCAAAAAAAGTGAAAACAATGACGTGGAAAGATGAAAGATACACGGACGTTGTATCACTGAAAGAGGATGCAGAGGCGAAACTTGATGAAATCTCAAAGCCTTATAAATCATACACAGCGGACGTTGTCAATCTTGCGGAGCAGTCAGAGGAGCACAAGGAAGTGTTCAGCATTGCACTGGGAGACACGGTGCTGCTGATTTCAAAGTCAACGGGAATCAGAGAGAGCCACCGCATCGTGAAGTTTTACGAATACCCGCAGACACGGGAAAAGAACAAGGTCGAACTGGCAAACACAAGGTTGTCATTCGAGGAGGTTCAAAAGACAGAGCAGGAATTGTCGTGAGGAGGTGAGACAGTATGGAGATTATAAGACACATTAAGGTTGATTTGTACGGAGACACACAGCATTTTGCAGTCGCAGCAAAACAAATGGATATGGGAACACGCTATGTCGGAGTGACACTCATGGAGGACGGTGTCGTGTATGAGATACCGGACAATGTGGAGGTCATTATCAACATGACAAAGCCGGACAGGACGCATGTTCACAACGACGGTAAGAGGTTAGGAAACGAGGCTCTCATTCCTCTCACAAGGGGAATGTTGATGGCACACGGAACAGCGGTTTGTGAGGTGCAGTTATATCAAAACGGTGCGTTGCTGACCAGTGCAAATTTTGAAATGGAGATTTTTCCGTCACAGAGAGACGATGCTGAAATCATGCACTCCGGAGAATATACGAGGCTTGAGAACACCATTCACGCAGCGAGAGAGGCTTTACAGATTGCACAGGACACACAGAACGATATTGAGGCAGCGGAGGCAATCAGAGAGGCACAGGAGCGGTTGAGAGAGACCGCAGAGCGGGCGAGGGAAATCAGAGAGAACCGGAGAGAGGACAACACTGCAAAAGCAATCGCAAAGTGTGTCGAAGCGATGGAGGCAGCAATCGAACAGACAGAGAAGTGTCTAACAGCGACGGAGGAGGCAAACAGAATCATCATTTCACAGTCTGGACTTGATGCGATTCTGCTTGCAGTAAGAGATTATTATGAACGCATCCGTGAACTGGAAAAGGACATCAATGTCAATGTGGACGGGGGAACACCGTCATCAACCGACCTTTTACTGGTCAAGGGAGGAACACCGTTCACAACAGACTATGACAAATACATCGCAGGAACGTCACACACAATTTAGAAAAGAGGTGAAAGGAAATGGCGACAGCTACAATCACAATCAAGAAAGGCACGACCGCCGAGTGGACGGAGGCGAAAAGAGTTCTCGATGACGGAGAACTGGGTCTTGAGACCACAACGAGCGGTCACAGAATCATCCGCATCGGAAACGGTTCAACCGAGTTCATGCAGTTACCCGTTGCATTTGACATCGAGGAGGTCAGAGAAATCAAAGAGGGCATGGACACGGATGCAAAAGCCTACTATGACGATATGGTCAAAAGAGGCGAGGAGTACATCGCAGAAATTAAGGCGATGGCGACAACCGTTGAACTGACGGACGATGCAACAGCAATCAAATACCGGATGGGAATTTCAGCGGGTACACTCTATTTTGAGGAAATAGAGAAAGAAACCGCATCAGATAACACCGGAGAAAGTGAGGAGGTAACTGAATAATGGCAGCAGGTGAAAGGATATTTATGGCGAAAGAATCGACATCACAGGAGATTCTTGAGAACACAAGGAAAATCATCAAGGGGGCAGAGGAAAAACCAAAGCGGTACGGAATGAGAATCAACCGCCTTGACAGCAATCCGGCGACCCGTGTCACCTATTTGTTTGATGCGGTCGGAATGACACCCGCAGGAATGAATTTCTCCGGAGGCGGGTTCGATTATGGAGACTGGGGAGACATTTGGTTTGTAAAGAACAACCGTCCGGTCATGGTAAGGACAGACGGAACAGTTGACTATGAACTGAATCATGAGAACCATGCACTCAAACTGGACGGAACACCGTCCGACATTGCAAACACATCATACGGGGGAAATGCGATGTCAGAGATTCCGCTGATTTGGGTCAAACGGTGGTCGAAGAACAACTATGATTTTGTCGTGTTCTGCGAAACCCAGTATGATGACACATACAAGGCATACGCACATACTGACGAAGATGGAAACATTTTGCCCGTGACATATTTTCCGATGTATGAGGGAACGGTCATCAATAGTCGTTTGCGTTCTCTGTCCGGACAGACACCGACCGCATCAATGACAGACGAGCAGGAGACGACCGCAGCAAAACAGAATGGCGAGCGGTGGGATAAGCAGTCGTTTTCGGAAATTGTTCTCATGTATGAAATGTGTACGATGATTTCAAAGAGCACCAATTCACAGGGAAAGTTCGGGAACGGAAACAGCAACTCCGACAATTTCTTACAGACTGGAACACTCAACGGAAAAGGACAGTTTTTCGGTTATACATCGACAACACAGGCGGTCAAGGTGTTCTATTGCGAGAACTTTTTCGCAAACTTTTGGAAACGTCTGCGGGGGTTGCTGCTGATTAACGGAATTTATTATGTAAAACCTGTTCCTCCGTACAATTCGACAGGTGAGGGATATATTAACACAGGAATGACCGTGACGGGAACATCCGGAGGATATATTTCAAAAATGGAAATGGCATCGGACATCGGCAGGATTCCGACCGTTGTGTCCGGAAGTGAAACAACTTATGAGTGCGATGGATGCTATTTTAACAATGCGATTGTAGCAGTTGCCCTGTTCGGTGGCTCCCGCGGTTTTGCGTCGAAGTGCGGTCTCTCGTGCTGGCTTGTGCACTACCCTGCGACGGACGTGTACACGAGCATCGTGGCGAGCCTTTCTTGCAAACCGCCTGTTGCTGCGTAGCAGCCGAGGGGGAACGGGGGAGTTTACTCCCCCGCAAAGGGAGGTTCGGAGGGTTTACCCTCCGAAGCATTGAGCGGAGCGGGATTTTCCATGATTTTGGAAAGAGGGCGAGCGACCGACACAAACGGGAAAAATTGTGATAAAATCTCCGACATGAAAAAATGATGACCTTGACATGATAGGGGAATCGGTGTGCGTCCTTGCCCTGTTCGGTGGCAACCGCAGTAATGCGTCGAAGTGCGGTCTCTCGTACTGGAATGTGAACAACCCTGCGACGAACGTGAACACGAACATCGTGGCGAGCCAATCTTATCAAATGACGGAGCGTTTAATCAAAAGCACACCTTTTTCCTACACCGCAGGATGTTGGAATACATCTAACCAGTGGAAATTGTACCGATGCAGGCAGGGTCGAGTAAGAGCATCAGAAAGACCTTGAGGTGATAAGAAAGAATGGGAAACAAATCCGTCAATAACCTGTACAAGCCTATGCTAGAGCATAGCAATGTTGAGAAGAAATTTCACAAGGCAGCAAAGGGCAAGACAGAGCGTCCGGACGTTGCGGTGATATTAGACCCGAACAACATTCAAAAGCATGTTGAGAACGTCATCGAGCAGCTTGAGAACACAGCACCGGAATGGTACGACGTACCGCATCCGGAAAAGGCATGGAAACCGTCGAGGCACGGAAAGGTGTGCATCAATGAGGGAACAAGCAAGAAAACGAGAATGATTGAGAAACCACGCTATAATTACGAGCAGGTGATTCATCACATCGTTGTCGCTGCCTGTTATGACATATTCATGAAAGGGATGTATGAGTTTTCCTGCGGGAGTGTTCCGAACCGTGGGGCACACTACGGGAAACGGTACATTGAGAAATGGATTCAGACAGACAAAAAGAATTGCAAATATGTCCTCAAGATGGATATTCGACACTTTTTCGAGAGTATTGACCATGATGTCCTCAAAGGGTGGCTTGCAAAGAAAATCAGAGACAAGCGGATGTTGTACATCCTTGAACTGATTATTGACGGGAGCGAGGTGGGGTTGCCTTTAGTGTTATCCGGCAAATTAGACGCTGCCTTCTTCGTCAGATTAAAACAGGCCTTACAGAGCACTTAACAATGGTATGAGGCATATAGTTTTGGACGCTTTTGGCACATTATTTTAT
>JAETQI010000054.1 GCA_021770755.1 Lachnospiraceae bacterium
ATATCTAAAGTATCAATTTAACAATTATATATTCAGAAAGAAAATATTTTCAATAAGATAACTCTATTTTACCATTGTGGATAACTTTTCCCTTTTAGTTATGCAATTACCTAATACAGATAATAATGATCCATCTGGCTGACATAGTAGTAATAACCGTCCGCGTAGCAGATCCGGCTCTCACGCCAGTTTGCATAGGGGGCACTGTACTCCTCCAACCACCACTTAAGTACCTGCGGCGTGCCGTCCGGATTCCATGTGATCAGAAATTTTGCCTCGGCAACGCCATGCGGGACACCGCATTCCCCACACAGATACTCTGATGCCTGCAGAACCTTCTTCCCCTCATACTCCGCCACGCACAGATCATAAAACCCTCTCACATTACTGCCTGCCAGGCATACCGTATCAGGCAGATCCCATCCCTCACTGTTCTCCGCATGAAAAGAAATCTGCTCATCCAGATAGGCGCAATAGACACTGTAGCTGTCTGCCTCCGGCTCCTGAAATACACGAATCTTAAGCCCATATTCCCTGTACGATTCCTCAAGATCCTCATCATAGTCAGACGGCAGTTGCATCCGCTCTACAGAATGATCGATGTACTTAAAAACCGCCTTG
This sequence comes from Lachnospiraceae bacterium, assembly GCA_021770755.1. Classification (GTDB taxonomy): domain Bacteria; phylum Bacillota; class Clostridia; order Lachnospirales; family Lachnospiraceae; genus COE1. Next base: position 622 of record JAETQI010000054.1, read on the forward strand.
TAATGATCCCCTGGTCCGCCGCATCCGGTTCCCTGCGCACAGAATGTGATCTCTACATTGCCATCATCGTCAAGATCTGCCCAGAATGAACTATACCACCCAAAATAGGGGCACTCTTCCTCATAAAAGCAGTACGGCTCATCCTCATTCATATAAAACCAAAGACCGCCAGTACCATAAAGGTACTTTTCCTGTACGTTCTGCACCACAACCAGCATATCTGTCTGACCATTGCCATCCATGTCAGCGATCCGAAGACCTGTAAGCTCCATCGCTCCATTCTGAAAAATATTGTCATCCATCAAGATCCGCAGATATGTATCCGCTTCCTGCCGGCCGATCCCCTGATCCCCGGCTTCCTCATAAAATTTCTCCTCATTCTTCCTAAGCTGCTCCTCCGGAGAATACTCCGTCTCTTCAAACACCTCCACTCCGCTCTCCTGTGATGCCCCCTCAGAGGCAGTCTCCCCAGTCTCCGTCTGGTCTTCTATCAGGACGCTCTGCACTGTCTCCTGTTCCCCCGCGAATCTCTCTGCATCCTGGCACGTCGCACAGCCGAAGAGCACTCCTGCGCATAACACCATCATCAAAAGTTTTCCAATCTTTCCAGTCTTACCTCTCATCTCTGTTTCCTCCGCACCAGAAGCTGTATCTGTATTTCCTGCACTTATTGCGCAAATATCTGTATCGCATCGATCCCACGCCAAAAACTGCATCTGTATTCTCTGCACCCACGATCATCTGATGACACAATCAGACATTTTCTGCAATAAAATACTCCCGCAATCTCTCCTGTTTCAGTGCCGTACCGTCACCAAGAGACTTCGGGAGTATCACTATATGTATTTTATACCGGAAATACATCATGATTGTATCAGAGTTGCATCAAAGTTGCATCAAAAGTGCGAAAACCTTCAGGTAAAATAATTCTGCTTCCCGTAGCCCTTCCATTTATTAGTCGTGTATATCATCATGTGTATAGCCCTCTTATATCGAGTTTCCAAAATCATATCAAGTTGAAATATTTTACAGCCGATGAAACAGCCGCATCGTTGTATCCGAACCAATTCTACCTTTCTGTTTCTTTACATTTTTGCCTTCATATGAGTTTTTTGACACTCTTACCGTATATAAGCAGTTCTCAAACATCGGCAGTGCCATTTCATTGATCACACAGCAGGCAACCTTCATGTCTGGATCCAGAATCTCCAGAATCGTCTTTCCTGTATTGATGACCGAATCTGCAAGAATAACATTTTTTGTCTCCGGTCTTACAAACTCTTCATGTTTGGGATCATATGTCTGAAACTTGCATCCTATGGCAATTTGTTATAGCAATTAGATTTTTTATCTCTTCCGTTTTTTCTAACTCAAACAATGATTAACCCCTCCGTATCTCTCCCCTTTAATGATCTGCTGATGGTTCCATCCTGCTTCGTGACAAGATATCCTTTATCGGCCTGCTTAAGCATGAAATAGTCGTTCATTCCATCCCCATACGCAATCACGCGCTTTCCTGCCTCCTGAAGACGTTTCGCAATAAAAAGCTTCGTCTCCGCCGCCATTTGTGCCCCATAGAAGAAATCCAGATTCAACTGCTTCGCAAGGAACTTCCACACCCTTTCATGTCCGGAAGTCAAAATAAAGGAATCCTCCGTGACAGCGCTTTTCATCTTCTCATTAAAATGAACAGGCATTTCTGTGAGGTCATCAAATACACATTGCTTAAACTCTTCAGTCTGCTTCCACGCCTGGTATCCGGTATAAAAATTCCCATCATATAAATGTGTTTTATACCCGAAAACTGCCCTGCCGCTGTCTTCTATTGTCAGTGTTTTATCTCCATCGAAGAGTATAATGGTATCGGACTTGCTCGTTTTCATAATCTGGTCCGCACATTCTTGATACCGGTCTTCTGTGGTATATCCATCACGGTCAACGATCCTTTGATCTGCACCGGCCTCGATGATGATATCCCTGCATTCAACCCATCCCCAATAGCACGCCTTAATCAGTGCCGTAAAGCCATTCCCATCCTGCTGGTTAAGGCTTGTCCTCTCGTCAGCACACAATTCCTTAACATACTGGATTTTATTGTCCCATGCCGCTATCATCAGCGGCATATTCCCATCATTTTTCTGCCTTATCTTGCCCGCATCATAGGGATTTCTGCTGCCAATATTAGGATTGGCGTTGCAATCATGAAGCAGGAACTGGAACATTTCAAAATCATTACTCTGAATGGAATGTGAAAGCGGCGGAAAATAATACTTGCCGCAATCTCGTCGGTTTACATCTGCTCCGTGAGCAATCAGCCATCTGATCTTCTCCCTTCGCTGATTCATCAGCATACGCTTACTTCTTACGACTGAAATAATAAGAGTGTAATTCCTCCGTTAGCCCCAGGAAACCGCAATACATTTCAGCATAACTCAACACATTCTTATAACTTGTTGGATCACCAACCTTTTCCACTCTGGAAAGAGTTGATTTATTACAATGAAGAAGTGCCGCCATATCAGCTTGCGACTCACGTTTTTTTTCCCGCAGTTCTATCATTCTTTTTCTCAAAAAATCCTTCTGTACCTGTTCGCCCATGATAAAACCTCCTGGCACAAAACCTCACTTCGGAACTGCAGTCAGCATATCACTCAGTTGCATTTTCGTCAATGCAATAAGTTCACTTTGCAACCGTGCGCCCCATTCTGCAACCGGAATATTATCATCCTGTTTTTCTGCAACCGGCTCTTTTGCATTCAGTTTCCTTATCCATGGAATACCTTCCAACTTTTTCATAGCTGTTGGCTTCGGCTGCCTTCCCGCATAGAATCCCTACTTACTATTTTTCTGCACAATAAAAGGATCTTGTATTTCTACGCGATCCTTAACTCATCATAACAATTTACTCAATGTCGTAAACTTCTGTTTTATATTTATATTATTTTCGGCAGCAAGCTTCTTTATCCACACTACATCTTCATGCCTGTATGGATCCTTAAAGAACCTTTTAACAAACTTTGTTACCTGACTCTTGAAAGACCAATTAAGATGTCATTCACCGTTTGATTTCCGTCTACTGCGCCAAATAAGTATCTAAGGATTAAAACATCTGCAAAAGTAAATGGCATAATATCATCTTCAAATTGTAACAATGACATATATGGCCCACCCTGCTTCATATCATTTGTCACTAATGAATATGCACCAAGTGTCTGAGCCAGTGATAAGAGGCTCTCAATCGTCCAAACCTCCTATCAAGTCATCCAAATCCTCATCGTTATCATTAGAATGTTCGACAAGCTTATCCATGACATCCTCTTTGCCAAGTTGATAACAAGCTAAAACCCTTTCCAATGTCTCTTCCGGTACCGCGTTATGGTTATAATTGTATATAACATAGTCAATGTATTCATACGGTATATCAATCTCATTACTAAATACGTTCAATCTTGCATTTCCACCAACACTCCGAAGCAGATTTCCAACTCTCTTCTCAGTTTTCTCACTATCAAGACGTAATTTCTGATTTGAATCTATAACACCCAAACTTTCCAAACGATTTAGTGCCATGTCAAAACTAACACTGAATTCTGACATAATTCGTGCAATATCCATTGCTGATAACCCTTTTTCCTGAAAGTTCAGAATTTCCAGATCAATAAACCTGCCCACATCCTCCGAAGGCATTAATAAACAAGCTGCAAAATAATTGGCCTCCTGCTCTTTTTCGTCTGTACTTCCTCCATTAATAGTTACACGATTATCTATAAAGGAATCTGTTTCCTCTAAATGCAAAAAAACATGGCCTATTTCATGGGCAAGTGTAAATATTTCTCTGGATAATCTACTGCAGCTATTTGTAAATATTACGATATCATTATCCTTTTTAATGGTAAATCCAAGATCTGCGCTTTCTCCAAGAGGATATCTCAATAACTTATATCCCGACCTTTCGCATTCCCTGAACAGATCAATAATTCCATATCTGCTGGTTTTACACTGTACTCTAAATGAATCCGCCTTTATACGAATTTCTCGCTTTCTACTGTCCAGCATTCACGCACCCCCTAAAACATATCTTTGCGCTGAAGCTTTTCGCACATATGCTTATTTGCATAAAACAAATCAAGCATATCAAAAATCTTTTTAGAAGATCCACTTTCTTCTCCGGCTCTATATACAGCTACAGGAGTTTCATCCAATACCCTTGTTATATCCCCTACCGTCACGTCCAGAACCTTCGCAATTTTAGAGAGAATATCCAATGTAATGCTGTTAACTCCGCTCTCAATCCTTGCGTATTTCTGTCTGCTGACGCCAATTTGATCAGCGACTTGCTCCTGGGTGAAATTTTTTGCACTTCTTAATGCCTTAATACGGCTTCCTAACATTTCATTCATGATCATCCCTCCATTTCTGTACACTATTATTATAACACTAAAGGAAACAAAGTCAACCAAAATGTTTCTTTTTTGTAACATCGCACATATATCATGTTGCATTTTTGATTCTATCCAAAGTCTATACCTGCATATTCAATTTCGCGACTGCACGCGCAAACCCCACCCGCCATTCTATAGCAGACAAATCTACAGAGCTTTTGACACCGCCTACCGGTCATGCCAACAATCCCCACGCTTTGCATAAATCTTTGAATGACACGCCTTACAAAATGTAATCAATAAATTCAACATACTTTGCACGCTTGCTCCTTTCCGCTTATGAAGCAATTGCATACCTGTCAGATAAATAACGACAACTCTTCAAACACACTCCAGCAACTCCCCACACCTGTCAAGGATCCCTATATCCGCCGGAAGCCAGTCTACGCTATGCAGCTCGTCCTTTCCAAGCCACCTGGCAGATTCATGCTCCTTCAGAACCAGATCACCCGACTTGATCGTGCAGGCAAAGCATTTCATGGACAGATGAAAATTGGGATAATCATACTCGATCGTATCAACCAGTTCTCCCACCTCAATCTCCGTGTCCAGCTCCTCCATGATCTCCCGTTTCAGCGCCTGCCCAGGCGTTTCCCCCTCCTCGATCTTTCCGCCTGGAAACTCCCAGCCGTCCTTGAACTCCCCATATCCACGCTGTGTGGCGAAGAGTTTGTTATTGTTTATAATAATCGCGGCTACTACATTTATTGTTTTCATACGTTTACTTCTCCTGTATATTGTTTAAATTTGCTGTTTATTTATCATATTATCCCTGTTCTGCTTACTAAGAAACTGTTCAAAAATAACTTTTAATACCGCTTGTCCTTTTCCCCAATATCAAATTGCCAAAGCAATTACTCAAAAATCAGTTATATAGCCCGCTGTACGCCTGATTTTTAAGCGGCAGTTTACGATCTCGCTGCGATTCCTCATTCTACAAAATAGTGGTAAATATCCTCTCTGACACTACACGCAAGCTGCAGATGAAAATTCATGATCGGGAGCTTCTTTCCGTCATCATTGCTGATTGCTGTCTGTTCCCAATGAATCGGTTCAGCCGTTCCCATATAGTAAAAATCGCTTCCCTCGCCGTCACTCTTCTTGATAAACAACAGTATTTTCAGCCCGTTTTCCCTGTAATGAATCAGTTTCTGCGTCTCGTCACTGTCGAGTGAAACGCGGCTTCTTGTCATCCAGCTAAACAGATTGTTTGCCAGAAAAACATCCTCATATTTTGTACTGCTGGCAATATCATCCTTCTTTTCATATGTCACAAAGATGGGACATGTCCCATTTTTGATCTTATATCCATATACCGTAGAGCTGTCATCCCGCTCCCAGTTCAAAATTCGGCAAACATCTTTTCTGGAATATTTTTGATATAGGCTAAGCCCCATCTCATCCTGATTTACAGAGTAGATATCCTGATACCTGCGAAGCCCTAATTGAATCAAGTCACTCATCTGCTGATAAAACGGTATCTGCTTCACACCCTGGTTATAGGCATGCAGTCTTGAAAAAGTGCGGCCCGCCTGATATTCCACAATGTTGATATCCGCATATTTCTTCTTTTCACTCTGTGTGTTCATAAATCCGCCGCTGAGTACATTTAGTGATGACCGATAGGATTCCTCCGACAATTCTATATGATATTCACTTCTCAACTCATCTTCGATTTCCTTTTTACGAAGCTCACCATAATTCAGGAACTGCCTTAGCATCAAGAGCTCGTATACTCGTTTTCCACTCGCCACATTCTGGGAGATAAACTCTAACAACACATTTTCATTCTCAGTCAACTGCACTTGATAATCTTTATCTGCCATTTGCAGAAATGAATGATATGTTCCTGAATAGCTTATAAATAACAGCGGATCAATCTCGCCGTACTCATAAAAATCAATGATCGACGGAATTTTTCCAAGCCTGTCCTTCAGCAGGTTATATTTCTCCATCAACATTTTTCTCGGTGTTGACAATCTGTCAATCGCCGCATAGATCTTACTTTTGCTGATCTCATCAAAATGAATGGTTGAACTTCCCGGTAGAACCCGGCTTCCTTCCATAACATATCTTCTGATCGTGTCCTTGTTATAGCTCCTGTCCCCGGACAGTGCGATCGGTATCATAAAATTGTTTTTGTAATTACCTATAAAATCCAGAACAACAACGTACTCTTTTTCATCAGCCTTGCGGAGTCCCCTCCCCAACTGCTGAATAAATACAATCGGCGACTGCGTCGGGCGAAGCATAATCACCTGATTGATTTCTACCACGTCAACGCCCTCCGAAAAAATGTCTACCGATATGATATAATCCAGCGCATCTTCACACTCATCTCCCGCAAGACGTTCAATCGCCTCGGACCTCTCCTCCTCAGAGTTCGCCCCGCTCAGCACGATCGTCCTCCAGCCTCTTTGGTTCATTTTATTTGACAATTCTCCAGCTTCATCTATACGGCTGCAAAAAATCAAACCCTTTACGCGGTCACCGCTAAATCCGTAATACTTTGCCTGATTCATCACATAGTTTACACGTTCATCAGACGTCAGATAACGAAAATTTGCAAGCTGCTCTTCTTTGGAATTCCCTGTATCCGATATCGTCTGCAAATCTGTAATTCCGAAATAGTGAAAGGGACAGAGCAAGTCCTCCTCCATCGCCTGCTGTAATCGGATCTCATAGGCAATGTTGTGGTCAAAAATTTCGTATATATTTCTTCCTTCTATATTGTCATCTTTTTTATCAGGTGTCGCAGTCATGCCAAGCCAAAAATCCGGTTCAAAATAATCCATGATCTTTTTGTAGCTGTTGGCAGAACTATGGTGGGCTTCGTCTATGATTATTGCATCAAAATGGTTCCTGTCAAAACGCTCAAGATTCTCTGCCTTACTCATCGTCTGCATTGTTGCAAATATGAAGTCTTTGTTATACTGCTCATACTTGCCCGTTACCAGTCCCATAGACAACGTTTGATTAAATACCTTTTGAAAAGACAACAGCGCTTGTTTTGCAATCTGATTTCTATGTACCAGAAACAATACCTTACGAAATCCCAGCTCGCGCATAGCAAAAGCTGATGCATAGGTCTTGCCTGTGCCTGTAGCACTGATCAAAAGCGCTTTGTCAGCATTCTTTGCCCGCAGCTTTTTAACACTGTCAATAAACGCAACCTGCATTTTATTTGGTTTTAAGGTATACGCTTCAAGCGGAACTACATGCTGCGCTTTCGCCGTTTTCTGCTGTTCTTTTACGATTTTATACTTTGTAGTATACGCTTCTATAAAATCACTGTATTGCCTTGTGTTTTCATCATTCCACAGTGCCTTAAACTCTGTCTGAATACTTTGCGCCATCTCCCCGTCTTTTGTTGAGACAATCTTAGTATTCCACTCCCGATTCTTCGTAATCGCATTTAATGTCATATTCGAACTGCCGATTATAATGCGATAAATTTCTTCTCTTTTGAAAATATATCCTTTTGTATGAAAACCACCTGTCTCAGAATTGGTACAAAACATTCGCAGTTCTATGTTTTTCAATGACACCAATTTGCTTAGCGCCTCCGGATCACTGAACATCAGATAGTCCGTCGTCAAAATTTTACCAGGTATATTTTTTTGTTCCAGTTCTTTGAGTGTCTGTAAAAGCGGAGTGATCCCGCTCTTTGTGATAAATGCCACGCTGATAAAAAATTCCTCGCAATATGCCAGTTCCTGCTCAATCGAAACCAAAACTTTTTTACCCTGTTTATAGTCATTGGAAACAAATTCCGGCTTATATGCAAGATTCGAGTTGAAAGTGCCATCAATGAATGCTGTACACAATCCCTTTTGTATATTTTCGATATTACTTTGTCTTGTATTCATATGTTCCTCTATTCTATCGCGAAAGATGGGGAGATACAGTTACTCTCCCCAATAATCCTGGCTTTCCTGTGTTCTCAGTTTTATTCCAAACATCTTCCACATAAAATCCTCGCGCTCATTATAAATATCTGCTATAAAAACAATATCATTTTCAACTCTGTAAAATATATAGTACTGTTCCACATGCAAAAAATAATATGGATTTGATACGCCCAACATATTCTCAACAGCAGGGCATTTATACGGTGCACCTATCAATCCACGAATAGATTTTGTAATCTTTGATATCTTGTTTTGCCCGACATATTTTCGCATCTGCCTTAATTTTTCACGGACATCAGGAGAGTATTTTATCCTCAATCCTCAAATACCCCCAATTCCTTTTCCAGATCATCAGCATCGATCCATCCTTCACGCTCTGCACGCTCCTCTGCCTTTTTCAAATTTGAAAATAGTGTGTATGCTGCACGATACCAATCGAGCTCATCTATTTCATCCATTGTTAAGATTCCATATTCACCGTGTCCGTCCCTTGTCAGATATACACGTTTTGAAATGTCCACCTCTTTCAATACATCCGTATAATTACTCAGATCAGATATCGGTTTAATGTTTGGCATGATTGTCATCTCCTTTTTTTCTATCATACACTTCTAGAGATACATTTACAAGCTTATTCACAGGTTATCCTCCATTTCTCCTATCTTATATTAATGTATCTGCCATGATCCAATTCTCCTTTTTCCCATATATCTCAAAACACCAGCCTCTCCTGCCCGATCACCTCGATCTGCGAGCTCACGATGGTCTCCTCCTCCGCGCCGCGCAGGTGCTCGCCCTGAGGTACTGCATGCCGCCGCGCAGGTTGGACGCGACGAGGTTGAGCACGTAAATGTTGTCAAACCGTCCGTAGATCGAGTCGCCGCCCAGTCCAGAGAAGCAGATGAGCTGCGTGTTCATCTTGTCTGCCATGTCCATCAGGGGCCTGAGCAGATGGGCGGCGTTGGTCTGGGCGAAGGGATTGTCCATGACGAGCACTTTGCCCTCGTTGCGGTCGGCAAAGATGTCCGTCTCGTCGCGGCGCATGTAATACAGCAGGCTTGTGAGTATGACAAACGCGGTCAGAAAGCCCTCGCCGCCGGAATTTTTTGCCGCCTGCGCCCATGTGATCGGGTATTCCCGCTGTGCCTCGACCTTGTACAGTTTGATCTGGACATTTCCGATCCCGACAACACTGTCGTAAAGATTTCTGGTCGTGATCCTCGTCCCAAAGTACTCCTGCGGATTTTCATTCTTCTCGAGAATCTCGATGCCCTTTGTCGTCAGTTCGTCCAGGAAGTCACTGAGTTTCAGATGATACATGCCCTCCTGCTCTGTCCAGTCCGGGAGCTGGAGTTTTAACATCTTGACTGCCTTCTCCCTGATCATGATGGTCGAATTGCTGTCGATCTGTCCCAGATTACGGTGCACGTCCTGACAGTACTCGCTCAAAAGCTCCGTGATCCGCCCCTTTTCCTTCTCGACGAGCGAGATATCCACCGCGAGCTTCTCCATCTGGCTGTCGTAGGACTGCAGGGTCGTGTCGAGCTGTGCCAGTACCATGGACGCGCTGTCGGTCAGCGAGATCATGGACTCGAGGGGCTTTCTGTAGTAGTCCTCCTGATAGATCTCCTTCTGTATCATTTTGTAGAGATATGCGGAGAGCTTACTCTTTTTGCGTCCGCGCTCTTCTTTCAGATTTCTGTAATCGCGCAGCAGCCGGCCCTGAAAATCGCGGAGTTCCCTTGTATCGAGCAGTGTGATATCCGTCTCCCACTGCGGATCATGCCTGCACACAAAATCCTCGTACTCTGCGAGCGTGCTCAGATTCTCGCCCAGTCCTTTCAGCCGCTGCTCTGCCTTTCTGATCTCCGACTCGATCGCCTGGATCCGGAAGTGGATCTGGTTGATCGCAGCCTCGAATTCCGTTGTTGTGATCTCTTCCTTTGCGAGCGGCTCCTCCGTGCCGCACTTTTCAGACATGTCCTTCTTCTTTGTATTGATGCGGCTCTGGCAGACGGCAGTCTCCTTGTCCTCGTCATTCCACTGCCTGTCCTTGAGCTTCATTTTGTTTTTCCTGTCCTCGAGCAGGATCTCCTGATGGATCTCCTCCTTTTCGCTGTAGATCGTCCCGATCCAGTCGGACTCAGACAGACCGTACTTTTTGGACAGGCGCTCGAGTTCCTTCCGCAGCTTGTTGAGATGCGCGGAGGTCTTCTGTAGCTGCTTCTCCAGATCCTGCACCTGCATGGACATCCGGGAGGTGATCGCCTCGTAGCGCGCCTCCTGCTCCTGCGCGGTTTTCGGTATCTGAATATCACTGGCAGTTCCCATTGCCGATTTCTCAGCCTCCGTTTTGCCGCTTTCTGCATGCGCACTTGCTGTATTCAGGTTGTCTGCATGCCCGTTTTCCGTGCGCTCTGTTTCTGTCTTTTCTCCCTCGCCTTCGGCCGGCTGATACATCTCATACGTACTGTACCTGTTCTGGTATTCCAGCACTTTTCTGTCGAGCTCTGCATGCGCGCTCTCTATGCTCCGGAGCCGCTCCCTGCCCGCCTCCAGATTCTCCCGGACGAGCTTTCTGTTCTGTTCATGGCGCTCCTGTTCTTTTCTGCACCGCTTCACACTCGCCATGCACTCCGTGTAGGCCTCATACTCTCTGCGGAATGCGTCAAAATGCTTCTCGCGCTTCTGCATCTTTTCTATATAATGTTGTTCCTTCGCGATGTCCGCTATCAGTGCGTTGATCTGCTCCTCGTTTTTCTGCGCATCGCTCTTTAACCGCTGTATCGCGCTGGCTGTCTCGTCCGCTTCCGACTTCATTTCTGACAGCCGCGCCCTGTTTTTGTCATAGGCTTGCTTTGTGAGCTTTTGATTTTTCAGCCGCTCCCTCTTCTCAAAGTATTCTTCGTACTCCCTTTTCCGCACCGCAGTCTGCTCTTTCTTCTGCCGGATCTGCTTTTCTTTTTCCAGGATCAGCAGGCGCAGCGCCTCCTCGTCCAGCAGCTTCTCGTTGAACCACATGAAGAAACTGACTCCCGACAGCTCCAGCAGCCCTCCCGCCTGTGCCGCCATCGTCTCCTCCAGCCGCTCACGCGGTATGATCGGGATCGGAAAGGAAGTGTAGACCTCCCTGTCGTGCTCGGAGAGGGTCTTCATATCCTGTTTCGACAGGATCAGCGCATACGGCAGAAACGGTTGCTTTCGCACGATCTCCTCATTTCTCTGTCCCGGATAGCCGTTGTTCTTCAACCAGTCCATGCCGTAGACGACATTGATGTGGAGCCTGTCAAACAGTGCCAGCGTATCCTTGGGAAGCTCGAACACTTTGCCCTGTGTGAGACGCGTATATTCCTTCTGCAGCGCGTCCTCCTCCTTCTCGAGCATGCGCTTTGCCTGCTCGCACCCGGCAAGCATCCTGTCCGCCGCGGCAAGGATCCTGTCCATGTTCCACTGCTCTCCCGGCTCGACGCCAAAATACCGCATCATGACCAGCCGCTCGGAAAGTTCCTGTTCATACGCCGTCCTTTCCCGCTCCAGATCCTCGAGCTGAAAGTCCTGTCTGATGCGCTCCTGTTTCTTATCCTCGATGTCACGCTGCAGCGACCGATGGCGCTCATTCGCACTCTCAAGCTGCTTTTTATGCGCAGTACAGCTTCTTGTCTCCTCCGCAAGTTCCTGCTGAAACTGCTCTCCTTTGATATCCAGAAATCCCGGCTCATACTCCCCGACAATATTTCTGGAAAAGGTTTCGCCAAATTCGTCGTTGAAGCGGTCCTCTACGCGGCTGAATCCATTCTGCCGCTCCCTGTAAGTGCTGATATCAGCAATGAGCCGGATAATATTCTCGTCAAGCCACTGCTGTTTTTCCAAAAGCGAAGTGATCCTCTGGCTCTCCTCCCGATGGGCAGATTCATTTTGGCCGAGCTGTCCTTGCGTATCCTTCACAAGCTGTCCGTAATGCGCCCACAGCGCCCTTCCGAGCGCCCTGCGCTCAGGCTCGAGCCTGCTCTCCCCCTCACGCATCACATTCAGGCGTTCTCTGATCAGGCTTTCGTCCTGCCCCGCCTCCTCCACCTGCTCCCTCTGCTTTGCGAGCTCCATCTTGTGCAGCAGCAGCTCGGTCTGCGCGATCTCCATCTCCAGCGCATCCCGCTCCACGCCGATCATATCGCGGTTGCTCACATGAAAACGCAGCTCCTCCATAAGATTCACGATCTCGTAGGAATACTTCTCGTACTCAATGCGCGCAAGCTCCCCTGCACACGCCTCCTTGTCCGCAAGAAGCCCGTCCCTCGCCTCATTCTGCGCCGTCTCCATCTGCGCGAGCAGATCCCTGAAACCGGCGATACGGTTCTCCTGCTCCTCCACCGCGTCTGTCACCAGCTTGTATTCTCCGGCCGACGAAGCGATCTCTGACGCATCCTCCTTAAACTGGCGGATTGTGTTCCTGCGCTCGATCTTGGACTGGTTCGCCTTGTAGGAGATCACATATTTCTCGATGATATTCTGAAACTCCTTCATGCGGTCCTTCTCCTTGTTGAGCTTGTTCTCCACCGCATCCAGAAACCACTTTTCGATCAGCCCCTTCTCATCCCTGCAGTCGGCAAAAAGCTTTGAGAGTCCCGACTCCTCGAGGTTGATCTTGCGGACAATATTCTCCCATTCCTTATAATAGATCTGGTACTCCGCAAGCTTGTCAAAATACTGCTTTGACTGGGCGCTGTTGTTCATGTCATAGCAGAAAAACCGCATCGTGCGATCCTTTTTGTACGTCTCGAACAACTGCCTGCACTCGCGGTAATTTTTCAGCACGATCTCCTTATTCCTTTTCTCGACCACTGGCAGATTGTAGATGTCCTGCCCGCACCGGCTCTGGTACTCGCAGATAAAACTGACCATCTCAAGCGCATTCTCCGCGTCATCCTCCGTCAACTGGCTCCTGCGCACCATCATGCCGGCAAGGCAGTACCCCGCCCCGCGGTCCAGCTTCCATTCCACCATGATGAACGTCGGCTTGCCGGTCGTAAAATAACTGTCAAACGGTCTGTCCTTGGCGTCCCTGTAGCGCTTATGCACAAAAGGAGCCGTCATCATCTGTACCAGCACGGACTTTCCGCCGCCGTTCTGCAGTGACATCAGCGTACTTCTGCCGCCCATCTGAAACGTGTCGTCGCTGATGCGCATGGTATTGTTATTGTAATTGAGATTGATAAATCTCACCGCGTTTATTTTACTCATGACAGCTCTCCCTGGATCACTTTCTGTATGCGCTGGTAATTGTTCTGGTTGAGCAGGTTCCAGTCCATGAGGTTATCCAGCTTCTTCGTCGTCTTGATCATCTCGTCCTCCTGCACATATTCGACCAGTCCCTGGTTCTCGAGAAAAATGAAAATATGGTGCAGGAACCCTTCCTTCGTCGTCCTTGCCCTCGAACCGCGCTCATCGGATCTCAGCGCCTCGTACGCCTCCTGCATGTTCCGAAAAGCCAGTCCATTCTTTTCCTCATCCTCATCCGTCGTGTGCTCCACGCCGCTCTTTAATCGGTCCGCCACGCAGTTCTGCAGCTCGCCCACCCGGATATAGTCCCTCGACTTGGCACTCGCTCCCTGCCCGTCATAAAATTCTGACAGAAGTGTCAGTATGACAAACTGCGACAGGTAAAAATCCTTGTCCGTACCGCCGGATTTACAGAGGATCTCCTTTAGCTTTGCCTTCGAGAACCCCAGAAAGACATTCTCCTCCCTGGGGATCAGATAGATCACATCGCCGTATCGCTCGATACTGCTCTGCGCCTCGTGCCCCTGGCTCTTGACCAGAAGCTGCACCTGCTCATTCTCCACATACGCCCTGTAGAGCGTTGCCGCCTCGTCCTCCCTCAGCTCGAAATGCTCTAACAGGTAATAAAATATCTGCTGGCTGAGACGTACCTCCTCCATTTCATACGCCATACCGATCCCTCCATATCATGCGCACATATTCACTCCGTGACTGGAGCGTGTTTGAAAAATCATTCCCGCCATCTATATAACGACGCGTATGCGTCGTATTCACCACTTTGCGCGATATTTGCGTCAAATTCAGTCGACGTAGCCCGCTACGCCTCCCTCATTTGGCCAATCATCTGTAAGATGATTTAATCTCCCACAAACTGTGACGCACATCTGACGGAAAGCATTTTTCAAACACACTCTAGGGTTATGACCACATTCGTACAGCGGATCGTCCTCTCATTGCCAAACGCATCGGTCACATTCTCAAACGCCACAACCGTTCCATCGTCCGACCGCTCCGTGATGATCTTTGTGATCTTCCTTCTTTTTTCAGAATGATCCGCTCCCTGTTCCGTCAGGCTAAGCAGCATTTCATTCAGTTGAAAATCATTTACCTGCTCCGAGATGTATTCGCTCTTTTCCTTCCGCAGTGTATCCATGGAGATCTCGCGGTTTCTGATCAGCTCCACCATGATCTCCTTGAACACATCGATCGTCGGAATGCAGATCTCTCTCGCCGCCGCATCCCCGTCCAGGACCTCTTTCAGCCCGCACAGCGACAGACTCCCCTTCTCCAGCGCGGTATCGATGATAAATGCCAGTGCGTCCTCATACTTTTTCAGCTTATCGCGCTTTCTGCGCTCCAGCTCGTCCTGCCACTGCTTTTCGTCAAAATCCAGCAGTTCATCCGCGTCCTCCGCCGCCTTTTTCCGGATCGGGCGCTGCAGCCCCGTACACTTATTCAGATTGTAGATCTGTGGGATCTGCTGGTGAAACAGCGGCCTTAAAAAGATGTCCGTGTTTTCGAGATACCGCGGATCATCCAGCACTTTGTCGTAGAGCTCCGTCCGTATGGAAAACCACTGGATCAGCGACATCTGGGCGAGCGACTGCAGCTCCCTGTCGTACAGCAGCTTCAAGTCAAAATGCAGGTTCAGGATCTTCTGGTGCTCATCGAGCGTCCTGTTCAGATACCCTTCGATGATGCGGAGATTTTCCAGTTTCTCCTCCTCCCCGGCATCAAGCTTCTGCACATTGATATTCTGCTGTTCCAGCTCGGACGCCCTGAGCCTGACCATCTCGCGGTATCCCGTAAACTTTTCCTTCGTGTCTCCGATCGTCTCCATGTTCTCGTTCATGAGCGCCTCGTAGTCTGCCACGGAATAGCTCAGCGCGTTGCGCCGCACGCGCAGCATCGCCTCCTCGATCTTCTGTAGCTGGATCCGCATGAAATTAAAGACATTTTTGATCTCGTCGACCGCCTTGTCATAGCTCTGCTTCTCCAGATGGAGCTTGAAGATCATCTCATGGATCGTGAGCTTCATGTTATTCTCGATCTCCAGTGTGGAGAGCATCAGATTGTAGCCGTCCTCCGTCAGATAGTAGGACGTTCTCTTCACACCCTCATCCACATAGATGATGCGGTTTGCGATATAACTGATGTTCATACTCCTGTACGCCCTGCCGTCAAAGTCAAAACCGTCAAAATACATCGCCCTGCCCTCGTTGGACAGAATGACATTCACGATAAAATCGCCCAGCCTCTTGCAGTCGTCATAGGACATATCCTTCTGAAAAAAGCCTGCGTTGAGATTGTCGATGTACGCGCCGATATCGTCCATCGTACAGCTCTCCTCCCTGAGCGACTGCTCCATGATATACAGCATCACTGCAAAGATCATGTTGACCTGCTCGTCCATTTTTACGAATCCGTACTGCTTCCATGTCTGTTTCGCCATGCTGTTCTGCAAAAGCAGGGCATACATTCCGACATGCTTCATCCTCCTGGAAAACTGCTTTAAAAATTCATACTGCATTGCCTTAAACCATATCCTCTATGTTCAATATCTCCTGCGGAATATACCGCTCCTGTTCCAGGACCGCCCTGATCTTCGCCTGCTGCCGCTGTGAAAAACAGCTTAAAAATAAGCTGTCTATGTTCCGGTTCTGCCCTTCCTTCGTGCGCGGAAGACTGTCGATACCGATGCGGTCAGCCTTTTCGATCATCAGCTCATACGCTCGCTGAAAAAGCCGGATATCATACCGTTCGCCATAGGTCAGCGCAAAACCTTCATAGATCCCGATCCCCTCATAGTCCAGATCGCCAAAATATAAAACGCTGTTTCCCTGTGCCAGCATATACGGCTCGCCGCTGATCTCAAGATCAGAAAATGCCGCGATGATCCCCTTCCCCGCGCCATAGATCAGAGTGCCGATCGGTGTGCCGCAGATCGCATGCACATCATTTTGCCCGCTCCGCATCAGACACTTGCGCATACTGTAAAATGTATCTTTATTTTCAATGACCAGCAGGTTCTGCGGCGTCTGTCTCGTCGCGCAGTAATATGCGATCGGCTCCGTCGTCCTGTAATAATTCAATAACGACGTATCCAATCCGCATCGCTTTAAAATCTTTTTTCCCTGCTCCTGCTTTAAAAATTTCTCCCTGTGCCAGATGTCAAAGCTGCGCTCGTTTTCTGACATCAGCGTCATAAAATGATCCTTTTTGATATAATCATTCAAGAGCAGGACCCACTGCCTGTCCTGAATGTACTGGTCGATGTGCGCCCGGTAATAGTCTGTGGAAATAGACGGCACGATCTCATAGTTCAGCTCATCAACATACCGCGACAGATCCTGCTTCTCCTCGATGATCCAGTACTCCCTGTAAAGGGCCGGCGACTTTCCGTTTTTTCCCGACGCCTTCACCGGCTTGATCTTCTGGCTGTCGATCAGCGCGATGACCTTTGCATGGAGCTCCTTATAGTCAGATATCCTGTATTGGGCGGACAGGGCGTCCAGATTCGTCTTCTTCATTCCGCTCTCCGTTTGTTCATTCGGTCCCTTAGATACTGCGTCATTTTTCCGCGTATCTTCGCAAACTGCTCATTCGTCTCCGGCAGCTCCGAGTGAAAATCCATCAGTCGTTCAAGATATCCCTGCTCCTGCACGATCCGGCAGCTCACGGGATAGACCAGCTCATACGCCAGCGAGATGTGTCCGACCACATTGTCGACGGGCGTCCTTTTCAGGTTCCTGAGTATGCAGTGCTCCTCAAAAAATGCCTGCATGACCGCCGCTGTCACGCTGCAGTGCCTTAATTCATACGTCGTCACATTGTAGATCTCCTCGATCGGAACGATGACATTGACTTTCAGGATATCGATCTTGTCCGCATCGCGGAGCAGATCCGCAAACTTTCTCTCGCGCTGCGTATAATCCCCGGGAACGCGGTATGCGCTGTGACAGCGGACCGCCTTCTCGAGCAGCTCATCCTCCGACGCATCCTCCACATAATCCCTGATCTTTCCTTCTTTGAACAGTATATCCGCACCGAACTCCGCGTGGTCTATGGACTGCGCATCGATAAATGTGCCATACCGCTTTAGCTGCTCAAAGCGCCCCACATCGTGCAGCAGCCCGGTGAGCCAGGACAGTTCGATCTCATCTTCGTCAGCTCCCGACTGCGCAGCGATCTGTTCACACAGTGCGCACACCCTGTACGTATGGTCGATCTTTAATCTCACTTTCTCGTCAGTGATGTCATATTGATCCGTATATGCTTCAAATGCCGCCAGGGCTCTCTGTCTGTCAATCTTCATACAATTGTTCTTCCTTTTATTTTTTCCATCATCTGCGCCGCTTCCCTGTACGCCGCCTCCATCGATCATCGAACAACACCCGCCAGACAGTCTCCAGCGATCCCGGATCCTCTCCTAAAAAACGGCCGACAGTTTTAAAAAAACCCTGATAATACAACTTACCAGGGTTTCACAGCGCTACAAGGATTCGAACCTTGAAATGACGGAGTCAGAGTCCGTTGCCTTACCGTTTGGCGATAGCGCTATATCAATATTTCTTTCATCTGTGCTCCACTCCGTAGCACGTTATTCAGTATATACCATGTTCCAGAAAAAAGCAAGTACTTTTTTACTTTTTTTTCACTTTTTTCAAAACATGGTATATCCCCCGAACCATCATAAGGAGCTGTCATGAAATAACTTTTAATTTTGACTTGTCAAAATGAAAGTTTATTTCATGACAGATTCTAAATACATTTGAACAAACGCGTCATTGGCAGACGAAATCCTGTTGGACAGGTATCGAAATGTACCGTCCGCAGACGGCTGCACCACGATCTCGCTTGTAAAAGCGCAGTCCGTGTCATAATCGATCCACACCCCTTCCACAAACAGCGTGAGCGTGCCATCCGCGTTGATGCTGTAATCGACGACCTCCCCAAACGGCGCATGCGGGACCGCAAAGATCATCTCATACGGATAGCTTTCACTGGCCGCGTCGTATCCACATTTTGACCGCAGCATTTCTCTTGAGACCGGAAAATAGGTCATCATGATCCGCTCATAGACTTCTGCCGGTATCTGGTCATTTTCAGCTCTCAGAAACCTCCCCGTATCGATGCGGTAGATGTCCTCAAACATGCAGGGCATCAGGATCTTTTCCACATCGCTGCTGTCCCAGTTGACCGCAAAGGCATTGTAGTTCACAAAACTCAGTCCGGATATATACTTCTCAGTTAGCTCCCTGCACTTTTCTGACATTGGCCGCACCCGCAGATACTGGTTGGCATCAGAGTGAACGATCTGCTCCTCATACGTATAGATAAAATATCCTCTGTCTGTCATGTGCATCTTCGCCACGTCGCTGACCAGAGTGTTTTTTATCGTGGGTTCCCCGCCCTCCCGCCAGCCGATCCCTATATAGCAGGTCTGAATTTCCCCCTCCGTGCCATTGTTTCTGTACACAAAGGTGAGCGCCCCGATCAGTCCGTCCTGCATCACGTCAAAAACAGTCACCATGGCGTCCCGTCCCTGCATATACGCATCGTAAAAAGCCTCAAATTTCTCGTAGTTCTGCATGTTCATCTGCTCTGAAATGCTGACAAAGCCCGCCTCTCCCAGAAGCGCTGTCACCTCCCTGCACTGCGCTGTGCCAAAATCCCTGACATTGGAAGCATACGATGCCCCCTCCTCGATCTCCATATCCCGGTATACCTCGCCGGCCCTCCCTGCCGCCTCCAGTGCAGTGTCCTGCAGTTCCTCCCGCTCTGCCTCCGTCAGCAGACAGCTGTCCGCCTGCGGAAGATACCAGAACACATCGTCCGCTTCCGATCCTCCCTCAGCCGCACTGGTTTCCTCAGACGCATGGCCTGCATAGACCTCCTCCCACTCCTGTGCCGTCAGACGTTCTGTATACCACCACGCATCACAGTCTCCCCCGGTCACCCTGTTGGAGACATACTGAAACCCGCCCCCTTCCAACTGCCGGATCACAACCTCATGGGTAAATGCCCTCGATGTGTTCTCGTATGCAAAGACCGCGTTCACGGTCAGTGTGATCGTCCCATCCGCATTCTCAGCGCATCCTACGACCTCCGGATAAGGCATGTTGGAACAGCCGGCCTCATAAAGCCCCCGCGGCTTGTACTCATAGGACTTATCTTCTGAAAAATAAACCGTTTTTGACCGGATCACGCTGCGGTCCACATTGAGATAAGCCGTGATCACGTGCTCAAATTCGCTTTCTGTGATCCTGTATACAAATCCGACTCCCGGATTCTCGCAGGCGGTATAGGGACTCGGCTTCTGACAGGCCATCGGATAAAACCTGTCAAAAAGATCGTAGAAATCCAGGTTTCCAAAGCCAATGCCATCCTCCTCGCTCCAGTTGACAAGAAACAGATCATTGTCCTCGTAACCGACAGGCTGAATGTATTTTTGATACAGCTCCCTGTATCCGGCATCCAGCGGCGCCACCCTGAGTGCAGTGTGCTCCGCCTCATCCGTCAGGGAAATAATGTAATAATCATCCGCAAAATAACACCCCTCGAATATCAGATACCCTTCCTCTGTATACTGCCAGACATCCGCAGGATAACGCACCGTATCCTCGTGCAGAAGATTCCCATCCCCGTCAAAACGATAGTATCCCCTGACGACATCGACTTTGCCGTCTTCCGTGCTGAAATCATATTTGCGGAATCCGCACGCCGTCCCTTCCATACTGATGACCTCGATGATGGAGAGTTCGGCAGTCTCCCCTGCATCGACCGCACTGCAGAATGCCAATACCTGTTCTGCATTCGTCATATCGATCTGATTGCCGCTGTCCACTGCGGCGTATCCGTTCTCCCCCAGCCGCCAGACCATATCCTGCACCAGATCTTCCTGCGCAGACTCCTCACAGACCGCGCGCCAGAGCGCTGCAACCTGCTGTGCTCCTGCGTCTTTTTCCACCTCTGGCGGCATCTGACCGCTGCTGTCAAACAGCACGATCTCCGGCGCCTCCTGCGGCTGGCGGCTGCAGGCCGGCATCATGACCATAACCATCATCATAATCAGAAAATAACCCGCTATTCTAAAACAGGCTATGCCTGCCTGACCATCGCCATCTTTTCTATACATTCGACCAGCTCCTCGCGTTTTTCTTAATATTACGCTTGTAAGATTTAAAAGTCAAGTAAAATATTTCCCAGAGCGTGTTTGCACATACCGACGTTGCAGCGAAAGGATCAGGCACTTCTGCCCCTGAAATCCAAAGCCATACTTTCTGATATTTTCCGGCGCAAAACCGCTGGCGATAAGTGCTGCCTCATACTGTTTTTCCTCGATCTGTACCAGCGCGTTCGCCACTGTATCCTCGAGCGTTTTCTCATCGTCATCCTCGTCGAGCACCTTGAACTCAAAGATAAACGCCTTTTCCTTTCTGTCAAACGGCTCTATCATCACATCATACCTGCCAAACGAGCAACGCTCGTTTTCTCCTCTCTCGCGGTTCGAGGTCACCCTGTACCGGTCTACTCGATTTACGATCATGCCGAGCACGAACCCGTGAATCGAGTAGGGAAGAGCCTTCTTCCCCTACTCGTTCGCCGGGCACCCGTCAGCGCATGCTGACAATCTTCCTCTGGGTGCCCGTGTGCATAAAAACGCTCTGGGTGCGTCTCCCCCGACGGTCTCTTTCCAGTGTCAAAATAGCTGAACGTGTTCATCCTGCGCACATCGTCCTGCAGCAGGGCGTTGATGAATTCATTGTAATACGCCGACACATCGTCCTTCCCGAACCAGTCTCTGACCATTTTCTGAAACATGAGACAGACCTCCCTGTTCGTGAGCATCAGCGTATATTTCACATCGCCTGTCCTGTCCGCACGAAGCGGTTCCCTGCTGATCGCTTTCAGGTAACCTGATGCGAGCAGAAAGCTCCAGATCGCATTCGTATTGCCGTCTAACTGGTTAAATACGATCTGCCCTGATCTTCCTGGCAACATTCCCGTCCTGATCGTCATACCCCGACTTTGCCCCCGCAAAGGACATGAAAATGACAGGATAGGTTCCCTGCAACGTCCGGAGCTCCTCGTCCTCCCAGACCCTGCGCCCCTCGAACAGATCGCTCCTACCCTCGTATCGGTTTGAGAAAAAACACTCGACCGTGCTCATGTTGAGCGTCTTCCCGAACCGGCGCGGGCGCGTAATCAACGTGACTTCATCCGCATAATCCCACCATTCCCTGATAAAATCCGTCTTGTCAATATAAAATATATGATTTAACATCATCTTCTCATAATTCTGATAACCCAGTCCATGTTTTACTTCCATGTCCGTCTCCTCCATTCCGCCCTGCATTGCCTTATAATAACTCTACCGTTTTTCATACATTTCAGCAACACTTATCACGACGCGGCCTTCCCTTCACCTTGCAGACAGACCACCATCCAGGTTTCCCGTTTCTACTAGATGCGCACCGATAAACGCCCAAACATCCTGTGTCCGGATCTCCACGCGGTCCTTCGGATCCGCATTTGTCTGCAGATAGATATACATCGGCGCATCCGTCATAAGACCGCCGCCGATCCAGAGGGAAAACGTCCCATCGATCTCATACACCTGGATATACAGCCCCGACCCTGTCTCCACATGATCATACCACTGCATGAAATCCGTCCATGTCAGTTCCTCCCCAAACTCGGAAAGCCGCTGCACCTCCTCCAGTGTCAGCCGGTTCCTTCCGTCCCCGCTTCCTTCCCTGAGCCACGGCTGATACATGTACTGCCGCAGTGCCGAGTCGATCTCATGCGTGCCCGCCGGCATGCCGCACTCCTGATACACATACATATAATCTTTGTTATACGGACTTGTATAATACGCACACCCCTCCAATCCCGTGTCATTGGCCTGCGCCGCGTCCAATATCCCGGCATACACATACCCGTAAGGAAGTTTCGACGCCGGCATATACGGATCGATGTATCTGGACGAATCCATCAGGATCGCAGGGCGGACATCCCATTGCATGTTTTCCTCAATATCTTCTTTCGGGTCGGTCAAAAAACAGACTGCAACAGCCATACAGACGAACGCCGCCAACACGATCAGCCAGAACGCAGGCTTCTTATAATGCAGTATATTCCGCACACGCTCCGCCACGCCCGTCTCCCCAAAAGCCAGCGGGCAGACCGCCGCCGTGCTGCGCCGCGCACTGCAGGAGAGCAGCGCTTCCGCGTAATCTGCCCGCTGCGCCGCGCCAAGATCCCGCACGACCCGCTCGTCACAGGCAAGCTCCAAATCCCTGCAGAACAGGAAGTACGCCGCCCAGATCACAGGATCATACCAATACAGAGAGAGCAGGAAAAAACCGGCCAGTTTCCACCATTGGTCATGGTGTCTGATGTGCGCCTGCTCGTGCGCGACGACATATTCCAGATCTTCCGGTGCCATGCAAAACTGCAGATAGATGCGGGGACGCAGGAATCCCAGCACAAACGGCGAATCGACATATTCACTCTGATATGCACAGACCCGCGCCGCGCCGACAGTACCCCCTGGACCAGGCAGTACCAGCACGGCAGTCCGAATACGTCCGAGCAGCCTCCAGTAGCGGATCACCGCATACAGCAGCATGACAGCAATACCCGCGACCCAGCAGACCGCAGCAACAGGAATAACGATCTGCAGAGGATTCGCACTCTCCTCCGGACTCGGGGCAAATGCCTGCATGATCGCCGGATTGACTGCACTGTTGAAAGCAGTGATCCCACTGTGGATCCGGGGCTCCTGCATCTCCATGATATCGGGACTGATGGTTTCCGCACTCGGGATCAGGCTAAAGACACTCTGAACGGAAACAGGCAACACCAGCCGCAGAGCCACGATCCCCCACAGCACAAGCATCAGTCCTTTTGGCACCCTGCGCAATATCAGCCGCAAGACCATCACCGCGAACACCAGCCAACCTGCGGCGATACCCATATTGACAGATTTCAGGAAAATACCAGTCATCTGCTGCCCCCTTTCCCATCAGGAGCACTGTAACGGTCTCTGTAGCTGTCGATCATCTGCTGTACTGCGTCGATCTCCTTTTTCGAGATCCTGCTATGCCTCGTGAACGCCGCCACAAATGCCGGGAGCGAACCCTCAAACCTCTTCTCGACAAGCTCATCGATCTCCGCCGCCTGAACCTCATCTTTGGAAACCAGAGAAGTCACAACAGCGTTTTCATTTTTTAAGACACCGCGCTCCGAAAGGCGCCTGATCACCGTGTAGACCGTCGTTGGCTTCCAGCCAAGCTGCTCCGCGCATAACCGCACCAGCTCCCCGCTGCCGACAGGCTCATGCTCCCACAGGATCAGACAGAAACGATACTCACTCTCAAATATTTTGGGCGTTTCCATTGCATATCCCCCCTTCTCTAATGTGTTAGAGTATATATTTACACTAACACATTAGAGTAACGGAGTCAAGCTTTTTACAGCCCTGATCCCAAAGACCGCCGTTGCCACTGCGCCGCCCTCCGGCTGATTTTTCAGCAAAAGCTCCCCGCCATGCTTGGCGCAGAGCATCTGGCTGCTGTACAGCCCCATGCCGAAATGCACCGCATCCGCCTCTTTTCTGCCAAACGGTCTGGGTCCGTTCTGGAGCAGCTCCTGTGGAAAACCCACACCATCGTCACACACCGACAGGATCAGTCTGTTTTCATCAGAAGCCTGTGTTATCCGCAGACAGATCTCCAGCCTCCCTCCCGCATAGCGCGCTGCGTTTCCGATCAGATTCTCTGCCACTGTGAGAAAAATCCCATGATCCAGCTCCATATCCGCCGCGTCCGGCACCGTGACCGACACTTCATGCGACGGCGCGAGCAGTTTCGCCGTCTCCAGCAGTTCATCGCGCAGCAGGTCCGTATTTACCGTCTTAAAATGCACCGGCATCTGTTCCAGCCGCTGTATGCTGCCCATCGCCTCCACATACTGCTCAATGCGCAGCGTGTAAGTCTCCAGCCGCTCCAGCGCCTGCGCGTCCCCGTTTCCCTGGCGCAGCATTTTGACCGTTCCTTTCAGCACGGTGACCGGATTGCGCAGATTATGGGCAAACGCCGCGTTGAGCCGCCTTCGCTCCTCCGCCTGCCGCCACAGCTCCCGATTGGTGCGCATCAACTCCCCGCGCATCGTCTCGAACGCCGCACAGATCTGTCCCAGCTCATCCGCCGAAACCTCGGGAATGGAAAAATCAAGGTCATGCATGCGGATCCGCTCCGTACCGTTGTTCAGGACTGCGATCGGCGTCCGCAGCTTCAGCCGGTAGAACAGGATACCCGCCAGTCCCAACCCGCTCACCGGAATGATCAGAGCAGCAAGGATCTGGATCCTGCCCAGCAGTTCCCGAACACTCTCCTGTTCAGACGTCGGCGCCTCCATGCTCGTCACCATACCGTCGGAAGTGATCACGACACCGTATGTGGGATAGCGGTCAGCGACTCTCGCACAGGTCTGGTAAACCCCGTAAGTCAATAACAGCGCAGCCGCAAGGCAGAGCACTGAGAGCAAAAAAAAGGAACGTCTCAGTCCCATATTCTTCAACCGTTCCATCTATAACCACACCCCCAGACTGTATCGATATAACTATGGCGCGTATGCACTGCAAGCTTCGCCCTGATCTTGCGGATATGTTCCATGATCGTGTCGCTGTTTCCTTCCCCGTCATATCCCCAGACAGTCTCATAGATCCGCTCCCTGTCAAAAACCTGTCCCGCATTGAGCGACAGCAGCTCCACGATGTCAAACTCCCTTCTGGAAAACGGCACCTGCACACCGTTGACCGCGGCCGTCCTCGCACCGTAATCGATCGCAAGCTCCCCAAAAAAACGCACCGTCATACTGCCCTGCCGCCGCTGTTCCCGCCGCAGGTGCGCTGCGACCCGCGCCCCCAGCTCGTCCAGATCAAAGGGTTTCACGATATAATCATCCGCGCCCGCCCGAAAACCAACGATCTGGTCTGCCGACTCCACCCGCGCTGTCAGGAACAGAATGGGACATGTGACATACTCCCTGATCTTGCGGCAGACCGCAAGCCCGTCCATCCCAGGCATGTTGATATCGAGCAGGATCAGATCCGGGCAGGCTGCCACCCTTTGCAGCGCCTCCCCGCCGCTGTAAGCAGTCAGCACATCATACCACGCCGCAAAGTAACCCGCCAGCATATCCACTATACCCTTTTCGTCATCTACGATCAAAAGCTTCCGCCTCATGCACACGCACTCTCCTCACTCTGTTGTTCTTATCATACCACAGAATTCTCAAGAGATTCTCAAGAAATTCTCAAAATTACGTCCCCTGACTGATCCGCCTCATCTCCAGCCGATATACGGCAAAGAGAACCGCATCCGCAAACAGCCACGCCGTTACCTCGCCCCAGAAGATCCCCTCATATCCGATGAACCGTGTCAGCACCGTCGCGCACAGCAGCCGCATCATAAGCTGTGCAAAGCTTGACAGCATCGGGACGACCGTGTTATTGATGCCCTGCAGGACAGCCCTCAGAATGTACAGGATATACAGGAACGGGAAAAAGACTGCCAGGATCTCCAGAAATTCATATCCGTATCCCAGCACTTCGTCCATCACGGCGGAGGTGTCGATGAACAGCCTCAGAATGCTTTTTCCGCCAAAAACCATGACTGCGGAGCAAGCCAGCGCGGACGCCCTGCCGGATCCGGTTCATTTTATTCGCCCCGTAATTCTGCGAGACGTACGCTGCCGCCGCCAGACCAAAGGAGGACGCTGCGATCTCCAGCAGCCCGTACAGTTTTACAGCCGACGTATATCCCGCCAGAAAGGTGAGATCATACTGGTTGATCCTGTTAACGACGATCAGGCCGCCGATCGAGGTGATCAGGCTCTGCAGCGCCATGGGAAGCCCCATCTGGAACAATCTTTTCATAACCATTTTTTCGTCTTCCAAAGCGGATCCGTCATACCCTGCCCGGCTCCCGTCATGATAAAAATAATATCCGCAGATCAGCATTACCACAAATTCCGAGAGGATCGTCCCCAGCGCGGCGCCCGCGATCCCCAATTCGAGCACATTCACAAACAGGATATCCAGAATGATATTGCACAGCGACGAGACCGTCATCGCCAGCAGCGGAATCCGGCTGTTCCCCCGGCTTCTGAGCGCCCCCGAAAATAGCTGGTAAAACGCCAGAAACGGTGTCCCCAGAAGGATCGTGTCCACATACGTCTTTGCCATCGGGTACACTTCCTCTTTTGTGCCCAGCATTCTCAATATGCTCCCCGAGATCAGCAAAAAGACTGCCGTCAGCGCGGCCGCCAGAACAGCGCAGATCTTTTTGGACATATGATAACAGGCAGCAAAACGCTGCTCATTTTTTTCTCCAAAGCAGTTTCCCAGCAGAATGGAAAATCCCTGAACCAGTCCGATCACCAGCCCGTTCACCATAAAGATCAGCCACTCTGTTCCCCCGACAGCCGCAAGCCCCGACGCACCGATCTTCTTTCCGATGATGATGGTATCCACAAATGTATAAAACTGCTGAAACAGATTGCCCGTGACGAGCGAGAAGGAAAACGTCCCGATCAGTACAAATGGATTTCCGACTGTCATATCTGTGTCTTTTGTCATGTTAGTGCCCTCGCAATCTACTCAGTTTACCCGTCTTTTTCAAACACGCTCTAATGCGGACAGGGTTTATATGATATGTTGATCACCTCTTCGCCCTTTATGTCGAGCAGCGTTCTCAGGATCACTTTGAGTTCTGCCGTAAACCACGGGAGCGGCAGCAGATAAAAGAGGATATTCACCCTGAGCAGTCCTCTTCTCCTTTTCAGCGGGAGCTCATACGGCAGGACGCTGTTCAACAGGATATACATCAGTGTGCAGATACTTCCGCACGCCGTCATACAGACATATAATCTCATTTTTTCTCCCACTCCTCCAGCATCTGCCGCAGCGCTTCGATCTCCTTCTCGTCCGGCCTTTCCCCTCCGCTCAGCATCGTGAGCATTCTGGCACACGAACCGCCGTAGTTCCTGTCCAGAAAATTCCGGGTCGCCTCCTCCAGATATTCCTCCCGGGTGATGACCGGGAGATACCGCTTAAACCGCCCTCCCTCGACTGCCCTCACCAGATTCTCCTGCTGCATCTTGAACAGAAAGGTGTTGATGGTCTGCTTCTTCCAGTTCTTCCGCGTTCTGGCATTGAACTCTTCCAACAGTTCTCCCAGAAATAACGGCTCTCCTTTTGCCCACAATGTTTCCATGATCTCCAGTTCCGCCTCTGTCATCGCTGTTCCCTCCCTGGCATGTACTATAGTTATAGTATAATACGGTGAGAGAAAAATTGCAACCTGCCTATGAGGCACTCTTTTCCCCGAAACGCAAATGCATATTTGCGGATCTTCTCCCGCGCAAATCCACGCGACACAAGCTCCGTCTCATACTTCTTCTCCGCAATCTGGCGGTGCGCCGCCGCAAGGGTGTCCTCGAGCGTCACCTCGTCCTCGTCCGGGTCAAGCACCTTGAATTCAAAAATAAACGCCTTACCGTCCTTGTCGACGGGTTCCAGCATGACGTCATAGCGGCCATACGGGCAAGGCTCGTATTGACCTCTCTCGCGATTTGAGCGTACAATGTACCTATCCGCCATATTCACAACCATGCCAAGTACAAATCCGTGATAAAAACGTTCGGGTTCCGTCTGTTCTGACGGCTTATTTCCGCCGTCGAATGAGCTGAAAGTGTTTAATGCTACCCTATTCATAAAAGTGTTCATCCTGCGGACATTATCATTTAAAAGCGCATTGATAACTTCATTATAGTATAATATCTACTTGGTTCATCTTGTACTCCATTCTATTTACTAAAAACAGTTGTAATTTAGTATCCCTTTTTATAATAATCTAAAAGAAAGTTGATTCTTTTAAAATGAACCGGAAAACCATTTTTAGTTTTCCGGCTCTATAACTCTGCCTATGCGCTCCTATCAACTTTCAGTTGTTTGACTTCCTCAAGAGAAAGTCCTGAAATATTAACGATTTCCTCTAAAGCATATTTGCCAGCCGCCAACATACGGAGCGCAACTTCTTTCATTCCTTCTTTCAATGTCTGTGCAGGAGAAGTCATGCATTAACTTCCCAATTGGCGTATCTCCACGGTAAGCGCCGTTTACATACAGTATGTGCGAACCGTCCTCAAATCTTTCCCCGGTTCCTAAAAAGCACCGCTCAATCGGATAGAGCGGCAGCCCTTTTCCCATTATGTCATTCTCTGTGATAAAGATTACCCACGTTTCCGGCAGCTTATCGAAGTCCTCGCCTTTCTTCAAAAGGTTTGCGTCCATCATGCTGCTGTTGTACCTGGCTCTTTTTCTCCCGGCTCCTTTGTCGGAGCGCTGTACCTCCACATTCAGTTTTGCCCCTGTGCTGTCCGTAGCCAGAATATCCAGCCTCACCGAACGGTTCAGCAGGTTCTCCACAAATATCTGGGTGCGGACATCCAGCACCTTTAAATCCGGCTTTTCCAGAACAATCTGCAATACCAGTTCTATGCTTGCCGTATCTCCCTCAAAACACTTTGTGAGGAAATCATCATCAAGCAGGCGAAAGCCTCTTAGCCTCTGTAAATCTTCCTGATGTTTCTGGTCTATC
>JAETQI010000055.1 GCA_021770755.1 Lachnospiraceae bacterium
TGTATAATTGAAACGAAAGCTGGATGCGATTTTCCGATATGATTTGCCCTCAAGTCTTACGAAAGAGGGTGATGCCCTATGAATACTTTAGAAGTGCTTACGCTTTTATTGGTAGTTTTTGCGGCTCTGTCATATTTAGACAATCATAAAAAGAAATAGCATCCCAACCGCTCAAAGTTAGATGCTACTTCTTTAAACACATTTTAACTAACCGAGGGCAATCGGAAAATCAATTCCGATCAACCTTTCTAAGTAGATTATACAATGAGCGTTTGCTAAATGCAAGCGCTCTTTTAAAATATAATACCCTACCTGTATATTTGGGGTTACAGTTCACAGGTCTGCCTGACATAAAGAAACCGGTGGTTTAGACTGAATACTGTCGAAACCACCGGTTTTCTTTACCCAAATATCTGGGATACCCTGTCAAACAGGTTCGTATTTTCTTCACGGCGCATCATAGCAAGCATGCTCATGCATTGACAGAGGTGGTCGGTGCTTTCGACACTCCGGAATGTCACGGCCTGCTGTTGTTTTCTCTTATAGCTCCTTAACAGCCTCTCGGCTTCGTTATTGGTGGCCGGCACTCTGTGGTCATGCAGAAACAGGAGGTGGTTTTCCATGTATTGTTCCATACGCAGGTACAGGTTATATCCTTCCTTATAGTAGTCATAGTGATGTAATATATTCAAAAGAACCGTTCATAAAATCCGCCTTTCTGTTACGACCGGGAGAGTCTGTTGATTACCGCCATCAGTTCATCATTGTGTTCCTTAAGGATCCTGATCGTTTCCTCCTGGTTTTCAATAATCTGCTCCTGTTTTTCGATCTGTTTTTCCAATGCTTCAATAAGCCCGTCCCTGACCGGGATATTTTTACTATTATCCTGCTGCACATTTCTGCCCCCGCTTTTTATAAGAGTATATCAGAAATGAACGGAAAAAGCGAATCCGGGGAAAACCATATACTGGCATTTTGACGATGCATAACATGGTTTTTATTGGAAATATTTGTGGAGAACGGTATATTTTTCAGGGAAAATTGAACCTGTCTAAAACAGTTTAGTGGATAAGTGCCCATATAAATGTAAAAAAGAAAGTATAAGGATACTCTCCTTTTTAAGACTGGAATTATTGTGGAAAAGTATAAAATAAATTTCGTCACATTTCACAATGGTTTATTGGGGGGAGTGAACTGTAACCTTATCAACAAACAAAACAAAGCACCTTGATAATTGAATAGACTTTGTATCTAAGTTGTGATATACTGATCACACAGGAGGAATAAGCATATGACAGATAGTGAAAAACTTGATTTACTCTTAACTAAAATACAAGAGATAAATCAGAAAGTGGATAAGCTGACTGCAGAACAATCCGAAACAAAAAAGAAAGTAGAAAAATTAGCATTAGAACAGACCAGAATGCAAAATGAACTTTATAAAATCAGTCGAAAAATTGAAGATACTTATGGTGTAGCTCTTGATGCACTTGCAGCTACAGCAGAAAATCGAAAATGGCTTGAAACAGGTACAGGCACACTTATCTAATTAAAAACTAAATGCACCACAATAAGGAGGCAAAGTCTATTGAATTACAAAAGCCGGAGGTTCCTGTCAGACCTGACAGACTCAAAACTGGACATTTCCAAGGGAATGGTCAGTAAACTGTGCAGGGAGTCTGCCGGAAAAACGGAAATGGAACGTAAAAAGATTTATGCAGACCTGCTCTCGGCATGAGCATGCTTGCTATGATGCGCCGTGAAGAAAATATGAACCTGTTTGACAAGGTATCCCAGATATTTGGGTAAAGAAAACCGGTGGTTTCGACAGTATTCAGTCTAAACCACCGGTTTCTTTATGTCAAGCAGACCTGTGAACTGTAACGCTAGAATCTGTAGAACTGTATCTCAGCTTTCCATTGTTTCAGTGTTATTGCTGATCTAGATCACCGTCAGGATTCCTAGCGATTTTAGCAGCAGGATCACCAGGAGCACTGGTGCGATGTATCTGATCATCGCGATATACAGATGTTTTCTGCCAAATCTGCTGCCGGACTTCTCCACCTCCTCGATGACAGCTTTCGGTTTCAGCACCCAGCCGACCAGAATGCATGTCCCGATTGCAACAAGCGGCATCAGGAAATTATTGCTGATATAGTCCATAATATCCAGGATCTGCGCAACTGCCCCGTTTGGCAGCTTAACCTCGAAATACAGCCTGTTGTATCCAAGGCACACGATCACACCGCCAACGAGGGCGACTCCTGTCTCGACCGCAGCCGCCTTCGTCCGTGTCATATGAAACTTATCCATAAAGCTGGACACCACCGCCTCCATGACGGACACAGCACTCGTCAGTGCGGCAAACAGTACCATGGCAAAGAACAGACAACCCACCAGATTGCCGATCCTTCCCATCGACGCAAATACCTTCGGCAGCGACACAAACATCAGGCTTGGTCCCGACACCGCCATGCCCTCTCTGCCCATGAACGTATATACGGCTGGAATGATCATGACACCCGCCAGAAATGCCACCGCCGTGTCAAACAGTTCGATCTGGTTGATCGATCTGACCAGATTGGCATCATCCCTGACATAAGAACCGTATGCCACCATGATCCCCATCGCGACACTGAGACTGAAAAATAGCTGTCCCATCGCGTCCAGCAGCACCGTAAAAAATCCCTTCACTGTCATTCCGCTCAGATCCGGGATCACATAGATCCAAAAGCCCTCCATACCGGTCCTTGTCACGCCGGATTCATCCTTGTACTGAATCGTCAGGGAAAATACCGCGATCCCCACTACCAACAGCAGCAGCACAGGCATCAGCACCTTCGAGGATGATTCGATCCCCTTGTTGATCCCGCGGAATATGATAAACGCCACCAGGAACATGAACACAGCCATCAGCACGACCGGCTGCCACGAGCCAGTGATAAAATCCGTAAAATAACCGTCCTCCGCCGCCGCGATGCCGCTGCCTGTCAGAAACGCCAGAAAATATTTTACCACCCATCCGCCGATCACACAGTAATACGGCAGGATGATGACCGGCACGAGACACGCGAGCACGCCAAGGAATCCCCACTTCGGCTGCAGTCTGGCATATGCTGTCAGCGGACTCTGCTTCGTCTTTCTCCCGATGGCGATCTCCGTCGTCAGCAGCGTGAAACCAAACGTGAGCGCCAGTATCAGATAGATCACCAGATACAGCCCGCCGCCGTCCTTCGCCGCCAGATACGGGAACCGCCATATGTTCCCCAGACCGACCGCGCTTCCCGCCGCTGTCAGCACAAAGCCGATCGAGCCTGAAAATGAATTTCTATTTTTTTCTTTTTTCATTATCTTCCTCCGTTTGTATTTTTCTGCCTGTCCGTCCCATACATATACACGATGGATCCAACAGCACAGTTGTTATAAGTATACTATCAGACAGGCTATCTGTAAATCCTTTTTTAATAGTTCCATTATCAGGTTGCATCATGAGTTTTGACAGCAAAAGAGACTTCCGTCATCAGAAGTCTCTTTTTAGATAGCCCTCCCCTACTTGATTTACGCACAACAGCCCAGCTCGTACACTCTCGTAAAACGCTTCTTCCGCTCCTCGGACAGATGATGGCTGATCAGGATCAGCGTCAGATCCGGGTTGGAAAGCAGATTCTCTTCAACGATATCCGCATTGGCCTGATCCAGCGCACTGGTCCCCTCATCGACCAGCAGGATCTGACACCCGTGGATCAGTGCCCTCGCGATGGCGACACGCTGCTTCTGTCCGCCGGAAAGCGAACTGCCGTTCTCACCAACTGCCGTGTCCAGTCCGTCAGGCATATCTTCCAGATCCGAAATGAGCGCACTGTTCTTCACTGCCTCTGCAAGCTGTGTATCCGTAAAATCGTCACCGAGCGTGATGTTATCCCGGATCGTGGAATTAAAAAGGTATACGTCCTGTTCAATGTAACTGATCTGCCGCTGTGTCTGTTCCACACTCAGATCCTTCGCATCCCTGCCGCCAAACAGGATCGTTCCTCTGTAGTCCGGCAGCCAGCCGAGCAGGAGCTTTAAGAGTGTTGACTTGCCGCAGCCCGACGGTCCGGTCAGCGCGTATTTTCCGCCTTGCTGGACATCAAGCGACACCTTTTGCAGAACCTGCTTCTCTCCGTAATTGAACGCGATGTTCTCCATCGTAACAGGCAGGATCGGCACATACTCGCAATCCGCCTGATGATAGCTGTGCTCTGTGATCTTGTCAAAATAAGGTTTCGACGCGATCATGGATAATCTGCTCGTAGCCAGATTTCCGAGGGAACTGCTCAGTCTGCCGATGATGTTGCCGGTGCCCAGCATAGCGCCCGGAAAAACAATACCGTTGAGTACAAGCCACCCCAGCCACACATGGATCAGCATCTGACATGCCAGATTGACAACATTGACAGCAATGCTGGTCGATCCCTTTGCGACATTCAGTCTGAACTTGGGCTTCTCAATCCCGTCGCTTCCCTCACTGATCCCGCTGACAAAACGATCCTTTTTCCCGAACAGGCTCAGTACGTCAAAGCCTTCGGATACATCCTTGATGCGGTTGAGACCTTCCGCCTGTTCTGCGGAGCAGGCAGAACCGAGCGATGTCATCTTTCTGCCAAATATCCTGGGGGCTGTGACCATCAGCAAGGCATTGACCGCAGCCGCGATGAGAAAAGTCCAGTGCATTGTGAGCAGGGCGATAATGCCCAGGACAATACCGCTCACGAACTCGATACATTGATAGAACGGGTTCCATGCCAGATTTTCGATCCGTTCAATATCGTTCGAAAACTGGGAGATCAGTTCTCCCGTATCGAGTTTATGGAAATCCTCATATTTTTGTGCAGTCATTGTGGCAGCAATGTCCCGGCGTACAGCATTGTTCATGAACCGGATCGCCCTGGACTGAAAATAATTCTCGATCCCCATAAACAGGAAGTTGAGAAACCAGCAGCATGATTCGATCAAAGTGATCACTATAAACCTGCCCCAGTCCAGATCAATGATGCTCTGCAGCGTCTGCATGGTCAGCAGATTGATGCTGATCTGCAGTGCGATGCATACAACGATCAGTATGACCGCCATGAAATTGTTTTTCCATTCTTTACGGATATAATAAAACATATATTCTCCTCTCCGGCTATCTCGCCACACTCATCCAGCAGCCTTCCGCGCCAAGCCCGTCCTCTGGCGGCATCAGGATACCTCTTTCGATCAGTCTCTCGATCAGATGATCCAGCACAGGCAAGCCTGCCAACACATTGAATAACCTCCACTCGGCAAGCAGATATTCCGGCACCGTCCTGCGGATCAGACCAGCGATCCTGCCTGCAACAATCTCTGCTTCCCTGTCAAAGAACCCCTCATTCAGTCTCATGGTCAATTCAAACAGTCCGGGCTGATCCTTCAGATCACTGACCAGGATCTTTGTGTAAAGCATCTCACCCTCCCGGTACAGATAACCGCAGTCGATCGCTTTCGCGGCGTATTCCCGCTCAGTCTCAGAGAGCTGGCAAAGCGCAAGCCCGTCGACCGCACGCAGTGCAAGCTGTACCTGCGGATCCTGCGCAACATTCAGATTACAACTAAAATGTCTTCTGATCCGTGTATTATAATTATTTATGAGCAAAATCTTTGCATATCCACACACATTTTCCGCCCTGACGCTATCCTGACCGCCACCGTACATTTTCCCGTTCGCAACATATCCAAC
The DNA here is from genome assembly GCA_021770755.1 of Lachnospiraceae bacterium. Taxonomy (GTDB): domain Bacteria; phylum Bacillota; class Clostridia; order Lachnospirales; family Lachnospiraceae; genus COE1. The sequence continues at coordinate 5,741 of JAETQI010000055.1, forward strand.
CACGCTGAACGGACGGTCGACCGCACCTGCGCTGGCAAAATATTTCCCGCACAGGATCCGCTCTACACAGTCGGAAAACGAAGCGGCGATCTTGTGGAGCTGCTGCCACAGGATCAGATTCAGATCGGTCTTCCTGTTTAAATATGGAAAGGAAAGATATTCTTCCTTATTTTTTTCAATAAAATCAATGATGATATCGCATACACCCGGAAACGCCTCCAGATAGATCCCATTCGCAGTCCTGATCGTCTCGCGGTCAATCAGGATAAAATTGATGGCATATTTTCCGTTCTCCAGTTTCCGGAGCAGCCCGTATCTGTCATTCTCACCCTCCTCCAGGATCTCCAGCTCCTCCTCCACATACACTGTCGGGACATTTAATTCGTACGCGATCTCACTCGCACTCATTGGCTTTTTGTGGCAGAGCCAGATAATGTGCTTCGAGAACTGTCTCGTACAAACCTTCCGCGGATCACTCCATCCGGGATTCCCCATCCCATATAGGACATATTCGATCCGGTCGAGCGCTACCGGCCTATCATACATTTCATTCATCTCATCAACCTCACTTCTAATCTTTTTCCTTGCAGAGAATAATCGCTGGCGAACGGCTGTCTCGCTTGTATCCTGATGCTTTGCGATCTCTGCAGTCGACATCCCGTCTATGTAGAACAGGATCATCACCTCGCGGTATGCCTTCGTCAGAAAGGCGATCCGGCGGTACACAGATCCAAGCAGCGCATCGCTGTCGTCCTCCCGCTCCGGTTCCGCGATCACGGAAAGCACCGTCTCCGAATCCCCCTCATAAAATACCGCCGAATGGCGTTTCTCCCGCTCCAGAAAATCCGCGTATACATTGCGTGCGAGCCGCCATATAAACGGATAGGGACTGTCAATACTGCCTTCTGTGTGAGCCGCTTTTACCAGTTCATAGATAATATCCGAACACAACTCCTGTGCCTCATAACTGCCACTTGTCCTGGCATAGCAAAATCCATAAAGCTTTTCCAGTAGCTCGTCGTCCATTACGTTCAACAATTCTTTCTTTCTCATATTTAATACACTTTCCATTGATCAATGTTTCCGAAACAGGTTGATCGATTCCTGTCTCTTACCTATATAGTCTCCGTGTTCATCAGAATGTTAGGTGCCTGACAAAAAAATTTTATTTGTTTGATTTTTTGTCTTTTTTCATGTATATTAAGCATATGCAATCAAAGGAAGTGGGTTCTCGATCAACCTGTCCCTGCTGCACATATCAGGATCTGCCTGCAGTCATCGAAACGGGAAAACCCACAGAATATATTAAGGATCTAATAAAAGAAAGGAAAGATATAACATCATGAACAGATTCAGCACAAGCCACATCGCGATCCCCACCATATTAAAAGTAGAACCCAACGCACTGGAGCATATCGGCGTCTATCTGAGAGACTGTGCGTTCAAAAAAGTCGTCATTTACTTCGGTAACGGTCTGATCGACATGTTTGGCCACAAGGTGATGGACGCCCTGCGGGAAGCCGGTATCGAAGTGTTGACATACTGCGAACTGGATACCGTCGACATCGACGACATCATCAACCTGGCATTTGGACTGCCAAACGACACCCAGGCGGTGATCGGACTTGGAGGCGGCAAGGTCATCGATGCCGCCAAGTACATCGGCTTCCTGCGCAAGCTGCCCTTCATCAGCGTTCCGACCTCGTCGTCGAGCGACGGCTTTTCGAGTGCCAGCGCGTCCCTGATCGTAAACGGACGCAGAAATTCCGTTCCTGCGCGCCTTGCATACGGCATCATTGCGGATACTGCCGTCATCAAGAGCGCCCCGGAAAAATTCATCTACTCCGGGATCGGCGACATGGTGTCCAAGATCACCGCGCTCTACGACTGGAAATTTGAGGAGGCGCACGGCGCTGCGCAGGTCAACGACTTTGCCCTCATGATCGCCAAGAAGGCGGTAAACAGCTTCGTGCGGACCCCCTTTTGCAGCATTCACGATGACCTGTTCCTGAAAGAACTGCTCGACTCCCTCGCCATGAGCGGCATCGCAAACGAGATCGCCGGCAGCAGCGCACCCACAAGCGGCAGTGAACATCTGATCTCCCACGCATTGGACAAGCTGCTCGAAACCCCGCAGCTCCACGGTATACAGGTCGGCATCGCGACCTACCTCATGAGCCGTGTCCACAATCACCGCTATCAGCGCGTGAACACCGTATTTACCGAGACTGGTTTCTGGGATCACGTCGCTGCTCTCGATCTCAATGTGGAGGATTACATGAAAGCGGTCGACCTCGCCCCCTCGATCAAACCGTTCCGCCACACGTATCTCCACGAGGAACAGTACCGCACACTGGCGAAAAAACTGCTCACGGAAGATGACGCCCTGAAAGCGGTTTTTCATCTGTAGTAATAAAAGATCCCACGGTCAAAACACAAAAACTTTATCCAGACTCCCACAACCGGCAGCATGTTCGATCCGTGCACAGAGATCCGGCAGACCCGTCATCATATACCGCTGCAGATCCGCCCCGCACGGCTTTTCTGTCAGCGTTCTTCCTACAAGGACATGACCCTCGTCGCGATCTTTTCCCGGAACCGGACATCATGATCCACGATCAGCATCGTTGGCTGGCAGGAAAGGATCATTTTCTCGATCTGCATTCTGGAAAAGACATCAATATAGTTTAGCGGCTCATCCCATATGTAGAGATGCGCCAGTGTCAGAAGGCTTGCCGCGATCAAAACCTTCTTTTTCTGTCCTTCTGAAAAATCCTCCATATTTTTGGCAAACTGCGCCCGCTCCATATCAAGCTGCCGCAAAACCGCACAAAAGAGACTCTCCTGCAATCCACGGCACACGCAGAATTCCCTGATACCGCCCTTCAAAAAGGACGTGTCCTGATTCACATAGGAAATCGTCACGCCAGATGCCACTGTCAGCAGCCCGCTCTCATCGCAGACATCTTTTTCCACCGCGAAATCTTCCGGCCAGGCACTGTCTGACGCCTTTCTTAAGATCGCTCTGATCAGGCTGGATTTCCCGCAGCCGTTTCTTCCATTCAGGAAAACCCGCTCCCCCTGACGCAGCTCCATATTCAGCTCCTGCAGGACCGGAAGCCTGGCACCGCGGTATGCCAGACTGTAGTCTTTGGCCGACACCAGCACTTCCTTGTGATGCTTTAAGGAAAAGAGTTTCAGATCAACCGGGTTTTCGATATCCTGGAGCAGTCCCTCCTTCTCCTCGATCTCCCTTGTGATCCGTTCTTCCATCTGTTTCACCCTGCTCTGCATCTTCTTGGTCTTGGCTCCGATGTAGGAACGCGTCCCCAGAAAACGGTCATGCTCCTCGACCGGATCAAAGCCGATCTTCGTCCTTTCGTTCTGATCCGCCCACTGTCTGACACGTCCCGACGCCTTTTTCAGTTTGCCGATCTCCTTCTTGTGCTTTTCGTTCTCTGCAAGGGAAAACGCATCCTTGCGCGTTTTATTCTCCCACCAGCTCGAAAAGCTGCCGCTCTGTACCTCGATCGTCTGCCGGTTCAGTACCAGCACATGATCGATACAGGCGTCCAGCAGGTCCCTGTCGTGCGATACCAGGATATATCCCTTTTTACTGTTCAGATAGCGCTTTACGGTCTCGCGCGCATTCTGGTCAAGGTGGTTTGTCGGTTCGTCGATCAGCAGAAAATCATTTTCACCGGAAAACAGGACCGCGAGCATCAGCTTCGTCCGCTCTCCCTGACTCAGTGTATCAAACGGCCGGTACAGCACCTCTGCGTCCAGTTCGAGCGCATCCATCTCACACAGGACACGCCACAGCTCGCACCCCTGTTTCATCTGATCCAGAAGCTCCGCACCGCATTCCGCCGCCAGTCCGTCCGGGATCTGATAGGGAAAATAATCAAATACCGCGCTGGTATGAATCCCGCCGGAATATTCGTACCTGCCAAGCAACAGGTTCAGAAAAGTCGTCTTCCCCTTTCCGTTGCGCCCGATAAAGCCGAGCTTCCAATCCGTGTCGATCAAAAAAGAAACCTTGTCAAAAATCGTATCATAACTTCCCTCATACGAGAATGTCAGATCTGTTACCTGTATCTGTGCCATATCGCATACCCCCTCCTGAATCCTGCAAATACAGAGACTCCCAAAACCTGTATACAGAAAAAGGGGCTGCCCGTGTGCAACAAAAAAAGAGGTTATGTTATGCGCGACATAATCCATCTCTGGCAACATGATACAATAGCCCTATCCTGTATAACAGGATCACTATTAACACTATGCAGAGGCATCCGCCACTGCATAATCCCCATGTTCTCAAAAACAGACTATATCCGCATCCTTTCACCTCTTTCATCAAATCTACCGCTATTATATGCGCATCGATCCTCCTTGTCAACCCATATTTTTGCAATTTTTCCGGTGCGCCTTGAGTTTCTTTAATGCCCATGCGTAGTGACTTGACGTATTGCTCACAAAATAGGAGCCAAGCGTGCTGTTTCCCACCCAGTCAAAGACACCCTTCGAAAACAGCTCTTCATTCGAAAAACGCTCCGCCAACTGCATGATCTCCCTGTGTGACTGTTCCAGCATCTCCTTTGCCTCCTCGAGCGCAGTGTTCTGATGCTTTTTCCAGAAAAACACATTCATCTGCCCGTAAGTCTTCCATGTGTAGGGCTTTGGCAGGAAAGGCTTCGCCTCACCCTTCTGGTTTGACGCCACCCAGTCCAGCGTCAGCCTGTGCCACTCATACAGATGGATCAGGATATCCCGTAGATTCTGGTCCCTCTGCCAGTGCGCCTCCTTCTTCTTCTCGTCCTTCGAAAAGTCAAAGGGCGTTGACAGCTCCTGCTCCGTCATGGACGCGATAAATCCTTTCAATTCCTCATAGTTGTTCTTTGAAGCTTCCATCAGATCTGCTTTTGTCGTCGGCCTTGCCATATCTTCATTCTCCTTTTCTCAAAATGTAATTAAGATTTTAACTGAACAACTACATTATAACAGATTAAATATGACAACGTGATGTCAGGTTATAAAAAACAGTCCCTCCGCCCATCAGTTATTTCTCCCACTGCTGCAGCACCGAGACAAATGCGGGGATCAACTGTTTCTTCCGTGACACGAGATTTTTCAGCTCAAACTTTTTCTGCGTCTTTGGCAGCTTGAACGCCGTCCTCACCAGCTCTCTTGCCCGCTCGCCAAAACAAAGCAGCTCCGTCTTCTCATAGACGATATTGGTCAGCATGAAAAAGCACATCTCAACCGGCAGGTTTGGCATCTGTTCCTTGATATACGGCTCGATCTTCTCCCGGATCTCATCCAGCTCAATGCTGTTCATCGAATTGATCTGTCCCACGCTGAACTCAAAACCATTCACTGTGAAGTTCTTGTAATCCTGATTGAAGATCTCCTCCGCAGTCTTGTCACTCAGACTGCTCCCTGCACCGAACATATCGATCGCAAACTCCTCGATTTCCACTTCGCAGATCCCGGAGAGCTTTTCGGCGGCAGCCTTATCCATCTCCGTCACCGTTGGAGAGTGAAACATCAGCGTGTCCGATATGATCGCGGCCATCATAAGCCCCGCGATATTTTTGGGAATCTCGATTCCCTTTTCCTGATACATCTGATAAATGATCGTCGCGGTACAGCCAAGCGGCTGGTTTCTAAAGAAAACCGGGGAAACAGTCTCCAATGTACCGATCCTGTGATGGTCTATGATCTCCAGGATATCGGCTGCCTCGATCCCGTCGACCGTCTGTGACAGTTCATTGTGGTCAACCAGGATCAACTGCTTCTTGCGCAGGTTCAGCAAGGTCCGGCGCGATATCATACCGACATACCGGTCCTCCTCATCGAGCACCGGGAAATCATGATAACGCTTCTTTTTCATGATCGCCCTGATGCTCTCCGTCTTGTCTGTGATCTTAAACGTCGTGAGCTTCTCGCGCCGCATGAAATAACCGATCGGCATACTCTGGTTGATCAATCTGGCAACCGTCGCCGTGTCATACGGTGTGTTGATCAGTATGCAGTTGTGTTCCTTCGCAAATATCTGTATCGTCTTGGAAATCTTTGCCCCCATCGTGACGACGACACACGACGCGCCCATCTCGATCGCACATAGCTGTGTCTCATAACGGTTTCCCAGCAGAACCATGTCGCCGGGATGTATGTAGTCCTCGAGCACATCCGGATTAGCCGTCGCTATGACCACCTCTCCGCTCTCAAAACAGCCGCTGGCATCTCCCACGACAATCTCCGCATCGAGCGTCTCGAGTATATTTTTGTACGAAGTCCTGGCGCGGGACAGGATACCGTTGTCATACACGTCCATATATGCATTTGCGATATCGCCGATGGTGATGATGCCCGTCAGCCTGTCCCTGTCAATGACAGGCACTGTGACATCTCCCCTGTCCCGCATGAGATGCCACGCTTTCTTGAGGGAAACGTCCTCTGTCACACCTTCCACATCATTCATATCGATGTCCCTGGCGTCCGTCATGACATCGTGAAGATAGACTGGCGGGTCCGCGTGAAAAGCGTTCAGCACATACTGCGTTTCCTGGTTGACCTGTCCAGCCCTCGCCGGCACATACTCGCATGTGCTGTCACATTTATTTTTCAGATACGCGTATGCGATCGCAGAACATATGGAATCCGTGTCGGGATTTTTATGCCCCACGATATACACAGGACGTCTTGTCAGTTCCGAATTATCCATCTCTTTCATTCCTTTCTTGATTTACTATAAATCCATCCTACTGACATTGGTATTTAAAGTCAAGAATTTTTCAAGATTCTGTATTGATAATTTGGGCTTTATATGCTATTTTATATGTAAGTGGGATAAAATATATCTTTTGTATCCTTAATTATATTTTTTCTTCAGAGTTTCCAAATCAAATAAAGACTGCTTCCTTTTCAAAAGGGAATGATTGCAGAATGAGATCTTTTCAGAAATGTAGTGTACCATGATGAAAACGGATTATCTGTTTTCTTTTAGCGTTTTACCGTTTTAACAGTTTTACAATACACCAAGATGGAGCTGATAAAATGAAATCAACCCAAAGTACGAAACGCGCAAAAATTGACACGATGCGTATGAAAGACATTATTGCACAACTCGCAGATATCATCTATCTCCTATGCAATGCCAAGAAAAGCAATATTTCCATTATTTTGAATCAATTGACCAACATAACAGACGAAGAAATGGAAAGCCTCAACATACTCTTTCCGCACGATCCGGATGATTAATGTTTCTCGCCGTTATTCAGGCAGGGCTGTACGCTTATGCTGTATATACATATAAAATCCCAGAGGCTGCATCCAGCTTACATCAGATGCATCGCTCTGAGATCTTATATGTATATCCATGTTGTTATAAGGAATCCGCATTAATACAGGCTAATACCAGAAGCATATCCGTCAATTACATAATATGCCATATTCTCGTCAACCTTGATATAAACCTCGATATTCTTGATAGAGTCTGCCTTATGTCCCTCAGCGACATATGCTGCCTTCACCCTGTCGATCAGGTTGTTCATGATCAGGTCTTCCCTGCCGCCGATCTGCAGGACAACCTTCTCTGATGAAGTCTTTGAAGCCGCTTTTGCCCTTGTCTTTGGCTCCGCTGCTTTCTCTTCCTTCTTGGCTGTCGTTTTTGTAGCTGTCTTTGGCTCTTCCTTCTTGGAAGCCCTGGTTCTTGTTGTCTTTGGCTTTGGTTCAGCCGCTTTCTCTTCTGCCTTTGCTGCCGGCTCCTCTGTCTTTGGCTCCTCAACTGGCTTGACTTCCTCCGCTGCCACTGTCACTTCCGCTGCCTTGACTTCTGCTTTGGTCTCTGCTGCCGCCTTCGCTGCGCTCACAGACTTCTTCTCTACCGGTTTCTTTGCTGTTGATTTCTTTTCCACTGATTTTCTCACTTCTAACCTCTCCTGATCTAAATCTTCTAATTTGATTTGTCCCAAAACCATATTCCGGGGCGCTGCATTCTGTTCCGATGCGGCGTCTGCTTTGGCCTTGGAGACATTTTTTTGTTTTGAACTGCCAGTACCTTTCATAATGCACTCCTCCTCTTACACCTGTATTGGTGGAGTCCACACGCACAGGCTTCGAAATGATGCAAAATTAAATGCACTAATATGATAACACATTCTTTCACATATTTCAATTTATTTACATAAATTTTATAAATTATTATATAATTTACATTTTCCACCAGCTTCAATTGACAAAATGTTACAACAGAACTGTTTTATTTTTTGTATAGTCCCCGTCATATCTGGTAATCCTATTCTTGGAGGAGGCGAAAATATGGGTAATAAATTAATTGATGGCATCGCATTGACCATTGCGATTATCGGCGCTGTAAACTGGGGATTGATTGGCTTCTTCGACTTTAATCTTGTCGCTGCCGTATTTGGCAGCATGACATGGTTCTCCAGGATCATCTATGCACTCGTGGGTGTATGCGGCCTGTATCTGATCTGTTTCTATATGAGGCTTGGCAACTCCACATCAGAGGCATAAACACCGGCACTGGTCTTTGTTATATCATGCCTGCGGTAACGATATTCCGCCGCAGGCATGATAATCCTTAATCGTCTCACCGGTTATAAAAGATCTGCGTGATCGGTGAATCCTTGTCGAGTATGACCGTCTTATTCCCGCCCTTTATCGCATTCTTCAATGCGTCCAGGCTTCTTGTAAAGCTGTAGAAATCAGCCTTCATATCTCCATCATATGCAGTTGCGATCTCTCTCATGTATTCTGCTTCACCTTCTGCTTTCAAAATTTCGGCATTTTTGTTCGCTTCCGAGATCATCAGTGCGGTTTCCTTGTCTGTCGTGTTGCGGATCTTCTGCGCATCGGAATTTCCCTCCGCCGTATATGTAGCCGCGATATTCTCACGCTCCGATATCATCCTCTCGAAAACTGCGTTTTTGTTGTCCTCTGGCAGATCGAGAAGCTTGATCTCGACTGTCGTGATCTCGATCCCGTACTGGTTGATCCCCGTGACATTCTGCATGATCAGGCTGGTAAGCTTCTGTCCTCTCGCCGCTATGATATCGGACTGTGTCATGCTGCTGATCACATTCTTGATCGAATTGTAGACTGCCACATTGATCCTGCCCTCCGCATTCTGGCTGGATGTGTTCAGCGTCTGCGCAAAGACCTTGGGATCCGTGACACGCCACAGGACAAAGCTGTCCACGATCATCGATTTCTTATCCTGCGTGATCACATCCGACTTGGCGATATCGTAGAGCAGGAGCTCTTTTGAGACGGTATCCTTCTCCTGTATGAACGGTATCTTAAAATACAGTCCGGACTCTGATATCACCCGCTCGATCCTGCCGAACTCCCGCACCAGCCCGTACTGGTTTTCCTTGATGATAAATGCCGAATTTGCCAACACCACAAGAGCCGCCGCCAAAACGATCACACAAAATGCCTTGCCAAATTTTTTCTTCATATCTACTGTTCCTCCTGTGTATCCACGTCGCCCTGAGCAGTGTCTGACCTGTCGCCTGTGATGTCCTCAAGCTGCAGCTCGTCAAGATACAGCGTCTTGTTCAGATCGCCGCTGCCGTCGTCAATGATGAGCTTCACGCCCGGAAGAACTTCCTCCATCGCCTCGTAGAACATTCTCTGTTTTGTCAGAAGCGGGTTTTTCTCATACTCCGCGTACATCTCGTTGAACCTTGCCGCCTGCGCGATACCCTCGTTCACACGCTCCTGCTTTGCGGCTTCCGCGTCCTGTGTGATCTGGTCCGCCTTCGCGCTCGCCTCGGGAAGCTTTTCATTTCTGTACTTGTTGGCGTTGTTGATCGCAGTCTCCTTGCCCTGCTTTGCCGTCTCAACTGCCTTGAACGCCTCTATGACATCCTCGGTAGGCGGCTCCGCATCCTGCATCGAGATGTTGACGAGCATCAGGCCGATATCCTGCTCCTCGAGCTTCTCTACGATCATCTCCTTGATCTCTGCCTGTATCTTGCTCTTCCCCGTGGTGATCACATCGTCCACAACGTAATTGCTGATGATATTCCGGATGCAGGACTGCGCGATATTCTTGAGTATTTCCCTGGGCTGTCTGGAATTGTAGAGATACTTCACAGGATCGGACACCTTGTACTCCACATAAAAGTCCACATTTACAAAATTAAAATCCGAAGTGATCATGAGGGACTCGTCATCGATCTGTTCCTGGCTGGCGCTGTCCTCCCCGCCCGACCTGTATCCAATGGGAAATCCCAGGATCGTCGTGTTCACCTTGGTCACTCTCTGTACAAACGGGATCTTAAAGTGCAGTCCCGATGTCACCACGCTGCCCGCATGGCCAAACGTCGTCACCACTCCCTGCTCCTGCTCCCCAATAGAATAGACGGACTCCAGCGCAAGCACCGCGAGCACGACCAGCGCGGCGATGCCTGCCGCCATTCTGCCAAAAGACCGGTTTTTACCTTGTGTGTTCCGCCCGTTGTCCGGGTTATTCCCGGGATTAAATTCCCTAAAGTTTTCTGCCATTTTATCCTCTCCTGTCTTATGCTTTATCTCTGTTTCAGTATCCCGAGCAGGTAATCCCACATCCGGGCTGTCGACGCGATGTCAAGCCGTTCCTCTGTCGTATGGATATCATAGATATTCGGGCCAAATGACACGCAGTCAAGACCGGGGATCTTGGCGATCATGATGCCGCACTCAAGACCTGCATGGAGCGCCTCCACCTGCACTTCCCTGCCAAACATTTCCCGGTAGATCTTCACCATGTCAGCCCTGAGCTTAGAATCCGGATCAAACTGCCATCCCGGATATTCTCCATGTGTTTCCGTGTATCCCCCCAGAAGCTTCGTCAGCGTATCTACCTGCAGGTTGACCTTGTGCTTTGCCGTCTCTATGGCACTTCTGATCGCGGTGCTTGCGACCACCTCTTTGCCGCAGGTCTTTAGGACGCCTACATTGAGGGAAGTCTCGACAAGTCCGGCGATGTCGGCACTCATTGCCATGACACCGTTTGGGAGCAGCGCGAGGAATGACAGGACGCGCTCTGTGCTGTCGGCATCAAACACCTGCTTTCCCGCCCCTGCTGCCTCTGCCGCCCTGATAAACAGATCCTTCTCCTTGGACTTCTTCTCATTCTTTTCTTCCCGTTCGATCCGCTCCAGTTCCCTGATAAAATCATTTTTCTCATGCTCCGCCACACAGACCAGCGCACGAGCCTCGCGCGGTATGGCATTGTCCTTCTCTCCGCCGCCGATCGCTGACAGGCGGAAGGGAACCTGTTTCTGTACCTGTTGTAAGGTCATTCCCAATAATTTGATGGCATTGGCGTGCTCCTTGTTGATCTCCGTGCCGGAGTGTCCGCCCAGCAGACCGCCTGCTGTCACCTCCAGCCATGCGCCTGTCTGGTCTTCCTCCAGCCTGACAGGTATATGGCAGTCTGTTCTCATGCCCCCGGCGCAGCTCGTCAGAAGGATCCCCTCCTCCTCAGAGTCGATGTTGAGCATCCTTTTTGCCCTCAGCATGGAGAGATCGATCGCCGTGGCGCCTTCCATACCTGTCTCCTCATCCGTCGTGATCACTGCCTCGATGCGCGGATGTGCGATCTCTTCCGAATCGAGCAGCGCAAGAATATACGCGACAGCGATCCCGTCGTCACCGCCCAGGCTTGTTCCCTCCGCAAACACAAATTTTCCATCTGTTTTTAGCCGGAGCGGCTCCTTCTCCATATCGATATCGCAGTCACTTCTCTTGACGGCAACCATATCCATATGCCCTTGCAGAATAACAGGGGGCACATCCTCATAGCCAGCGGATGCCTCCTTCACGATGATCACATTGTTGCACGCATCCCGGATATGGAATAACCCCCTGTCCACCGCAAACTTCGCAAGATAACTGCTGATCCCGTCCAGATTCCCTGATCCGTGCGGAATATTGCAGATATCCTCAAAATAATAAAATACTTTCTTTGGTTCTAAGTTCTCCAATACTCTCATATTCAGCCTCCCGCATCCACACCGTCTGTGGATGTCTATCATAGTCAGGGGGAAATCTCCCTCTGTGCATAATATATCAGACAATTTCGCCATGGTAAACTCGTTTGCCGAAAGCTTTATAAACATTTCACAATCGGGCAGATAATAAAAAGGATATTACCAAAATGACCATGTTCGATGACCATCCATGATAATATCCCGTTCTTTTATAAATTATGCACTCTTCTTTGCAAGCTCTGCAAGTGTCTTAAATCCCTCTGCATCGTTGACTGCCATCTCCGCAAGCATCTTTCTGTTGATGTCCACGCCGGCAACCTTCAATCCATGCATCATCTTGCTGTATGATAATCCGTTCATCCTGGCAGCAGCGTTGATACGTGCGATCCAGAGTCTTCTGAACTGACGCTTTCTCTCTTTTCTGCCGGCATATGAGGACGCCAGTGCCCTCATAACGGACTGTTTTGCCACCCTGTACTGCTTTGATCTTGCTCCCCTGTAGCCTTTTGCAAGCTTCAATACCCTGTTATGTTTTTTCTTTGCGTTTAAACCGCCTTTAATTCTTGCCATTTTCCATATCCTCCTAACAAATGATTCCGCTTCCTATAAATACGGTAAAATCTTCTTCATATTCTTAACATTCGCCGCATCTGTGATCGCAGCCTTTCTAAGATTTCTCTTTCTCTTTGTGGTCTTCTTTGTCAAGATATGGCTCTTATAAGCTTTTGCTCTCTTTAACTTACCTGTTCCTGTCACTTTAAAGCGCTTTGCCGCTGCCCTGCTGGTTTTCATTTTTGGCATAACTGATTCCTCCTAAACTTCATAATAATTCTATCTTTTAACTGACCTAAGCGTTTCCCGAAACCGCCTATCGTTTCTCAGCTAAAAACATTGTCATACTTCTGCCCTCTACCTTAGGCTCTTTCTCCACAACCGCGATATCGCTCAGGCTCTCACCGAAATCCACAAGGATATGCCTGCTGTTCTGCATATGAGCCATCTCGCGCCCCCTGAAACGCAGCGTGACCTTTACCTTGTCGCCTTTTGTCAGGAATTTACGGGCAGCATTTACTTTCGTGTTCAAGTCATTAGTGTCGATATTGGGAGACAAACGAATCTCTTTTACGTCGATTACCTTCTGCTTTTTCTTGGCTTCCTTCTCTTTTCTTGTCTGTTCATACTTGAACTTACCATAATCAACTATCTTACACACGGGCGGCTTTGCCGTGGGCGCTATCTTCACCAGATCGACGCCTGCCTCCTCCGCCAGTCTCATGGCCTCTCTGGATGACATGACACCAAGCTGTTCACCATCCTCACCGATCACGCGCACCTCTCTGTCCCTAATTTGTTCGTTAATCATTAAATCGCTAATAACCTTACACCTCCATAAATTAAATCATAAGAAAATATGTTGAGCACGGATCGGCGCAAAAAAGTGGATAATCGCAGGATTATCCACTTCATCTCTCATTTCTACTTAATTCTATGCATGAAAACACACAACCAAATAAAATCAAAATCATTGACACCTATAAGCCCGATCGCCATAGGGTGAGAGTGGATACTCTGCTTCCTGTATCTGTCTGAGCCGTCTCAAACAATAATACTTTACCACAGCATCCATTTCCTGTCAACTAGATTTTTACATTTTTTGATCATTTTTCACGGAAAGTTGCGCAGAGCGTCTCGCCGCTCGTGCCCGCATGATTTCCCTTGATATCGACATGCTCCGCGCTGCAGCGGTAATCCGTATTGTACACACACTTCACAGCTTCGCAGTCGATGCTGATATGCTGGCTTGGATGCGACACGGCGCTCGTAAAGCTGTCGCCGCTCCTCTTATGAAAGCTTTCACAGCAGGTATCCTCACAGTCGCAGGAATGCTTTCCGCCCACCATGATATCGCCCTTGCAGCAGCAGTGGTCTTTGTTATAGGTACAATTGCATACTCCACAGGTTAATTCAGACATACTTCGTTACCTCCTAATACTATCATATTTTCACAGCAGTAAGGAACTGTCCCGCGGCAGTTCCTGATGAGTTCCATTTCAAATGAACCCATACTTAGTATGTCTGACATTCCCCTGCGTTATTCTTATTTTGGGCGATCAAAATTTAATTTGTGTCTGCCTGATGATTTTCCTCTGTCGGCAGTTCCTCGCGGATCGTCTTGTTCCGGATCTCCTCTGTGATGTCCGCGATAAAGCTTTCCAGTGTCTTTGCGCCCTCATCGCCCGCAAAACGGCTCCTGACGGAAACGGTGCGGTCCGCCTCCTCCTGCTGGCCTACCACGAGCATATACGGCAGCTTATCAAGCCTTGCCTCACGGATCTTAAAGCCGATCTTCTCCGAACGGCTGTCGACTGTGGCGTCGATCCCTGCCTTTTTTAGCTCCCTGCATACGCTCTGGGCATAGTCCTCATATTTGTCGGAGATCGGAAGCACGCGCACCTGCTCCGCGCAGAGCCATGTCGGAAATTTTCCTGCGTATTTTTCGATCAGCCACGCGAGTGTGCGCTCATAGCAGCCCATGGAAGTCCTGTGAATGATGTAGGGGCGCACTTTATCGCCATTCTGGTCGATGTAGTACATATCAAACTGCTCCGCGAGCAGCGCATCCCACTGGATCGTGATCATCGTGTCTTCCTTGCCGTAGACATTCCTGGCATTGATGTCCACTTTTGGCCCGTAGAACGCTGCCTCTCCGACGTCCTCCACAAACGGGATCCCAAGCTCTGTCAGAATATCCCTGATATGCTGCTCTGTCTCATTCCACACCTGCGGCTCTCCGATGTATTTCTCTCTATTGTCGGGATCCCATTTCGAGAGGTGGTAAGTCACGTCCTCATTGACGCCAAGCGTCTCGAGACAGTACTTGGCAAGCGCAAGGCACCCCTTGAACTCCTCCACCATCTGGTCGGGTCTGACGATCAGATGCCCTTCTGAGATCGTAAACTGGCGCACTCTGGTCAGTCCGTGCATCTCACCGGAATCCTCGTTCCGAAAGAGCGTGGATGTCTCGCTGTACCTGCACGGAAGATCCCGGTAAGATTTCTGTGAATTTTTATATACATAATACTGGAACGGGCAGGTCATCGGACGCAGCGCATATACTTCCTTATCCTTCTCCTCGTCGCCGAACACGAACATACCTTCCTTGTAGTGATCCCAGTGTCCGGAGATCCTGTAGAGATCGGACTTTGCCATAAGGGGTGTTCTCGTGCGCATATATCCCCACTCATTGTCCTCAAGATCCTCAATCCACCGCTGGAGCTTCATGATCATCTTCGTTCCCTTCGGTGTGAACAGCGGCAGTCCCTGCCCGATCACATCGACCGTCGTGAACAGATCCATCTCGCGTCCCAGCCTGTTGTGGTCACGGCGCTTTGCATCCTCCATGCGCTCCAGATGCGCTACAAGCTCCTCCTTCTTGTTGTAGGCTGTGCCGTAGATACGCTGCAGGCGTGCCTTGTTGGAATCGCCTCTCCAGTATGCCATGGACGAGGAGGTCAGCTTAAATGCCTTGACGCCCTTCGTGCTCATCAGATGCGGACCCGCACACAAGTCTACAAAGCCGCCCTGGTCGTAGAAGCTGATCTTGGCGTCCTCCGGCAGATCCTGTATCAGTTCCACTTTGAACGGTTCGCCTTTCTCCTCCATAAACCTGACCGCCTCTGCCCTCGGGAGCTCAAAACGTGTGATCTCATGGCCTTCCTTGATGATCTTCTTCATCTCCGCCTCGATCCTGTCCAGATCCTCCCTTGAAAACGGATCCGCGTCAAAATCATAGTAAAATCCGTCGTCGATCGCCGGCCCGATCGTTACTTTAGCGTTCGGGAACAGCCGCTTTACCGCTTCCGCGAGCACATGCGATGCCGTGTGTCTGATGACATGCAGGGCTTTGGGATCTGTCGCCGTGATGATATTGAGTTCACAGTCCTCCCCGATCACAGTCCTTAAATCTGCCATCTCCCCGTTGATCTCGCCTGCGCACGCCACGCGCGCAAGCCCTTCGCTGATATCCTTGGCGATATCGATGATCGCCCTTGCCTCACCGTACTCTTTCACAGAGCCGTCCTTTAATGTAATCTTCATAGTCCTGTCTCCTTTTGCTCATCCTGTTATTTCTGTTCCTTTGCACCGCTTTTCTGTGCGCCGAGCATCATGTCCTCTGCCTTGGCCTTGTTGCCGCAGCCGTTACCCGAGCCGATCGTGTTGTTGGCAAGCACAGATATTTTGCCGCTCTTTACCGGCGACAGCAGAAATCCGATCAGGATCCCCACCACAAAACACAACGCCGGCAGCAGATACACGCCATACTTTGTCTTGAATACTTCTTCTTTGATCTCTTCCATAATGAAACGCTCCTTTATTTTTTTTAAATTAGATTTTCCTCTGGGTGCCCGTGCGCATAAAAATACCCACACACTACATTCCTGTAATGCATGGGACGTGTCAACGCGGTTCCACCCTGCTTGCCTGCACCAAAACCAAAAGGCAGTACAGACCGCTCATCGATTATAACGGAATCACCGGACCGGATCGGGGCCACTCCGAGGTAGTTTTCAGATATCTCCTGCAAAAGCGCTTTCAGCACAGACGGCGCTTCTCTCTGATGCATTGCAATATCCTACTCGTCTCATCAACGTGTTTGTTCATTCTCTTATTAGTATATTATTCCCTAATTCGCGGATTGTAAAGAGCAAATCACAAAAAAATCATTTATTTTTTCCGCAGCACTTCTTGTACTTCTTGCCGCTTCCGCATGGACAAGGATCGTTCGGGTAGATCTTGGCCTCCTTGACGATCGTCGTCGAGGACTTCTGTTCCTTGTACAGTTGCTTGCGCTTTTCCTCATCAAATATCGGATGCCACTCCTCGAGATTATACAGCCAGTCCGCTTCCGCCGCTACCATATTTTTGTATAGGAGCTCCTTGTCAAATCCAAGGCTCACCTCAGTGTCCTCGTTCATCTCCTCGATCGGATTAGCTGTCTTTAAGCTTTCGTTGATACCGTCGAGAAACCCTGTCATCGTCATGATATCCACACCGTACTTTTCAGCCAGCTCTCTCACAGTTCCCCTTACTTCCTCATCGGGATTTGTCAAAAGCTGCTGGTAGATCTCTTTCTCCTTCTGAAAATAATCGATCCAGAGCTTCTGCAGTGTGTTCTTATCGGTCTGCTCGTTGTAAGCCATCCCTCTCCACTGGTCTAATAATGTCTTTTCGTCTGCCATGATCGTCAACATCCTTTCGTCTTTATCACATATTTTTTATCACATATCTCTAACCGCCATGGGAATCGAGTCAAAAAACGACTTTCTCCCCTGCTCTCGCAATAAATGCTGCCCATATCTTTTGCGGACAGTATCAGTATATACTAATGTACACAAAAAGTCAAAGGGAAAGTCACTTGCTTTTTCTATTATAAACAGGTATAATGTTACTGTTCATTCCGTTCCAGAGCGTGTTTAAAAAATGCTCTGGTAACAGGTAAAAATCCATGCAAAACTATGAAAAGGTCTGGTATCTGACTATGAAGAAAAATATAAGACGGCTCATTGCCGTCATCGCGCTGGCTGCGATCGTCCTCCTGATCCTTGCATTCGCGGTGTCTGCCGTCACGGCTGCCCCGGGGGAATCCGGAAACCGTTTTATGGCGCTCTTATCCTGTATCATCCCGATCCCGATCCTGGCGTGGCTTTTGCTGTTCTGCATCGGCCGCATGCAGAACAGGCACACGATCGCCGAGCTTTTTCCCGAACACACAGACGATCATACGGCGAAAAAGATTTCTGAAAAAGATCCGTGATTTTTTGTGGACTTTTGCCAGGCGGCATGCTATAATAGGCACTACAAAACTTCATACAGACAGTTCGAAACCATCCTGTCTATAAACAAAACTATGGACCTGGGGCTTTGTGCTCCTTTTGTTTTGATGGGAATCTGCAGATCTGCCGGTTCCTTTTTCATTTGGCGGGCGCTCTGGGTACCCGTGTGCACAAAAAGGGGGTATTAGTTTTATGGAAAACGATTCACTGACCAGATATTCTGAGATCATCGAAAAAAACAGGCGCGAAATCGTGCTGCTGCGCGGCGCGGGCTGCAAATGGCGCCGCTGTGCTTTCTGCGACTATCACCTTGATTTCAGTTCCGACGAGGACAGCAACTTTGCGCTGAACCAGGAAGTCCTCGGACAAGTCACTGGTAAATACGGCAGACTCGAGGTCATCAATTCTGGAAGCTTTGTAGATCTGGATCGCAGGACACTTGGGCGCATCCTTGATATCAGCATCGAAAAAAAGATCACCGAGATCCATTTTGAGTGCCACTGGATCCACAGGGGCGCGGTGGCTGCGCTCCGCAAGGCTTTTGAGGCACACGGAATACAGACAAAGATCAAGATCGGTGTGGAGACATTTGACGCTTTGTACCGCGAACAGGTTCTTCTCAAAGGCATCGACGAGACGTCTCCCGCAAAGATCGCCGCCTGTTTTGATGAAGTCTGTCTCCTACTTGGATTAGACGGTCAGACCGAAGCTTCGATGCGCTGCGATATCGAGACCGGTCTGGCATACTTCGAGCGCGTCTGCATCAATATCATGGTCGAAAACACCACCCGGATCAAGCCGTCCCCGCCGGTCATTGACACCTTTATGAAAAAGCTTTATCCGGTCTACAAGGATGACGGGCGGGTTGACATTTTGTTAAATAATACCGATTTTGGCGTCGGTTGATCAAGGAGGAACTTATCATGAGCAACGAATTTTTGTTGATCGTCAGTCTGGTGCTGATCTATGCCTGTGTCGTACTCTTTTACCGCTTTCTGGGCAGATCCGGTCTGTACTGCTGGACGGTGCTCGCAACGATCGCGGCAAACATCGAGGTTCTGATCGTTGTCGATGCCTTTGGCATGGAACAGACGCTCGGCAATATTTTGTTCGCATCAACCTTTCTGGTCACTGATATCCTGAGCGAGACGGAAGGAAAACACGCCGCAAACAAGGCAGTCCTGATCGGAATCCTCACTTCCGGCGTGTTTATCCTGATCTCGCAGTCATGGCTTTTGTACACGCCAAACACCAGCGACTGGGCTTCACCTGCGATCGCGTCCGTCTTTTCCAACACGCCGCGGCTGATGCTCAGCAGTATTGTCGTCTACGCGGTCGTACAGGCATTCGATGTCTTTGCGTACCACGCGATCTGGGCGCGCACGACCAAATGGTGCAGTGATTCCAAAAGATTTCTGTGGCTTAGAAATAATGGCTCCACGCTGGTATCACAGTTTTTTAATACATTGTTGTACACCTTTGCCGCATTCTGGGGCGTCTATGAATTCAAGACCCTGATGAACATTGTGCTTTCAAGCTATGTGATCTTTATTTTCACAAGCCTGCTGGACACGCCGGCAGTCTATCTGGCAAGGAAACTGGTACCTGGCAGCAATCGGTAAGATCGTAACTCTCCGCCTTACCTCCGTTTTCGCGGCTTCTCCATTTTTCGCTGTAAGATCCGCTGCCTTTCCCTGGCATATGCCTCCTCTCTCTGGAGGCTTAAATAGGTCTTCCAGTGCCTTTCATCAAGCGTACCGTCTGCCAGGGCGCTCCTGACAGCACAGCCTGGTTCTGTCTGGTGTCTGCAGTCCGAAAACTTACACTGCAACGCAAGCTCCTCTATATCCTCGAATGTGGATCCTCCTCCGTCCGCGCCCTCACCCATGACCAGCTTCCGCATACCCGGGGTGTCAATGATCCTGCCGCCCCCTTTTATGACATGCCTGTCAGGAAGGAGGATCTGCTGCGGAATGTCAAACATCTGCTTATAGGTCGTCGTGTGGCGTCCCTGTGAATCCGACTCCCTGATACCGGCTGTCTGCATCTGTTCTGCACCCATCACGACATTCACAAACGAAGACTTTCCGACTCCCGAGGAGCCGAGTAGCACGATCGTATGTCCTTTCGTAAAATACTTTTCCAGTTTCTCAAATCCCTCTCCGGTGTAAGAACTCACACAGTACACATCGACGCCTGGCGCCAGCGCATCTACCTGCGCCAGTACCTGCTCCCGGTTCTCCATCAGATCCGCCTTGGTCAGCAGTATGACCGGTGTTCCCCCGCTCTGCCATGCGACAGTCAGATACCGCTCCAGCTTTGACGGGTGAAAGTCCTTATTCAGTGACATGGTGATAAACACATAGTCAAAATTGGCTGCCACCGCCTGATCCGGCAGTCCCTGCGTCGCATTCAGGCGCATGAATACCGACTTGCGCTCCATAACCCTGAGAATCGTACTGTCGCCGTCTGCATTCTGCAAAATTGTCACCCTGTCGCCAACGGTAGGAAACATCTCGATCTCCCCACTGTTGTAAAACGCTGCCGTCTTTAATCTGCCATATATCGTCTCCGCGCCAGCACGCAGTTCATAGCGGTCCCTGTGAACCGCCGTGACGATCGCTGTATTTTTCATTTCGCTCATTTTTTCTTTTCCTCTTTCTCACAAAATATTTACTGTTCCATGTGACTTGTCTATCAAACCCGGTTATGCAATCAATGCTTTTCTGTATCATAGTACATCTCTCCTTTCACGCAAAAAATCCCAAAGACACCATTCTATGCCTTTGGGATCCCAAAACCTTCTATGTGCATAAAATCGCGGCACCAGACGACGCCGCGACAAACACAGTCCTTTTATCTGCAATTTTTCGAGGTAATCGTCTGCTCTATGAAGTTATTTTTAATGCAACTATTCATCTTTGTCATTGTTGATTACCTCCATTTCTTCCGCAGTTTCATCTCTAATACTAACAGGTTACTGCACTCCTGTCAATCGGTTTTTTCGCAATATAAAACAGTACCCCCGCCGCGTCCGCAAGAAACCAGCCGATCGGCACGGACATCCAGATACCTGTCACGCCGATCCCCTCGATGGCAGACAGCGTATATGCCAGCAAAACACGCATTCCAAGCGATATCACCGTAAGGACAACCGAGACCCCCGGTCTGTTGACCGCCCGGAAATACCCGTAAAACAAAAACAACAGCCCGATCCCAAAGTAGAACGACGCCTCAATACGCAGATAGCCGACACCCACCGCGACCGCATCCGCACTGCTTTCATCAAGAAAAAGCGACATGAGCGATCCGGCAAATCCGACCACCAGGACAGAGATCACAGTACAGAACACAAATGCGCCAAGCACCGCATCGCGCATTCCCCTGCGGATCCTGTCGCGCTTTCCCGCGCCATAATTCTGTGCCACATATGTAGAGAATGCGTTGCCAAAGTCCTGCACCGGAGAGTAGGCAAACGAATCAATCTTGACAGCCGCCGCAAAAGCCGCCATCACCACAGAACCGAAGCTGTTGACAAGTCCCTGCACCATCAGAATCCCAAAATTCATGACCGACTGCTGCAGACAGGTCAGCGACGATAAGCCGAGCAGTTCCTTTAGGATGCCCGTATCCCATTGCCTGTTCTCTCTTTTGATATGTACTTCCGGATACTTCCGCAGACAGTAGATCAAAATCCCCACTCCCGCAACGTACTGCGAGATCACCGTCGCCGCCGCTGCCCCGCCGACGCCCCACATCAGCACGCGGATAAAAAACAGATCCAAAAAGATGTTCAATACCGCGGAGATGCCAAGAAACCAGAGCGGAACCATCGAGTTGCCGAGTGCACGCATAAAATTTGCCACAAAATTGTATAGAAACGTCGCTGCGATCCCCGCAAAGATCCACAGAAGGTACTCTTTCATATATGGTATGACCTCGCTGGGTACACGCAGAAATGCAAGGATCACATGAATCCCTGCATAGACCAGAATATTCAGCGTAACCGCAACGCCTCCGATCATCAGAAACGCCATATAGATCCCCTTTTCCAGCCTGTCATGATCGCGCCTGCCAAACTGCATGGAAAAAAAGGCGCTGCTGCCCATGCAGAGCCCCAGTATGATCGAGGTCACAAAGACCATCAGTGTATAGGATGAACCCACCGCCGCCAGCGCGTCCTTGCCGAGAAAGCGCCCGACGATCAGCGTGTCCACCACATTGTAAAGCTGCTGCAGTACATTTCCTACCATGATCGGAAAGGCAAATTTCAGCAACTTTTTCATGATATTTCCCTGGGTTAGATCGTAGTTCATATCGCTCCTATCCTTACCAAATCTCACAACCTATTTTCTCTAAGGAACAACGAAAAAGAATCTGTTTTAACCGGATCTGTGCTGTGCGCCTGCCATACAACAGACTCTGATAGGACAACGTCTGAGACACTGTCGACACTGTCATAGAGATCAGGGAACCGCACAATATGACGACAATCCTGTCTTTGCCGCCTGCCGTGCACGATGATCAGAGACGCCTCCTTTCGGGCGTACTCCCTCCCCAATATTTTGGTTTCATGTTTGCGATCCACAAACTTCTTCATGGTCGTCCATCCTTTTGATTATTCATTACTATTTTATCATAATTTTTATGTTTGTAAACATTATGTTTTTACGTAGATTTTTTACTGACTAACTTAGCCTGTTGCTCTGGCGTGTTCGAAAAATGCTTTATGGCAGATGTGCGTCACAGTTTGTGGGAGATTTGTGTCAAATGACAGAGGCGTAACGGGCTATGTTGACTGAATTCAGTGCAAACATCGCTCAAAGTGGGTGTATAGATGATGGAATGATTTTTCAAACATGATCTAGTGCTCTATCCATTTAGAAATTTTAACGACGCAATGGTGCAAAACAGGTAGTCCCAGACTTCAATTTCTAGCCAGATGGAGTACCATGAGCATCCCCGACTACGCAGGGAAAACCAAAACTACTCGACGCGTTCGGTGCGATTACAAGTATCATCCCCGACTACGCAGAGAAAACGGATTCCGGGTATACTGTGATTTTCCACGTGTAGGAGCCTCCCCGACTACGCGGGGAAAACAAATCCAGTATCGCAGGTAATCATCTAAGATTAGGATCATCCCCGACTACGCGGGGAAAACTGTCTTTTTCGTCAAAAAAAATCCTCTTTTCCAGGATCATCCCTGCCTACGCGGGGAAAACTGAAAGGAAGTGAATGATCATAGCGAAACTGTAGGATCATCCCCGACTACGCGGAGAAAACTTTGGTTTCTCGCCTCACGGTACATGATGCAGAGGATCATCCCCGACTACGCGGAGAAAACTTTGGTTTCTCGCCTCACGGTACATG
>JAETQI010000007.1 GCA_021770755.1 Lachnospiraceae bacterium
TCATTTGGGTTAAAACGTGATAGACTATTACCGATATAAAGTAATAGAAGTGAAAAAGTCCATTTTTTTAAGACTTTTTAATTCAATTTCGCAGATCATAACAATCTGCGAAATTTTTGCGCCTCTACACAACGGCTTCCATGATCGTTTTACCGCCGATCTGGATCTCCTTCACGCCAATCTCTTTCTTTTGATTAAAATTAAAACTGAGCATATAGCCTTTATCCAGATGATAATAGTCCAGATACTCTGTGAGCTGTCGCTCACCTCTCTCGTTGTACTCGTTCCCGCGCCAGATCTTAAGTTCGATGACAAAGCGCTCACCAAGATAATCAACGATAATGTCTGTCCGCCGCTCGTTGCGCGTCTGTGCCTCGATGTAATAATTGCCTGTCCCGTTTATGATAGGCTTTAAGTACAGCAGGAACAGCCTGCGCCCGTTGTCCTCGACAAATCTTTCATTGTTCTGGCCATAGATCTCATCAAAGGAAACCACAAACCTGCTCATTACCCTGTCCATATCAAGCCTGCCATTGTTGATAAAACAGTTTTTATCCCGTTTTGCCTCACAGATGATCGCACTGGACAGCTCCTCCTCTGAATAAAAATAATTGTATAGGCGCGTCTCGAAGATACGATTCGCGATCTGTACTTTTCCTTTTCTGTTAACCGCATACCCGAACATACACGCCAGATTGATCTCCTTTGTGTCGGGATTGTATGAAACTTCACTTCCCTGAAAGAGGATCGCCTGAAACATCTGCTTCATCTCGGGATAGTCGTCGAGATGACGGATCATACTTTCAAAAAGCGGTATATTGGCAACCAGGATCCTCATGACCGCATGGGTGACCCCTTCTTTTGACCATATATTTTCCTGACGCTCAAACTCCTCATCAAAGGCAATATCTTCATCAATACATTTGCAGATCGCAGATACAAGAACCGGGTATCCCGACGTGTAGGCATATATTTCCTCCGCCACAGCCTGCCGATCCATCCCTGTATGATGCTCTTCCTCGTACTCTTTCAGCATATCCGCGATCTGGACTGTCGAAAAATTCATATCGATCTTAAAATCCGCGGCGATATTCCACGGGCTGTTATACTGGTGCACAGACTCAGGACGCAGCTTTAGCTTCAGATTCTTGATGTTATAGACACTTGCCAGAATCACGGAATGAAAAGTCGGCATCTTATCCCGCTTTATATAATATGCCCTAAGCTGCGCCAGAAAGTCAATAAATACCTGATTGTTCGACGCGCTGTCAACCTCATCGATCATCAGTACGATCGGACGCGAACTGTTTTCACACATACTGCTGATGCACTCAAACAGTTCACTCAGCCCGCCATTTGGAAGATTCTTCTTAAAATCCAGCAACATATCACGCAACTGCTCCTGATCCTCCGCTTTTACATAGCGGAATGCCACGGCAAGCTTTTGAGCCAGTGTCTGTGAAAAGATGACCGCATTCTCAAACTCTCCTGTCGAAATCTCCTGAAAATCCAACGACAGAACGATGTAATCGTCTTTCAGATATTGTTCCAGCGCACCCAGGGTCGTCGTCTTGCCATACTGGCGTCCCCTGTTGATCACAAAGTACTCTCCGCAATCCACATAATTTTCCTTAATCTTTTTTAATCTGTCGTCAAGCCGGACCATATAATGTCTCTGTGGACTGCAGAAACCAGTTGTGTTAAATTTCCGTTTCATTTCTTTACCTCCGCCCATATCATCATACCCCATTTTACCAGTCCCAGCAGAATATGTAAACAGAAGGATCCGCGAAAATCCAGCCTAACTCCTACTCATAGATCCGAAACGTTTTCCCATCCCGCACCATGACCGGGATCACATCGATCGGCGCCGGAACGGTCACGGTCTGTCCGCCCTCGTACACCTTGTGCGTGTAGGCGTCCGTCCACTGCGCCCCCTTTGGCAGATACACTTCCCTGCTGTCCGCGCCTGCCTCCATGACGGGCGAGACCAGAAGATCCGGTCCGAACATGTAGGAATCCTCCACCTCCCAGCTTGCCGGATCATTCGGGAAATCATAGAACAGCGGGCGCATCACCGGCGAACCGCTCTCGCTTGCCTGCCGCATGCAGGTGCGGATATACGGCCTTAAGTTTTCCCGAATAAAGAGATATTTCTTCAGGATCTCATAGTTTTCCTCGCCAAAGCTCCACACCTCATTGTCCTGTCCGCTCGTCAACTGGCGCACACCGTTTCGAAACTCCTGCTCCCGCTCATACCACGGGGAACGCTCGCCATGCATGCGGAATACCGGGCAGAATGCCCCCCACGCAAACCAGCGTACCAGAAGCTCCCGAAACGCGGGATCGCTGATATCCCCGCCCAGAAATCCTCCGATATCGGAAGTCCACCACGGGATCCCTGCCATTCCCATGTTGAGTCCCGCCTGCAACTGTTCGCGCATCGCGCGGAACGAGGAGCAGATATCGCCTGACCATGTGAGCACGCCGTATTTCTGGCTTCCCGCCCACGCACACCGCACAAGGCTCATGATGTCCGTCTCGCCCTCCGCCCTAAGCCCGTCATAGAATCCTTTCGCATACCCCACCGGATAGGTGTTCGTACACTGCAGCGCCGACCCTGCGAAATAGCGGTAATTGTCAAAATCATACGGTCCGTACTCCGGCTCCGCCTCGTCGAGCCAGAAGCAGCGGATCCCGTACCGATAATAATTCTCCCTGCAGCGCTCCCACACAAACTTCTGCGCGCCGGGGTGTGTCGCATCATAAAATACGGTGTTCCCCATCCATGTCATGTGATTCTGGTTTCCGCGGTCCGCACTGACCAGATAACCCATGTCGCTCATCTTCCCAAAGTTTTCGCTCCGCTCGTCCACCGTCGGCCAGACGGACACCACGGTCTCTATCCCAAGCTCCCTCAGCTCCCGCACCATCGCCTCCGGATCCGGCCAGTCGAGCGGCTCGAACTTGAAATCGCCCTGCATCGTCCAGTGGAAAAAGTCAATCACGATCGCATCCATCGGAAGACCGCGCCTCTTGTGCTCCCTTGCAACTGCCAGCAGTTCGTCCTGTGTGCGGTAGCGGAGCTTGCACTGCCAATAGCCAAGCCCGTATTCCGGCATCATCGGTGTCCGCCCTGTCGCAAGGGAGTACTGTGCCTCGATCTGTGCCGGCGTATCGCCGGCAGTGATAAAATAATCTAACTTTTTCGTGCTCTTCGCATGCCACTCTGTCCTGTTCGTGCCGAATGTGGCTGTGCCGACCGCCGGATTGTTCCAGAAAAATCCATATCCCCTGCTCGACACCATAAACGGCACGCTCGCCTGCGAGTTCCTGTGCGCCAGTTCGAGCACTGCGCCTTTCTTGTCCAGGTTCTTCTCCTGATACTGCCCCATGCCAAAGATCTTCTCGTCGTCAAACGCCTCAAACCGCGCCGTCAGTTCAAAATCCGTTCCTCCCTGAAGCGGTTTCAGTTCCCTCGCCACGACCCTGAGCGGCACGCAGTAGCGGTTGATCCTGTCTCGCGTGCGCCAGTACTCCTGCGTCAGCAAGTCGCCCTTTTGATTATAAAACGAGATCCAGCCCTCATGGGACACCCTTGCCGTGATCCTGCCGTTGGTGATCCTTGCCTGCGTTGCCTTCTGATGATATTTGGCATAGTCCTCACCCTTGTACCACGGATCTGTCACATCGATCTCCTCAAAGATAATCTGCGGCGTGATCGCCTCCATTTTCTCTGTGAGCGCCCAGTCGTTTGTGTCCATCTGCGGCACCGCGCTCATGCGCACGCGCAGGGAATCCGCTCCCCACGGCTCGATCCACACCGAGTTCTTTCCCTCCGCGATCACCAGCCTGTTTCCTTCCTGATATAACCTCATCGTATAACCTCCTCACCGTACTTTAATCCATTTGATCCTGTAGCGAGATAAAACCTGCCAAACACGCGGCAGTCCCCGTCAATGCTGTTGATCTCGCCGTACATCTGCCTGTCTGTGTTCAGCCGTTCATAAGTCTTTCCCTCATCGAGCGTCCTGTAAAAACCGTATCCGCCGTCAATGATACCATTCAGGTAGACCGCTTTTCGATCCTTATAGTAATCACTCTGCGGCGAAAGAAGTCCGAGTCCCATCCGGAATACACTGTCGCCTTCCCTGCTCAGTCTTGTTGTATGGATGGCATCTGTGTCAGGATCGTATTCGAGCTTCCACAGTCCATGCGCCCCAAGCGCCATGTAGAACACGCCGCTTTTTCCAGTCTCCGCGCGCACCTCCGTCTTGTTGGCGCAGTCGATCAGCCCAAAGTGTACCTTCGGAAACGCTTCTGGAAGCGGGTGCTCGTGATAGGTCGTTCCGCCGTCCCTGCTGACATAGAAATCCGAGTGATCGCCAAACGCATAGAAGATACTGCTGTCCACCCTGTCGGAAAAGACCTTGACATCCCCCTGCGTCTTCTGCGCTCCATCCGCGAGAAACACCTTGCAGACCGAAAAGCGCACACCCGTGTCATGACTGGCGATCAGCCTGCCCACCGGCAGGTCGATACCGTCCGCGACAGACCACACGATATTCCTGCAGTCCGGCGACATCGCCACCCAGCCGGAATTGACATTGGGATTTTCGATGTTCTTCAATGCCGCATCCAGCGCACTGTCCAGCCCAAACGGCATGTCCAGCCGCACAAAAGTCCGCCCCTGGTCGCGCGAGAGGATCAGTCCGCCTTTCGTCGCGCCTGTCCAGTTTCCGCGCGGCGTCACGACGAGGACACTGGGATCCTCGTCCGAAAAATCCGCGTTGATGCATGTGATATACCGGTTTCCATCAGCATCTGCAAAGGAGTTTGCACACGGCTTGTCCAGATCCGTGAAAGCAAATCCCCCGAGATCGCCCACGATGTCCACCACCTGCACATCGCCCTTTGGCATGGCGTACACATTCAGGTGCACGGTCTCCTCGATCCCGTCACACCAGTCCGTAAAGCGGCATGTTTTATCCCTGAGATTCCGCGTCCGAAATACGCCTGTCCCTGTATTGAACCATGCCTCGCTGTCATCATACGGATTGATCTTGAGATCGCTGAGCCAGTGGATCAGTGAGTGCCCGCCGTTGCACTCAGGCTGCATGTAGGGCGCGCGGAACGTGATCTCACCCTGGTCCAGATCGTGGAGGATCTGCTGCCAGCTCTCACCGTGATCATAGGAGCGGTACACACTGTCCCCGTCATCCTTCACGATCGTGGTGCACACGACCATTCCCGGCGTCTGCATGGACACGTCAATGCCGGAAAAGCCAAAGTCCAGCGCTGATCCAGTCCCTTCAGCCTTAGCTGCGGTCACAGGCGTGATCTCCTTATATGCCCCGATCCTGCCGTCCGCAAGGATCTCATAGCGTGCGACTCTGCCGTCGATCGTATCGCCCGAGTCACAGCTATAGCCATTTTCCAGCACGTAGGAGCGTCTCCCAGTGGATGCGAAGGTCACATACAGATATTGCCCGTCCGATGCACACCGCTGCGCCACCAGCCCGTTCAGGCGGCAGCCCTCGATGATGCTGCCCTGCGGTTCGGGCAGCTCCTCGAAATGTCCGCCGTCATCGTACGAGACATACAGACTGTGCCCCCGCATATTTTTGTGGCGGTTCATATTCGTCACGCCTGCGGAGGACACGAGCAGCGCCCTGCCGATCTGCGCGGCAAACGCCAGGTGCTGCTCCGGCAGCGCTGTGAGCTTCTGCCAGTCCTTTCCCTGATCCTGCGTAACCCACAGTCCCTCCTGCTGGCTTGCAAAATACAGTTTTCGCGGATTCCTTTGATCCACGATCAGCCTCTCGCCGGTTCCCCTGCCGTTCAGATTTCCATGGATCATCACCGGTATCTTCTCATAGCGGAAGTGTCCGCCGTGATCCTCCGATATCGCCAGCACACCCGACCTGTCTGCATTGATGCCGCAGGCGATGTACAGCACTGCCGGATCCTCATCGTCCAGCGCCATCGAGATCGGAAATGTCTCACTCAGATCCCGCATGGTGACATGGGATATCAGGCTGATCCATTCCTGCAGCCTGGCATCGAACCGGTATACGCCGCCGATATCGGTCCTGGCATATAAAATATCCTTTTCTTTTCGGTGATATAAAAATCCTGTGACATAGCCTCCGCCCGGAATGGGGAGATTTTTGTACTCATACGCAACTTGCTGCATAGCGCCGTCCTCCGTTCAGTATCCTCATTTTTCACCAGTTTACCATGCCGTTTTGCATATAAATACCAGATAGATTAGCCAAATATTGCGTCACTATTATACATTGGATTCCTCTTCCCGCAACTGCGTCATCCCGCCGACCAGGATCAGCCTGTTGTCTGTGTAGATCTCCGGAAACTGGCTCATACGCAGCGGATTGACGCCGCGCCCTGCCTCGATCGTGTAGCCGGGGCGGTTGTACGCCTCGATGAACCAGTCCTTATATCCGGCATAGCCCGACGCGTAGGGCGTCTCCTCCACCTGGTAACCGCTGACCCTGCCGAAATATTCCGCGATGCGCCTTGACCGCTCCGGTTCATAATCGAGATACTTCCAGTAGATGACTTCGCCCTGCGTGTGGTAGGCGAGAACAAGCTGAAAATCATGGGCTTTCGTAAAGTGGTACATGTTGATGCTCTCGACCGCCGACAGCGGCGCCTCCCCCACAAAATCGCGCGGCGCCGGCGACGTGTAGCCCTGCGCAAATTTGATCTCCTTCGCATTCTCCCACCCCGCCGGGAATTGGAGATTGAGGTCGATCCCGTTGATGTTTGCCTTCCAGCCGTCGGGATATGGGATCGTGGGATAATCGGAGGCGATCGCCAGCGCCTGCTCGATATACTCCTCGTTCCGGATCATTCCGTTTACGAGATCCGCTCCGTCCGGATTGACCATCGGGATCAGGAACAGGCTGAACTCGCCAAAGAGCGCCTCCGTGTCCTCCCCATAGAGATCCTCCCCATCCGCATAAGCTTTTGCGTAGGACTCCGCGAACTTAAGCAGGATCGGCGTCGTGATCCACTCGTTGGCGTGGAAGCAGGCGCTGTAGCAGACCTGCGTCTGCCCCTCGCCGATCTGCAGATAGCACACCTCCCTGCCCATGACACTCTTTCCGATGCAGCCTGATACCAGAAACGGATAGCGGATCCTCAATCCCTCCAGGATAAATTCCGTGAGACTCGACGTGTACGGCACACTCTCGTCGACAAGCGCAAAAGAAAAAGGAACGTAGATCCGCGTCCCTATCTGTAAATCCATGGCGTCCAGCGACGGGTTTGCCGTCAGTATGGCAGACACCAATGTATCGTATGTATCGGCGATCCCCCACAATGTCTCGCCCGCCGTGATCACATGTGTCGTATAACCCTTGAGGTACGGGACCAGCTTCGCCCACGCCGCCCTGTCCGCGTAGCAGCCGACGCCCTCCCCCATAAATTCCTTCAAGGCATTGCAGGTTTCCCGGCCATACCGGCCGTCGAGCGTGATCGGAAAACCTGCCCTTCTCAAAGCCAACTGCAGATACTCTACTGCAACACCCACATCACCAACATAAATATTGCGCATAACCTCATATTTCCATCTAATCACCTTATTGGTATACTCTATGCAGATAAGCGGGGCGTCATGCATTAAAATCGCCGCTATATGATTTTGTTCAGACCCTCCTGGATCCCCCTCACAACCTCCGGCTTATTCATCGAATAGACATGGACGTGCTTAACACCATTTGCGATCAGGTCGATGATCTGATCCGTCGCATAGATGATCCCCGCCTGCTGCATCGCCTCCGGATTCCTGCCAAAGCAGTCCACGATGCTCCGAAACCGCATCGGCACATTGCAGCCTGAAAGCTTCACCGCATTTTTTAGCTGGGAAGGCCTTGTGATCGGCATGATCCCCGGGATCACAGGGACATCGATCCCCGCCTCGCGCACCCTGCAGAGGAAATTATAGAAGATATTGTTGTCAAAAAACATCTGTGTCGTCAGATACTCGCAGCCTGCCTCGACTTTCTTTTTCAGGTTCAGAATATCCTCCTGCGTGTTCTCCGACTCGACATGTCCCTCCGGATAGCATGCGCCGCCGACGCACATGCCGCCAAACGCCCTGATGTCCGCCGCAAGCTCCGACGCATAGTGGTAGTCCGTAAACGGCTCGCCCTCGAAATCCTTTGGACGGTCCCCGCGCAGCGCGAGCACATTCTCGATCCCTGCCGCCCTCATCTCCTCCAGCGCCTGCCGGATCCCCTCCTTCGTCGCGCCGACACAGGTCAGGTGCGCGATCGTCGTGACCCCGTACTCCTCCTGGATCCCCTTTGCGATCTTTAACGTATTGCCGCGCGTGCTCCCGCCCGCGCCGTATGTCACGCTCATGTAACTTGGCCTTAACTTGGCGACACCGTACGCCGCTCTCTGTACTGTCTCATAGTCTGACGTAACCTTGGGGGGAAATACCTCGAAGGACAGCGTCACATCATTTTTCAGCAGGATCTCGTTTAACTTCATTATAATACTCCCTTTTTCAATTATTTTTTGATTGATTCATCCATTTTCCGGTCCAGTTTTTCCTCAAAAATCTCCTCCGGAACAGGCTTGCTGTATCGATATCCCTGTGCCACATAGGCGCCGATCTCCATCATAAGCTCCGTGTCGTTCTCGTTCTCGACACCCTCGCACACGACCTGCGCGTCCAGATCCTGCGCCAGATTTACGATATTCTTCATGATCTTTACCTGCCGCACACGGTTCTCATTATTCATCAGGAACGATCTGTCGAGCTTGATGACCGATGCCGGGATCTGTTCAAACACGCCAAGCGACGAGTAGCCTGAGCCAAAATCGTCGATCGAGAGCCGGATGCCCTTTTTGCGCAGGATCTCGACTGTCTCCTTCACCTTGTGCTGCTGGAGTTCTTCCACGACGAGCGTCTCCGTGATCTCAACCTCGATATATTCCTTGGGGATCTGATACTTGTCCATCACAGCCTCAAACTGCTCCGGGAAATTTTCCTTCGTGAAATGGATCCGTGAGAAATTGCAGGAGATCGGTACGACCCGTTTCCCCGCGTCCATGCGTCGCCGAAGCAGCTTACACGCGCATTCCATGACAAAGAAATCGATCTCCGTGATCCTTCCGGTCTGCTCAAAATACGGCACAAAATATCCCGGCGCCCTGATCGCGCCGTTGTCCGTCGGATCCTTGAAGCGCACGAGCGCCTCCGCGCCCACGATCTGCTCGCTTCTGATGTCTACCTTAGGCTGATAAAATGCCACAAAATCCTGCTCGATATCGACAGACTCCAACAGCTTTTCCCTGTCATGATTCTCTTTTAACTGCACGCGCAGATTTTCATCATAGATCCGGATCTCATTGCTGTAGCTGTTTTTCAGCAGATCAGACGCCTGTATCGCATAGGAGATCGCCACCTGCATGTCATCGCTCCCCGGCGGGATACAGCACACACCCATCGTGATGGGCATCCGTATGTCCGCCATTTCATAGATGCGCTGCGTGATCTTTTCCTCCAGATCCGCCAGCCTCGTCTCCAGCCTGGGCAGGCTGTCATACCGCACGAACAGCACGAAATGATCCCCCTGGCTTCTGGCATACAGTTCCTTGTCGCTGTCAATGTTTTCCGCCAGCACACAGACCATCAGTTCCAGGATCTTCTGCCCCGCATGCCATCCATACAGTGTATTGTACCGCCTGAACTGGCAGATATCCATGTACGCCACCGCATATTTCTGATTTTTGTCCGCCGCAAGTCTCTGCTGCGCCCTGTATTTCAGATAGTTCAGGTTCCATATGTTGAGTTCCGCGTCCTTGTACATCAGCTTCTGGATCCGCCTGCTGTCGCGCAGCATGTGAAGCATCACGAGCACGATCACGATTGCGGTCAATACCACGATCACGACGATCTGCACACTGTGCGCCCGGATAAAACTCTCCACACTGTTCTTGGCAAACAGATTATCCTTGAGCATGTAATCGTTCACCATCTTGTCGCTCACTTCGAGCAGTTCCTTGTTCAGAATGCCCAGCAGCGGGGAATCCGCATCGTCCTTCACCGCCATATAAATGATATGTGTGTCATTTAACACACTGCGGATCTCAAGCTTATTCAGCCGCAGATCCGATCCAAGCAGATACTCCGACAGATAACCGTCGCAGAACGCGGCGTCCGCCTCCTTCGCGTTTACGGCATAGAGGCATTCGAGCTGCGAGTCAAACGTCAGGATCTGCGCATCCTCGCTCACCAGGGAAGCGATATCTTCCCCGTCATCGCCATTTTTTACAGCAGCCAGAACTTTGATCTCATTTGCGGTGCTGTCCCGGTTCATGATGATCACGTGCGGCACCTTTGCGTATGCCTTCGTCACCGCGATACCGGAGTTTCTCATACTCTTGGGCGTGTCCCCGCAGTAATTGAGCAGATCGATCCTGCCGTCCGTCAGCGCCTGCTTCGCCTCGTCCATATTTTTCAGCTTGACATAGGTGAACGTCAGTCCGGTGAGCATGGACACCTCATCGAGAACCTGCTTTGCCAGACCGTGATAGGTACCCTCGTTCTCATAAGAAAACGGATAGTAGCCGTCAAAATAACCGACGGTGATGTTCTTCTTTTTTTCGATATACGCCTTTTCGTCCTGCGACAGCAGGATCGTATGGTCCAGCCTGCTGTCATAATATTTCGTGATCAGCTCATTCTCCAGATCCGGGCGTTTGATCTTGATATCCGCGATGCCCTGGTTCAATTCGCGCATCACCTCGTCATTTCCCTTGTACGAGATATAGTAGATCGGCATCGGCGCAAAACGGCCAATGATCCGCTGTCCGTCCCGGATCTCTGTCAGGGAGTGCACCATCGCGTCGACCTGATGTTCTGCAAGTGCCGCCTGCAGCGCCGCGGTGTTGTCATACTCCTTTACGATCGGGTTGCGGATCCCATGGTCGGAAAGATATTCGTAAAATTCATCTTTTCTGACATATGTCTTCACGATCCCATACGTGATCCCCTCCATCGCACCGAAGTCCTCATAGGGAATGCTGCTCCCGCCGTTGACTGCGATCGTGCCAAATGTATAGCCGCTCGCGAGATTTGCATACTGATAGATCTCCGCCCTTTTGCTGGAAAATTGTGCGGAACCGACCAGGTCGACCTCTTTCTCCGCAAGGAGCTGCAGCGCATCATCCCAGCTATCGCACTCCACATACACGATCTCCCAGTTTACATAGTCGCAGAGTGTCTCCAGATACTCCACATCCATGCCGCCATAGCTTCCGTCCTCGTTCTTTTCATTGTAGCCATCCATTGGAAAAAATCCGACCTTCACCGCGCGCTTCTGCGCGCCGTGCACATGTGATATGCCGATCCCGCCTGCCAGGCTGCAGACACAGATGATGACCAGCATGACAGACACTGCCAGATTTGTCCAGACGTTCCTTCTTTTCCTTCGCTCATTGCACATCGCCATTACCTCATCACTTATGTGAGCAGTCTATATTGCATCACGCGGTCAGCACTGCCCGTTTCTCTTCTGTCCATTATAACACACTTCCCCCAAACCCACAACCTCACCGACAACGATCACTGCCGGCGTCTGGATCTGAGCCTTTACTGCTTTTGCCGCAATATCCAGGAGCGTGCCCCGCACGATCGCGGCATCGGCGTCAAAACCGCCATGGATCACCGCCGCCGGCGTGAGCGCATCCTTTCCTGCCTGTATCAGCGCCGCTGTGATCTCTGCCAGACGCGCATACCCCATCAGAAACACAAGCGTCCCTTCCAGACGGGCAAACTGCGAAAGGTCAATAGCCTTTCCGGCGGCAGTATGCCCTGTGATCACGTGAAAGCTCCTGCTGACCTCCCTGTGCGTCACCGGTATGCCCGCTAATGCCGGAACCGCGATGCAGGACGTGATCCCCGGAATGTACGATACCTCGATCCCCGCCGCGCGCAGCGCCGCCATCTCCTCCATGCCCCTGCCAAACACAAACGGATCCCCGCCCTTTAAGCGGACTACCAGACCGCCCTCCCGCGCCTTCCGGATCAGCAGTTCATTGATCTGCTCCTGCCCCATGCTGTGCTTTCCGCTCCTCTTACCCACGTAGACCCGCTCACAGCTCTCCGAAGCGTGATCCAGAAGTCTCTGGTCGATCAGGTCGTCATAGACCAGGACCCTTGCACGCCGTATCGCGCGAAGCCCCCGCAATGTGATCAGATCGTAGCTGCCGCAGCCTGCCCCGGCGATCAGCACTCCCTCTGGGGCCTTTGCATACTCCTGCTGCCCGTCTTCCCTATAATCCGCAAGACGCCGCATCGTCTCCTGCCCGTCAAACACCGCGCCCCTGTCCATACAAATTCCTGCCATATCCCTCAGAAACGCCGCACGCTGTCCGCGATCCGCGATCTGTTCCTTTGCCAGCGCCCTCAGCCTGTCCAGATAGTCCAAGATCTCCTCCATATCCGCCGGTATCAGGGACGCGATCTGACTTCGGAGCGATGCCGCCATCTCCGGGCTTGCACCCTCCGTCGATATCCCGATGCTGAGCTTTCCCGCCTTCACGAGCGACGGAAAGATGAAACTGCACGCCTCCCTGTCATCCACAACATTGACAGGAATCCCCTTTTCCTGACATAGTCTTCCGATCCAGGCGTTCACGTCTCTGTCGTCGGA
The DNA here is from genome assembly GCA_021770755.1 of Lachnospiraceae bacterium. Taxonomy (GTDB): domain Bacteria; phylum Bacillota; class Clostridia; order Lachnospirales; family Lachnospiraceae; genus COE1. Next base: position 12,693 of record JAETQI010000007.1, read on the forward strand.
CGCGGCGATGACAAAATCCATCCCTGCCAGATCCTCCGGCTCAAACGCTCTCTTTATGACACGAATGTCATTCTCCAGGACAAACTGCTCCAGCGCCTGCGATATCGCGGGCGCCACGATGGTCAGCGCTGCCTTGTACGGCAGCAGCTTCTGCAGTTTGTGGAGCGCGACCCTGCCGCCGCCCGCGATCAGTCCGCCCTTTCCCCCGATATCCACAAAAAAAGGAAAATATCCCATCTTACCGTCCTCCTGTTTCCGCAATAGATGATCATGCCTTAACCTTAAAGACAAGCTCCAACACGGCATAGATCACTGGCTGATGCAGCATGTAGATCACAAGAGAATGTTTTCCAAGCCACTCGACTGGTCTTAACAGACTGTTCTCTAAAAAACGCATGATCTTTTTACCGCCCAAGACCCGCCATGCAAAATACCCCGCCATGAACAGAAATCCCCATGGCAGCAATGAAAAATAATCTGTCGAATAAAAATCTCTACCGGGAAATCCGAGATAAGCAGATAACAGACCACGATACAGCGCAGATGGAAACCTGACAATATTCCACTTCTCAAATCCCAGATACCCTTGATTGACATTTCTGGTCAACAAAAACAACCCCGCGCTGACCGCCAGTCCCGCGATCGCCGGAAGCCTGCGCAACCATCTGTCGAGCACGCCCATCAGCAGCATACACGAGCCGATGAGCGTCAGCACGCCAAAGACGACCCTGTTCTGCGGCATGACAGCCAGTGTCGCCAGCGTGATCACCGCGCCGCTCAAAAAGACGGTAACACCCCGCTTCCAGACATGGCTGCCAAGCTGCCAGCAAAAACCTGACAGAAAGATGAACGTCCAGCAGATCCCCTGCTGCCAGATATACGCGCCCTCCGACCTGTACCAGCGCCAGTCGGCCTGATACAGATAGACCAGATCCCACGCCGCATGATATGCGATCATATTCAACAGTGCGATGCCGCGGACGCCATCGAGCTTTTCGTACCGCTTTTTATCTGTATTACATCTGTTATTCTTATCCATATATGTACCTCTGTTTATCCGAAAATGATCCGTCTGTCTCTACTATATACCAATATCGCCTTTTGCACAATAACTTTGATTTTTAACAGCAACATCCTATATTACAATAAATCTATCAATGCACTCATGATCGCTGACGCACACACTGTCCGGATCATGGGATCTTGATAATACATTTGTACAAAGGAGAAAACTATGGGAAGACATGGAGAAAACATCAGACGCCGAAAAAACGATGGCAGATGGGAAGGACGGTACAAAGTGTACCATGAAGAAAAGGACGGATATGTATACCGTTCCGTATACGGCCACACCTATGCCGAGGTCCGGGAGAAGCTCACGCGAAAGCAACTAGCCGCCCAAAGGTTCCTTGGCAGCGGTCCGGTCGGGCTGGACAGCACCGCCTTGTTTTCACAGGCAGCCAGCGAATGGCTCGGACTGATCAGGGAAAAATGCAAATACTCAACTTATGTGAAATATGACACGGTCTACCGGACGCACCTCGCCGGTCTTCTGGGCGATTGTCCGCTGATCGATGTATCGGATACCCGGCTGCAGGCGGAGATCCCTGACAATCTGTCAGAGAACACGCAAAAGAGCATTTACAGCGTTGCAAATCAGATACTGCGCTATGTGAACAACCAATACAGGATCAGTGTCCCTGTCCTGGAAAGATTATCCAGCCGCACAGAAAAAAAATCGATCGAAATCCTTTCTGTGGCAGAGCAGGCAAAACTTTTTCACTGCATCTACACGAACATGGACAAATACAAGATCGCGATCTCCCTCTCGCTGCATCTCGGGCTGCGCCTGGGTGAGATCTGCGCCCTGAAATGGACAGACCTCGACAACGAAAACCTGATCATGACGATCAACCACACTGTCCAGCGGATCACTGCAGCCGACCTGGAAGACGAGGACGCCAGAACAAACCTTCTAGAGAGCGATCCCAAGAGCGACTGCTCCAAACGGATCATTCCCATAACCTGCGAGATCCTGCATATGCTTGACCAGATCCATGACGACCAGCCGTATATTTTCGGCGGAACCAAACCGCTCGAACCAAGAACCATGCAGTATCAGTTTAAAAGGGTCTTAAGGGAGGCTGCGATCTCCGAACGGAATTTTCACATACTGCGCCACACATTTGCGACAAACTGTGTGGAGAAAGGGATCGACGTAAAGAGCCTCAGCGAGATCTTAGGGCACTCCGATGTCAGAATCACGCTAAACCGCTATGTACATCCAACCATGGACGCCAAGCGGCTGCAGCTACAGCAGCTAGTCCATTTCTATAGTCAGATCCTAAAAGCCGAATAGGCAACACCGGGCACCTGGCAGACACGCTTCCTCTGGGTGCCCGTTTACATGGAGACGCCTGTCTCCGCCATCACCTTGACATACTCCTGTGTCTTGTCCCGCATGACCAGCAGTCCCTGCTCCAGCGTATCCAGCGAAAGGCAGTGTGTGATGCACTGCTCCGGACGGATCCTTTCCCTCTGCAGCCTGTCGAGTACGTAGTTCCAGTCGTCCTCCCCATCATGCATGAACGAGGAGTTCCAGCTTCCCCGGACGGTCAACTGGTCGCGCAGGATCTTCCAATAAATACTTTTCTCCAGCATCATATCCGAAGCCGGATTGCCGACAAGCTGGACAGTCCCGTTTGGCGCCGTGCCCATGACCGCGACTGCGACTGTCTCATTCTTCCCCACACATTCAAAGAAAACATCGACGCCGGCACCGTCTGTCTGCGCCATCAGCCATTCGTGCACGCCGCCGCACTTGTTGTCATAAAAGCGTGCCCTGTCAATGCCAAGCTTTGCAGCCGTCCTCCGCTGGAAGTCTTTATTTCCGATCACATACAGATCCGAATACCCCGCCTCGGTCAAAAACATCGTAAGCAGTATGCCGATCGTGCCGAATCCGCAGACCGCGATCGACCTGCCCCGGTCCGCGTCAGCCCGGAGCGCCTCCCGCATCGCGTGAACCGCCACCGCCATCGGCTCCATCATCGCCGCCTGTCTGTACGTCACATTCTCCGGCAGCCTGATCAGGTTCCACGCCGGCACTGCGGCATACTCCGCAAACCCGCCATCCCTGCGCGATCCAAGATAACTGTAGCTGCGGCACAGCTCATAATGCCGCCCCTGACACGGGATGCAGTCCATGCAGGGTATCAGCGGAAAGATCCCGACGCGCTGATCCTGCCATCCTTTATCCACGTTTTTCCCCAGCGAAACGACCTGCCCCGCAAACTCATGTCCCGGTATCAGCGGGTGGACATGCGCACCCGTCCGGTAGATCCTCGGGATATCCGAGCCGCAGATCCCTGCCGCCTTCACCGAGACGATCACTTCGTTTTCCGCCGGTTCCGGTCTGTCTGTATCCTCAAAACGGATCTCTCCGATATCACGCAATACCCATGCCTTCATAGTTCGTATCTGCCCTTTCTGATTTCATCGTTCACTCTGCCGCGATCAGCCTGCGGAAACGCTCCAGATCATTTCTTGTCGTGATCTTGATGTTGCCCTCATCGCCGGGGATCATGGCGATATCCATGCCAGCCATGACCGCCGGCTCCGTGGAACCGTTGATCTGCCTGATCCGTTCCGGAAAGAGCCGCCAATTCGCCTCATAGTACGGTCCGATCCGAAATGCCTCCGGCGCCTGTCCCGCATAGATCTCGGTCCGGTCAAGCAATGCGCTGACAGTCTTGCCGTCGACGCTTTTGTACACGGTGTCCTTCATGGGCAGCACCGGCATGACGCCGTCATGTCCCTCCATCGCGTTCACACAGTCCGTGATCATCCGCTCCGAGAGCAGCGGCCGCGCCGCGTCGTGAACCAACACGATACCCAGATCATCCGCATACATTTTGATGTCCGCCAGTCCGTGACAGATGGACATCTGGCGGTTCTCGCCCGGAAGCGAGAAACCGCGGAATTTCCCGCCGACATCATACTTTTCCAGCCAGCCTTTGATCTGCTCCTGCCACTCCCGCGCCGCCACGATCTGTATCGCATCGATCCCGGCATGGCAGGACAGCCGCTCCATACAATAAGAAATGACCGGTCTGCCATTTACTTCGATATACTGTTTGGGAATGTCCGCGCCCAGACGGACACCGCTTCCCCCCGATAAGATCAGTGCAACTGTCATGCTTATTTTCCTTTTTTCACCTTTTTGGACTTGCTGATATCATACTTCATCTCGTACGCCTCATAGAGCTCCCTGTACATGCGGTTGTTCATCTCGCGGATGCTCTTCTGGTACTCGTGCGTGTCAAAATCCTGCGCCTCCGACTCTAAGAGCGCGACTGCCACGTTGGAACAGTGCGCACCGATCCGCTCAAAATCCGTCAGGATATTGTTGAAGGCAAATCCCTGCTTTAGCTCGCATTTGCCGTTCCGAAGACGCGTGATGTGCCTGGATTTCAGTTCATTGCAGAGCATGTTGATAAGCTCCCGCAGCGGTTCCACCCGGATCGCCAGCTCGACATCATCAAACGCAAAGGAATCCACCGTAACCTCAAGGATCTCCTTGACCGCGGCTCCCAGGACAGACAGCTCATAAGTCGCCTCGTCCGAGAAGGCGATCTTCTTCTCATACAGCTCGTTTGCCGACTTGGACAGATTCACCGCGTGATCGCCCAGGCGCTCGAAATCGCTGATCGTATGCAGCAGTATAGACACCTGTTTCGACTGGTTTTCCGTCATGTCGCGCCCTGTCAACTGCATCAGATACGTTCCGAGCTTATCCTCATACTTGTCGATCAGATTTTCCTTTTCCTGCACTTTGTTGTAGCGCTCCTCGGAATAATTGTCAAAAAGCCCCATGGCGCGCGCGATATTTTTCTTTGCCTTCTTCGCCATGCCGTTCATGGCGGTGTGGCTCTGGCCGATCGCAAGCGCCGGATATCTGAGGAAGCGCTCTTCGAGCAGATCGAAGTCCGCCTGCTCTTCCCTGTCCTCCTCCGTATCCTTCACCAGTGTGAACACAAGCTTCTCGATCCACCTGATGAACGGAAACAGGATCATGACCGTCGCCAGACGGAACACCGTATTCAGGATCGCGATCGCGATCGGACTCATCGTCATGTCCATAAAGTCAAACCGGACGACCGCGTTGACCGAGTAGAACACGACCGCCCAGAAGATCATGCCGAACAGGTCATTCATCAGATAGATGAGCGCGGTCCGCTTGCCGTTCTTGTTCGTCCCGATCGAGGACAGAAGCACCGGGCACGCGGCGCCCACGCCGATGCCGAGCGTGATCGGAAACGCCGACGCAAACGTGATCGCCCCCGTCACGGAAAGCGCCTGCAGGATACCGATCGATGCGGACGCACTCTGCAGTACCGCCGTGAACGCGATGCCGACCAGGATTCCCATAAAAGGATTGGAAAACATGGTGAGCGTATTGACAAAATGCGGATTTTCCTTCAGCGGGGACACCGCACCGCTCATGCTCTGCATACCGACCATCAAGATCGAAAATCCCAGCATGATGTCGCCGACATTCTTGTATGTGCTCTTCTTGGAGATCATCTTAAACAGGATACCGACGATGGATACCACCGCCGAGATCGTCGCTGTGGACAGAAGCTGCGCGATGCCATTAGAACCCTCTATGTAAGACAGGCAGAGGATCCACCCGGTGATACTCGTACCGATGTTTGCCCCCATGATGATACCGATCGCCTGTGCCACCTTCATCATGCCCGAATTCACGAAACCGACGACCATGACTGTCGTCGCCGACGAGGACTGTATGATCGCCGTGACCGCTGTCCCTAGGAGCACACCTTTGATCGGTGTGTTCGTCAGCTTATACAGGATCAGCTCCAGTTTTTCCCCTGCTGCCTTTTTCAGTCCGTCTCCCATCAGGGACATACCAAACAGGAAAAGCGCCACTCCGCTAAGTAACGATAAGATCGATGTTATACCCATGTCAATTTTTTTCCTTCACAGCATCTGTCTCTCAGGCAGACTGCTGTATTCCTTCTCTGTAAGTTTCCTATACGATTCGTCATCTGCAACACCTTCATCATAGCAGATTCTGTAAAAAGTGTAAAGCATTGATTCAAACACGCTCTAGCGCTGACCATCCAGGTAATTGACAAACTGCTGTGCGGTGCGCCCGGATATGCCGCCGTGGCTCAGCTCCCACTTGTTCGCCTCCGCCTTAAGCTCCTCGTCCGGCATCCTGATCCCCTGTCTGTGCGCAAGCTCGAGCACGATGTTGAAATACTCCTTCTGCGAAGGCTTGGAGTAATTGATCGTGACGCCAAAACGGTTTACCAGCGAGAGCTTCTCCTCCATCGTGTCGGAGCGGTGCATGCCGTTGTCGACCTCCACGTCGCTCCTGTCGTTCCAGGTCTCCTTGATCAGATGCCTGCGGTTCGATGTCGCGTAGATCAGGATATTGTCGGGCTTCGTCTCCACACCGCCCTCAATCACCGCCTTGAGGAACTTGTACTCGATCTCAAACTCCTCGAAGGACAAATCGTCCATGTAGATCACAAACTTGTAGTTGCGGTTCTTGACCTGCGCGATCACATTGGACAGATCCTTGAACTGATGCTTGTAGATCTCGATCATGCGCAGTCCCTGCGGATAAAAGGCGTTCACGATCGCCTTGACGCTGGTGGATTTACCGGTTCCGCTGTCGCCAAACAGCAATACATTATTCGCTTTTCTGCCCTCCACAAAGGCTCTGGTGTTGTCGACCAGCTTCTTTTTCTGTATCTCATACCCGACAAGATCGTCGAGCATCACTTTGTCCATATTGTTGATCGGCAGGAATTCCACGGCTCCCTCCGCCTTGTCCCTGATGCGGAACGCTTTGTTCAGACCAAACATTCCCACACCGAAGTCCTTGTAAAAGGAGGTCACACGCGCAAAGAACTCATTTTCGTCCACCGCCTTTTCAAGCTGCGCGCTCAGGGCGATAATCTTCTCACTGACGTTTTTATTGTACATCAGTTCTTTCTTGCCGATCGCCCTGTAATCCGAGATCTGGGAAAAGCAGTCAATGCCAAGCTCCCTCTCGATCTCCGAGAAATCAAAGTCGAACAGGTTCTTGAAAACCCTGAAATCATTTCTGGCAAAATGGTTGACGCTCCCGTCATTGGCGCCCACCTTCTCGCAGGTGATGCTGAACGGATTTTCGTTCGTCACCAGATAAAAAGTAAGGTAATTGTGCCAGAGATTATCGTTAAAACCATAATCCGTGGCAACGATCAGCAGCCTTTTGAGCTGCGTGTAGATCTCCTTGATCAGCGCCGGCTTTGAGCTTGTCCTCTCGTCAAAGCGGCGGAATATCTCCCCGAACTGGTACAGGATACAGTCCTTGTCCATATCCCCGTATAAGATTAATTTTGCGATCTCGCGGTACATTTGTTTTCCTCCCTGTTATTTCTATTGCTCATCCATTGCCCCGCCGGAACAGATCCGTGGCGTCATCCAGGGACACCCCGTCCTCCCACGTCCCGCAGTAGCGCAGGTACTCTGATTCTGTGTTCAGAAAATCCGCGGCGTTTTGCGGCAGCACGATCGGTTCTACCCTGTTTTCGATATAGTTGCAGACATAGATCACCTTCCTGCAGTTCAAAAATACCCAGTCAAAACGCTGCGCACAGGTTTTCTGCCTCTCCCCCATATATTCATACAACTGCTCCACATCGATATCGTTCTCGTCCCCCGGATGCAGAAACAGATACAGCCCGTTATACGGTCTGTGCTGATAGCTTGTGTTGAGCTTCTCGAGCTTTTTCCCAAACCGGTACTTTGCCTTGTACAGATAATCCTGACGCATCGGATCGTCGGGCAGGACAGCCCAGAACCTGCCGTTGTAAAAGTTCAGCCGCTCCCCGTAGCGCTCCAGTGCCGCAGGCGGAAGCTCCTCCTTTCGACAGCCCAGGTACTGCTCGATAAAGTTCTTGGCCTGCCCGTCGTCGGGGAGCAGCGCCTGGCTGACCTCCAGCCCCATATCCATCGTCTCGTTGATCCAGTCCGGCGACTCGCTCTTTACAAATGACGGCCTGTACTCCCGCCAGAGATATTTTAAGGAAACCACTGCATAGATCTCGTTTAGCAGCTTCTCATACACCATAATTCCTGTTACTCCTCCCGTGATAATCCATTGAGATCCCGCCCCAGCAATTCCCGGACCACCTCTCCTGCGATGATCAGTCCCGCCACAGAAGGCACAAAGGCAATACTCCCGGGAACCCGCTTCTTTCTGACAGCCGTGTCACTGCCTGCGGTTTCCTCCGCAAGTCCGCAGGCAGGCTCGATCGGGATCTCCTCCGAGTACACGACCTTAAGCTTTTGGATCCCTCTTCTTTTCAGTTCACGGCGCATCACTTTTGCCAGCGGGCATACGCTTGTCTGATAGATGTCCGCCACCTTGAACGCGGTCGGATCCATCTTGTTTCCTGCCCCCATGCAGCTTATCACCGGCGTGCATGCGCTGTCCGCCTGCACGATGAGCTGGATCTTGCCTGTCACCGTGTCGATCGCATCCACCACATAATCATACGCATGAAAATCAAAGTCCGACGATGTCTCCGGCATGAAAAAAGTTTTGTATGTATTGACCACCGCCGCCGGATTGATGTCCAGCACGCGCTTTTTTGCCACATCGACCTTGTACTTCCCGACTGTGCTGTGCGTGGCGATGATCTGCCGGTTTAAGTTCGTGAGGGACACCTTGTCGTTGTCGACCAGATCCAGCGTCCCGACGCCGCTGCGGGCAAGCGCCTCCACCACATGGCCGCCCACTCCGCCGATCCCAAACACGGCGACGCGGGCTTCCTGCAATCTCTTCATTCCCTCAGCCCCTACCAGAAGCTCTGTCCTCGAAAACTGGTTCATTGTTCCTCCTCAATGTCTTGTTCATACTCCCCGTCTGATACCCCTGCAGATCAAAGGTCACATAGCTGAAACCGTACTCCTGAAATTTATCCGCGATCTCTGTTCGGATCTCTTCCTGCAGGATCTTCCCAAAATCCCCCACAGGTATCTCGATCCTCGCCAGCGTGCCGTGGATCCGCACGCGCATCTGCCCAAAACCCTTGTCCATCAGAAGCTGCTCCGCCCGCTCCACCATGCGGAGCTTTTCCTCCGTGATCGTCTCGCCGTACACAAAGCGCGAGGCGAGACATGCGTACGACGGCTTATCCCACGTAGGCAGACCATACCTTCTGGACAATTCCCTGATCTCCTGCTTGTACAGCCCTGCCTCCCTGAGCGGGCTTTTGATACCAAGCTCCGCGATCGCCCGCAGTCCGGGGCGGTAGTCGCCCAGATCGTCCATGTTGGAACCTTCAATCACATAGCTGAATCCATGTTCCTGCGCGATCCGTCCGATCCCGCCAAAGAGTTCCTTCTTGCACAGATAGCACCGGTCGGGCGGATTGTCAGAAAACCCTTCGATCGCAAGCTCGTCCGCCTCATAGATGTACTGGGCGATGCCCTCCTTTATGCAAAACGCGTCTGCCTCCGCCGCCTCCCTGTCCGGAAATACGCAGGATCTCGCCGTGACTGCGGCCGCATTCTCCCCGAGCACTTCGTGCGCCACTTTTAACAAAAAAGTAGAATCCACCCCGCTCGAGAATGCCACCGCCACACTGCCAAGCTCCCGCAGATGCGATTTTAACCGCGCAAGCTTTTCGTCGACCGGCCCCTCCTGTGCACAGCACGCTTTTTCCGTCTGTCCGCCGTCATGCCCTATGTCGTTCCGCGCAGGCTCCCCCTGCATAACTTCAAGGTGCCCTGCATCAGCCTGCGCCGTCTGATAGGCATCCAGGAAGTGATGCCGCACGCCATCCTGCTTATATGCTATTATAGTACTCAGATTTACATTTTCAACACTTTTGAATATATTATTTTCCACAAACGGATTGATCCGGCGAAGCTGGCGGATCAGCTCCTTAATCTCGCGGCGCTTCGAAGTGTTTTCCAGGTCACCGCGAAAGGCGCTGTTCTGAGTGAACTTGCACGCGCACTGCAGGAAATGCAGGTCGTTGTGATCCCGCCACGCCTTGATATGCTCCTCCCGGATCAGATACATCGGGCGGATCAGTTCCATCCCCTCGAAATTCGTGCTGTGAAGCTTCGGCATCATGGTCTGCACCTGTGCCCCGTACAGCATGCCCATCAGGATCGTCTCGATGACATCGTCAAAGTGATGTCCCAGCGCGATCTTATTGCAGCCAAGCTCCTTTGCCTTGCTGTACAGGTGCCCGCGCCGCATCCTGGCACACAGATAACATGGAGAGCTTTCTATATGAAATACCGACTCAAAGATATCGGACTCAAAAATAGTCAGCGGAATGTTCAGGCGCTCTGCATTGTGCTCGATCAACTGCCGGTTCTCTGTCCTGTATCCGGGATCCATGACCAGGAATCTGACGTCAAAGTCAAATTTGTCATGACGCTTTAGCTCCTGAAAAAGCTTTGCCATCAGCATCGAGTCCTTTCCGCCGGAAATGCAGACCGCGATGCGGTCCCCTTCCTGCACCAGATTGTACTCCCTGATCGCCTTTGTGAACCTGCACCATAGATTTTTGCGGAACCGCTTCCGCAGATCCTGCTCGATCTCCAGATATCCTTTATCACTTCCTGACGCGTGTACCATACTGCAGCCTCCCCTGATACCATTTTTCATACACGCTCTAGTATAGCCTTTTTTCCCGACAGATGCAAACCAAATTTTCCGAAAAGATCTATTCCGGGTTTATTGTTCGTCCATCATGGAGCGCAGCAGCATGACGTGATACTGTTCATCCTGTACGATCCTGCGCAGTACGGCATTGACGTCGTCGTCCCTGATCATTCTGATGTGCATGTTATACTGATCGATCACCGCAAGCTCCCTCTCCAGATCCGCCGAGAGCATATCGCCTATCTTTTCCGGCAGCGTCAGGCATTGCGGGGACCACATCCACGGCTGTGCGCCCGCCTGCCTCGATGTATAGCAGACATTGCCGCCCAGCAGGCCGATCAGCCCCGCCAGCATCTGCATGTGGGTCATCTCCGCGATCGCCATCCCGAGCAGGATCTTCCCCATCGCGCATCCGCTGCCTGCCATGCGGCTCTCATTGTTGATATACTGCATCACCGCGGACATTTCCGAGATCATCCCGCAGTAGCTGACACTGATCAGATCCGCATAGCCCGGGTTTCTCCCCCGCACCCGTATCGGCGGGTACGGCAGATCCATCACTGCCGGCCTGATCCCCGAAAAATTACAATCGCATGTGAGCGGTTCTTTACTGTTTGCCATCCATATCCCCCTTAGGAACTGTCCTATGATCCTTCACATTCAATATATTACCAGACCGTCCTGTCAATGCATTCCCAAAAGCCAAAAATGCATATTCCAGTGACAGCCGTAGAACTGTCCCCTCATTTTTTCTTATAATTGTCCATTTTCACACAGACACTTTTTTTGTATAGTATAACTCATCGGAAATATAAAGGAAAGGAAACCATCTCAATGAAAAAAATAGCATTGATCAACGATCTGTCCGGTTTTGGAAAATGCTCACTGACCGCGGCGATCCCTGTCATATCCATCCTCGGGATCCAGGCGTGTCCCCTGCCGACTGCCGTCTTGTCCGCGCAGACAGGATTTCCAAGCTACTACTGCGACGACTATACGGACAGGATGAACCACTTCACCGACGAGTGGCAGAACATGCATGAATCCTTTGACGGTATCTACTCCGGATATCTTGGCAGTGCCGCTCAGATGCACAACGTCCTGTATTTTCTGGAGAGATTCCAGACCAGGGACACGCTCTACCTCGCCGATCCTGTCATGGGCGACAACGGACGGCGCATCCGCATCTTTACACAAAAGCTTCTTGACAATATGAAAGAACTGACGACACACGCGGACGTCATCACGCCGAATCTGACGGAACTGTGCCTGCTTGCGGATGTCGACTACGACACGCTGACCAGCCACGCATCGGACGCGGATTATCTCAACTATATAGAAGACACGGCGCGCAGACTGCTGCCAAAAGCCCATACCAGCCAGACGATCGTCATAACCGGCATCGTCCGCAGACTGGCACAACAATCCTTTGTGGGCAATCTCGCGGTCACGCCGGACAGCCGCCATTACGCGGAAACCCCGTACCATGGCGAGAGTTATTCCGGCACGGGAGATCTGTTTGCCTCGGTCATCATGGGAAGCCTGATCAACGGTCTGACGATCGGGGAAGCGATGCAGAAAGCTGTCCGCTTCCTCTCGCCTGCGATCGAGGATGCCTCACGCGACAATGTGCCAAAAGACCACGGCGTCTATTTCGAACGATACCTGCATCTGTTGCTTGAACCCTGAAAGCAATCGGGGAATATAAGATAAATATATCAGAATGAAAGAAATGAACAGGAGGAATCATACCATGTCTACACGAACTATGCCCAAAACAGGCGAAAAAAGAGGAACGAAACTCAAATATCTGACAGTCACCGGGCTGATGGCTGCGATGATCACGATCATGACCGCATACATCTGCCATATCCCCACCGGCATCAACGGCGGATATATCCACTTCGGGGACTCCATCATCTATCTGGCAGCAGCGCTGCTCCCCGCGCCTTATGCGCTTGCAGCGGCAGCGATCGGAGGCGGCGTCGCGGATCTTATGACAGCCCCCATGTGGGCGCCCGCCACCATCATCATCAAGATGCTGATCACGCTCCCCTTCACCGCCAGATCCGCAAAGATCGTCACGCTGCGAAACGTGGCAGCTTCCGTCATCGCCTTTTTCATCTCGGGCTTTGGCTATTTTCTCGCCGAATATCTCCTTTTCGGCACGATGCCGGCACTGATCGCCTCCCTGTCAGGCAGTCTGATCCAGTCCGGCGGCAGCGCTGTCTTTTTTATCATATTTGGTCTGGCGCTTGACAGGACGCACGTAAAGTCCAGACTGATCAATCTCGAGTAAGGAGGAATGTCTGTCATGGCTGATATCTTATATACATACAAAGACCAGGTCTACGCCAACATCACGAACCGCTGCGACTGCAACTGCACTTTCTGCATCCGCTCGCAGAAGGATTCCGTGGGCGACTCCGAAACCTTGTGGCACAAGACAGAGCCAACGCTCGAAGAGATCCTAAAGGCGGTCGACAGCTTTGACTTTACCGGTTATGACGAGCTGGTGTACTGCGGCTACGGGGAACCCACCTGCGCGCTCGACAACCTGCTGGCAAGCGCTGCCTATGTAAAGGAAAAATACCATATAGCCGTGCGCCTGAACACAAACGGGCTTGGCAATCTGTATCACGGGCGAAATATCGTCCCGGAACTCGCACAGGTGATCGATCATGTGTCCATCAGCCTGAACGCACCCACAGCGGAAAAATACCATGCCGTCACACGACCGCAGTTTGAGAACGCATACCCCGCTCTCCTTGAATTTGCCGCGCTCTCACAGGCGGCATTTGAGCACACGCAGCTCTCGATCGTGGATGTCCTTCCCGCGGACGAGATCGCTGCCTGCCAGAAGATCGCTGACGAAAGAGGCATCTACCTAAAGATCAGAAAATACAGTTAAGTATCCTGCTCCCTGCTCCACAGGTAGCTGTATGCCTGCGTCCTTGCAGCAAAACGCTCTGTTTTCAACAATTCACGAAGCTCTGCTTTCGTGTACCACCCCGGCTCGATCTCCTCCACTGTGGAGGTACTTGGCCGGAACGTACCCCTTGCCTTTCCGACAACGCACACGTTGATCTCATTGCTGAAACCGACCGCGCTGTAGCTTGGTCCGATAAAGTCGTCGACCTCATACAGTTCAAGCCCGGTCTCCTCCCACAGCTCGCGCTTCGCGCTCTCGACCGGCTCCTCGCCCTCGTCGATCAGACCGGCCGGGAAATTGTAGACCCAGTCCCCCACAGCCAGGCGGAACTCCCTGTTGACCAGCAGCCGCTCCCCGCTCTCGTCCGTCGCGATGATCACGACAGAATCCGGCCTGCTGCCGTTTAGCGCCTCGATCGAATCCAGCGTTTTGCTGCGGCTGATGATCTCGTAGATCTTTTCCTTCTGATCCACTGTCTCGTAAGCGACATCGTAGCGCGTGATAAATCTTCCTTCTTCTCTCTTTCTGATACTTTTGAATTTCATGTTCACAGCTCCTTTTCAATCATTGTACAACATCATTATACCGCTTCACGCATCCGATTACAAATCCCTTTTCATACCAGATAAAAGAATAAAATTGTCACAATATTTGGCAAATATTGCACATTTTTAAGAAAACTTCGCCAAATTTCAAACTTTAATGTTTATTAATTGCACGTTTTATGATACTATAATAATGGTATTGCTGGTTTTTAAAACGAACAGACCCAGGAGGATTTTCAATGAAATATAAGGTATTGCTGGCTGGAAACAGCAAAAAACTCATCAGTAACTTTTTTTTACAAATGGATTTCGCTTTTGACTGTGTGACATCGTCCGTGATCTTTGATGACCTGAAAAATCATGTCCAGTATTTCAATCCGGATATCTTTATCTACTGTATGCGCGCGGAGACGCGGGACGATCTGGTGACGATCGCAAGCTTCCACGATGTGCTTGGCAAAAACGACATCCCGTTTGCCGCGATCGGTGATTCCGTCAGTCTGGATTTTGCTGCCAAGATCCCAAACTGTGTGCCAGAGCTGAGCATCAAGCTTCCCATGTCCACTTCCGACATGGAGGATACGATCACCCGCTTTATCAAGAAACATAAGGCTTATCTGTCCTCAGCGGCGGACTCTCCGCTCTCCAGGGCGCTCGATGCCAACGCAAGCAGTGCTTTTGACACGCTGGCAAAGCTCGACTCGGCGCTGGAGGAGATCGAGAAGGAGCCGGATGCGAAGGACACTGCCGGGAGACAGCCGGAAGCCCCTGACCGTCACCGCATCCTCGTCATTGACGACGCCACGATCATCCACAAGACGATCAAGGGATATCTCGATTCCAGGTACGAGGTTGCCACAGCCATCAGCGGAAAGATCGCGCTGCGTTTCCTGAATGCGAAGGAAGTCAGCCTGATCCTCCTCGACTATGAGATGCCTGAGATGAACGGTCCGGCTGTTCTCGAGGAGCTGCGCAAGGATCCCTATCTGGCGACCATTCCCGTCGTGTTCCTCACAGGGATCAACGATGTGGAAAAGATCAAGAATGCGCTTGCCCTGAAACCGCAGGGATATCTGTTAAAGCCTGTTGAGAAAGATTCCCTGATCGCCAAGATCAGGGAGCTGATCGATTAATATAAAGAAAAAGGAGACATGTCATATGAATAATGAGATCACCCTCACAGATCTTTTCGAGGTGGAAATGCTCCAGCGTCTGCAGGACTCCTTTTCAAAAATGACGGGATTTGCAGCCATCATCACCGATGCTGAGGGCGTTCCGGTCACAAAGGGAACGAATTTTACTGACTTTTGCAGCAAGTACACCCGCAACTCACCGATCGGCTGCCTGCGCTGCCAGCAGTGTGACAAACACGGCGCCGAACTCGCCCTGAAAGTAGGCTCCTCCGTGACATACTTCTGTCATGCGGGGCTGATGGATTTTGCCGCGCCGATCATGGCGGGGGACAAGATGGTCGGATGCTTTGTCGGCGGCCAGGTGCTCACCGCCCCTCCCGACATCACGCGGATCATGCAGGTTGCCGCCGAGATCGGCATCGATCTGATCAACTATCTGCAGTCAGTCATGAGCGTGTCGGTCGTTGAGAAGGACAAACTAGAGAACGCAGCCTTCTTTCTCTACACACTGACAAGCGCCCTCTCGAGCATAGCCTACCACAAGTACATCATGAAGGAGGCCAACATCGAGATCGAAAAGGCAGCAAACATGAAGTCGGATTTCCTCGCAAACACGAGTCACGAGCTGCGCACACCCATGAATGCCATCATCGGCATGACGGAGATGGCGCTGCGCGAGGAGATGTCCCCCGCTGCCAAGAATTATATCAACCAGATCAAAGCCGCCGGAAAGTCCCTGCTCACCATCATCAACGACATCCTCGACTTCTCCAAGATCGAATCCGGCAAGATGGACATCGTGACCGCCAACTACGAACCCGCATCGATGATCAACGATATCGCCTCCATCGTCAGCACACGCATCGACAGGGATGATGTGGAGCTTGTGCTCGACGTCAACCCCGATATCCCCAAGGTCCTGTACGGTGATATCATCCGCATCAAGCAGGTCATCACCAACCTTGCGAACAATGCGACCAAGTTCACCAGGGTAGGACAGATCTGTTTAAAATACGATTTTGAACAGGTATCCGAGGATACCATCAATCTGGTGTTCTCTGTATCGGACACCGGTATCGGCATCAAATCAGAGGATATCGGAAAGCTCTTTAAGTCTTTCCAGCAGGTTGACAGCAAACGGAACCGGAATATCGAGGGCACCGGACTGGGACTGGCGATCAGCAAGCAACTGGTCACGCTCATGCATGGCGACATTTCCGTGGAGAGTGTGTACGGCGAAGGCTCTACCTTCTCCTTCACGATCCCCCAGAAGGTCATCGACGCGGACGCATCCATAGCGCTTGCCGAAAATCCGCCGTGCCATGCAGTAGGCTTTCTCGACAATACTTATGCCCAGATCCAGCTCAAAAGGGATATGCACAAACTGGACATCGATTATACCGACTTAAAGGACGAAGATGTACTGTCGTATCTGACCCAGAACGCCGAGAACCTCAAGGACATCTATCTCTTTGTCCCTTACGGCAGTTTTACACAGGAGCTTCAGGATTTCGTGGACAGCCATCCGGAACTGAACACGATCGTTGCCGCCCCCTACGATACTTCCGTGGACTATAACCCGGCAAATGTGATGGTCGTGCACAAGCCGCTCTCTGTCATGTCACTGGCAGGCATTTACAACCATGAGGTGTTCACGCAGTATGACAGCCCGTCCTCGGACGAGTACTACGACTTTACAGCGGACACGGCAAAGATCCTCATCGTGGATGACAACTCGATCAATCTGACAGTGGCGCAAGGGCTGCTCGAACCGCTCAATATGCAGATCGACACGGCGCTCAGCGGCAATGCCGCGATCAGCAAGATCTCCGAGACCATGTACGACCTCATCCTGATGGATCACATGATGCCCGAGCTTGACGGTATCGAGACCACGCACATCATCCGGCGCTTCCACTCCGAGTATGACAACGTGCCGATCATCGCACTTACCGCCAATGTCATCGGCGATGTCCGGAACATGTTTATCAAGGAAGGAATGAACGACTTCGTCGCCAAACCGATCGAGGTCCGCATGCTCATCAATGCGATCCGCAAGTGGCTGCCCAAGGAAAAGATCCAGAAACACTCCGGCACGTCGAGGATCACCCCGGTCAAAAAACAGGTCACGCTGCCGGATATCCCTGAGCTCAATATACAGGAGGCGCTGAAATTATTGGGCAGCGAGGATCTGTTCATGACGATCCTTGCGGATTACTATCACGCCATCCCTAAGAAGCTGAAACTGATCCAGACCTACAGGGACAAGGAAGAATGGCATAATTATACCGTGGAAGTCCATGCGCTCAAGAGCGCCTCCAAACAGATCGGCGCGGACGAACTCTCCGACAGGGCCGCCGCGCTGGAAGCTGCCGGAAACGCGGGTGATATCGACATCATCCTGCAGAATACGGACGACGTGCTCTCCATGTACGCACATTACCATGAGATCTTAAGTCCGTTCTTCCCAGAAAAACCGGAGGACGAAGGAAAACCGCCCATTACATCAGAGATACTGGCGGACGTCTTTGAAAAGATGATGCAGGCGATCGACGACCTTGACATGGACCGGATGGACGATGCTATCCATACGCTTGACGGATACAGTTTCGACGACGAAAGCCGCGAACTGTACATCCGGCTCTGCGAAGCCGTCGCGGACATGGATCCCGATGCCTGTGAGGAAGTGATCACCGACTGGAGACGGATCATGTAATAAAAATGTAATAAAATAAGCAGCAAAAAAATACCTCTTACGAGGTATTTTTTGTTAGCTGACCAATAAACCTATGATCACAAAATCGACATTCACTGATGCCGGATTTTTGACGATCGTGATCACATGCGCTGCCCGCTCTCCGTCCGGCGACGTGTACAGCTCCTGTGCCTCTGTCTCCGTACCGTCGCTTTTGACAAAATTGCCGTCCAGCGTGCGGACGAACCCGCCATCTATATAGATATCATACTGCCCGAAAGTACCCTCCTCCGTCCGCTGATACAGGATCCCGATGTTTGCTGCCTCCACCTCGAAGGACAGATATGCGCCATCCTCCAAAGCATACCAGTTATCCATAAAATGATAGTTAAAATCGTAAACGCCGTAGCCGATCTCAGCGTCCGGCGTGAGCGTAGCCGCATTTTCAATATGCGCATCCTGATAGATCTGCGGCGTGAGCGGCTCCGGAAGCTCATATCGCTGCAGGCGCCCCTCATCGATCCGGATCTCGTCAAGCTTTGAGAGGATCTCTTCCAGATAGGCGGTGATCAGCCCCGCAAAGATGGAATGCCCCCTGTTGTTAGGATGCACGATATCCTCCGCGATCTCATACCACGCAAAACTTCCTGCCTCCACCTCCGGCAGCACCGCCTTTTTGTAGCTGATCATCGGCAGTTCATAATACCTGCCCAATTCCGCCTCCGCTTCCTCGGCACTCTCGCCGGTTTCCTTGGCGGCAAACAGCAGCACGAGCGCCGGATCACTCTCTGACAGCAATATCTTACGGATCAGATTCTCATAGCTGTTCGTACACGTTTTTTCCAGCGTGTCATTCACGGCGAATTCGATAAATACCAGATCCGGATCATGTGACAGGATCTCATCGCCGACGCGGTGTACCCCCAGATAAGATGACGTGCCGCCCAGCCCCGCATTGATCACATTGACCTTTGACTGCGGAAACGTGTCGTACCACCATTTGTATACCTGAGAAACATAACAGTCCTGTATGTTGGCGGCACCGCGCCCCTCCGTGATCGAACCGCCAAGGAACCCTATGGTGATCTCCTCTCCGTCCTGCGCCCGCCTGACCACATCTGCCAGCCTTGACAGATCTCCCCTGGGAAAATCCACCGCCCGCCGGTACATGGGAAGCATGGACGCATCCGCCGCCCTGACCTCCGACGGTGCCGCTGCCAGACACAGCGCCAGCACAATGCCCGCAAGCACCATACACAACGTTCTATGTACCTTATCATTTCTATTTATTATATTGTAAAAAAACAAAAAAACTGCCTCCCTGCAACATTATAATATTACGATACTCGCATTGCCGATCTCGGACAGATCGTACGTCTTTCCCGACTTAAGCCCGATCACTTTCGGCCGCAGGACATACTTGGAGTTGTTCTCGACCACGCGCGCACGCTCTCCGGTACTGAGTTCGACATCGGTACCGACCGGGTATAAAATCACGCTCTCCAGGAAGCTCCGCATCACATCGATGTCAAGCTCCTCCGTCAGCGACATGATCATCTCCACCGCATCTCTTGGAGAGAACGGCTTCTTGTACGGTCTCTCCGTCACGAGCGCATCATAGATATCCGCCACCGATATGATCCGCGCAAACAGATTGATCTTCTCGGACGAGACACCCATGGGATAACCCTTTGCGTTCATCTTCTCATGGTGCTGGAGCACGCCAAGCTTGATCGGATTGGACAGATCATCCTTTTCTTTCAGGATCTGATACCCAAATAAGGAGTGCTGCTTCATCATCTTAAACTCATCATCCGTGAGCTTTGCGGCTTTGTTCAGGATCTCATTTGGGATCTTTGATTTGCCGACATCGTGAAGCAGCCCTGATATGCCAAGTTCATAGACCTCCTGCCTGCTCAGCCCGTGTTTTCTCCCGACGATCATCGACATCGTGGCGACATCGACACTGTGCTTGAACGTATATTCGTCACTGATCTTGAGTGCACTGATATCCACAGCGATCGCATCATTGTCCGATATCGCCTTCATCAGATCGTCCGTGATGCTCCGAGTCGTCGACGTAAAGCTCTCCGATACGGTGTCATTGTACAGATACTGTATCCCCTCCGCCACGCGCGCCTTCACGCTCTCGGACAGGTTGACCTTTGCCCTGTCCTTCACGGTCCTCCGCTCTATCTCCTTCTGCACTGACGGAGCGATCACGATATCTCCTGTCCCTGCGTCCGTCTCCTCGTCCTCTTCCCCCTCGCGTACATACACGCCGGGGATCCCCATCTTGATGAGGGACATGATATGATAAGCATCCAGCACTGTGTTTCTCGATATCAGTATCCTGCCCGCCCTGTCGATGATCGCCTGGTCGATCCGCATCTCCTCTTTCAATGAGCGCACCCTCACGTATCTTCTCTTAACCAGTGTACTCACTCCTTTGCACCGTACTCTTTTTTCACACACTCTAGTGTACACTAAATATCGCCAAAAGTCTACACAGATCGTCATTTTATAATGTCAAACGTATCATCGAGCAGCAGCCAGTTGGCGCGGAACAGCCTCATGATCTGCCAGTATCCCATTCCCCGCAGTCCATACTCCGTGATCAGCCGGAACTTTTCCCGCATGCTCCGCACGTCCTCGAACCACACCTCATGCTGCATCCCGTCCCGCTCATAACGGAAAAACGGGGACATGGCAATCTGGTCAAACTCGATCCTGGCATCATTCTCGATCGCGATCCGCACTGCCTCCACATTGCCGATCGAACGCGCCCTGGAATTTCCCTGCACAAAGGGCAGCGTCCAGTCGTAGCCGTAATTGGGGATCCCAAGGTCTATTTTCTCCGTCGGGATCTCCGTGACCGCGTACTCCACAACCTCGCGCACTTTGTTGATCGGCGCCACTGCCATGGGCGGACCATACGTGTAACCCCACTCATAGGTCATCAGCAGCACACTGTCTGCCGCTGCGCCAAGCAGCCTGTAATCCTTTCCCTCATACAAAAGCCCCCTCTGATCCGCCGAAGTTTTCGGCGCGAGCGCGACAGAGACGAAATACCCCTTCGGCGCCGCCTGCGATCTGACGTTTGCAACAAAATCCGCATATGCCACCCTGTCCTGCGGCAAGATATACTCAAAGTCAAGATCGATCCCGGCAAACCCTTTCTCCTCCATCACAAGGAACATCTGATCGATCAATTGCTGCTGCGCTGTCATATTGTGGGTGATCTCACTGATCAGATAATTGTTGAACATGCCTGTCTGGTCAAACGGCGTCAACACCAGGACAGGCACCGTTCCCTGACTCCATGCTTCATGGATCATCCAGTTGTCGTCTGTCTGGGGCGGCACCAGATTCCCGTCTGTGGTAAAACCATAAGAAAAGACTGAGAGATTTGTCAGATAGGGCAATGTCTCAGAAAGCACCTGCCCCTGTATATAAGGATACGCATAACCGTTGACGCGGACCTTCCGCTTCTGCCCCGTGTTACCTCCGCCCGGGATCAGCAATGCCTGCCCGACAGCCAGCGGATAAGGCGCCGCGATCTGATTGTCATAGGCGATCTCCTCCGCGCTGGCTCCAAATGCTGCCGCGATCTTGTCTATACTGTCCCCTTCCCTGACTACATATATCTGCATACTCCTACGATCCCCTATTCCATCCCTTGTTCCTTCTATATATATTCAAGCGCCGGATTGTCCTATTCACAGCATACTCCGCAGCGCCCGCTCCGCGCACAAGGTTCCCCATCCGATCCTGCTGTCCGGCCGTACAGGCACTCCGGACAGCGGCTGCGCTCCCCGGATGAGGCTCGCTTTCAACCGCTCCCCATATAGAAAGCGGTCATTGCCGCGGACGATGCCCCACTCCATCAGGAGTGCCGCCGCCCCTGTTACAAACGGCGTCGCAAAGGAAGTCCCCGACACCCGCTCATATCCGCCGTTTGGCACGGGCACTGTGATCCCCACCCCCGGCGCCGTCAGATCAGGCTTCACATCCGCGACGATCTGCTGTCCTCCCGCCGTATCCGTCCTGCCGTCGCTGTAGCTGTACACATATCCCCTCCCCGAGAAATCCGCATAACTCCTGCGCGCCACGTCGTACGCACCGACCGTGACAGCACGCCTTGCCGTTGAGGGGATCGTGATCGTCATCTCCGGCGTCGGCAGGAAAAATCTGGTCGCGGCGTTCCTCGCCGCATAGCCCGGAAGATAGAAGCGGTACTCTCCCGTCACCAGGGAGACCGGCACAAGCTCTATGCGCCACACGCCGCTTTTCAGATAACTTTCCGCCGGTATCATATCAATAAAGATCTCCTGCTGTACATTGTAGGGAAGCGGCTTTCCCAGATAGATCAGCATCTGTGTCTGCTCCAGCGTCCGCCGCACAGCCTGCGCTTCCCTGACTTCGGAAAGCTCCAGCGTCGTCCGTTCCCCGCCGGGCGAAGTGATGACCAGATCAAACACATCCTGATAAAACTTCCACAACTGAACGCTGAGTCCCGTCTCATAATCAGCTACCGCAAGCTCTACCGTGCGGCCGTCGCCCTGTATCACCCCCGCCGTATGTCCGCCCGATGTGCCCTCGTTACCGCTTCCCACGATAATGGCGCTGCGCCCGATCTCGGAAGCATTGTCGATAAAGCGCTCCAGAAGCGAGTTCCCCTTATGGTCGCCGTATGTATTTCCAAAGCTTAGATTGACCGCAACGGGACTGCCAAGCTCCACCCCGAGATTGACCGCATAGTTGATCCCCCTCATTAGCTGTGTCGTTCTTGGAAAGGAATCTGCCTGCGGACTGCCAAGCTTGACGATCAGCAGATCCGCTTTGGGCGCCGCCCCCATTTCTGTCCCTGCCGCCACGCCCGCCACCGCTGTCCCGTGTCCCGAAACGTCCAAAACAGGCACCAGCCTTTGACCGCTCTCGCGCCCCAAAGCCAGTGCCTCATTGATCATCTCTCTTGTGTAAAGTACGCCCTCACGGTATCCCGGAGGCGGTATCCTTCCCTGTTCCGGATCAGGCTGCTGTGTCTGATCCCATATCGCCAGAATGCGCGTCTTTCCATCCGTACCGCGAAATTCCGGCAGGAAGTAATCGATCCCGCTGTCGAGCACAGCGATGATCACCTTTTCTCCTGTAAGAAACGGCTCCTGCTGCGTCACCTGTGTGATGCAGGACTGCGCCTTCTCCAAATCATTCATAAGAATCCCCATGCGACACTTCTGCTATCCTCACTATCATCATATGCCGCACGAAAAGGTTCCGTACCAGGGATCACACCTTGAATCTGTTCATCAGGTCGACCATGGATTCCACCTGTGCCTTCTGCTGTTCGCTGACTGCCGCCGTCTCCTCCGACGTTGCCGAGTTGTTGTCCACGATGCCTGCCACGACACCGATGCTCTCGTTGATGTGGGCAATACTCTCGACCTCTTTCTTCAGCTTCTCAACGATCCCGTTGATGCGGCCTGTCGTCTCCTCAGCGCCCATCTGCACCTCTTCCATGTTGGCAGCCGCCTCGCGGGAGATCCTCGTCCCGACCTCCACGGACTGGACTGTCCGCTCGATCAGCTCAGAAGTCTGTCCCACTGCGTTCTGAGACGCCTCCGCAAGCTTCTTGACCTGCTCGGCAACCACTGCAAATCCTCTTCCTGCCTCGCCTGCCCGCGCAGACTCGATAGAAGCGTTCAGCGAGAGCAGATCGATCTCATCCCCGATGTCCGAGATCGCCGAGATCACGGAAATGATCTGCTCCGAACACTGGTTGATCTCCTGCATCGCACTTCCGAGATCCTGCATCTTCTGCGCGCCTACGATCAGGGTGGAGCTCGCCAGGTTTGCGATCTTGACCGCTTCCTCCGCCTCTTTTTCATTGTACTCAATGCTGTTGCCAAGCTGTGACAGCAGCGCCATCAGTTCAGAAACCTCCGTCGCCTGGCCGGTACATGCCGTTGCCAGGTCATCCGCCGCGTAGGCAAGCTGTGCGGAACCGCTGTCGATCTCCCGCGCAACCTCCTGTATCGTGCTTACCGTACCGCGCATATCCTCCATGATCTTGGTGAAGGAATCTTTGATCTTCACATATTCCCCTACATAGTTCTGATTGATCGTCAAAATGTAATTTCCATGTCCCATCTGTTCCAGTATGTAAGAGATCTCATCGATGATGGATGCCATATTATCCTTCATAAACCGGATCGCGGCAACCATGTTTCCGACCTCGCTGTCATCCTCCTTCAGATCCAGATCTGCATGGAGATTACCGCCCGCGAGCAGCTCCATCTGCTCTGAAACCTTAATGATCGGTGTGAGCAGTTCTGACTGCGAAAAATGGATCGTCCGAATACACTGCTGCGCAAGTCTGATAAATCCTGCCAGAAAAGCGACGGCGCAGATGATCTGTATCACCATGAACATCTTCTTGGAGGCATCCAGACGATCCTGGATCTCCGTGATGACACTGTCTGTCAGGGAATTGATCTTCTGGATCGTGTCGGAGTATTCCTCCCCAAAGACAAACTCTGTCGCAGAGATGGTGTCGCCTGCCGCCACTGCAGCCATTGCCTCCTCCTCGAGAGGCACCAGATTATTTGAGAGTGAAGCGATCTCGTTGAGTCCCTCCCACTCGTGCTCCCTGATATCGTTCGCCTCGAGGCCTGCCAGCGCTATGTCCCTGTTCCTGTCCGTATTTAACTCCCGCATATAGTCGTCATAGTACATCTTGTCACCGGAAACCGCATAGGATTGTACCGCCGTAGTCAGCGCCTTGGAACCCAGACGGTACTGATTCAGATACATCGTGCTCTCCAACTGTTCATTCGAGACAACTGCATAACTGATACTGGCGAAAAACAGCAGCACGAGCAGGACAATACCGAGCACAAGCGAAAAATTCGTCTGCTTCACGATCTTTCTCAAACGCGCTACCTGGCTGTTTTTTCCCAATACTTCACTTGTCGGTGCTTCTTTCTTTTTTTCCATACTTGTAACCATATCCTTTCAACAACAATTACATTCCTATTTGTAAAAAATACCATAACCATTCCGTCATCCTCATAGTTACAAGCAAAAAAGTCTACAAAATATATAAACTGTATAACCTTTCTCGTGATATTCTTGGCAAATATATACTACAATTATACTTGATAAATTGAATATGGTCAACAATTATCGCCAAAAATTAAAATCTATTAAAAAATTATTTTCTGGCAGAACACATCTGATACAATCCGGCCGCCAGAAATAAGATCGCAAGGATCTGTATCGTATGCCTGACTGCATGCGGACCTACGCCCGTCAGCATAAGGGCACAGCTATTTGCGAGCATCCCGACTGCCATAAGCGGCGGGATCCTGCGGCCTCTGCATTTTTTCTCAATCCCGGTCATCCGCACCTCCAATTCCGCAATGATATCATTCAGCTTTACGATCATATTCAGCAATCCGATCAGAATGGCGACAAACAGAAACGCAAAGGCATATCCCCACATCACGCCGCCGACAGCGCCAGCGTATAGCTCCATGAACATGCAGAGCATTTCCACGATTGTCACACCCTTGAACATCCTGCGGATCTTTTTGTAATGTTCGATGCTGGAAGCGACGTCTGTATACAGTTCAAACTTTCCGGCGGAGGCTTTTTTGCGCAGGATCACCCAGTATCCCCACGTCTGGACAATCTCGATCCCCGCATCCTGCATCAGCTCCCTGTAATCACTGCTGACTGCAAACAGCCTGTCACCGAAATCAACCTGATAGACATACTCGCCGTTCTTACACGTCTCAAAATCATAAAACCCGGCAAAAAAGCGCCTCAATGCCCATCCGTCCGCCGCCATCTGGTTCAGCCACGCGGTCTCTGCATCCTTATCCAGATAAATACGATATCTGATCATCTCCTCATTCCTCCCCTTTTACTCGCTTCTCATAAGCACTGCATTTCCCAGCAGTTCTTCCAGCCGCGCTCTCTCCGCCTCAAAGACCTCTCTTCCCAGATCTGTGATGATATATTCCTTCTTTTTTCTGGACTCCGTGTCGACGCTGTAGATGTCGATCCACTTCTTTTTCTGAAGCGTCTGGATCGCGCCGTACAATGTCCCGGCGCCCAGCACGACACGCCCGTTCGTCAACTGCTCTACCTCCTGGATGATCCCATATCCATGATTGGGCTTGCGCACTGCCAGCAGGATATAGTAGACGGCTTCTGTCAGCGGGATATCCTTTTCTGTCATCCTGACCACTCCTTCCAAATCCTGACCGTTTTTAATATCGCTGCGTCACGACCGGCTTTCCTTCCTGATCCATCAGCGCTGTAAAGCCCGCTGCGTTGCCATCCCTGTGAAACACATAGTTAACTCCGGTTTCTGTGTCAACCCAGATCTCAACCATACTGATCATCCCCTGACTATACACTTTTTTAAAACGATCCATAGAAATTCCTCCTTATTTTAAGTGGTTTTATTATCGTTCTACGATATATCGGAAGATGATATATCATATATTCAATATATCATCTTCCGATATATTTGTCAAGAAAAAGATCAGGAAAAATTCCTGATCTTTTCTGCAATATGTTATTTCTTCCTTTTGACGGGTCTTAACACCTCGTATCCGACCACCTCCGGATAATGACGCTGATAATCCTGGCAGACCTCCTCATTCCACTCGTAACCGTTTGCCGCCGGATCGTAATTCCATGCCAGATCCTCCACCCGCTTCATGACTTCCCCGCAATCCTTCGGATAGTCAAAGGGCGGGTGGAAAAATACCAGATAGTCGCTTGCCGGAAACGTGCGGATCTCAAAGCCTTCCGGTATCGCGCCGTCATAATCCGCCAAAACGCCAAATCCGTAAAAATACCCCCTGATGCCATTGTCGTAAAACCACCCCGCCGTGTGGCAGGTGACGATCGGGTGGGACACATGGCTCATGCTGTCGACCGTACCGCAGACCGCGTCACAGTCATGACGCCTGAAAAAACTGCCGTACTCACCCGCTTCCCGATCCCATATGCCGACATACCTGTGCTCCGGAATGTGCTCTACCCTTACATGGGCGTCTGTCAAAAGTGTCTTGTTCATCGTGGATCCTCCTCTATTCACATAATGTTCCGGCAGAAAAACAACCTGACGGTTGAAAAGTGCGACTGGCACCGGATTTTTCCGATATACGGCGGGTGTACACCCATATGCGCTGACAAAAGCCCTCGTCAGAGCCTCCTGTGAGGAATATCCGTACTTCACTGCGATGTCCAGTATCCGCTCATCGGTGTCGCGCAGCTCCAGCGTCGCCCGCGCAAGCCGCCTGCCTGCAATGTAATTGCGGATCGTCATTCCGACCACTTCATGAAACTTTACAGAACAGTAATACGGCGAATATCCGATCTGTGCCGACATCTCCTGCAGGGATGGGTTGTCTGTGAGTCTGTCCTCGATCCAGCAGATCATTTTCTGTATCGCCTCATTCCACTCGTACAATGCTGTTTTCTCCCCTTTCTTGTTACAATAGAAGCATACCACAGGGAACACTGCAAAAGTTTGATCTGGATTGTGCTTTTACTGTCCGGGGCTCACTCCTTTCTTCCCTCCAGTCCATCCAGAATGTCGTACAGTTCCTGGATCTCCTCCTTTGTAAGATCCCGCTTCCTGACCAGCGTACTCATCATCATGCCGACCGATCCTTTGTACACGCGCGAGAGCAGATGCTCCGTCTCCGCAAGCGCCGCCTCCTCGCGCCTGATCTTCGGATAATATTGTCTGGCTTTGCCGCCGTCCTCATAATCAATGATGCCTTTGTCCACCATCCTGCCAAGCAGTGTATTGACAGTGCTCTTGCTCCACCCGGGATCCACCTCCAGCGAGTGAAAGAGCTGCATGATCGTCCTTGGCTGCTGCTCCCACAGCTTCTCCATGATGATCCACTCGCTCTGTCCCAAAATCGCATTTCCCATTTTTATCAACTCCTGTTGTAATTTGTATTACATATGTCAACTATATTTTCAGCATACCATTATGTTTTACATATGTCAACTAAAAAAAGGGAAGCGAACTTCCCCTTTTGAAGAAATATCCTAATCCCCTGTCAGATGCACACTGGTCACATCATGGTGCACTGCCCTGAGGAACTTGTCAAATACGTCCGCTGTCCGAAGCCTGATACTGGACGTATTAACACATGGGTGACAGCCGAGATACTCTCCTGCCAGAACATCCTCATCGACAAGCAACTGCACCTGATTCTCCTGATCGTACATCAGCCCCATCACGGTGACAGAACCCGGCGTCAGATTCATCAGCTTCTCCATATCCTCCTGCGGTGCAAAGGACAGCCGGGCACTCCCGATCTGCGATGACAGTTCTTTTGTCTTAAAGGGTTTATCTCCCGGCATCATGAGCAGATAATATTTCGACTTCTGTCTATTGCACAGAAACAGGTTTTTACATACAGTGCCCTGCAGCAGCCGATCCACCACTGTGCACGCCTCCATCGTATAGAGCGCTTCGTGGTCTACGCGCTCATACGATATCTGAAGGGAATCGAGCAGATCATAGGTCTCGATCTCCTTCCGAAGTCTCCCTGCTTCGTTCTCTGGTCTGCCTTTTTCAAGTTTCATTTTTACAGTACCTCCTGCGCGTTGGCTTCTAGAAAATCATCAATTCTTTTTACATGTTTGTTTTGATTTCCGTATAAAGATACATAAGTACTTCTAGCTTTATTGATATATTTCTTAGCCTGTAAAACGTCTGATATTATATATAATTCATACGCAAGCTGTTCATATGAACTTGCCGTTACTTCACTTTTTTCTCCATATACTTTTTCCCGAATCTCAATTGCACGCTTACATAAAGTAACCGCATCGTCCATGAGTCCATTGTAGCTCAACAACCTGCTCATGTTATGATATATATATGATGCCTTTTCACTGTCTTCCATATGAATCCGTCTGATTAAACGGAATGCCTTCTGTAAATATTCAAGTTCTTTGTCCGGTCGCTCCCTCGCACTCCAGACACCAGACATACTATTATAAATATCAATAAGATAAATAGAATCTTTTCCGTAGACATCTTCTACAATCTTCTTTGCCTTCTTAATATATTTCCATGCTGTATTTGCATTGCCACATTTTATATAAGTCACACATATATTCTGACAAATTGAAACAAGCCATCCTTCCCCTCTTCCTGCCTTTTCGAGTGTCTCCAACGCTATATAGTACTGTTCTAAAGCTCTCGACAAATCTCCCTGTTCTTCATATACTCTTCCCAAATTACTATATAAATAGGCATTACCATAATATTTCTCTCCATACTTACTGATGTTATAATCCAATAAACCCTGATACATATCCAATGCCTCGGCAAACATTGAATGCATTCGAAATATTTTAGCCTTTCGCTGCAATGCAACCCTGCCTTTTCCTGAATATTTCATATTTTTCTCATCATAAATCTTAACCGCCTGGTCACAAAACATTTCACAGGTCACATAATCACTGATTGCCTCATAATAATCCGTATACTCCATCAGTGCATCTGCATATAATTCGTGATCCTCTCCCAATTCCCCTCTCACCATGCAGAGCACCTTCTCATACCAGGGCGCACTCCTTTCCGCGTTTTCCAGCCCGATCCACGTCCCTGCGAGAATCCATACATTTTCTATATCTGCGATCTTTATATCTTTTTGCGCATAATACCGGTCTGCCTCCTCTGCAAGTACCGCGATAAACTCCCTCTCACAATAGGAAAGATATTGTTCAACATCACACCAGCTTTCCATACACGCCAGATACATCGGAATATCCCTCGCCATATTACGACTCTGTATCCTCTCCTTCAATTCCATATATCTCGATATCTCCAGCGCATCGTTCCCTGTCAATCTATCCAGATCTAGACCACATATTACAGCAGGTCTTTCTTCCGAATCGTGAAATATGAAATGATACAGGATACAGGAATACAAATCTCTTGCTTTTCCTGACAGAAGCCTGTTGAAATACGGCGACACACCAAACACAAACAATTTTCCGATCGAAAGGATCTGGTCACGCATGAAATTCAACTTTTCAATTGCTTCCTCATCTCCAAAACGCATCCCGAGCAACTGCAGATTATATACGATCACAACCTTCGCATCTGTCTCTGATGCCCATTTCCTGAAATCCCTGGAACTGACCATGCCAGTTTCTTCATCGTCCTTTGCAATGTCATGCACGATAATGTTCTCTTTTCCGAAGCGTTCCTGAATCAGCAAAACCCGCTTTCCTTGATTATCAGACTGAAACAGGCATATTCCATGCCGAACCTCCGCCAGTGTCATCAACAGCATTTCCAACTGCTCTTCATTACTCTGAGTATCGCTTCCCATAAAATATGCCTCCATCACGATCCAGATATTTTATTGTTTTCTACAAGCCACTTCTCTACCAGGGGGTGTAAGTCACACCACCTGGTACCATTATATTCTAATACTGCGCCATTCTGAAGCAGAACCGTTATTTCCTCCGAGGAGGAGACATGTTTATTTCCCTTGTAGATATCCTCCATCTTTCCGATCAGCTCATCGCCGTATCGCCCGTTGATGTCCGACTCCAATACTGCCAGCGCCTTTCTGACATCCTCCAATTCAATGACGCTGGACTTCCGAAGCCTTGCCCGCAGCGCTGCCTCACAGATGCATCGGAACAGATCCCTTATATATCCGCCCGTGTAGTAGATCAGTTCCAGCAATGCCTCCTCCGCAAACAGTGAGAGTTCCGCACGTTTCCCGATGATCGCTTTTACTGTATCCACTCCTTCCGTATATCCTTCCTGGTATGCACCCTGCTGCCAGTTCCGTATCTTTATCATCGGCAGTTTCTCCGGATTCGGAAACCATACCTGAATGTCTTTATATTCCGGTGTATATGACAGAGAGATCGGAAATGTGACCAGCAGATGGATCGGAAGATCCTGAAACCTGGAGCCATTTTCCTGAAAGATCTTCCTCGCCTGCGTCAATGGAATCTTATCCAGTCCATCCAGGATCACAAAGGGTATTTCCGGGCGTCCTTTCTCCTGCAATTGATTCCTGACTTCATTGATCACTTCCTTGATCTGATGAATCAGCTCACTGCTGCGCGGCTCGATCTGGGTCCGTATCTCTCTTTTTGATACTGCACTGTTTTTCAGGATTGCCTTGACATTCGCCAACAGCCGAATGACATTTGCGATGCCGATTTCCGTTCCGGCGCCAATTGAAAGCTCTGTCTCGCCCTGCATGGAGATCGTCCTGGTCAGTTCTGTATTGCTATTCCAGTAATTCTCGATTTTTTTCACCACTTTATCACTGATCTTCAACCCCTCAAAACTTGCCTTATTCACCAGCAGATCCAATATATAGAACAGGACATCTGTATACTCAATATCACCCGAATCCAGATCAATATCGCATCTTCCCATGCATGTGAGAAAATTTTTCTCCTCAGCTCTGTGTTTCAACCGATATAACTCAGTTGTTTTTCCGACTCCGGCATGCCCTATGAACAACTTATGGATCAGCGAATAACGGGAATCCTCCAGCAATAAATCCATCTTTTCAACAAAACCCGAATATGCATCACCCGTCCTCGCCTCCGTCGCATCCTGATAAAACTGATCGATCTCCGCTTCTTCCTGCAGCGGATTCGCATTAAATACGTCCTGTATCTGCGATAATTCCTGTGCTTTCAGATATAGCATATGTCTCCTCCCCCTCAGTCAATAACAAACTGTCTTTTCTTAAATTATATTATACTGTTTTTCCTTCTTTCAGACAATAAGGAACTGTATAAAATCCCTGTTTGAACACACTCCGCATACACGGAATATCATATAATAAATCCACGATCCTGCCGCAAAGGGAATCCGCGCCATGCCAAACGCCAAGCTCGAAAACCTCCTCAATCTCGCCCTCGTCGCCACCGAGGCTGAACTGCAAAAATCCCAGATCCTCAGCACAGGCTACACGCCTGCCACAAGAACCTGGGAATTGATCGTCAAATATCACGGACCGCTCGAGCGGCTCGAGTCCGAAGTCATCCACATCGAACCCCTCATCAACGGCTACGCCATCGCTACCGTCCGGGAGGACTTTGTGGACGCCTTCGCCGACCTTGAGGAAGTCGAGTTCGTCGAGAAGCCCAAACGCTTGTATTTTGAATGATCTTATCTATACACGGCTGCATTCCACCGCAGCTCATTTTTGAGTGTCCTGATATCTGTATCCTTGTCGATCACGACAGCCTCGATGCCCATCGCATCCGCCCAGTCCGTCATCTGCCCGACAGTCAGATCGTACGAAAATGCCGTGTGATGTGCGCCGCCTGCAAGGATCCATGCCTCCGCACCGACTGCAAGATCAGGCTGCGGTGTCCAGAATGCCGTCGCGACCGGAAGCTTCGGCATCGGCTTCTCCACCTTCTTGCAGTCGACCGCATTGATGATCAGACGGAAACGGCTGCCCAGATCGATCAGTGATGTCGCCACAGCAGGACCGGTCTTTGATGTGAACACAAGCCTTGCCGGATCCTCCCTGTTGCCCATGGACAGCGGACATACCTTGATCGAGATATCGCCGTCCGCGATGCTCGGGCATACCTCCAGCATATGCGCCTGCAGGATCCCTTCCCTGCCAGGAACGAAATTGTATGTATAATCCTCCATAAACGACGTGCCCTTCGCATCCTTGACATTGGAAGCCATGATCTTCATCAGACGGACCATCGCCGCCGTCTTCCAGTCGCCCTCGCCGCCAAATCCATAGCCCTTTTCCATCAGGCGCTGGATCGCAAGTCCCGGGAGCTGCCTGAGTCCGCCAAGCATGCCAAAATGCGTGACGACCGCGTGATAATCCCTCTCCTCGAGGAACTTCTCCATGCCGATCTCGATGCCTGCCTGCACTTCGACATGTCTTCTGAACTCCGCCTCGTCCCTGCCTTCTGTCAGGATCTTGTACCTGCTGTAATACTCGTCTGTCAGATTCCTGATATCTGCGGCAGAGACTGCATCGACATACTCTGCCAGGTCATTTACATTGTAGTGGTCGATCTCCCAGCCGAACCTGATCTGTGCCTCGACCTTGTCCCCCTCGGTGACAGCCACATTGTTCATGTTGTCGCCAAAGCGGCACACCCTGATGTGGGAGGACTCCATCAGCCCAACCGCAGTCACCATCCACTGCGCGATCTTTCTGACTACGTCCGGATTCTGCCAGTGTCCGACCACGATCTTGCGCTCGATGCCCATGCGGCTCACGATATGGCCGTACTCCCGGTCTCCGTGCGCGGACTGGTTCTCGTTCATGAAGTCCATGTCGATCGTGTCGTACGGGATCTCCTCGTTGAACTGTGTGTGGAAGTGCATCAGCGGCTTCCTGTACTCCTGCAGCCCCAGGATCCAGGACTTCGCCGGCGAGAACGTATGCATCCATGTGATGACGCCAGCGCACTCCTCGTCAGCGTTCGCCTCATTAAAAGTCTTTCTGATCACCGCGTTTGTGATCAGCGTCGGCTTCCATACGACCTCATACGGCAGCAGACCGGACTTGTTGAGCCCCTCCACGATGATCCTGGAGTGCTCCGCCACATTCTTTAAGCACGCATCGCCGTACAGATCCTGTGAACCTGTCGCAAACCAAAACTTGTAGTTTTTTCCTGTTTTCATGATATACCTCCAATAATATTGATACTTTATTTGTACCACAAAAACAGGAAAGAAACAATATTTATTTTATTAAAATATAAAATATTTTATTATGCATTAAACACAAAAGATCAGACTCATTCCCCGTCTGCCATGAGCTGCCGGATATCGCAGAGGACATGCATCACATCTCTGCCCGCCTCCGCGCGGTATCGGGAGAGGATCCGCTTCACTACCGAATGTGTATTCTCCCTGTTCACATCCATCAGCAGCGCCAGCACCTGCGTCGGGCTGTACTTTGTCGTCACATCGCCTTTTCTCAGGGAGGAGGCGACTGCGTGCTGCAGATGTTCCAGTTGCCCCTGGATCAGCAGATCGTCAGCGCCTATGTACTCTTCCAGTGTGAAGAGCACACACTGCACCTCCCTGTGTTCACGGGCAAGATTTCTCTCCATGAAACGATAGATCTTCTCGAAATTCGTATAGTCTACCTCAAATGATCCTTCCATTTTCTTCTCCCTCAGCCGGCTTGTGATCTCCTCCAGCGTACGCCGCGGCCTGTCCTCTGCCACATCACTGCACCCTGACTCGTCCAGATCAGCATAAAAGCGGTATCCGTTCTTCCCCGCTTTCTTCACACTGTACAATGCCTTGTCCGCATTGGCGTACAGCGCTTCATACGTCACGCCGTCAAGCGGCGCGCAGGCAATCCCCATGGATATCGTCACCCGCATCAGTTTCCCCGGTGTGGCGAGCCTGCGCTCGATCTGCCGGACGATCCGCTGCGCCTTTGCCCTCACCTCGTATTTGTCACAATGTTCCGGTGAAAATACGACAAACTCGTCCCCGCCAAGCCTCGCCACGATGTCGTTCGCATCCACAGCTCCTTTGAGTGCCCTGGCAAATTTTGTGAGCACATGATCCCCTTCCATATGGCCGTATGTGTCGTTGACACACTTAAAGTTGTCCATATCCATAATGAAAAAGATCCCTTCCTGATCCGCGCGCAGCGCGGCATCGACCAGTTCCGGAATCCCCTGGCGGTTCCGAAGCCCTGTGAGCGGGTCGCGCTTTGCCATGGCGATCATCTCCTGCTGCCGCTCCACAGTCCTTGCCATCTCCTGTAGCTGATGCTCCAGATCCCGCTTCATCTTCTCAAGTTCTATCAATCTCTTGTTCTCACTGCCTGTCGTCCCTGCCCGAAAAACTGAACGCATATCTAATCCCTCTAAAGCTTCTGTAAGTCCTGTGAACAGTAACACGAATAGCCACATTATACTGCAAATGATGTCCAAATACCATGAAAAAAACATAAAAATGTGATATACTCTTTTTGGCATATCAGTATAAATTCGCCACATAATGCAGATTCATCCAATTGAATGAGAAAATTAAATGAAAATAACGAAAAGAGATGATTTATATGAAACCCGATTTTTATGAAAAACGCACGCAAAAGCTTCTTCTCAGCGGATACCCGGTACAGCTCACCACCGTCGACTGTACTACGCCCGATGCGCCCGTCATATACTGGCACTGGCACGACGAGCTTGAATTTCTGTATATTCAGCAGGGGCAGGCGTACATCACCTGCGACGAAGACAACATCACAGTCTCCACGGGCGACGTGTTCTTTATCAACCAGGCGGTCAGGCACTTTATCACGCCGGCGGGCGCTGACGGCGTGATCTTTAGCTCCGTTGTCGTCCACCCTTCCTTCCTGCTGGGAATCGGGCAGCTTGAGCTGGAAAGCAAATATATCAATCCGATCACCGCCGACCGCTCGACCAGCCACCTGCACATCACAGCCGGCGACAGTCTGCACCGGCTGTTTCTGCCGCACCTGCAGCAGCTCATCGCGCTCAACGAAAACTGCCCTCCCGGTTACGAGCTGTTGTCAAAGGCATGTATCCTGCAGATGTGGTATCTTTTGTACAGCCATCTCCCCGCCCCGGCGGACGCCGTTTCCAGTCTCTCCGCGCGCACTGTCAACCAGGATGCCCAGCGGACGAAGCAGGCGGTACGCTACATTCAGGAACACTTTATGGAACCAGTCACCTTAGATGACATCGCCGGTTCCATCCTTGTGAGCAAGAGCGAGTGCTGCCGCTGCTTTAAACGCACCATTGGCCTGTCCCCGGTCGAGTACCTCATGAAATACCGCATCATCGAGTCGACGAAGTTCATGCACCGCAAGACGCACGATTCCATTGCGGAGATCGCAGGCTCTGTCGGTTTCAATAACATAAGCTATTTTAATAAAGTATTCAAAAAATTCATGAACTGTACGCCGACACAGTACCGTCAGTCCCTCCGCAAAGAGATCGCTCCGCCTTTTTCTTCTCCCGTTTGATCTGATACATCATCGCATCCGACTGGTTGATATAATGATCAATGTTCTGCGCCTCTTCTGCGGGAGACGTGATGACCGTGCCGACACTCATGCTCAGCCCAACCGGAAGTTCATGGCGCGCATTGTACGCGCCGACCCTGTCCTCGATCTCCCTTTTTAGGCGGCAGCCATCCCAGTCTTCCCTGTAAGTGCCCAACAGCAAAAACTCATCTCCGCCGTATCGTATACACAGATAAGCGCTGTCCGGACAGCACTGCCGCAGTACCCCTGCCGCCGCCTTGATCGCCATATCCCCGGTCTCATGCCCGTACAGGTCATTGATCAATTTTAGCCCGTCCAGATCCGCAAACAGAAATATCGTCTGCTTCCCCTCGCTCCTGTTCCTCTCCAGCATCGGCTCCCGGAGGGTTTTTATGGCAAAACGGTTGTAGAGATCCGTGAGCGGATCGTGCATGTACATGTGTTCCAGCTTCCTGTTCAGCCTCCTGATGCACGAATTCTGTTTGATATGTTCGATCGCCGCATTGAGCTCACTGATCCAGTAGAAGAGATTTCCGTTAAAGATATAATCCATGCAGTCCTGCAATATACAGTATCCAAAGCTCCTGCCGTGGAGATGCATGGGCAGGAACACAAACATATGTGAATCCTCCCCATCCTTTAGATAATCCTCCGGCACCAGCTCCGATGTCTGTACCATCACCGGCTCTTTGCCCGGCTGCATATTTTCCCTGAACATCAGCCGCATCCGCGGCGGGTAGCCTTTCATACCGCTCTCCGCCGCCGGTTCGTCCAGATAGTGATCTGAATCATACTCATTCTGGTCGATCATGAGGCACAGGCGTGAAAACGAAAACCGGATCCGCTCTCCCTCGAGCGCGGCGCAGAATTCCCTCTCATCCCTGCAGGAGAGGAGATGCTTCTGCATGACATTGATGCGCCACCGGATCCCTATGTTGTCATACTCCATATCGGACTTGTGTTTCTGAACCTTTTTAAACAGTTCGATCCCCTTGTCGCAGCCGCAGCTCAGATTCGGATGAAACGCGGACTTTGCATAGACCGCATGGGGATACTCCGTGCCCTCCATCATGCCAAGCAGTTGCCCGACCGCCTGTCTCCCCAGGTTTTCCTTGCTCCTTCCCACGCTGGAAATGGACGGTATGTTGCAGTATGCCTGCGACAGATCGTCAAATCCCGTAACGAGAAGATCATCGGGAACCTGATATCCATACTGCTCCGCCATCCTGATATATCCGATCGCCATATCGTCGTTTGCGCAGACTACCGCATCCGGTATGGCGATCCCCATCTCATGGAAATCGCGAAACGCCTGCTCCCCGCTCTCGCGGGAAAAACAGTAATCGCGCATCCGCCTTGCTTCAACGGGAATCCCATGACCGGTGAGCACATCAATGAAAGCCTTCTTGCGCTCTTTATTCTCGATATGATCGCAAAATCCACCTACAAAATTGAATGTGCGGCAGTCGTGCACCGTGATCAGATGTTCTACCAGCTCCGACATCGCGGCATAGTTGTTTGTCCCGATGAAATGAAAACCCGGCACATCCTGTTCCAGACTGATGCAGGGAATGTTGCTTTTCCTGATCCGCTCCATCAGGGATTCGATCCTGTTGTATGAAGCGATATTGTTGGACAATATGAGCATCCCGTCAAATTCCGCCTGGAGAGCGAGGTTGAAAATGCGGTACTCGCAGTCATTAAACGCTTTCTCCTCCTCAAATCCCCCATAAGTATTAAAAATATACAGATCATTGCCGGTCTCCCTGACTTTCTGCTGCATCCCCCGCAGTATCCCGCCTATGTGCTCGCCGTTCCACGCAGTAGAAAAAACTGCTATCTTTTTTCCCATCGATCCTCCATCCCCTCAATATACTGATACTGCCAAAACAGCGCTTATCATTCCTCTGTCGCAAAGTAATTCAGATTTTCCTCGACGGCCGCCGATAGCTGCTTTAGCTCCACTGCCGTTCTGGCAAGCGATGCCGTGGCATCATTCAATTCATTCATCGAAGCGTTGGTCTGCTCTGTCGTCGCAGCATTCTCCTGCGCTATGGCAGACAGGTTCGTCATAAGACCGACCACATGCTCGCCCGACCTGCTGCAGACACCCGCCTGCTCCTGCACGGCGCCCATGCCAACGACAGCATTGGATATCCCCTCATCGACTACCCCGAATTTCACCTTCGTCTCATCGAGTGCTGTCTTCTGATTCATGATCATGTCCGTAACATCATTGATGGACTGCACCGTCTGCCGGGACTCCTCCGACAACTCCAGGATAATGTCGTCGATGACCTTTGCCGACGAATTGGTCTGCTCCGCAAGCTTCTGGATCTCGCTTGCCACCACTGCAAAGCCTCGCCCTGCTTCCCCTGCCCTTGCTGCCTCTATGCTGGCATTCAGCGATAACAGGTTCGTCTGGCTCGCGATCTCCGCGATCAGATTGACCACTTCCTGGATCTTGACGACCGACTCGTTTGTCTTGTGGATCTGGTCGGATATCTTTATGAATGCTTCCGTTGTCTGGTCGCTCGTGCTGCTCAGCTCATTGACGATCTTTGCCGCCTCCGCTCCCCTTTGATTCATCTCCTTTGCCGTGTCTGACAGACAGTTGACACTCTCCGTGATCTGGGACATATTCTCCTGCATGATCGCTGCCTGATGGGAAGATTCTGAGATGTCGCCTGCCTGTGTTGCCGCGCCCCTTGCGATCTCCTCCAACGCCGTGCTCACCACCTCAGAAGCGCCCTTTGTCCTGTTTGCCTTACTTTCAAGCTCGCTGCCTGCCTCCGCGAGATTTGTCGAGATCCCTTTCAGTTGCCTGATGCTGCCCTCGAGCTTGTCCAGAAATCCGTTCAGATTGCCGCCAAACTGTGAGAACTCGTCGTTTTTATCCGCCCGGATCCTCACAGAGATGCTTCCCTGCGCGATCTTATCCAGCGATTTCTTAAAGCTCGTCACGCTTCTGTCTATGCCAGTCCCGATCAGGACCGTCATGCCGACAAGGATCATCGATGCCGCGATCAGCACGATCACGCTCAGCCTTTCCACCGTCGATTTCACCTGTGCCATATCCTTGGATGCCATATCCTTGATCACCTCGCACAGATTTGTGAGATCTGTATTCAGCGCTGTATTCTCCGCTTTCAATGCAAGGATCTTGTCATCGAGCGCCTTCATCTGCGAGAGGATCTCTTTCTTTGCGCCAAGCTTTGCCGCCGAATCGTCGGCAAGTCCGCTGTCCGTCGTGTACAACGGTATATTGGTCTCCATCTCCGCGACCAGTTGCTCGATCTCTGTGTAGCTCTCTGACACGTCTTTTCCCTCGACCACCAGTTTGCTGTATGCTTCCACCTTCTTGTCAAGCTGTTCCAGGCTTCCGCTAAAACCGTAGGCACCCGAGTAGGCACCGCCGTATTTGTAATCAAAGGTCATGTCTGTCGGCTCCAGATACAGCGTGTACTCGATGTCGGAATAATTCTGCGGATCGTACTCGCTGACCGGGATCTGTACTGCAAATTCCTCCCAGCTATCACCGGAAGCGTTAAAATTACAGCCTACGCGGATCGCCGGTCTGCCGTCGAACGTGAGGACTTCGCTGTCCACATAGGCAACATTGGAACCTGTCACCGAATCGACTGCGTCCAGGTCGATCTCTGCCTGGTCTGCGCCTTTGGCAAATCTGATATCTGTGATATAACAATTGTTATGATATGTGAGTGTCCCTCCGATGCGGAATATCAGCGAATTTCTCCTCACACCGTGCGGCACAGGCCCGGCATAGTCCAGCTTCACATACTCTTTGCCATCGATCTCCACGCGCTCGCCGCTCGCCCACATATTGGCATCGCTCCACTTGATCTCCAACCACTCCGGCTTATCGATCAGCACGGAAAAACTCTCCGACAGCGCACTGTTGGCTTCTATGTACTGTCCGTACAGTCCGCTTGCGCCGTCAAATCCTCTCGTGTTGCTCATCTTGCTGATCTCACTGTAGTTTGCCTGGATCTTCGTCAGCTCGTCGAGCATTTTGCCGATATTTTCCCGGTATGCCGCGCCTGTCATGCCCTGCAGCGTTTCCGCGTTGGACAGCATTGTGGACAGGTTGTCCAGAATATTGTCCAGATATTTCTGATCGATATAGTACTGGTACTGCGCCTCCAGTGCAAGGTTCTTTGCCTGCAGCACGTCGATCTCGTTGACGATCGATCCGATCTCGCTGTTGCTGCTGTTCCTGTTGAGCGAGTTGATCCCCAGCACGCCGATGCAGACCGCCACCAGGATCGAGAAGATCCCCATCAGCAGGATCTTGCTCTTGATCGTCTGAAACACTCCTGTACTTCTCATTGCACTTTATCCTCCGTTCCCTGCTTTTTATATTATTTCTCCGTGCGCCTCCGTCCGCAGCGCAAAGGACAGCAGCGATGCGTTCCCGCCGCCGCGGTAGGTCAGATAGACCGCATGCACACCGTCATCGAGCGCAATCGGCGCGCTGTACTCCTCCCAGACATTGGTGTTGTGGATCGGAATGCTCGCAAGCACCTCCCCGTCCCACTTCGTCCGTACCTCAAAACATCCCTCCGCGTAGCCGCGCGTCCTGATCGAGACCGCGGTCACATGCTTACAGTCAAAATACTTGAATCCTGCCGTCGCGGAATCCTTCATATTGCCGATATAGCCCGGGTTCTCATCTCCGTCGCGCCCATCCTGCATGATCTTGGGGAAACGGTCGTCCGCCACATAGACTGACGGCGTGTCAGTGAACAGATTGCACGCAAGATATGCGCCGTACTCGCCCTCGCCCACAAGCGGTCCGCCATTCAATCCGCAGGATGTCATCTCCGCCTGCACGATCGTTCCGTCAGAAAGCAGCCTGATCTTCTCCGCGCAGCCCTGACGGCTGTACCATGTGCCGTTCGTATGCCTGTGATAGAAAATATACCATGACCCGCCGATCTCCACGATGCTGCCGTGATTGTTCGCCCCGTACGCCATCGGCTGATCCGCCGGTTTGTAGCTGTCTATATGCAGATCGCAGTTGCTGACGATGACGCCCCCGTAGACAAATCCCCCGTCAGGCTTGTCGCTGACCGCGTAGCACAGTTCATGCATCACAATGGACGAGTAGATAAAATAATACTTCTCCCCCACCACGCGGATCGAGGCTGCCTCAAAATACTCGTGCCCCTCATATCCTGTACCCTCGCTGTACTCACAGCCCGGCACGATGATACGCGGCGGCTCCACGACCGTGAGCATATCCGAATCCAGCACAGTCACCATGGCGCCGCTTCTCGAGCGGTCTCCCCGCGCGCAGAACCCGGTATACAGATAAGTCCTGTCCCCTAACGTCAGCACCCCCGGATCGAACTGCGGCTCGTCTCCCGCCCGCTCGCCGAGGCGGGTGTTGTCACTGTAGTGCACATATCCATAAAATTCAAACTTCCCCGCGGGCGTATCGCAGACTGCCACCGACACGACACACACCTTATCCAGCACATAATAGAGATAATATCTGCCGTCCGGTCCCACTGTGATATCGGGCGCGTACAGACACATTTTCCCATCCCTGTTGAGCGGATCGGCGTCCTTTTTGTAGATGACGCCCTCGTACCGCCAGTTGCCCAGATCATCCACCGGCGCCGACCAGCACACATAGTCCCCCATACAGAATACATACCCATTGTAATAATCATGCGAGCCGTAGATATACACCCTGTCCCCGAACACATACGGCTCACCGTCCGGTATGTACTCCCACGAGGGCAGGTATGGATTCAGCGCCTGCTTCCCTGTCTTACTCATAATCACACCATTCCTTTCCACACGTACATGCTGTTAATCCTCTCCATTGCAGGCATCGATGATCGCATCCACGTATCCTTTGTCAAACCATGTCACATTCTGTCTGTCGAGATATCCGAAAGTCTCCCCTTTCGTCACGTCCGCGACACTGCCGTTGTCCCACAGGATACACGGGATCTGCACAGTCTCACCCGCGGAGTCCTTACATGCCGTGACTGCCTGGTTCACATAGTATGCTGCGTGTTCTTTGCGGGACTCCTCATTGTCTGCTTTCAGGATCGTTCCCCACTCGCTGATCACGACCGGCACATCCTTTGATGTCCACTGCTGGCTGATCACGCGGAACACTTCCTTCACGTCGTTTTTGACCTGCTCGTCAAACACACTCTTGCCGTTCTCCGACACGTCCATACAGAAAAAGTAAGGGGAATAAGGATGCGTTGACACCATGATCCGGTTGGGATAACCGCCATTGTCTGTCGGAAGCACCTGGTTCCTGTACGAATACAGGTTCCCGGCATACCCTGTGCACATGATGAAACGCGAGGCGTTGTATCCGCTGTCCACTGCGCGAATCGCATCGACGCCCGCCTGGGAGTAAGTGTTGATGATGCGCTGCGCTTCCTGCGAATTTGGCGTATCCGGCGTCCACTCGTCGTCCGTGCCTGAAAGCCGCACCTCGTTGATCACCTCAAAGATCAGATGAAGGTCATACTCCGCAAACACCGTCGCCACCTGTGTCCAGATCTGTGTGATATAGTTGACCGACTGCTCCTGGCACTCCGCTGTCGGATAGATGAATCGCTTGTCCTTGTTGTCGTCGTGATGAATGTTGATGACGACGTAGAGTCCCTCGTCATAACAGTAGTCCACGACTTCCTTCACCCTGCTCATCCATGCCTCGCTGATGGTATAGACTTTCTTCCCGTTTTCGTCTGTTGTGATATCGACATGATCATGCCATGACACTGGGATCCTGATCGTCCGGAATCCCTGTTCTTTCACCAGGCGGATCATCTCCTTCGTCGTCCTGGTATTGCCGGGCAGCCACGCACCCTCATAATCCAGCTCATCGGAAAGCCCGCTGCAGTCAATGGCGTCAAAGGTATTTCCCAGATTCCAGCCCATACCCATGTCCGCCACAAAGTCCTGCCACCGCACACCGTCGTCCTTCTGCTCCAAAGCCGGTTCCCCGGTCTGTGCCGCCGTCGCGGTCTCTGTCTCTATCTCAATTTGTTCCACTGTACTGTCTTGTATCTCTGTGTTCATCTCTTCGCTTTCCTCCATTTCCGCCGTCTGTACAGACGTTTTCTCCGCTGTCTGCCCACAGCCCGACAGGACTGCCCCTGTCAGCAGCGCTGTCAGCAGAACGATTTTTTTCCTCATCTTCTTCCCCCTGTCTTCTTTGCGGCATCCGCTGCAAACTGACCGATCTTTACACGTATGAATGTTTGTTTCTCCTCCCTCACAAGGAAATACAGATACGCGTCCAGCACATACGGATAAGGCATTCCCCTGCCCGCGATCTTAAAGTTCACAAAACCTCTCTCAATATAGCTTCCGATCTCGTCATTCGATATGAACGCCGGGCGTTTCATACACTCCGCGAAAGTTTTGTTCGGATTGGCATTGGGACATTGAAAGATATCCTTCACATCAAACTCAAGCTGCGCCCTCGACTGCTGCGCGTAATGCTCCGCGCGCCTCTGGCAGCCCGGCGTGCACACCTCGTTCACCAGCAGCTCTA
Source organism: Lachnospiraceae bacterium (assembly GCA_021770755.1). GTDB lineage: Bacteria > Bacillota > Clostridia > Lachnospirales > Lachnospiraceae > COE1. The sequence continues at coordinate 56,317 of JAETQI010000007.1, forward strand.
TGCGCCCCGCATGAGGTTCCAGCTCCTTTAACGCGCGCTCATTATGATTCAGGTCATAATCCAGCACCACCAGGAAATAATCCTGCGCCAGCTCCCCAAGCACGCCGTCTGTCTCCGCGATCCGCTTTGTGGTCGATGAGATCAGCGCAAAGCGCGGCCATTCGCGCCGGATATAATCCTCCAGCACGCGGGTGTTTACCAGCACCTGATTCATACCGTTGTCCGCAAGCCGCATGATAAGGTTGCAGTAGGTATCCAGCACATGCTTCTCCTCCAGGACAGAATTCGTCCATGTAAATCTCACTGGCACGCCCTTGCTGTTGTAGAGCCTGAGGGTCGCCTCGATATCCCGCTTTCCGGCGATCCCCATGACCACCCGTCCGCCGTTCCAGATAGCGCCCGGAAATGTCCCGTAAACCGATCCGATCCTGTATCCCTCACGGAAACAGTCCGGATACTTCTCCATCAGCATGATCACCGCGTAATTTAACTGCCGGTAATAACAGAACCCCGGCAGATGCCAATAGACCTCTCTCTTCTCCATGTCAATCCTCCCTTCCCGCTGTTATGGCCACCTAGAGGGCTTTGGCCTGCCCACCGTGATCATCCTGTTTGCCGCCAGACTGTTGAGCAGCGTTGTCGCAGCGTCCACACGGTATTGGGGACGTATCAGATAATGGCAGTAAACCTCCAGGATATAAAAGAGGTTCGCCGTCCTTCCCTCCAGCTTGAAATTGCAAAATCCCATCGGCACATACTTCTCCCAGATATCCTCGGGCGACACATACGTGCAGTAGCTCTGTATCGTGGCAAACTCATTATGTTCCCCGTAATCGCAGTGCCATTGCTCCAGGGGGATCTGCCTGTCGGGGGTGCGCGTGCGGTTTTTGAGCATGATCCGCTGGTTTTTTGCCTCGTTTTCGTAGTGTCTGCCGCGTCTTGGACAGTCGGGCTGGCATACCGCGTTCACAAGGATCTCGCAGCGGCTCTTATCCCCGATCTTTTCCAGCTCCTCAAAGCGGTTGTTGAAATTATAGTCCAGGACTACGAGATGGTAGTCCTTTTCCAGCTCCGCGTTCACCGCATCAATATCCCGGATCTCCTTGCAGGTGGAGCTGTTGATCCGAAAGCCCGGATAATTTCTGCGTATATATTCCTCCAGAAGCGGCGACACGACAAGGACTCCGTTCATACCGTTATCTGCCGCCTTCATGCAGAAATTGCAGTAAGGGTCTTTCAGATCCTCCTCGTCAATGAACATGTTCGTGTAGGTATAGCGCACCGCCACGCCCTTGTCGTTGATGCTTTTGATCGCATGCTCTATATAACCTGCATCGCACTGGTCATTCGGCGAGCGCCTGCCGCCATTCCAGAGCGACATGGGAAATTCCCCGAAGAAAGACGCGATCCGCACGCCCTCCCTGAAATAGTGCGGTCTCTTCTCAAGCATCGACAGCAGCACCATATTCAGCGGAAAATTCTGCCTGAGTCCCGGCAGATGAAACCTAACCTCCATCTTTTCATCCTTTCCTCCGCATCTTCTAAAAAGGGGATGGCGCTCGGAAAACACCATCCCCCATTGTTGCTGATCACAATATTGATCGCTGTATTAATATGATACAAATCCTGTCGTCCAGATCATTCTTTCAGAGAAGCATTGAACTCGTCAACGGCTGTCTGCCATGCAGGAAGATTCTGCTCTAAGATCGCATCAACGTCAGAACCTACACTCAGCTTATACAGGAAGTCATCATTCGGGTTGAAGTTCGGAACGATCGCGTGCCAGTCATCAACACCGTTCGTTGTCATCATATCGATCGTCTCGTCCACGGAGCGCGTATCCTTCATGCCGCCGTAAAGATTATCCAGCAGTGCATAGTAGCCTTCATAACCCGGAACATCCTCTGACCATACGTCATAGGCAAACATGATCTGTCTTGCCTTCTCATCGCTGTAGGAAGCAGGCATGCAGTAGAGGTTGTTGCTCTTATTTGTCACGTTGTCTCCCTTAGGTCCCTTCGGGAACATGACGAATCCGTAATCAACGCTCTGATCCAGTGTCACACCGTTTACTTCCACAGGATTCTGGCCTGTCAGCCAGCCGCCCTCATATGCGCAGTATGCGTCGTCATACATGAACGCTGCCTTGCCGCTCATAAAGAGGTTCTTGTAGTCCTCCCAGTTCGTTCCTTCCTCATTGCCGTAATCAAGGAAATAATTGTTGGTTACTGTATCGATACCAAAATGCAGGGCTTCTCTCACCGCATCGCTGTCAGCAGTCAGTGTGTATGTACCGTCGCTGTTCTTGGTGACAAGCTGTCCGCCGTTAGAGCGCACGCACATATATACCATGCCGCCGTTGTTCTGTACGCAGCCGTAAATATCGTTCTGTCCGTCGTTGTCCGTATCCCGCTGTACTTCCTTCATGATGTCAACCCATGCATCCCAGGTCCACTCTCCATTGAGCTGCATATCATAGATCGTCTCAGGATCGATGCCGGCATCCTTTAATACGGTCTTGTTGAAATACAGACCTGCTCTGGGCTCCGAAGGACCCGTATAGAAGCAGTATACAGAATCGCCTACCCTCCAACTGTTCACCTCGCCGTTCACCTGCCACTTCTCTGCGGAGAGGTCGATCACATCGCCGTCAAGCTTTGACAGGTCGTACATCAGTCCCTGGCTGACATCTGCCGCCGTCGCTGCAGAGTTTGTCAGTATGTAGATGATATTCTCATCGCTTCCTGAAGTGGCAGCCTGCACAAATGCCTCACCGATCGAGCCTTCGCCCCAGCCCCAGCCAGCGTAATTCTTCTGAACCATGGTAAAATTATATGTTTCCTGAAGCCAGTCACGATACTCTTTTTGCGCTTCCTTGAAATCTGTATTGGCATCTTCCTCACCTGTCCACCAGTCGGCGATAATGATCTCCATGCCGCCTAAATCGAACGGCTCGCCTGTCGTCGGATCGATCCTCACTTCCGGTGTTCCGTCATCTTCTGCTTCCGTCGTCTGTGCCTCGCTGCCCGGCTCCGCGGCTTCTGTCTGTGCCTCGCCGCCTTTCTGTTCCTCACCGCCGGTCTGCTCTCCTGTGCTTGCCTGTGTGTCGCCGCCTGTCGCATCTCCGCTTGCAGGCTGATCTGCACTACCGCCGCAGCCAGTCATGCTGACTGTCATGATCGCTGCAATAGAAGCCGCCATCAATCTGTTTAACATTTTTCTTTTCATATTATCCTCCATTCTTGTCGCACCTGCCTGCCGGTCTGACCGGGAGCAGGTGCAATTTACTATTTATATAAACCTCCGCCCTCAGACGGAAACTTATACCATAAACATTTGCATCACATCTTGATTCCAGTGCTGCTCAGACTCTCCACAAAGCCCTTCTGCGCGTACAGATACAGTACGATCAGCGGAACGATCACCATCAAAGTGCCCGTCGCCAGCATACAGTTGGTATACGGAACGGAAACACCCGCCGAGCTTGCCGAACCTGTGATCCTCGCCATGTATCCGCCAAACGTATCCGGAAGCTGCTTGAGCTTGATGCTCAGCAGGCTCACCTGCCCCAGAAACATGCTGGAATAAAAACCGTCCGTCCACTGCCATACGAATGAGAACAGGAAGCAGGACGTAAGGATCGGCTTTGCGTCCGGCAGCATGATGCTGACAAAAGTCTTGAGTGTACCGCAGCCGTCCACGTAAGCGGCCTCCTCCATCTCCTTCGGGATATTGCGGAAGAACTGTCGTATCATATAGATATAGAGTCCGTTCTTTAGACCCATGCATCCAAATGACATCATATAATAAGGAAGCACGGAACCGCGCAGGTTGATGGGAGCGCCCGTCACCATCTCAATGATCCCCAGCACGTCAAAATACCGGAAGTGCAGATGCAGGGAAGTCGAGATTACCTGGGGCGGGATCAGGATCATGACCATCACACAGGCAAACCAGAAACGCTTTAGCGGAAACTTGAACCGCGCAAAGCCGTATCCCACCAGCGTACACATGGACACCTGCACGATCGAGATTGTCAGCGCGATCACAAGCGAGTTAAACAAACTCTTTCCATACTCCATCAGGCCCGCCGCCAGACGGTAATTCTCCGTGGTAAAATGCAGCGGAATAGAGATAACGATGGGATCATACAGGTCGCCCTCGGTCATGAAGCTCACCGAGATCTTGTTCAGCAGGGGCTGCAGAATCAGGAAACACAGTCCGAAAAGCAATATCGCCCGACATATGCTGACGCCGTACCCCATCACGGTTCTTCGCAGGAGATAGCCGCCAGATTTTCTGTTTCTCTCCCAGAAATTTGTATATTTTCCAGTTTTCACCTTACTCATAATAGTAAACCCCCTTCGAGATGATGAACGAACTCACTCCGATAATCGCCATGACCAGCACGAAATATGTCCAGGACATAGCGGATGCCAGCCCGTAATTCAGGTTTACATTCATATATGTCGTGATCTTTTCAATGACTTCATTGTCCGATCTCATACAGAAGTCCACTACCGTGTAGATCCAGTTCACCAGGAAGAGGGAACTGACCATGGGGAATGTGATCTTCCAGAGACTCTCCCACTTGGTACAGCCTTCGATGTCCGCAGCCTCATACATACTCGTTGAGATCGTCTGCAGTCCCGATAGGAAGATAATGATCTGGATACCCGAGGAGATCGCCACATCGTAGATGTTGTCAATGATCTCGAACAGCTTCTCAAACGCCCTCACGCCCACGCCGGTCGTCCTGAGGATCTCCTGGAGCGCATCCGAGATGCCTGTCGTGCCCTGTGCGTTCATCTCCACTGTCTGTGCGACAGCCGCCATCAGGGCATTGTCGGAGTCCAGCTTCAACATCACGCCGGAAGCCAGGATCACGGGCAGGAAGAACACGGAACGAACCAGCGCCCTGCCCTTAAACTTCTGGTTCAGCACCAGCGCCACAAAGAAACTGAATACCATGATCGCCAAAGAATTGGTCGCCATTCTGGAAAGCTCCTCTGTGAGAAGCCTGACAAAATTGGCATCCACCTGGAAAGCATAATTGTAATTGGCAAGCCCCTTCCACACTGTCTTAAACTCCCCCGCTCCCAACTGCACATCACTGAAACTCATGTACAGTGACTGGAACAGCGGACTTATCATAAAGGCTAAAAAACCGATAATAAACGGAGATATGAACAGGTACCCCGAGATGGCTTTCCGTTTCTGAAGGCCTGCCAACTTAGTTTTCTGTTTTTTCATAACCACATTCCTTTCTAAAAGCTTTTTAACGGACTACCAGATAATCTCTGGCGGGAACCTTTACGCCATCCGGCGTCACTGCATCCGTGAAATCATAATTGACATAGACTTTTGTCCCGTCCTCATATTCCGTGCAGGAGAGTTTGTCATCCAGCTTTTCATGCCCCGTCATCTGCTGATCAAACACATGCCCCAGTTCGTTATTGTATCTGTTGTAGATCTCCATCATCCTGTCGTGCACTGTAGCAAAATCAGATGCGTAGTACTCGGTGTAGAGTGTCCTCTGCAGTGCGAACGCTGTCTCTCTCATCAGCGAGAAGGAAAGCCCCGCGCCGTACTCCGCAGACTCCAGCAGTTCCTTTTGCTCGTTTCCGCAGACATTCAGCGGTGATCCGACATAATCCACATACCCGTGTATGGCAAGCTGGTAGAAAGGGATCTCCTCGTCGATGATCGTGTACCCGCTGCCCGACAGATCCATGTTTGTCACCATATCCGTATAGGGAAGGGCGTAATCGTTGCCCATATTGATCATGACCTTCTTGCCGCCGTCAGCGATCTCCTTGAGCATCTGTGCGTGGGAATCCATCGCCTGCTGCCTGCTCACCGTATTCTTCAGATAATAGTCAGAAGAGAGATCCTTCCCCATATCGCGGAATGCCACGTTCGTGTTATACTGATCCGCTGCTTTGGAGAGAACCTGCACATTCTCCTCGATCAGGCTCGGGTGGAGCAGATAATAGCTGTCAACTCCCTCCCTTGCGGAGTAAGTGATGTCACTGTAGACAAACAGCTCTGCATTTTCTTTCGACAGAAATCTTGCCGCATCCGTGAATGTGAAGAATCCATCCATGATCCCGCTGTCGAACTCATAGTGCGTCACACCCTCCAGGTAGAGATCCACACCCAGCTCCTGTGCCGTGGCTCCCAGGGACGCCAGATCCTTCTTGCTGCCCAGTGCGCTGATCGTCTTTGCCTTGCTTAAGATCTTCTGATTGACGCCGCCGTTGCACCAGCCTGTGTATTTCACGGACACATTGTCCATACCCTCCGATACTAGCTGGCGGATCATCTCCTCTGCCTCGCTGTATTTTGTCAGCTTCAATGGTCTGGAAACAGGAACGCCCATGATCTGCCTTACCTTATCCACGGCTCCCACGATCTCCAGCGCCACAGGCGTACCTTCGTCCTCCTTCACCGTCAGGTAATCGCCGTACTTATCTTTCAGATAACCCTGATACGTCTTTGCCATATCCACGTAGCTGCTACTGTCCACAAAACGATACCGCTGTGTCAGCGTCTCGTCGGGAAGCGTCTCCAGAAACTTATAGACATTCTGGCTGTTCAGGTCGCCCACCTGATAGAGCTCGGACGGGCTGATCATATAAGATGTATTGACAAAATTATAGCTGCTGCCGTGCCCGTTGATATCCGCCTGCACAGAGGCATACGGAACACCTTCCTCCAGCATGCAGATAAAGGAATCATCGCCGTTGGCGATGCCAAACACGTTGAAGTATGCCCTCGTATCATGCACCACAGCCTCCCTTGACAGCGCCATATCCCAGCCGTAAAGGTTTGCGTAGTAGGATGCCTGCGAGAACTTGTTGTTGTTAAAGTTGATCAGCGCACCGCCGCCCTCAGGCACCAGCAGATAACCTTCATCCTCGGGGCCGCCCGCACCAAAATACGGGAGCGGCACCAGCGTGTAGATCGGCGTAGCCTCGCTGTACTCCAGATCGCCCAGCGGCATTTCCACCACCAGATCCCCGCCGTCCAGCCTGTATATGATGCTCACGTCGAACACGAACGTATCTTTACTTCCAAGCTGCGTGCTCAACTGCTTATCCGCTGCCAGATCGTCCGCCGTGTATCCTGCTTTCTCAAAGATCTGCTCCAGCTTCTGGGTAGCGGCACCCTTTGCCGTATCCCTGAGCAGGTACAACGGCTCATTCTCTAATGTCGGATATGTAGCAAGGAGCGCATCCTTGTCGTCATCCTTTCCCAGTTTGTTGATATCGTATTTCTTGTAATAGCGTTTGATGAAGTTCGCGTCGTTCGTCTCCATCTTGTCAAACCACTGTTCCATGTTTGCCACTGTGCTGACAGGAGGGATCATATACTCCTTCTCCACATTGCCAAGGGAATAATCGACTTTGACATAATCATCGCCCTGCTCGATATTGTACATACCGTTCATAACACCGTAGGTGAAACTGTCATATGTCGTCTGCAGGCCGGTAGCGATACTGTACGTCATCAGCAGGGTAGACTGCAGTCTTCCCTTGTATGACGCGACCGCCACAGGATCCGCGTCCGCCTCGGGAGGGTTGGAATACCACACCTTCCCTGTCTCTTTCACTTCCAGCGTGAACTGGGTCGTCAGGGGATCCATGGTAAGCTTTAGCTTATCATTCTCCAGTATGACCGGATCCTCAGCCCCGTCATAGCTGTAGATCGTCATCCCTTCTGCCTGTTCTGTCGTACCTTTGAAATTAACGATCGCATAGACCGCCACCAGTATGACAACTGTTATGATCACGGGGACAGCCATACTTTTCAGCTTTCCCGCCAATTTCGCCTTTGTTTCAGCTTCTTTTACTGTTTTTTCTTTCTTCATGGTCACTCCCATCCTTCCGTCCCGGCAGATGCCCTCTTGGTCCCCGCCTCACTATAGTCGGAACATAATCTCCTTTCCCATGGAAATAAAGTACGCAATGCCCTGTGAAATCATGCTAAAGAACAGCAGCAGGATAAATACGATCACCAGCATTGCGAACAGGCTGGCCACCATAAACAGCAGATTCTTTCCCAGGCCAAATTCATGGATCTGCCCCATAGCGGCGATGAACAGCATAGCCGCCCACAGCAGCGAGAGTACGCTGACTACCATGTAAAACTCTGCCTCATCCACCGTGACAAAGTTGCTAAAGACCATCAGCGGAAACTGGATCAGCGGGTACGGCGTCAGTGCGTAGCAGCATGCCATGTATACCTGCCCGAGCCGCCCCTTGCCGTCAAACAGCGTTGTCAGTCCCCAGTTCCCGACCACAAACATGCCAAGCGGAAATGCCACGCTGGCGATATACAGGAATATATTGATCCCTTCCCAGTACACTGTCATGAAAATGAAACTGGTGTATCGCAGCTTCATGACCCTCACGAGCAAAGTCAGAAACAGGATCGTGTTCGCCGCCGCATACGTTCCGCGCTTCTCATGGGTGAGATCCCAGAAACCGTCCAGCGGATGCGTGATGCAGTACAGTGCAAACCGCAGGCTGTCTATGTATTTTTGAAAATTTTCTTTATTCAATGCATTTATCATATCGACCTCCATCTATCTAAGCCCTGAAGATATCCGCGATATCAATTTCATGCTTGATTTTCTTGACTTTGCCAATGGACAGCGGTATCAGGAACGCCGCCAGGATCACGATGACGATCACGACGATATGCTCCTCCACCCACTCTTTCCGGTACTGCTTATACGCTCTGGAATAGTTCTCGTCGTCATACTTGAGCTCGAAGTAATCCATCGCTTCCTCATATTTCTTCTGCCGCAGCAGGGAACGCCCGATCCCGATGTATGCCAGGTCGTAGTTTCCGTCCAGTTCCATAACCTTCTTCCAGCTCTCCCCGGATGCCTCGTAGTTGCCCTCATCGAAATCTTCGACCGCGCTGTAGATCAGGCTGCCAAATTCAGTAGGTGTGAACAGCGTCACGCTGCAGTCGAGGGAATCCAGCACCAGCAGATCGTGCCCCATATGCTCGATCGCCGAAGGCTGTCTGAAATATCCGTCCATATTGCCGTTGCCGCCAAAGCAGAACACGGTCTTGCCCTGATCGTCATAGCCAAAGAGACGCCCGCGGTTCTTATCCAGACACACATAGATATCATTCTCAAAGACCGTCACATCGGTAAAGTATGAAGGGCCTTCATAGCCGCCGCCCTCGCCCCAGTACAGGTCGCCATAGACAGGCCATTCGCCGTTCTGGACCAGGATATCGCTGCCCATCAGGTTCAGCTTGCGGATCGCGGCCGCGTCGCCGTTATCCAGATCGTCCTCCTCCATGCCGCCTGCGCAGGCATAGATGAAGCCCTCATGGTCAATATAGATATTGTCATACGCCGTGGGAACAAACGATGTCATACGCACCCGCTGCTCTTGTGTCGCAAATTTCTTCCAGATGTAATCCATCCAGTCAAACGTAACCGGCGTGGCTCCGACAAATCCCGAGAATGTGCCGTCCGCCTCGTACTTGCACAAGCCCTGGTTGATACTGGTCGCGATACAGTAAACGCGCCCCGCCGTATCGATGACGATCTTGGATGGCTGGAACGTACTGTCCGCACTGACAGTCGAATCCACCGGCAGATCAAACTGGAGAAGGTAATTCAGGTCACTGTCCACCTTCACGATCCGCGCGTTTCCGTTGTCACTGATATAGATATCCCCCTCTTCCGAGATCGCGATATCTGTCGGTGAGGAAAGCGTTGTCACCTCCGTGTCTCCCTGAATGGTGTCGAAGATGCGCACCACCTCGAATTTCACTGGGCCAGTCCGCTCGAGCTGTACGATCCGGTTGTTGCCGGTATCGCAGATATAGATCATGCTGTCCTTGACGAACATTCCCTGCGGACTCTTGAAATTGAGATCCAGGCCAAACGCCTCCGCCGTGTAAACACCTGCCACTGTATAGGCATCCGGCGAATCCTGCACGTCGCCCCAGTAGTCATAATTGTATGTATAGCTTTTTTCGTCTGCCAGAACGCTCAATGAGGACGTCGCGAAAACCATCGCTCCCAGCGCTAAGGCACCAATTGATTTGATTATCTTTTTCATACGCCACCTCATTCCCTGTTAATCTTTCAGACCCGAGCTTGCCATCGTCTCCAGAATCTGGCTCTCAGAGAAAATAAAGATTGCAATGGGAACGATCATCAGCACGACCAGCACTGCCGCGCCCTGTCCCGTTCTTGCAATGCCTCCGCTCTGAATCTGCTGCATGGCATATACGAGTGTCTTCTTTTCCTCGGAGTAGATGAATGTGGCAGCCTTGTTGTTCCACAGCCCCTGCACGGAGAAGATGATCAACGTCAGCCACGCTGGCTTTACGTTTGGCATCACGATGCCGCTGAACACCCTCCACTCGCTGGCGCCGTCTATCTTTGCCGCCTCGATCAGAGATGTCGGAAGTCCTTCCATGAACTGCTTCATCAGGAACAGTCCCATCGGTGAAGCAAATCCCGGAATGATGATCGCCCAGTAAGTATCGATCCAGCCAAGTTTGTTCAGGATCAGGTAATTGGGGATCTGTGTCACATAACCGGTAAACATCATCGCCACAGTAACCAGCTTGAAAAATGCCTGATTGCCCGGGAAATCATATTTCGCCAGCACGAAGGCGCCCATGGACGCCACGATCAGATGGCCAAAAGTACCGACAAACGTGATAAACACTGTATTAAACAAATATCTCGAAAATGTGACCCACGATTTTCCCATCGTCACGAACAGATCGGAAAAGTTGTCAAATGTAGGGTTCTGCGGTAAAATCTTGGGCGGAAACTTGAACAGTTCGTCCAGGGGTTTCAGTGCGCTGCTCACCGCATAGATCAGAGGAAACGCCATCACCACTGCCACCAGCAGCAAAAACAGATACAGAAACAGGTCTCCCACGACAGACCGGTTTGGCTTTCTCCTCTTGATCAGCTTTTTATGGTATACAGGTTCTAAATTTTCTTGCTCTTTTTTCTTGTTCTTCTTGCTCATATCAGGTTCCTACTCTCCTCAACAGACTTTGGATTGCTTTGTTACAAAGTATCATCATCAGGAACAGAATGGTCGCGATCGCACACGCGTAACCCATCTCAAACCTAGTGAAGCCGTAATCGAACAGGTGTGTCACGATCGTGCGTGCCGCGTAATCCGTACTCGGATATCCGCAGAGCGCCATGGTGACATCACAGACGCCAAAAGCCTGGGTGATCGACATAACCGCACCGAACATCAGCATCGGGCGCATGTTGGGGAGCGTGATATACCACAACTCCTGCCAGCGGTTCTTGACACCGTCCATGTATCCTGCCTCAAACTGTGACCGGTCGACGCCCTGCAGACCTGCCACGAACGAGAGGAACCCTGTACCTAAGCTCATCCACAGGATGACAAGCATACAGATCGGCAGCATGTAGGTCGGATTGACAAACCACAGCACCGGCTTGTCGATGATGCCGAGGTTCATCAGAAAAGCGTTTACATAGCCGTACGCGTCACCCCTAAAGAAAACAGAGAAGATCACGTAGCAGTTGCCGGCGATCGACGGTGCGTAGAACACTACGACCGCCACACTGCGCACCCATCTTGGAAGCTCGTTGATCAGCCATGCAAACAGGAACGACATGATATAGCCCAGCGGACCTGTGACGACAGCGATCATCAGGGTATTCTTGATACCGATGAGGAATATGTCATCGTCGAGGATCAGGCTGATATAATTCTGCAGCCCGATAAACCTTGGTTTCTCCAGAATGTTATAGTAAGTAAATCCATAAAAAATCGATATCACTACGGGTGCCACAAAGAACAGCGTAAACAGCAGCGCATAGGGCAGAAGGAACAGGTAACACATCTTGTTCTTTTTTGCTTTCTTCCATGCAACCTGCATATTGTGCTTCCGCAGGATAAAAAATTTATTGATATATTCTTTCATTTTTCACGCCCCTATTCTTCATCTATTGGCAAGCCGAACTCAATCCGCTTCTTCTTGATCTCATCGTTGATCGTGACAGCATAATCTATGATCGTCTCCCTGGAGTCGATCTTCTCATTGATCACCTTTCTGATCGCGTTGGTGATGTGACGGCCCGTGAAGTATCCGCCCGGAACCTCGCGTATGCCAACAGTCTGTTCCCACTGTGCACTGAGGATCTCGATATCATCATTGCTCCAGGAAAGCTGTGCAAACGCATCCTTGTTTGCTGTCGCGTAGCGCGCCGAAGAACCGAGCAGCGCCTCGATCTCGCGCCCGAAACGCACCTGTGTGTCCGCATTCGACCACCACTTCATGAATTCCCATGAATTTTGCCGCAGGATTTCATTCTCCGTAGCGACCATCATCGTCGCGTTTCCGGTGATATAATCAGAGCGGTCTATGTAGGTGCTTCCGTCCTCCGCCGTGTACTCCGTGCCAGGGATCAGTGTGAAGTCCCACAGTCCCCTGATCTCCGGTGCCGATACCATCAGCGTGTTGTATGTCGAATACGGTGAAATGCCGATGGGCATCTCTCCGGAACGGAACCGGCTCACAAAATCATAGATCGTAGGAAGTCCGTAGTCGTTAAAGTACCGGATGTAATCCTTGAACGCCTTCACGCCCGGTTCGTCGTCTACCTCAGTCTTCGTGCCTTCCTGATTATACATATCCCCGCCGTACTGGAACAGAAGCGTAAAGTACAGGGACAGATCCGGCGCGTTGGAAGCGATCGCCGTGGTCGCCGTCGTGGTACTGCTGCTGCCCGCCGCTGTCGGTATACCGATCGAGAGATTGTTTCCCTGTATGGTCGGCAGCATCTCGATCATTTCCTGCCAGGTATTGGGTGTCTCAAGTCCAAGCTCCTCGAGGACATCCTTTCTGTAGAACATGACGTTGAAGGTCTGTGTCTCGGGTATCGCATAGATATGGCCGTTCAGTCTGTACTGCTCATAAGAGCTCTCTGTATAATGAGAGAATACTTCCTGCCAGTCGTCAAACTGGGTGAGATCCTCGACTGCATTTCTCAGCGCATAGTTCACAGGCTGGTCCGCGCCTACGGAGAGCACAACGTTTGGTCCCCTTCCCGCCATGACTGCGTTCATCAGTGCACCGGGATCGACCACTTCCACATTGACCTTGACGCCGCTCTCCGGTGTAAAGGTATCATCAACCATGGACTTTAAGATCGTACCCTGATCGCGTCCTGTGAGGACCCATACCTTGACAACTTCGTCGCCGGCGCCTTCCGTGTAAACATCGCCTACCGCATTGTAGTCGACCACGAAGGAAGCGACAAACGATTTGAACTCATGGATCAGCTTCGTGGCTACGTTTGCTTTTTTCTCTTCCGGTCTGGCATTGACGCCGCTCACTACCAGATAATCGATGTCGAGCTTCGTCTCGCTCAGGTTCAATGCTGCCGTTCCCAAAGCAGTGATATTGTCCTTGAACGTTGTAAACTCCAGCGTGATCTTCTGCGGTTTCTCGCAGAAACGCTCTAGCTGCTGCGCTACCGTCTGTGCGGACGCGATGCCGTCCGCCTTCTGTCCGCTGTACGCCACCATGTCGTCCACGATCTTAAAGAGCCTCTTCGATTCCAGATCCATCGCTTCAATGATCTCGGGATAACTTCTCTCGATATAGTAATCCCTGTACTGATCCGGAGTCGCACCCGTGTATACCAAAACCTTCCTGTAGATCTGGTTGAGTCTGAATGTCGAATCCTCCAGTGCCTCGAGAATGGTTCCGATGCCGCCCAATGTCGCCTCCAGTCTGATCGTATGGACACCCTTGGTCAGATAGAGATTGTACGGCGTGCCGTTCTCATCGGCAAGCTTTTTGTAATCCCAGTCGTTGCTGTAGGCAAAAGAGATCTCCTTTAATTCCTCAAAAGGAATCTCGCCGTCTATGTAAACACTTCTGCTGGAAACAACGCCGCGCGAATAGTTCTGGCGTCCCTTTACCATGATGTTGTAGTACCCATCTTCCGGCACTTCAAAATCCCATTCGATCCACTGCCCGGAGCTTCTCCATGCCTCGCCGCCCACATAGTTGAGCACGGTGTTGCGCACACTGTTGGGCTGGGTCGTCGGGGAAGATCTGTCATATTTCGCATAGAGGGACGATTCGGAGCGATAGGTGGAATCCTCTCCTTCGATCACAGCCATATAATTTTTCGCCGTGTCAGTCGATGCGTCTGCCGGGCACTTTGCCGCATATTCCGCATAGGTGTCAAGCTTCTGCACCTTTGTGATCTCAAGGCTTTTCAGCACCATGGGCTCATTCTCAGCCTCAAGGCCGATCGTGTTCTCGCCCTTCTCCAGATAGAACATGTACGGATCCGTGATGTATCCCATGTCATCCTTGAAATATGCTTGCTGCCAGCCCATCGCCTCGACCTGGCTGGGCCTGATCTCGTTGCCCTGATTGTCAACCGTCGGCGCGCCCGCATCGGTCCAGATCCTCGTAAATGAAATATTCCTTGCGTCTTCAAAAGGAACCTCACCATTGAGATAGACAACGCGCTCTGCCGCCACACCCCGGGATTCAGGGATCAGATACTCCATGAAGATATTGTAAAAGCCCGCCTCCGGCACATCGATCTTCCATGTAACTTTGGAACCCGTGTCCGTAAACAGCGCCTTCTCCTCCCCTTCATAGTCGTTGTACACCTCCACGCCGCCTTCGGATTCGTAGGCAAACAAATCCACCGTGGCGCCCTGATCGGGGTGCGCCGCATCGGCATGGTCATTCAGGTAGCCCGTATAAGTACCCGTCCTCTGCATGCCCTCTACGTCAGTGCTCAGGTCAGCGCCCGCGTACTTCTCATGGAAGTCATCCACACCGCGCAGAGACATAAGGAAAGCGATCAACACTATAACCGCTATGACTGCAACCGCAATAATAATCTTTTTTCCAGACTTTCCTTGGCTCTTCATACTTTCCTCCACAAAACCAGTATTTTTCAACTAAAAAACTCTGCTTTTTAGCGGATTTTTTAGTATAACTTTATATTACGCCCTGACCGCTCCCCCGCACTCCTCATATATTGCTCTTCACTATTTATATATTGCTCTTTTTTGTGCATACTGTACATTTGTGCGGATTAATTCGCGGATTTTACAACAAAATAGCAAAACGCCAAAAATTTCCATCGATATCCGCTGTCCGCCGGATCCCGCGACATCTGTATAATACACGGGCACGGGAAATCACTTCCCATATCTTGCTTTACCTTTTTTATAGCCTGTGCCTGTTTTTAACAGATTTCTTTGTGCAATCTGTATATCTGATATGGCATATATTTGCAGATGTGTCAGTATCAACCAAATTATCAAAACTTCTTTCATTTTCACATATTATCGTTTATAATGATTAGCGTATACAAGAAGAAAATGTGCTGGAAAAAGAGAGAAAAAGAGAGATACGAAAAGGATCGGTAAAGAAAATGTCATACGAAGAACCAAAAGAAAAGCAACACAGAAACCAGGCTCCGTCCGTCCATGCGGAATCGATCGACTTAGAGCAGATCAACGGCAGCGGATTTGATTTCTACAGTGCAAACAGCGATTACGTCGGATCCACGATGATCAACAAAAACCACGAGATCGTCAATTACCGCAACAGTTCGACTGTCCGCATCTGGTACAACGAGCAGCCGGATAATTATCCGCTGCACTGGCACAATTCACTGGAGATCATACTGCCTGTCAGCGACTGTTATTATGCCGTCACGAACGAGACCACACACTGCATCCGGGAGGGAGAGATCTATTTCATACCGTCTGGCGAACTGCACGTTGTATATCCGCCGTCTGTTTCCAACGGCGTCCGTTTTATCTATCTGTTCGACCTCAGTGTCATGACGCATCTAAAGGACTTTGCCGGCATCCAGCCGATGCTGTCCGCGCCGTTTCTGGTCACCAGGAAGAACTCGCCCGAGATCTACAGCGACGTATTTGACCTGCTGATGCAGATGCAGATCGAGTATTTCCGTCAGAATCTGTACAGTGAGCTCACCGTATACTCGCTGCTGATGACCATGTTCGTAAAGCTCGGCACCAATTACTCGAACATGCTCGCCACCGCCGATATCCAGGCAGGGAAGCAGCGGGAGTACATCAAGCAGTTCAACGACCTGTTGGCTTATATCGACGAGCATTACATGGACGCGCTCACGCTCGAGGATATGGCATCGCTGATGGGATTCAGCAAGTTCCACTTTTCCAGGCTTTTTAAGGACTACACCGGCTACACCTTCTGCGATTACCTCAATTACAGGCGCATCAAGGCGACGGAGGAGCTGCTGCCGCGCGCGAATCTGTCCATCACGGAGATCGCGATGCAGGTAGGCTTCTCGAGCATCTCCACTTTTAACCGTCTGTTCCGGCTTTACAAGAAGTGCTCCCCCAGCGAGTACCGCAGCAAGATGTCCATACATACGCTGAGAAAGAGATGAACTGACAGGGCATAGCTTATCGCTATGCCCTGCATTTTCGGATTCAGACTACCGCCTCCACGATCGTCCTGCCGCCAAGATGAATCTCCTGTACACCGATCTTTTTCTGCCGGTTAAAATTAAAACTGATCATATAGCCCCTGTCCTTGTGGTAATAATCCAAATAGTCCACAAGCTGCCGCTCACCTCTCTCGTGATACTCTCTGCCATGCCAGATCTTGAGTTCAATGATAAACTGCTCACCGCGGTAATCCACGATCACATCTGTGCGCCTTGCATCCCTTGTCTGCGCCTCGATATAATAGTTCCCTGTTCCGTTGATGATCGGTTTTAAGTACAACAGAAAAAATTTGCGCCCATGATCCTCTATGAATTGTTCATCCTTACCGCCGCAGATCTCATTGAAGTGAATGACAAACTTTTCCAGCACATGCGTCATATCCAGCCGCCCGTCTGCGATAAACTGGCTCCTGTTGCTCTGGGAATAGCGGTATAACACGCTCTGCAGCGCTTCCTTTGCAATAAAGATATTGAGCAGCTTCATCTCAAAAATGCGGTTTGCCACAGCAACCTGACCGTCTGCCTCCCGCAGAAACCCAAACATTTTTCCGATATTGACCGGTTCCACATCCGGTTCAAACGGAATACGCCTGCCCTGATACAATATCTGTTCCAGCATTTCCTGCAGTTCACTGTATCTGTCCAACTGCTTTACCATGCTCTCAAAGAGCGGTATACTCTTTTTCAGCAGGAGGCCGACCGCCGCCGCGACCCCTTCCCTCGTCCAGATCTTCCGGATACCTGTCTGCATTGCCGGAAGTTTCTCATCCATCAGCTTGCAGACTGCTGAGACAAGGTATGGATATCCTGACGTGTACTGATAGATCTCCTCCGCAACCTTTAGACAGTCCATGTCAACTTGATTTTCCGATGCATATTCCTGCAGCATCACAGCGATCTGTTCCGCAGAAAAACTCATATCCACATCAAAATCCGCAGAAATGTTCCACGGACTGTTGTACTTGTGCTCCTGATCCGGTCTTAGCTTTAGCTTGAGATTCTTGATATCGTAGACACCCGCCAGAATGACAGAATGAAAAATCGGTTTTCTTCTGCGCGCCAGATATGCTCCACGCAACTGTGCAAGAAAATCGATAAACACCTGATTGTTCGACGCACTGTCCACCTCGTCGATCATCATCACAACCGGCTTTACTGCCCTTGCGCACATCTGACTCAGACGCACAAAGAGTTCATTTAAACCGTATCTGTCCGAATCTTGCAAAAGCTCCCGAAGCGGTTCGGTCAGGTTATCCTGATCGCTCATGTCAGACAGCATGATCGTCTCTATCACAAGCCTTGCAAAAGCACGGACGAACACAGCCGCCTCTCTGAACTCTTCTGATCCAAGTTCCTGAAAATCAAGGAATAAAACGGTATGATCGTCCTTTAAGCACTCCGCCAGGGCATACAGTGTCGTAGTCTTTCCATATTGCCTGCCCCTGTTAATGACAAAATACTTCTTTCTATCGACATAGAGATTCCTGATATCCGCCAGCCGGTCATCAAGCTTCACCATATAATGTTCTCGTGGATCGCACAGTCCCTCTGTATTAAAATACCGCCTCATCGCAATGCCCTCCCATAGACCTATTATATCAGTTTATATAACTTTTTCAAGCCATTTAGAGAGCCTTATGATCATACTTAAACCCGGAAAAGCCCGCTCTGCCGCCTGTCCTGGCTGTCGCATAGGCAAACAGTCCAAACCGGCAGCCTGCAAAATGGTCTAACTTAAAATACAGCTTCTGTACCGTTCCGATCTGCTGCCATGTGCCGCTGTCGCTATTATCGCTGTCACTATTATAATAGAAGAAACGCGCCTCGTCCTTCATCTGCGCAAAGTCCGCTTCGATGCGAAGGCGCGCGGTACATCCCTGCCCGAGCCGCACAGCCTCCCACTCTGTTCCCTCCAAAGGTTCCTTCGTTTTTGCCTGCATGGAATCATTTCCGGATGCCCTGCCCCGCATCACGATATAAAATCCATCGTCCCTGCGCGTCACCGCCGCCATGCCATAACAGCCCTGCAGCGCGCAGAGTCCAGCGTAATCGCCCACTTTCAGTGTCCCCGCATCGACTGTCACCTCCGCCGCACACCCCGGAAAGAGCATACGCTGTGTCAGTATATTGGGTGCCTGCAGCAGACTCCGGCATATTTTGCCCGTCCCGATCCAGAGAACGCCGCGCTCCGGATCTTGTTCTACCAGACGCAGGTCCGGCTCATGGTTAAACTGCCACACGCTTTTTAAGCCATAGCAGCCATACCGCCTGCGCTTCTTTTCTTCCGAAAGCCCCTGCATATCCCTAAAATCATCACTCTGCACCAGTGGAACATACGTGTGTTCCTGTTTAGGACACGGAATCTCAAACTGCTGCGGAATCCGCCTGTCCGTTCCAAATACAGGATATCCCGCCTCCCATGTGACAGGCACCAGCACCGGGATCCTGCCAACTGCGCCGTGATCCTGAAACAACACCGCATACCACCTTCCGTCGGGCGTGTCAACGATGCCTCCCTGCGCCACGCCCTGACCGCAGTATCCCCTGTCATCGACCAGAACGTCCCCGCCGGAAAATTCACCGTCGACGGAATCCGATACAAAACATGCCTCCGTGCGCATCCACCTGTCCCGCAGCGAATGGATAAAGAACAGATAGTACTTTCCATTGATCTTGTAAAAATGCGTCCCCTCATATCCAAGTCCGGGGTGTCCCGCGTCGCTGACCGCCAGACGATGCAGCCCGCCCGCAAGAGGCGCTGTCAGTTCTGCGTTTAGCTGTGTGATATAAATATCCTTGTTCCCGTATGCGATATACACGTCGTCGCCGTCAAACAGCAGGGAGCAATCATGATAAAATCCCTCGATCTGATGCTTTTCCCACGTACCATCGATGGATTCTGACGTGTACAGGTAGGTTTTTCCTGTGTCGTTTGCGACAAAACAGATGTAAAACGTACCCTTGTGATAGCGCAGGGACGCCGCCCACATGCCCTTGCCATAGATGTTTTCTGTCCCTTCCAGCCGCTGCGCGGGCGTGCTGTCCAGACGGTCATACACAAAGGCTGCGTGCTCCCAGTGCACCAGGTCATACGAGCGCAATATCTCCCCGCCCGGCATGAAATGCATGGTCGTCGACACCATATAATATATATCGCCGACACGGATCACATCGGGGTCTGGATAATCCAGCCTTGTGATCGGGTTGACTTCCGTTTCCATACTCATATTCACATCTCCTTAACAGTCATTCCTGATTAATCCACATAGTACTGCGCCTGCGCCCGAAACATTTCCGCGTAGATCCCGTCCTCGCGCGCCACAAGCTCGTCGTGCGTGCCGTACTCCTTGACCGTGTCCTCGGCAAATACCGCGATATGGTCACAAAACCGGCAGCTCGAGAGGCGGTGCGAGATGTAGATCGCCGTCTTACCGCCCACCAGCGTGTGGAACTGCCTGTAGATCTCGTACTCCGCGATCGGATCGAGCGCCGCCGTCGGCTCGTCTAATATGACGATCGGCGCATCGCGGTACAGCGCCCTGCTGATCGCTGTCTTCTGCTGCTGCCCGCCCGAGAGCTCCACGCCCTTCTCCTCAAAACTCTTGTAGATCATCGTGTCCAGTCCGTCGGGAAGCTTCTGCGCGTCCTCATACAGCCCGGTCTGTGTGAGCACCTGCTCAACCCGCTTTGCATCGATCTCCGCAAGTCCCGGCGCCACATTCTCCCGCAGGCTGAACGCAAAGAGCTTGAAATCCTGAAACACGACTGCAAAGAGCTTCCGGTACTCCTCGTCCGCGAACTCCATGATATTGACCCCGTCGATACAGATCTCGCCCTCCGTCACTTCGTACAGACGGCACAGCAGCTTGATAAAGGTCGTCTTTCCCGCACCGTTTAAGCCCACGATCGAGAGATGCTCCCCCTGCCTGATCGTGAGGTTCAGGTGGCGCAGCACGTACTTCTCTGAGCGCGGATAGCGGAAACTCACGTCGCGGAATGTGATCACATGCCCGCCGGCACCTGTGTCCACCAGACTGCGCTCCCCCGTCTGCATCGCCGCCGGATAATCCAGGAACAGGACGAACTGATACGCATAATTGCATCGCTTTCTGATCTCCATCACATTGACAATGATATTCTGCAGGCTGTTGTAAAGCTGCGTCGCCGACAGTACGCACATGGTAAAATCACCCACCGAGATCACCCTGCGGACAGCGAGTATGCCGATATAGAAATAACTGACACCGTCCCGCAGCACGTTGGCAAGGTCGATCCCCCAGTTGTACCGTGTCTGCTCAGTCCCCTGTTTCCTCCAGATATCCGTCATCTCATCCGACTGTTCCTTTGCCTTATCGCCCATCATGCGGCTGCTGTCATACAGGCGGATATCCTTGCCATACTGAAACGATACCAGTTGGAAAAGCACATAGCCAAATATGCGGTTGCTCTTGGACAGCCCGATAAAACTTCTGGTTTCAATCTCATTGTTGCGCGCTGTCAGCCACGATATCACCGCGAGAGCCGCCACCTGGATTGGCAGCAGCAGCGGACATCTGGTAAAAATAAGCGTCGTCACACCGCCTAGCACTGCCACATTCAGCACGATCCTGTAAACGCAGTCGAGAACTCCCACCACGCCCCCGCTGTACCATGACATCCCCTCACGCGCCTTGTTAAGCTGGTCGAGCGCATCGGGATCCTCTGTGTGTTCATAGTCCATCTTCATCGCATGTTCGCCGATCATCATATCACAGTATTCCTGAAACCACTGGTTGATCTCTCCCTTTGTGCGCTCCGCCACACTGTTTGTTGCCCGCACCAGCACATCGATGACGACGTGCAGCGCGGCGTACAGGACGATCAGGCGCAGATGTGCGGACAGCGGTGCCCCCTCCGTCACCAGCATCAGCTCGTCGAGCAGCAGTTTTGGGATCAGCACACTTTTCATTGCCGCGACGACATCTCCCACAAACAGGATCAGATAACTGACGTAGAGCGCAGGTTTTTCACGCCATGCAACACGCAGCATAAAAGCAAGTGTCCTTTTTACCTCACGCATTTTTCTGCACCTCCTCCACATAGTACTGCGCCTGGATATGGAACATTTCCGCGTACTTGCCGTTCTGTTCCATCAGCGACTCGTGTGTCCCCAGCTCCGCAAGCTTCCCGTCCACAAACATCGCCACCCTGTCACAGAAGCGCGTCGAGCTTAGACGGTGGCTGATATAGACTGCGGATTTTGTACCGATCAGCCTGTCAAAATCCTCGTACAGCCGGCTCTCCGCCAGCGCGTCGAGCGCCGCCGTCGGCTCGTCGAGCACCACGACCGGCGCATCCTTGTACAATGCCCGCGCGAGCGCGAGCTTCTGCCGCTCACCGCCGGACAGGTCAACGCCGTCGTCGTAGATGACCTTTAACACCTGTGTGTGCACACCGTCGTGCAGCCCGGCAAGCTTCTCCGAAAGCCCCGCGTCCCGCAGCCGCGCCTCCGCCTTTGCACAGTCTGTCTCCTCCGGCGGCTGCATGGACACATTCTCAGCCAGCGGAAACGCAAACAGCTCCACTGTCTGAAACGCCGGGGCAAACAGCTTGTAATAGCTGTGCTTGTTGTATTCTTTTACATTGACGCCGTTTAGCAGGATCTCGCCCTCCGTCGGCTCATAGAGACGCAGCAGCAGCTTGATAAAAGTCGATTTCCCCGCGCCGTTTAACCCGACCACGGCAAGCCGCTCCCCCGCTTTCAGCGTCAGGTTCAGGCGCTCTAGGGCATACTGTTCTGCCTTGGGATAGCGAAAGGACACATCCCGGAAGGTAAACTCATAGTCCGCCGACTCCGGAACCGGTATACCGCCCACGTCCTCATCTCCGCCGTCAAAGTCCATAAAGCTGCGGAAATCATCCACCTCCCTGCTCCTTGCGATCAGCTCCGCGATCCCGCGCATAAACATCCAGACCGCACCGGCAAAAGTGTTGTAGGAGGAAATATACAAGGTAAAGCCGCCAAGCGTCATCCTGCCAGTCACCACCGCATAGACCAGCCATGCATAGATCAGCCCCTGGCTCACGAGCATCGTGATGCATGTCATCAGCCGCTGCCGCTGCCAGAGGCGCTGGTGGATCTGTTCTTTTGCAAAGCGCTCCGCCATCAGCTCCCGGTATTTGTGCATCAGCCACCCCGTCAGCCCAAACATGCGGATATCCTTTGCAGCCGCAAAATCCCTCGTGATGTTCTCCATATAATTGTTCTTGCGCCACCATGTGGAGAGCGCGTCCCACACCTGTTCCTTATCCGCCTTTGAGATGCGGTTGAACAGCCAGAAATCCACAACGAGCGTGATGAGCAGCGGATTGACAACCCCCAGTATGAACAGTCCTGCCAATGCCACACTCAGATTACACAGGAGGTTTGCCATCTCACGCATCATTCCCTCCGGACCGGAATTGTTGTTTGACACGGCACGCTCCGCTTTCTGGCAGCAGTCCATCACATCGCTGTCCTCGAGATTCTCAAAGTCGATGCGCATGATCTTGAGATTCTTCTCCTGTATCATCTTCATACGCACATCGATATACCGCCACCAGTTGCCGTTGTAATAGGTCTGCATCAGCACCGTCACAAGCCGCACGGCGCAAAAGACACAGATCACAGCCGCAAGACTCTCCCCCGCATCCTGCCCTGTAACCCTGTCCACGATCAGTTTGGAGAGAAATCCCCACAGATACTGCGTAAACGGCGCGCAGACAGCCCCCATCACAATAATTGGCAATATATGGCTGTCCGCCCGCACCATATTTTTCAATATGTATCTGACATTGCTCAGCACGCCGTATTCCACATGCAGCGGATTTTTCTCCTCCTCTTTTTTCTCCTTCTTCTTATCTCTCCCTCTCTTCATCTTCCCAAATCCCCTCTGTATACCCCATGACAATATTTTCCCCCCGCCTCATTCAAAATGCAAAACGGTATGGACATCAGCTCACAATGCCGAATCCAAGGATCGTAAATTCCTTGTCCTCATCGCCAGGCTGCATCCGGACTTCGACGCGCCATGTCCTGCGCTCCCT
This sequence comes from Lachnospiraceae bacterium, assembly GCA_021770755.1. Taxonomy (GTDB): domain Bacteria; phylum Bacillota; class Clostridia; order Lachnospirales; family Lachnospiraceae; genus COE1. The sequence continues at coordinate 79,910 of JAETQI010000007.1, forward strand.
GTCCTGGAAGCAGATCAGCGGATTGCAGTGCGTCCAGCCGTTGACCTTGGGGTCTGCAAGAAGCACTTCCTCCCCGTCCACAAACACCTGCGCACAGCCTGCATCCGGCGCGCCCGAATCCTTGTTCACCATCACGAGACTGGTACAGCAGACCTCCATGATAAACGGTGCCGCCCCTTTCACATGCTTCCAATTATAAGGAAACTCCCTCGTCTGTGTCAAGTCTCTGTTCATCTCGACGCCCTGCAGCTCCTCGTCCGTCTCCGCAAAATCCCCATGCGATATGATCCTGACCGTGTCCGCCCTGCTGTCCCGGTCATAGAGCCAGACCTTCTCAAAAGCATCGCCGATCACCGCCGGAACCGCCGACAGATCAAGCGTGTCCTCGTCCAGCGGACTTTCATCCACCACCTGCATCAGATGCAGCAGACCGTCCGCCATGATCCGGTGTCCGATGTTTGTCGGGTGGAAACAGTCGTAAAAGAACTGGTTCTTCGTCACGACCTTGCCCTCGCCCGCCTTCTTGTAAAACTGCTCCACCACACAGTCCCGTGTGCTGACCATCGGCAACTGATAGCGCTCTCCGACAACACCGAGCCGCTCCTGCAGATTCCAGTCATTGGCAAACACGGCAAACAGCAGTATGACAGCGGGGCTGTTCTTCGCCGCGAGGATCTTTCTGACCAGCGATTCGTAGCAGACGCCCTTCGTCTCGTCCCCCTCATCGTTCACCGCAAACTCCACGACCACGATGTCCGGCGTCACTGCCCCGTTTTGGCACACGTCGCGCTCATAGCGGATCATGCCAAGCTCGGAGGGTGTTCCGCCCACACCCGCCTTGACATAGTGGACATTCTCATCCACGCCCTTTCCCGCAAGACGGCACAGTCCCTCAAAGGTCTGCCACGCATAACACTTTGTGTTGATGGGCACCGCGCCCGCGCCCTGTGTGATCGAGCCGCCGATAAAGGCGATCGTGGTGTCCTCTCCCCGCTTTGCCCGCTCGATGGCGGCTTTTAGGCGCGCATTGTTTCCCGTCTGCATCAGGGATCTTTGAAGCATATCCTGATATGCACTGCACGAAAAGTCAACCTGACCTTCCTCCTCCGGCTCCGGCGCCGTAAAACCGTCGTTGAGATAATACTTCACTGTCACCTGTGCCTGCGCCGCCGCGCCGTCCTTCTGCGGCTCGTCAAACACAAAGCGGATCTGTCCGGGAATGTCATCGTCGTCGGACCAGTCACAGTCCGACAGATTTAACAGATGCTCCATGCCGTCCGCCAAAACCTCCATGCGGAGCGTCGTGCCCGAACCATAAAGATCGGATCTCCCGTACATCTGAAATTCAAATACCGCCTTCTGATCCGCGCCGTCCATCTCCACACTGACGCCGATGCTGTGCACCAGACGCCGGAATCCTTCCGTCGTCGAGAGCAGGTCGAGCATCGCATCGTCCAGGATGCCTCCCACGATCCGGGCGCTCGATATCATGCGCCCGTCATTTAAGTAGATAAATTGAACACCCGTTCCATCCGGCTGTGCAGATCCAGCGACCTGCTTATTCCTCATAATATAAAAACCTGACCGTTTCTTCTCAGGGTCTTTTGGTGCGATTGGTCCTCCCATAATCGTTATCTCCTTTTTTCATTCTTTATTTGCGCCAGCTCTCGACAGGTCCCAGATAGGACTCCGGCAGGCGGGTATTCTCGGGATACAGAACGATGCGCTCAAGTACGATGCCCGGATCCGCCGCATAGAAATATAGCTGGTTCTCTCCCTTTCTCACCGGAACGACCGATTCGATCACCCGGGTATTGTCGAGCACGCCGCGGTTCCACTCCTCGCACGCACAGTCTGTGCGGAAGGAATCCGACACAGTATCCAACGTTTTCTTACGCTCCCCGTTGATCGAGAAGGCAAGGCACATGCGCTTTCCCTTCTCCACCGGATTTCTGGGCAGCAGGTAAAACCGTATGATGTAATCCATCGCTTTTTCCGCCGCAAACGTATACCGCAGATACGGCGCATCCGCCGCGTCGATCCACGATCTGGTGACAGGAAAAGCCTTCACCGCGGAACCCATCCTGCCAAGATGTTCTATGACCGCAAAGCCTTCGCCGTCCACATCCTTTTTCTCCGTGAAACCGTCCGCGTTCATGGCGATGTAGCCCTGTCTTTCGATGTAAGTGCCCGCTGCGTAATCATTTGGCGCATTCTCCGCCAGCAGCTCCAGCCTGCCGACCGTCTTCTCACCGTTTGCGAAGGTGACAAGGATCTCGACCAGCGCGCGGTCCCTGCCTTCAAGCTTCTCCCTGTCACAAGTGACCGCAATGCTTTCTCCTCCCTTTGTCAGACTCTCGACAGTCCCCTGTGTCCTGCCAAAGCACACCCACGGCCTATCGCACTGTATGTTGTACGAGAAATCCACATCACCGCGGCTGCCAAGCTCGATGACCACATCCTCCGTGTCCGGTCTGGTGAAATCATCATTGCAGGGATAACCGTTGTCCTGCCAGTGCGCGCCCAGATGATACGCCTCCCCGCCGCGGAAGCTGACAATGATCTTCGCCGCCGGGAGCGGTATCACCTCCTGCACCGTCGGATAGGTCCAGTTGTGGGCATCCCAGCTACGAAAGCCTGTGTGCGCGGAATCCATCATATGATTCCACTTTCCCTCCGCCAGCGCATGATAAGACTGCACATACTGACGATCCTTCACCGCACGCCACTTTACACTCGCAATACAGGCATTCGCCGCCATATTGCCCTGTTTCGCATAAAATGCATTCCAGCCCGCCTCGATATGCATCAGGATCAGATTGAAGGACGCCATCGCCGGGTAATAGATCATGCTGCCATAAGCCGGCATGCACTCCGCCGGCATACGCTCCCGCAGCCGCTTCGCCGTCTCCATCAGCCCGTTTACTTCGTTCCAGACACGCTCTCCCTCGCGGAAATGGCAGGGGTGATAGATCTTAGGAGACATCGCCTCCGGGTGCCTTGCCGAGTTCCACTTGGTATAGCCGTCGAGCAGTGCCAGCAGATCCTGCTTATCCTCCCTGTCAAGACGGTTTCCAAACTGCTGCTCGATCCATGTCCCCGCGTACTCCTCCGTCTTATTTTTCTTGCTGTAAGTCTCATAATCATACGCCAGATCCATAAAATAGCACAGCGGATACTCTGCGCCCTTAAGATCACCCACATTGACGATCCAGAGCTCTCGCACGCCATACTCGTACGCCTGCGTCATCTGCTCCCATGTCTTGGTCAGCCGCGCCGTGTTCTGCCACTCATAGCTGATGGGGCCTCCGTGGTAATCAAAATGATAGTACATACCGTAACCGCCGGGGTGCTTTCTGTCTGTCTCGTCCGGCAGCCCCCTTGTGTTGCCGAAATTATCCTCACAGAGCAGCAGGATCACGTCGTCAAGCTCCTCCCAGCCTTTCAGTCCCTCACAGGTCGCATCCCCGTAATAATAATCCTCCACTTCCTTATAGATGGCGAGCATGCGCGGAATGTCCTTCAGGTCTTTGCCCATATGCTCGCGCAGCAGCGCATGCTGCGTCATGATGGCATCCTTGATGACCTGTACATTGTCCGCAAGTCCCGCGTCCGCAGGCAGCAGCAGGGAATCGCTCTCGCCGCGCATTCCGATCGTGATCACGTTCTCAAACGGCTTGTTGCGCAGGATCCCGTCCTTCCAGAACTCCGTGATCGCCTCCCTGTTTGACACAAAGCTCCAGGTGTTGTCCGTGCCGTAGCGCTGATAGATGCGCTGCCACTCTGCACCGGCCCTGCACAGCGGCTCGTGGTGCGACGTTCCCATGATTACGCCGTACATATCCGCAAGCTCCGCGCTCGCAAGTCCCGGCCCCTCCTCTGAAAAGATCGAATCCCACATCGCGGGCCACAGGTAGTTGCCTTTGAGGCGCAGCAGCAGGATAAAGATCTCCTCGTACGCCTTGGCATTGACGCCGCCAAATGTCTCCATGCACCAGTTTCCAAAGGCAGGCCACTCATCGTTGATGAAAAAGCCGCGGTATCTCACAGACGGCTCCTTTGAGACAATCGCGTCCCCGATCGGCAGGATCACCGTATCCTTTTTCTGCGGAACAGCATCTCCCCAGTAGATGAGCGGCGACACACCGCACAGCCTTGACAGGTGGAACATGCCGTAGATCGTTCCGCGCTTGTCGCTTCCTGCGATGACCAGCGCCTCCTTCACGGGCGCCGCGCCGCCCTTGTGCAGCTCTGAGAAAGGCGCGCTCACAACCTGCATCTGGTAGACCTCGCGCTTCCCCCGGATCTGTGCGCCGCTCCACCTGCCAGACGCCTCGAGCGCCTCGAGGAGCGGGCTCTTTCCGAGCGTCGCGAATATGACGATCCTGTCATTTCTGCACTGCCCGGGCGCTGTCATGACCGCCGGCTCGACGCCCGTCACCAGCCCGATATCGCGCGCCACGCGCGCGCCGATCCGCTTTACGCCCTCGTATGCTTCCGGCTCTACATAGAGCTGCGTCAGTCTGTTATTCTCAAATATGGTAAATGTGTTCATATGATATCATCTCACTTTCTTTTTCTCAACAATACGATACCTGCCGCCGCACAGACTACCACGGCGGCAACTGCCGCGGCCGTTGCCGCGCTCCCCTTTTTGCCGGGTTCTTCTGTTTCTGTCTCCGGACTGTCCGCTGCATACTCCGGATCCGCAGACGCATCGTCCTGTGCCGCCTCCTCAGATACTGCTTCGCTGCCAGCCTCACCGCCAGATTCCCCGCAGACGACCGCGATATCATCGACATAGAAATCCGCCGCCCCGTCTGTCTCGACAAAGATGTACGCCGCCCTGACGTCCTCCGGTATCGTGCACGATGCCGAGAGCTTCGTCCACTCCGCAGCGGAATCAGTCTCCGCCAGCACAGCATCGTTCCCCGTGTCCAGTCCCATGCGGATCGTCTTGTCGTCCGTCATGACATGCATCGTGACAGTGATCGTCTTCCCTGCATAGCGTGACACGTCAAACTTCATGCTCGCATCCTGCTCCTTGCGCGAGACCTGGAGCGCAAAACCGATCGCTGCGCCTTCCGTGTGGTTGATCTTCTGCGCGATCTTCAACACCGCCTGATGCCCCGTTCCGCGCCCGAGTATGCCTGCCTCCTTAAGCTCGACGTTCTTCGCCTTGCCCGCCTCCACATACGGCTCAAAGTCGATCAGCAGATCCCCCGCCTCCGGCAGCGTATCCGCGACTGTCATATCAAACGCCTCGCCCTTAGCCGCCATCACTATCGCGTCAAATGCCGGCTTTCTCTCCAGACTGCCGTGGAATAAGAGCGGATTGGCATCCACGCGCCACGACGCGTCGTCCGTCAGCCCCCAGACCGTCACGGACGTGAGTTTCGCCCCGTTCTCGACCTCCCTTATCAGCCGCGCAAAAAATTCATAATAAAATTCCGCCTGATAATACCACGCCGACTCGTCCGTCCTGCTGCATCCCACATCAAGCTCCGTGATATGAACCTCGTCCACAGCCGCGCTGTACTTCTGCAGTGCGCGCATGTACTGGTCGATGTCCTGCGTATCGTTCAGATGTCCCTGCATACCGATCCCGTCGATCAGGCCGTCGCCGTAGATCGTGCCGTCGCCGTCGGGCACAATGACATCACTCTGCACTTTCGCATGGTTCTCATTCCACCTGTCCTGTGTCAGAAATTTCACGATCTTGTCGCTTCTGTCCTCAAACCATTCGTTATAGTCATTGTAAAAAAGCTTTGGCATGATCCCGGACAAATCATCCGTCTCCGGATCCAGTCCATAATCCGCCGCGTACTGTTTCACGCAGAGCGTCTCCGCCTCCCGCGCATACAAAAAAGCGTAGTAGAGATAATCCGGTCCGATGATCTTGTACCAGTAGCTCCTGCGCAGACCATCCTCATTGCTCTCGTCCGCCGCCTCGTTCACCACATCCCACGCGTAGATCGTTCCGGCATATCCGTTCTGGTATGTGTACTCGATCACACCGTATATATAGGTCTTTAGCCGCGCAAGCAGCGTCTCCCTGTCGACCAGACATTCCTCGTCCAGCTTCGCGGAATCAGACCTTGTCAGCTTCCCGTCCTCGTATGCCTCGAAATCCTTCGCAAAGATCGACGGGTTGACCTGGCTGTGCCAGAGCAGCGTATGCCCGCGCACGCCCATGTCATTTTCCACTGCCCAGTCGAGCATCTCTTTTGCCGCCGCGTTGAACGAGACGAGCGACTCGGACTCCGGATCAAAATTGTACGCCGGCTTCATCTCATTGCCGCACGTAATGCTGTTGAAGACAGCGCTGATCAGCTCCTCCTTCGAAAGATTTCCGATCTCCTTATTCCTGTCATTCCAGTGGCTGATCGCCTCGCAAGCCGCCCCGAACCGGAAGTAATCCTGATACAGTTCGTCCAGATGTTCATATCCGCTGACATCCGCGTATCTGTCTTCCTGTGCTGCCTCGACCATACCGCCCCCTCCTTCCGCGATCCCCGATACCATCATCACAGCCGCCGCAGACACCGCGCACAGCCGCCTCCATACCGGACCTTTTTTATGAAACATTCCATCTCTCCTCCCTGCCTGGTACAAAAGGAAAACACCTGATGCAGCGCTTTCGTATGCCTTACATCAGGTGCCCTCTTATCTGTTCCTACGCCAACGAAATCTGAAAATGACACACTTCCTTCTTCGTCAGCTCCCGGCTCCGCGCATCTGGCTGGGAGCCGCCCATATAAATATGATACGTTCCCGGATTCAGCACATGTTCCCCGTTCTCATCGTAGAGCATGAACGCCTCTCTTGGCAGCACTGCCTCGATCTTCTTCGTCTCGCCCGCCGCAAGCGGCACCTTCACGATCTTTTTCAGTTGAGGGTTCGGCGCATCCTCACGCTCGAGACCGACATAGACCTGAACCGTCTCGATCCCGTCCATTGCCCCGGCATTCGTGACCTCCGCCTGCAGGACAACACCCTTCTCCCCACGGATATCGTCCGACACAAGCGCCGCATTTGCATATGTATAGTCCGTGTACGACAGTCCATAACCGAACGGATACAGCGCATCCTGCTTCATATAACGGTAGGTCCTGCCCTTCATGGAATAGTCCTCAAACGCCGGAAGCTCCTCTGCCGTGCGGTAAAATGTCACCGGAAGCTTTCCCTCCGGGTTTGCATCGCCAAATAAGATCCTTGCGATCGCCGCGCCGCCCTGTGCGCCCGGATACCAGCCCTGCACCACGGCGTCAAGATGCTCGTCCTCCCACGCCACCGCCATCGCGCTCCCGGTCAGAAGTACTAAGATCACAGGCTTTCCGCTCTCCTTTGCGATCTTTAAGATATCCCGCTGCAGTCCCGGCAGATCCAGGTTGGGCTTGTCGCCGCTTCCGTACTCATTGCCGGTATCGCCTTCCTCACCTTCAAGCGAGGCGTCCAGCCCCATCACCGCGATCACGACATCGCTCGCCCTGCAGACACCGCGCACCTCGGAGGCGCGGTCATTCTCCTGTGCCAGCCCGCTCGTCCTGTCCTTGTACAGATGGCAGCCCTCGGAATAAAGGACACGCACCTCGTCACCCACATAATCCTGAATCCCCTCGAGCACCGTCACATAGCGCGACGCCGTCCCCTCGTAGTTGCCGACCAGCGCCCTGCGGTTGTCCGCGTTCGGACCGATCACACCGATCGTGCGGATCTTGTCCTTCTGCAGCGGCAGGATATGATCCTTATTCCTGAGCAGAACGACACAGCGCTCCGCCACCTGTTCATTCAGCTTCCTCATCTCGGGTGAATCCACGACCGTATAAGGGATCTGATCATAGGGATTCTCACCCTTTTCGTCGAACACGCCCAGCTTCATGCGCGATGTAAACAGATTTACCACCGCCTCGTCGAGACGCTTCTCGTCAACCAGCCCTTCCTCGACCGCCTGTTTCAGATACAGGAACAGCGAACCGCAGTTTAAGTCGCACCCGTTGTTCATGGCGAGTGAGACAGAGTCTACAGGCGTCGCGGTCACGCCATGGTGCTCGTGAAAGTCCCGGATCGCCCAGCAGTCCGAGGTCACATGCCCTTCAAAGCCCCACTCTTTCCGCAGGATCTCCTGCAGAAGACGCCCGCTCCCGCAACAGGGTTCCCCGTTTGTGCGGTTGTACGCGCCCATCACCGTCTCCACGCCGGCTTCCTGCACACACGCCTGAAATGCCGGAAGATATGTCTCGCGCAGATCCTGTTCGTTCACACAGGCGTCAAAGCTGTGACGCACAGCCTCCGGACCGCTGTGCACTGCAAAATGCTTCGCGCACGCCGCAGTCTTGAGATACTTCTCGTCGTGCCCCTGCAGTCCCATGATATAGCGCACACCGAGCCTGCTCGTGAGGTAAGGATCCTCACCAAATGTCTCATGCCCGCGCCCCCATCTCGGATCGCGGAAGATATTGACATTTGGCGCCCAGAATGTAAGCCCTTTATAGATATCCTCGTCGCCGCCCTCCTGCTGCATCGAAAACTTTGCCCGCGCCTCTGTGGAGACTGCGTCGCCGACCTGTTCCATCAGATCCTCGTCAAATGCCGCCGCCATGCCGACCGCCTGCGGGAATACCGTCGCCGTGCCCGCGCGCGCCACGCCGTGCAGCGCCTCGTTCCACCAGTTGTACGCCTTGATACCAAGCCGCTCGATCGCCGGCGACTGGTGAACCGTCTGCATCACCTTCTCCTCCAGCGTCATCTGGGCGACAAGCTCCTGTGCACGCCTGCGGTACTCTGCTGTCTTTTCCTTGTTATGTACCAATTCCATCGTGTGTGCCTCCTCACTATTTCCATATTGTATTTTTAAGCATACAATATTTTTCCGTGAAATACTGCTTACCGCTTGCGCGAAGGTAATCATATCTTGCGCTCGTAAAACCGCCAGCTCTTCACCTCGTATCCCTCTCCGTCAAATATCAGGTACAGGTCATGCACCCCCTGCACCGATGCCAGAAGCGGTACCGCACATTCTGTAAACTTCTGCTCATCTGCCAGGTCTTTTATGGGAAGTTCTGCAAGGACTTCGCCCTCTAAACTGTCGATACGCACCCAGACTGTACCGTCCGCCGTCCTGTTCCCCGCACACCGCACCGCAGCAGCAAATTTTTCCGGTAATCCCTCCGCAAAATCCACGCCTGCCACCTTGATAAAATCACCGCTTCCGATATCCGTCAGCACCATATCGATGCCGCCTGCATTCTGATCACTCCGATCCTCCGCGATCGTGTCCACACCCGCCATGGCAGCAAAGCACGCCGCCGGATTCTCCTGGTAAGCGTCCACGTACCGGATCTGCTTTCTGCCGCGCAGTGTCTGCCTGATCTCCCCAATCGTGCCGTCCACCTGCATCTCAAACGCGTCGATGTGCGTGCAGCGGTATCCCTTCTCCACACCCATCGCCTGCTCGAGAACTCTCGTGTGATAAGCGATATACCACTGATCCTGAAACTGGAACACGCAGTGGTGATTGTTGCCGCTCAGTCCGAACACGCTGCCCGGATTCCTGAGGATCGTCTCCTGGTAGACAAACGGTCCCATCGGCGAGCCGCTGACCAGGCAGGCGATCTCACCGCTGTGAAACCCGTACTGCTGTGTACCCGCCGCATCTACCTGCCAGTTTGTACAGTATGTATAATAATATTTCCCGCCAGCCTTGTGAATGCCCGAATCCTCAAACAGATACGGCACATCGATCGTCTGCGGCTCCCCGACAATGCTGATCATATCCGCGCCAAGCCCGACCACTCTTCCCGTGCCCGGCGAAGCGACCTTCCCCTCAGGCACGCCGCCGCCAAAATACAGATATGCCCTGCCGTCATCGTCCATCAGCACCGCCGGGTCAAACAACCACAGCACATCGGCACAGTTTGGCGTCTCCCGGGTGAGCAGACCTTTTCCCAGCGGATCCCGAAACGGTCCCGTGGGCGAGTCCGCCTGCAGGACGCCGATCCCGCCGCCGGCATCTGCAAAATACAGGAAAAACTGATCCTTCCCGTCGATCTCCTTCCACGCCGCAGCCGGCGCCCACGAATTTCTCGCCCACTTTGCAACCCCCTCGCCGGAAGCCGCATTCACGGAACCGTGGTCGGTAAAGTTGACCATATCGTCCGTTGAGATCACATTGATCTGATGGATCCTGCTGTATGTGTTCTCCCTGACGCTCCTGACAGAGTCGTACTCAAACGCGTCCGCAGTCATGTAGATGTACACCCTGTCCTTGTATACCATCGCATAAGGATCCGCGCCAAACCGCTGCGTCATCAGCGGATTGGTGTCATCTACCCCCTTGTAACCCTTTGTTATCGTTAATTCCCTGATATCCATGTCCGTTCCTTCCTCCTTAGAAACACCGCACTTTTCCACCTGCGCATCCCCATCACTCTCCTAAGACCACACGCCCATAATCATAGCCGCGGTCAGACTGTACGTCGCATTTTTGCATCTCAAAGCAGACAACTGCATTCCGCCGCAGCGGGAGCGTGATCTCCACGTTTTCACCTGCGCTCTCCATCCTGCACGTCCGCACAAAAGGCTGTGCCGCCTGCCGCAGAAGCTTTTTCTGTCCGTCTGTCAGATTGGCAGGCTCCCCCAGATCGTGCCACACTTTTAACGGATTGCAGGTCTCCTCGTCCACTGTCTGTGTCAGGAGGCTGTACGCACCTGCGTCCGCCGCCAGGGAGAGCACGATGCGCTTCTCATCCCCCGCGCCCGATTCCACCGGATTCCAGCCTACGCCCAGATAGCCGCCGTCCTGCTTTCTCAGCACCACGAGATCGTCGTCCCTGTAGACGCACGTCCCTGCGCTGTCCTGCAGTTTCTTGTAAAATGCAAATGTCCAAAAAGTCGGCTTGGGAATGCAGCCGTCCGCCACCAGCCCGAATCCGCCGTGAAACGGTGTGAACGGCACCCCCTGCTCCTCGAACACATCGCCGAACGTCCAGTACGAATACGACGCGTTCCCGTCGCCCAGCCGGGAGAGCTGGTGTGCGATGAACGCTGCATTGAGGTTCGTGTCGTGGATCGTGCTCTTGGGCGTGTACGATGTGTTAAACTCCGTGATATGGATCGGCAGCCCCCTGTACTCCGCAAAGGAATCAATGATATCCCGCGATGTCCTCAGATTGGCAAAGCCCTCCTCCGCATCCATCAGCTTCACATAGTCGTAGTGCCCCACGCACGCCGGCTGTTCGATCGTATAGTGATGTCTGGTCACAAAATCCACCGCGATCCTGTGCTCCCTGCAGTACTCCATGAAAACGCGGATCCAGACCTCGTCCGAGCCGCCGCAGACCGCAGGGCCGCCCACGCAGAACCTGCTGTCCACCGCCTTGACCGCATCGAACGTCTCGTGAAAGAGCCGGAAGTACTCCTGCATGTCCGCATTCTCCCAAAATCCGCACAGATTCGGCTCGTTCCACACCTCGATCGGCCACGTCACGACCTCCTCTGCGCCGTAGCGTTTCATCAGATGGCGCAGCAGCTCCTGCACCATGCCGCACCACATACCGTAGTCGCGCGGCGGGGTCGTATTTCCCTTCCAGTAAAAGATCGTCTGACTGCCGCGCGCAAGCTTTTCCGGCATAAAGCCCAGCTCCAGAAAAGGCCGCAGCCCCACACTCCTGTAAAAATCCATCACCCGGTCCAGATACGTGTAATTGTACTCCGCCTTCCTGACACCGTCCTCCTCGTACTCATGATAGACCGCCATATCGTCGCAGAACAGGCCATGTCCCCTGATATGGGCAAATCCGATCTCCTCCTGCACCAGCCGAAGCTGCTCCTGGTACTCCTGCGTCAGGGCAAGTCCCATGCGCCCCGTTCCGATGCAGAAATCCACATGATTCTCAAAAAACGCTTCCGCGTCCCTGTCCACTGTGATCCTTTTTTCTTCTGGCATAATCTCCTCCCTGTCACAACCTGATTGAATATTCTGATACGAATATGACCATTATATTTTGCCGGCGCGCCGGATACAATGACCTTTACTCACGACTTTTTGATCTATCCTCATATTATTTGATCGCACAGGGAATCGTTGCCGGCAATCTTCCTTTGGGCAGCGTGTACATAGAGGCACAAAAAAATCACGTGATTTATATCAAATACACGTGATTTTTGCGCGAAGATCCCTACCGCTCAAAAACGCGGACACCGCCCTTGGACAGCGCTTCGATCGTACTGATGATCGACTGAAAATCAGCGATCAGTCCCATGGAACACTCCTCCGCTTTCTGATATATATGCTTGAGCTCGCTGCTGTGTCCGTTCTGAATGGCACGGATCATCTCGGTTCCGAAAGCATGAAATGTCTTATGCTTTGCCTCAAGCCCGTTCCAGATATCCGTGATCTGCGGGTTGGCAGGCTTGAATGCATAATAAAAATGACCAAGCCCGCACTTGGTGCAGTCCGTCTGCAGAACCTTTAACGTCCCGGTCTGCGCCATCTCCTTAAGGGTGTTCAGCCAGTTGCGGTGCGCGTCGACCGCGCTGTTCAGGCAGTTTAAGAGGATCTGGTTATCCAGCATGTAAAACGCATCCTGAACCATAGATCCCATGATCTGGGTCGATTCCTCCAGATGCTTTTCAATTGTTTTCGAGGGTGTGACCAGATCCGCGATCGAACTGCTCGACGCTGCCAGGGAATCCATGCCGCCGCGCAGCGTCAGACACTCCTCATTGATGTGCTGCATCTGATTATCCATCTCATGCATGGAGCTGCTGATCTCCTCGCTGACAGCCGCCAGGGAAGCGACAGAATCCGCAATATGATCCACACCCTTCCTGTTCTGTCCGGTTATCTTCCACACAGTCTGGATATTCTCATTGATATGCTCGAGTTCGGCAACTGTGGTATCCACACTCTCGGAGCTCTTGCGGGAAGCCTCCTGAATATTTGCCACAAATGCCCCCATGCGCCCCGTCAGTGCCTTTGCCTCCTCCGCGAGACTGCGGATCTCCTCCGCGACGACCGAGAATCCCCTGCCCGCTTCCCCGGCGCGCGCCGCTTCGATCGATGCATTCAGCGCCAGGAGATTTGTCTGGGCGGAGATGGCGTTGATCGCGGCAATGGCATCTGTCATGTCGCGCACAGTCCCGATCAGTCCGCCTATATCCTCCTTCATTCCCTGTGCCGTGGCGATCGCGGAGGACGACAGCTCTGTGACCGAAGTCAGCTCGTGCTCACAACTGCGGATATCTTCCATGATCCTGCCCGACTCGTCGGAGACCTCTATGATGGTGGATGTCAGGTTTTCATGCGCCTTTGAGACTTCGGATGCTTCTTTTGCCGTCGACGCCGCCGATCTGCTGATACTGTCCACAGCCATTCCCATCGAGGTATTGATCTGTTCTATGGATGCGGCATTGGCTTCCAGCGTCAGATCCATGGCACTCATATGGATCACAGCGTCCATCGTCTTTGTCGCCGCCTGCTCAAACTCCCTGCGCCCTGCCATCAGACGCCGGTGAATGTCGTTCAGCTCCTGATTCTGTGGTATGTATTCCATTTCCACAAGCCTGGAAACGGAATTGAGCGCTGTATCATATCCTTTTTTCCTAATCTTCATAATGCATAATCCCTTCGCTTTCTGAGTCCCTTTTTCGCTTACAATCCTCACATATATAATTGATCTTCAGATCATAGGAGAGCATCGCACCCCCGACCTGCTTCTGAAGCAGCTCTGTCAGATCCTCAAGCTGAATATCCGACAGCTTCCCGCAGCATCTGCACACGAGATGGTCGTGCCGCCTGATATTGTCATACCGGTCCGGATATCCCTCAACTGAAATCTTCCTGATAAGCCCCTCCTTATACAGATAAGACAGGTTATTGTACACCGTTGCCAGCGCGACCCCCTTAGTGGTCTCCTTCATCCGCATAAAGATCTGCTCCGCAGACAGGTGCTCTTTCGAATTCGTCACGATCTCTAAGATCTGTTCGGCATTTTTCGTCATACTGCTCCTTCCGAAATAAATTAGAATTATTCCAATTCTTATTATACTTGCTGGAAAAATTTTGTCAATAATAAGATGGCAGGCAAAAAACAATCTTGTTTTCAGCCTGCCGTCTTGATATAATCTGACTTAATATAATCCGATAAGAAATTATGAATGGAGAAAGCACAATGAACTGCATCTATTTTACCGGCTATGACGCCCGCCACTCCGGCAATTTTGTATTTGATGTCACAGAAGGTTATGACTGTTACCTCCTTCTGATCACCAACACGCCCGCGCGCTTCCGCATCGGCAGCGCGACGGAGGAGTACCCCGCGCACTGCGCCATGCTCTACCCGCCCCGCACGCCCATCTGGTACAGCGCCAGCACAGACTGCTACAGCGACGACTGGGTGCGCTTCTCGTCGGACGAGACTTTTGTAAAAAACTTTCCGCAGACCAGCCGTCCGTTTCCGATCTCCGACCCCGAATACTGCCGCAACCTCATGCAGCTACTCACCTGGGAGACGTCCCTGTGGACGGGCACTTCCCGTTCCTTCCACCACGCCGGAGCGGACGACTGTTTCGGTCAGTCTGACGAAAACGACAGCCCTGTCACGGACCAGCTATTGCGCATCCTGTTCCTGAAACTGCGCGACGACGCCCTGCACCACGCAGCCACCTCACACGGCCACGCCCTTCTGCTGCTGCGCCGGCAGATATCCACCGCGCCGCAGCTTCCGTGGACGATCCGCCAGATGGCAGATCAGCTACATATCAGCCCCGGGCATCTGCAACTGCTCTACAAGCAGCAGTTTGGCATCTCCTGTATGGACGATGTGATCGACTTTCGTCTCCGCAAGGCAAAGGATCTGCTCGCCTACACGGAACAGAGCGTCGCGGAGATCGCGGAACAGTGCGGTTACAAGAATATCGAACATTTCTGCCGACAGTTCCGCAAGAACATCGGCATCACACCCGGCACGTTCAGAAAAAACCTCCGGTGAACAGCGTCACCAGATCCGGTAATTCCCGCTGAGTGCCAGAAACGCAAAGAAGTACAGACAGTTATCATAATACCGCCTCTCGCCGGTGCGCATGGGCATCTTCCAGAAACGCTCCACCCACTCCCTGCTGCAGTCCGTGGCAGCGGCAAGTGTCGACATCGCCACGGTTGCCGGGATCGCCACCGGATGAAGCGCCCGGTCCTCTGCCACGCTTCCGTCGATCTCATAGACATGATAGGTATCCTTCCTGCCATCCTCGAGCAGAAACTCCTGGATCGCGGCGGCGGCATGGCACTGTCCCTCATCCTTTCCAAACCACTCATAATCCAGCCCGATATTTGCCACCGTGCGGTACGAGTCGCTGTAGAACCAGTCATGCCTGTCGTCCGTCCACGGCAGCTTCCTGCGAAACGGGCTTCCGTCAAACTCAGCGTACTCCGCCGAGAATCCCGTCTTCTCATGACATGCCCTTGCAAGATATCTGCGGCTCTCCAGCGCCGCCTGCTTCCAGAAATCACAGTCCTCCTCATCCGCCCACAGCGCAAACAGCTCATAAAAATGCGGCAGATGATAGGACGGATCCGTGAAATCAATCCCCGGCACAAACAGGATCTGATGATTGTCCCGGTTCCACATCGGCACGCCAGTCCTGCCGTTCTCCCCTTTATGGAGGCACGCCCGCAGGATCCTGCGCGCTTCATCCGAATAATTGAATATGCCTTCCCTGTCCCCCCATCTGTGCGATGCGAAGAAGAGCGCCATCGCGAAGAACTCCTCGCCGTCCGGCGCCGGGCTGTCCGCGTTTTTCGTGCCGTCTGTCGCGCATGACCAGGCAAAGTATCCCTCGTGGAAGCCGTCCGCCATCCACATATAGGTCTTTGCCCACTTCCACAGTCTGTCAAACTCTTCGCGCATGTCAAGCTGCACGCAGATCATCATGCCGTAGGACATCCCCTCCGTGCGGGCATCATTGTTGCCCGTATCCATGATGTACGCCATGTCATCTCCCACCGGATAGTAGACGCGCTCGTCATCCTTTCCATAAAAGTAAAAATTTCTGATCTCCCCAAGACGCGCTTCCACCTGCTCCGGCTCGATCCCGATCTCTGCAAATACATTGCGGTATTGTCTCTTCATAGTGATATTATCCTTTCATTTTACCTTGATCTTCAATACCCTTTCATTGTATCTCCGCATTTCATAAAAAACTACTCAAAAACTGCTATCCTGCATCTTACTCCTTCACACCGCCGATCGTAAGTCCCGTGACAAAATATCGCTGCAAAAACGGATACAGGCAGACGATCGGAAGCATCGTGAGGATCGTCGCCGCCGCGCGCACGGAGGTCGGCGTCACGGTTCCCGCCGCGTTCTTCATCGCCTCCGCGGAAGATCCCTGGTTCGAGACGGATGACAGCAGTTTCATCAGCTCGTACTGCAGTGTTGTCAGATGCGAGCTCATCCGGTTGTAGAGCATGGCATCAAACCATGAGTTCCACTGCCCTACAGCCACGAAAAGCGCAACCGTCGCATAGACCGGTTTGCACAGCGGCGAGATGATCTTCAAAAAGATCGTCGTGTAGCCTGCGCCGTCGAGCTGTGCGGATTCCTCCAGACTGTCGGGGATCCCCGTCATGTACGTGCGGATCACCAGCATATTGAACGCGCTGAACATCCCCGGGATGACATACACCCAGAAGCTGTTGGTCAGTCCGATGCTCTTGTACAGCAGAAAAGTCGGGATCATACCACCATTTACATACATCGTGATCACCCAGAACAGGGAAAGCCCTCTCTTGAACAGAAAATTCTTCCGGCTCACGATAAAGGCGAGGATCGCGTTCGCCGCCAGCGCGAGCAGGGTTCCCACCAGGGTTCTTGCGACAGTGATGTACGCGCCTGTGATCAGATTCTGTTTCTGGAGCACCGTGATATAATTTTTCAGCGTCCATTTCCTCGGTATGAGATAGATCCCGCCCCGCAGCGCGTCCGTGCCGTCGTTAAATGAGATGGCAAGCGTGTTCAGCACCGGATACAGCGTGATGACCACAAACGCGATCATGAACAGGGTGTTGCACACGACAAACACTTTATCCCACACAGAAGTCTTCACCTTATTTTTTTTCATCTTTTCCATTTGTATCTCCCTCCTAGAACAACCGCTCTTCGCCGTTCTTCTTTGCGATCTGGTTCGCGATCACGATCAGAACGATGCTGACAAAGCTCTTAAAGATACCCGCCGCAGTACCGATGGAAAAGTCGTTCTGGCTGATACCCCATTTCAGCACATAGATGTCGATCGTCTCCGACACGCTTTTCACCAGACCGTTTCCAAGCAGATACTGGATCTCAAAACCCGCGTTCAGCACATTGCCCACATTCATCAGCAGCAGGATCATGATCGTTGGCTTGATGCCCGGAAGCGTCACATAGCGGATGCGCGCCCAGCGGCCCGCGCCGTCCATGTTTGCCGCCTCGTAGAGCGACGGGTCGATCGCTGTGATCGCCGATAAGTAGATGATCGCATTCCAGCCCGTCTCCTTCCACACATTTGCAAAGGCGACGATCGGCCAGAAATACTGCGGGTGCGCAAAGAAATTGAGCGGTTTGTCCAGTATGTTAAATTTCAGAAGCAGCTCATTGATGATGCCGGAACTCGACAGGGCGTCATGCAGAATACCGGTCACGATGATCCAGGAGAGGAAATGCGGCAGATATGAGATCGTCTGGACTGTCTTCTTCCCCCCGTTTGATTTCACCTCGTTCAATAAAATGGCAAAAACGATCGCCGCGATAAAGGTGACCACCAGATTGATCACGCCCATCGCGAGTGTATTGCGGATCACCTGCAGGAATGTGTCGTCCGAAAACAACTGTTTGAATTTTGCCATTCCCACAAAGGCGGAATGGAACAGCCCGTCCTTTGGCCTGTAATTCTGAAACGCCATCAGCCAGCCGCCCAATGGAAGATAACAAAAGACGATGCCGTACGCCACGATGACGATCGACCATAGGATCAATACCTTCTG
This sequence comes from Lachnospiraceae bacterium, assembly GCA_021770755.1. Classification (GTDB taxonomy): domain Bacteria; phylum Bacillota; class Clostridia; order Lachnospirales; family Lachnospiraceae; genus COE1. The sequence continues at coordinate 97,932 of JAETQI010000007.1, forward strand.
CTTCTTGATCTCTTTCCACGTTACAGTTCCTTTTTTTTCCTGTGAAGCCATATTTTCACTCCTTTATAAAGGGCGGACCGTTTTGATCAGTCCGCCCTGTCTGATTGACTCTCCTGTTACCGATACTAATTGTACTTTGCAGCTTCCTCCATTCTGCGGTCAAGCTCTGCCTGCATCTCATCGATGAACGCCTGCGGATTGCACTCTTCATAAACCTTCATGTAATCCTCCCAAGCCGCCTCAAAGTCATCTGCCATGACGATCTTAGGCAGGTATTCATGCTTGATCTCGCCCATCTTCGTCCATGCCATACCGCCCTCTGTCGCTGTCGTCATGCCGTTTGAGTAGGTGTACATCGGATACCAGGGACCCGGAGCCTCGCTTGTTCCCAGCATATCCACATATGTCTCCGCACCGTACGCGTCAAAGCATTCCTGCACATTCTTGCTCAGACCATCGTAGAACTCTTTCGGCTGGTTCTCCGGCTTCATCGCATTGATGCCGTCCCTGCTCGTTCCTGAGTACTGTGGGAAATACGAGTATGTACATACGTGCGATGCCTTGTATGCGATATCGGAAGCCTGCATTCTCATCTCCGGTGTCCGATAGAACTCACCTTCCTCGTTCACCAGGTAGTCCACATCCTTCACGCCCCAGTTGCGCAGGTCATGGATCTCCTGATCCAGCAGGTCATTGACGAACTGCAGTGCGCCCTCGACGTCCTTGCAGCTTGTCGTGATCGCAAGTCCGCTTGACACATTCACCACGCCGCCCGAGTTGTGCCACTGGTTCTTCATGCCCTCCTCGATCGTGATCGGCAGCGGCACGTAATTGCATCCTTTCAGGTCAAGCCCCTGCTGCTTGAGCGCGTCATTTGCCGTGTATGCAAAATCCCACCACTGGTCGATCATACCCAGCACACGCCCTGTGGAAAGCTTGGAGATATATTCATCATAGTTCTGCGTGAAAGATTCCGGATCCACGATCCCTTTGTGAAATTCTTCATTTAATTTCTGGAAATACCGCTTCGCCGTGGGCGTCGTATTATAGTCGATGATCGTGAGTGTGTCCGGATCTACGATACAACTGCCGTCATTGGGATATCCGTCAAGGAACTGCGGCGCGTTCTCAAGGCAGAAATACCGCCAGTCTTCACACAGGATCGTGTACGGGATATTCGCCGTCCCGTCCTCCATGGTCGGATTTGCCTCATTGTAGCTCTCGATCAGGTCAAAGTACTGATCCATGGTATGTATCTCCGGATATCCTGCCCACTCGAGCACCCTGGTCTGGATCCAGAACGCCTCGTCGTTGTGGACGGTCGCCTTCTCCTCGCCGTAGATGTTGCTGAACTGCGGTATCCAGTAGATATGCCCGTCCTCCTTGCGCAGCTTGTCCCACTCCTCTTCCGTCAGGAATTCCTTGATATTGGGATATTTGTCGATATAGTCGTCAAGCGCCACCAGAGCGCCCGCGTCATAGAGCTGTGCCGCACCGTCGCTGCCGTCGATGAAGTCGGGATACTCGCCGCCCGCGATCAGTGTGCCGACCGCCTCCTGCGCTGTCTGGCCTGTAAGCCATGTCTCCTTTACCTTGACGCCAGTCATATCCGCGATCATCTGCTGGATCTCATTGTCGTCGTTGATCTCCGTGCCCGGAACCGCAAAGAACGCCGTGAACTCCTTGAGCTCGCCCGTTCCGGACGACGCGCTGTCCCCGGACGGCGACGCGTCCGTTCCTGTGCCGGACTGCGTCCCTGTCTGCGCGGAATCACCGCCCCCACATCCTGTGAACATTGTCGACATCACTGCTGCCGCCAACAAAACCGATAGTACCTTTTTCGTTTTCATATAATTCCTTCCTCCCTTACATTTGATAATATAATTCTACTTTATAAACAAACTAAAAACACCCAATAAAGAATATATAAAGACATAAAAAAGTATAGATTTTTAATCTATACTTTTTTAAACTGCCAAATACGAGGCTTTTCACACCTATATCGTATTTCATCATGAACTTTATATATTATGGTCTCCGGCTTCCCCGCAATGGTGGCCGGCTTCCCCGCAGTGATGTCCGGCTCCGTGATGGTGGCCTTCCCCATGGTGGTCACAGTGAACATCCGGATCAAACACAAGATCTCCTGCGATCAGCCGGTTCACCGCTTCATCCGCGCTGCCTGAGACTCCGCCGTACAGACGGATCCCTGCATCCGCCAGGGCAGCCTGCGCGCCGGCTCCGATCCCGCCGCAGATCAGCGTATCTACTTTCTCCCCGGAAAGCAGCCCCGCCAGGGCTCCATGACCGCTTCCCGCCGTATCCAGGATCTGCGTGTCTGTGATCTTTCCGTCTTCAATGCTGTAGAGCTTAAACTGTTCTGTATGCCCAAAATGCGGGAATACATTTCCATTCTCATAAGTGACTGCAATCTTCATGATATCATCTTCCTTTCTTCTCTCTGATCTCACTGCAAAACGGTATAAAACGATACTAAGATGATACCGCAAAAAACTGTCAGATTCAAGAGCCGAATCGATTTTATACCAGCGCCTGTTTTCTGAATTTGGATGGCGTACAGCCCTTTACCGCTATAAACTTGTTGATAAAGTAGTCCGTATTCTTGTATCCCACATCCTCCGCGATCTTGTAGATCCTGTCGTCAGTGCGCACCAGCAACTGCGCCGCCTGCTCGATGCGGTAATTGTTCAGATAATCCTTGAAGGACTGGTTGTATTTCTTGCGGAACACCTGCCCCAGATAGGCATTGTTGATAAAATACTTCTGTCCCAGATCCCGCAGGGTCAGATTTTCTGCAAAACGCTCCCGGACCTCCTGTTCGATCAGGGCAAGCACCCCGCGCGATACGTTCTTCCGGAGCTGTGCCAGATATTCCGCGTACTCGCAGGCAAATCTTGCCAGGTGTACCTTGCTTCCCCGCATCAGTCCGTCCTCAAAAGCGCTCTCGCTGATCAGATGCAGGATCTCTTGCTGATTGACACAGTCGTCCTGCTCCGTCGCTGTATGGATCAGTTGGAACAGGAGATAGTTGATATTCAGATTGATCGTCTCGCCCATCGCCCCCATATTGCGCAGCTCGTCAAACAGCCTGTCCACCGCCTCATGAATGCGCACCTTGTCGTTTTGTTCGATCGCCGAGATCAGACCGTCAAGCTCCGCCTTGCACAGAAGGATGCCGCTGCTGTTGACCTGGATCTCCTCCTCATAATAATAGATATCCTTCCGGTCATGAAACGCCCGGAGGGAATTGAGCATACATGCCGTACCGTAGGATTTTGATATGGCCGCGATGTCCGGCACACGCTTTCCGACCAGCATCACGATCTTCTGCTTTATCGACGTATTCAGATAATGCAGCAGCCTTTCCAGATAGACTTTCTCGGAATACCCCTCCTTTACCGCCATGTGATCACAGTAGACCAGACCGACATCATAGATATTCTCCTCCGAGGAAACATCGAGGATGCAGTGTGTCTCGTCCTCCTTGAGAAACTCCCTGCAGCCCTGGTAAAGCTTCCGCTGGCGGGAACGCATCTCCATGTCCTCCACGTCCTCCGGATCCTGCGCATCCACTAGCTGGATATCGATATAGCGCACGCCGCCGGACAGGCGCATATGGTTCAGCACGTACTCCAGATTGATCTCATCATATTTGCCAAGCAGCAGGGATATCACGTTTCTTGCCAGATATGCCCGCTCCATCTGCTTTTTGTCCTCCTGCCGCTGAATCTCCGTCGCCGACATGTTTGCCGCCTTCCGGATGATCTCTGTCAGAACCTCCTTCTCGACCGGTTTGAGCACATAATCCATGCAGGCGTAACGGATCGCCTGCTGCGCGTAGGCAAAATCCCTGTAGCCGCTGAGTATGACAAAATACGCGTCTGAGATCTTCTCCCTGCGTATCGTCTCCAGAAGCTCCAGACCTGTCATCTCCGGCATTTTGATATCCGCTATGATCAGATCCGCCTCATTCTCCCTCAGATATGCCAGTGCCTCCGCGCCGTTCTGCGCTGTCGCGACAATCTCACAGCCCTCTTTTTCCCAGTCCAGAAGTCTGGACAGCCCCTGCACGATAAACGGCTCATCATCGACAAGCAACACCCTCAACATGTCACACCTCACTATTCCATAAACATTGATCTCAATTCATGACCGGTAGCTGGATCTGTACGATCGTGCCGATCCCCTGCTCACTGTCCAGCGCAAACTTCGCCTGGTTGTCGGACACCATCTTTAGACGGAGGCAGGCGTTTACCATTCCCACCCTGCCTTTCTCTTTCAGGCGGTCAATGCTCGCGTTCCGCATCGTCTCCAGAAGCCGCAGCCGTTCCTCCTCCTTTAGACCGCTGCCGGTATCCTCCACTTCTATATATAACAGTTCTGTTCCCGATTCCATCCGCTCCTTGTAGATGCGCACGAAGATCCACCCCTTTGCAGTCTTGCTCTCGATGCCGTGGATACAGGCATTCTCCACGAATGTAACCACCGTGAGCTTGGGGATCGTGAGCTCCAGACAATCCTCGTCCACATCAAGCTCATACGACAGCCGGTCACCAAACCGGTACTTCTGCAGTCCGAGATACGCCTCGACAAACTCCATCTCCTTGCCGATCTCCACAGTGTCCGACGACCAGTCCACATTCTGCCGTTCCATGACGGCAAGCTTCTCCACCATCTCTGCGATCTCCGGCTCATTTCTGAGAACGCAGTGCATGCGTATGCTCTCGAGCGCATTGAACAGAAAATGAGGATTGATCTGGCTGTGAAGCGCTAACAGCTCCGCACTCTGCTTTGCAATGTCCATCTCCTGCTCCCGGATGCGGTCCTTGTAAACGGTCTGTATCAGGTCATTTGTCCGCTCCGCCATCCTGTTATAATTCTCCATGAGTTTGCCGATCTCATCATTGCCGCTGATCTCGCCGATCCTGCTGAGTTCCTCGTCCTCCACCTTGTCAAATACCTGGCTGAGCTGTTCGATCCTCACCGTGAGCGAACGGTTGAGCTCTCTCATAAGCCGCCACGGCAGGATCGCGTTTGTGAGGATCAGCAGTGCGATCAGCGGCATATTTGCCCGAATATTCTTAAGCACATCCGTCTCCGGTCCAAGGACATAGACCTGCAGATCACTGCCGTACAGACTCATCTCCTTGCACACGCCGACCTTGTCCATCAGGTCAAACCGCTCGAAATTCTGGTTGATGCTGCTATGCCCGTCATTTGCCAGCAGCACCCTGTTCCCCTGGCACACATACACCGGAAATTCATATCCCAGTTTTACAAGCCCACGCACCATATTCCCGTAATCAAGCTCGATCTTCAAAAACTTGTCACAACTGCTGCCGCTGTAAAAATCAAGCTTTTTTAAAAATAGGATCTTTCGCTTTGGCTCCACCACAGGACTCTTCTCATTGTCGTAATAAAACAACAGCAGCTCGTCCTTCCCTGACTCCTCAAAAGTTTGATACCAGCGCATCCCTTCTATGACCGACAACTGCGAAAATACTCCTCCGTTCACGATCGAGGGATTGTCCGCATACATCGTGATGATCGTGTTGTCCATCCCTGCCGCGCCCTTGAACAGCGTCGTCTTCACGAAATCCTGATACGCCTCGACATACGCGAGCGCGCCTGCATAGTCATGATTGAGATACCGCTCGATATACTCGTTCATATAGATCTGCTTTGCCGTAGCCCCCGCGTAATCAATGCTCTTCGTCAGACTGTACTGTATGGCATTTGCCTCGTTCTCCATGGCGTGCTGCTGCTTATTGTGCTGATCGTTCATCACGATGTGCAGCACTATGCTGTCCGTGACCACCAGCGGCAGCAGCACACAAAATACATACAGAATGGTCAGTTTTCTGCTGAGTGCGATGTTGTTCATAAACCGGTAAAACTTATCCAGCAAGACCAGACCTCCTTTTGTAATGAAATCTATGGGAACATTTTATAAGAATTATCCTACCATTGCAACCATTCAAACTAAATATCATAGCCCTGCTTTTTATATGATCTGACGCGCCTGATTCTCATAATACTGCGCCTGCGCCATATACAGATCGTGATACAGCCCGCTCCCGTCCGCCATCAGCGCCGCATGGCTTCCCCGCTGTACGACCTGTCCCCTGTCAAACACGACGATATCGTCGCAGAACCGGCACGAGGAGAGTCTGTGGCTGATATAAATGGCTGTCTTGCTGCCCACCATCTCATCAAAGGCGGAGTAGACCTCGTACTCCGCAACCGGATCCAGTGCCGCCGTAGGCTCATCGAGCAGGATGAACGGTGAATCCTTGTAGAGCGCCCTTGCAATGGCGATCTTCTGCCGCTCGCCGCCCGAAAAGAGAACGCCCGCATCATCATAACCCTTGCCGACCGGCGTCTCTATGCCGTCAGGCAGCCTGTCGAGCCGCTCGCCAAAACCGGCTTTAACAAGGCTTTCCACAACCTTCCCGGCATCGTACTGCTCCCCTGTCGCCACATTTTCCGCTATGGAATAGTCAAACAGGGAAAAATCCTGGAACACTACCGAGAAGAGCCGCATGTACTCACGGTAATCATACTTGCGGATATCCACCCCGTTCAGATAGATCACACCCTCCGTTGGCTCATACAGCCTGCAGAGCAGCTTGATCATCGTCGTTTTGCCTGAACCGTTCTTTCCGACAACCGCCATGCGCTCCCCGATGCGCAGCTTTAGGGAAAAATTGCGCAGCGCGTACTCCTCCCGTCCCGGATAGCGGAAGGACACATCGCAGAATTCCACCTCATACTCGTTATCGCTGCGCTTTTCCACCGGCAGCGATCCCTCGTAAAAGCTTGACCTGATATCCAAAAATTCAAACATGGTGCTCTGTCTGCGCGCAACCAGGAGAAACGCCTGCGCGTCGTGAAGGATATTCTGGACAGCGTTTGTCAGCCGCTCAAAACATGCCACATACCGGACGAGCATGCCGGCTGTAAGCCCTCCTCCCGCTGCGATCAACGTCAGAAACAGATAACAGATTCCCCTGACGCCGGCATTCAAGATATTGATGACAAACTCCCTGCGCCCACCAGTACCCGCCACGAGATCGTCTTTGTATTTCAAAAATTTCATACCGTGAACAAAAGTATACTCCTTTAACAGATCGACCGCGTCATACAGCTTCACGTCCTTGCGGTTCTCCATCGATATCCCGTCATATACCGCATAGTACCACATCAGGTTCGTGTCCTCCGGCCTGTCGTCCGTCCAGAGCGCCATGTACTCTGTCAGCTTTTTCCCGAAATACCGCTCTGCCGCAACGTTGCAGAGAACTGAAAGCACCAGCACTGCCAAAAACAGATACGTCAGCGCACTTCTGTGCCCAAACAGCCCATACAGCACCGGGATCAGCATCCCCACCGCAAACAGGGCGTTAAACCCTTGATAGCACAGCTTTTCCAGATTGTCAAAACCGCCATAGATCCCGCTTCCCCACCGGTTGTCCTCCTCCATACGGCTGTGCAGCCTGTTGGTATAAGGACTGTCCAGATCCGGATAGTTCATCTCCATATTTTTGACTGCCATTCTGGCGTCCAGAAGCTCCCACGAATGCCCCTTGATCACCTCGCTCTCATTGGAGAGCTTCCCAGTGAGCAGACACAGCACGAGTGTCGCCAGCATCCACCAGACTGCCCTGGGGATCAACTGCCCAGCAGCGGTTCCCTCCTGCAGCCCGTTCAGCACCATGGTAGAGATGTAGATCCCGATATAACCCACGCAGACGCGGAACAACTGCCGCAATACCGTCACGGCGATAAAGCGGGGAGCCAGCAGATGGATCTCTTTCAAAAGCCGCAGCAGAACCGTCCTCTTTTCGCGGAAGGTCAGTTTTTCCGTGATCTCTTTACTATTCACATCCATCGATCTGCACCTCCTCCTGTTCTGCCAGATTGTAATAATGGCTCTGCAGCTCATACAGTCTGCAGTATTCGCCGCCTGCTGCCAGCAGCTCCTCATGACTCCCCTGTTCCGCGATATGGCCGTCCTGCAAAAACATGATCCAGTTCGAAAACTGCGTGCTGGCAAGCCGGTGCGAGATGAACAGTGCCGTCTTGTCCCGGCAGAGCTTCTGGTATGATTCGTACACCTCCTGCTCCGCAAGCGGATCCAGCGCCGCTGTCGGCTCATCCAGGAGCAGCACTGGCGCGTCCTTGTATAATGCCCTGGCAAGCAGAAACTTCTGCTCCTGTCCGCCGGACAGACCGATCCCGTCCCCGACCAGCCGGTCCGTCATATAGCTTTCCAGCCTGATACCGCGCTCGGAAAAATCCGTATCAAGCCCCGACATGCCAAGCACTTCCTCCACCCTCTTCCTGTCCACCTCAGCCGCCGGACGGAGTGCGATATTCTCGTCGATCCGGGCAGGCAGGATCATCGTATCCTGAAATACCGCGGCGTAGAGCCGGTAGATATCCTTTTTCCGGAGCTTCGTAATATCCGCGCCGTTGAGCCGGATCGTTCCTCTGGTTGGCGCATACATGCCCATCATCAGCTTTAACAGCGTGCTCTTTCCCGCGCCGTTGAGACCGACCAGCGCGACATGCTCCCCCTTCCCGATCTGAAAGCTCAGGTCAGAGATCACGTCCTTCCCGCTGCCCGGATAGGCAAAGCTGACATGGTCAAACTCGATCTCCACGCCCTCTGACACATCCGGCATCCCGCATTCCGCGCATTCGGTATCCTCCGCCGGAATATCGAGAAAAGTGCGCAGGTCATTCATTTTGATGTTGGCAGTCCGGATCATGCTCATCTGATCCACCAGGCTGGTCACCCATGCCGAAAAACCTGTGATCGCACCGAAAAACAGCATAAAATCGCCCATGCCGATCCTCCCCTGCGCCACCTGTATGATCAGATATGCGTACGCGAGGCTGTCCCTGCAGAAATTCAGCCAGCAGCTAACCAGATGCGTCTCGTATTCCTTCCTGCGGCGGATCCGCAGGATCTCCCGCTCCTCCCCCTGGAATCTCCGGATCTGCCCCGCAAGCCACCCTTTCATGCCATAGACGCGGATATCTTTGCCTGTCCGCTTATCCCCGCACTCCCCGATGGTATAGAACAGTCTCTTTTCCGCAGCCGCATAGTCATCCTTCGTGCGCTCATAGCAGACATTTTCCCTCCGTCGGAAAAAATACGTTATTATAGAAGACAGCAGCAGGAGCACGATCACGAGAACATGCAGCTTTGACAGGATCCCGGAGTACAGGAAAAAACATGCCACACCCGTGATCACCTGCGGGATCTGGTCAAAAAATACAGAAGTGCCGCTGGCGTCCCCGCTCCGAACCGAATTGATGGCGCGCCGGTAAAGCTTGTAAAATTCCCCGTCCTCCGCATAGGCATAACTGCACTGCAGCGAGACCAGGAACAGCCGCTGGACGAAAAAGGTGTTTCTGCATTCATTGTGATGATAGTAGGCACGCTTTGACAAGTAGCCGTGAATCCCCTGCAGGATCAGCAGACACCCCACCATACTGCCAAGCACACGCAGCACGCGCATCGGTTCCGCCTTCTGCAGCAGCAGGTCGACCGCCACCTTTGGCAGATAGATCCCAAACAGCGGCAGCGCGGTCCCTGTCAGTGTGGTGACCGCAAGAAAAATCAGGATCCTTTTGTCCCATTTCCAGCTCTCTTTTGCCAGAAACCACGCATTCTGAACGATGCTGTCATTTCTCTGTCTGATCTCCTCCATATATTCTCTCCTCCATATTTTAATGCGCTTTTATGCGCTTCTTCCTGTCTGGCACGCAGAAACCGCGCAAGTTCATATGTTACACGGGGACTTTACCACGCGGCTGTACAGAAAAGAAAAAACGCGCACAAAAGGTCTCTTCTGCGCACGAATGGTTTTTTAATAGGATGATCATTGCATATTGCTGTAAATGTAGATCGCGGTATTGTGGGCAAACGCCTCGATATACACGATATCCTCCGGCAGAAGCCACAGCGTCACACGGCAGGCTTCCCGTCCGCAGACTCCCCGGCGTCTGTCAGGATCACCCGCTGTCTTTCCTGCCCACTGTACCGCGCATATATACGTTCCATGCAGATACCGGCCTGATCCGCATCGGGACACTCCCAGATGCAAAAAGCAATGTCTCCCTCCAATCCCTCTGTCAGCTTTATTATAAAATTTTGTTGTATTTTTGTCAATAAGCCTATTCCATCCACAACGTCGTTGCGGTATAATAGAGCCAACAATAAACCAATATTTGAAGGGAGTCCTATATATGTTTTCAACATTTGACACGTTAACTGATATTCTGTCCGTTCCGGGAATGAAAAAGTGGTTTCACTCGCTCTTCCTGGAAGGCCAGCTTGACTGGTTTCCCAGCGAATCATGGGATCAGCCGTTGCGGCTTGCCGCTTTCCGGGGACAGACGCCGTGGGGCGGTAACCTGCAGGGACTAGCGGAGCAGATCGTCGATATGGCAAATCTGGTGCTGGATCTGCAATCCGGCAAAAGGCAGTGCCTGCACCTGCATGACTGGAATGCCTGGGAACCCTGTGAGGACGCGGACCTGCTGGATCCGGAGCAGTCTTTTCTCATCGCACCGCCAGTCCTGACGACAGACGCCCCGGCAAGACCTGCGCTGATCATCTGCCCGGGCGGCGGCTATGAATTTGTCAGCTTTCAGAATGAAGGCACACCCATCCAGATCATAACTGAACAGAGAGGGTATGCATCTTTCATGCTCCGCTACAGGATCGCCCCCTCCCGCTATCCAAAACCACAGATGGATCTGCTGGCAGCGATCCGGTATGTCAGGGAACACGCTGCCGCCTATCACGTTGACCCTGACCGGATCGGTATCATCGGCTTTTCAGCCGGAGGCCATCTGTGCGCATCGGCTGCTGCACTGTATCAGACACTGCTGCCGGAGGGCAGACCCAACGCAGTTGTCTTAGGATATCCGGTCATCAGTCTTGAAAAAGATATCGCACATGAAGGCAGTGCGCTGGCGCTGATCGGAGCGGACGACGCGGCGCTGCGTCATGATCTTTCTGTTGAAAACCTGATCCATCCCGATTACCCGCCGACATTTGCATGGGCGTGCCGGGACGACGGAACCGTTCCATGCGAAAATACAGAAAGGCTCGAAGCCAGACTGAAAGAGCTGGGGATCGCACATGAATGTCACTACTACCCGACAGGCGGACATGGCTGCGGACTCGCATACGACAATTCCGCCTGGCATTGGAGTCTTGACATGATGTCCTTTTTAGAGAAGCATCTGTAATCAAACACGCTCTAATCCGGTCTTTATGACAGCGCGAGCTTTCCAGCCAGATAATCCCTCACGGCAACAACCGCTTCCTCTGTATAGGGCAGCGGCAGCCCCAGGGTGTTTACTGCCTCATTATATTCCATAGAGCCGCCCATTCCGCACAGCTTTTTGTAGACAGCCAATCCCTTTTCCCTGTCAGACTCATAGATGAGGCGCATGCTGACCGCAGAAATATCAGATAACGCATAGCTGACCAGATACCTGGGAAACATATAAACTCCCTTATCCTGCACCAGCAGCGCCCCTGCATCCATATAATTCCTGCACACACTGTAATCGATGCCCGCATCATAGATCTCCGTCAGCCGGTTGTACTCGGCAATGACCGTTTCAGGCTGGAAAGTGTCTGCCGTATATAAAAACGTCTCGAACTCATGTGTCATACAGAAGCTGCAGATCTCCTGCAAAACCGTGATCAGGTGCGTCTCCACAAACTGTCCTGCCCGCCCGCCAAAAAACAGGGGCGCATACTCATAGCTGAACTGTTCCATAACTTTTGACGGGATTTCCGACAGGTCATTGGGCATTTCCCAATACTCCGGCACAGAGAAGCGGTCCATGCTCTGTTTCATCTGGATCGCGTGTCCAAACTCATGTACCAGAATATCCACATCCGAGTGGCGCCCAGTGCAGTTGCCAAAGATAAACGGCAGCTTTTCCGTGTAAATTTCCGTACAGAACCCCATTCCGGTTATTTTGTGGTCTGATCTTGCACAGTCAAAATAACCGCCGGATCGCATTGTCTCAAACAACGCCGAGAAATCCTTGTCCATCTGTCCGTACATCCTGCTGGCCTGCTCCAGCAAAAATCCAGCATCTCCCAGCGGTGCCGGATTGCCCGACTCAAAATAAATCCCTGTGTCATCAGCAGTATACCGGGTCAGACCGAGACGTTTTTTGAATTCCATGTACAAACGCTTTTTCAGCGGAACAAGCTCCCTGCGCACAAGCCGGCACAAGCTGACAAGCTCCTTTTCCCCATAGGAGTACCGCCCTTTTTCCATGTTGGCATATTCCAGATAAGACGCATACCCGTTTGCTCTGGCAATCCGGCCGCGTACTTCTACAAGTTCCTTCAGCACATTCAAAAATTCTTCGCTCTTGGCAGCAAATGCTTTTCGTGCGGCTTCCCTGGCACTTTTCCTGGCAGCCAGATCCCGGCTCTCCTTATACTTTGACAACTCTGCAGAGGATATTTCTTTCCCTTCATATGTAAACCTCATGGCGGATATCATGCCCTGGTATTGGGCGATCAGTTCCTGCTCCCGGCCAAGCAGTTCTAAGCCGTTCTTACCCAGGGCAAGTTCCTTCTCGATTTTTCGCAAAAACTGCCGCCCAAATTTGTCATCGATCGCATCGCGATAAGGACTTGCGAGCAGTGCGTCATAGATGGGCGAGAGGTCTGTCATGGCCGCCTGGGTCTGCGTATACTGCATCTCTTCCTGATAAAATCTGTCCGTGCAGTCCTGATAGCATCGGATAAAAGCCACCGTCTCCATCGTCTCAACACAGACCCTGTCAGTAAAAAAACTTTCAAGCGCGTTGCTCAGTTCATTCATCGTGTTTGCACCGCGGATCTCCAAGGCATATTTTGCGATCCTCTGCGCGTACGCCGTGTAATCCGGCCGATTATAATGAATCTCTGCAAATCTTTTTTTGTTCATAATGGTATCCCTCCCGACACAGCTTCTTTTATTTATTTTATCGTCATCTTTTCCACTTTTTATCACAGATTTTGTGGAAACAATCCCTTTTGTGATGCCTGCAGGAAACATCGATCCGCTTTATAGCACTTCATTTCAAGGAGGTTCCATATAAATTGCAAGTGTAACGAGAATGTAATCGACCTAATTCAAGGCTTATTCGTGTGCCGCGGCAATATTTTGAAGTATCCTTGAAAGGCTGTAAAATCAATGATTTCATGGCAAAACAAGGCGCTTGCTACACCATTACTACACCATTTTTGAAAGAGCCTTGAGCAAAATAAATTCATTTGCAGGATGGCAGTTTTCTTTATGAAAGTGAAACTGCCATTTGCCATAGAAAAATCAGGGGAAACATAATAAAATGTATCGTTAAGTAAAATAAAGAAAGATTTTTACAAAGGTTGCTTTTTAGAGAATAGTAAAGTAGAATATAGGTAATGATAAAATTAAGATAAAATATTGATAAGGAGTGGATGCTTATGTTACAGATTAGACCTGTTTCAGATTTGAGAAATAAGTTTCCTGATATTGAGAAAATTGTAAATGCGGGAGAACCGGTATATTTAACAAAAAACGGATATGGAGCAATGGTGGTGCTTAGTCTTGAAGAATATTCAAAGTTGACGGATGGTGTTGAAGCTGCACTGGATAAAGCAGATAGGTTTGCAGCAGAAAACGATACACGGATGAGCCACGAAGAAGTTTTTGGAGGATTACGGAGGAAGATAAATGTTCCGTAAAAAGTACAGATTGAGCTATCTGCCACTTTTTTATATCGACCTTGATGAAAAAGTAACCTATATTGCAGAAAGGCTAAAGAACCCAAAAGCTGCAAATGACCTATTGAATAAGGTGGAGTCCGCTATTATGGAGCGGCTTCCGGTGGCTGAATCTTTTGAACCATATCATTCTGTCCGGGAGCGCAGATATTCTTATTATCGTATTTATGTGGATAATTATATTATTTATTATGTAGTGATTGATGACGATCCGAATGATTTGGTTATGGAAGTTAGAAGATTCCTTTATAATAGGCAAAATGGGGATAATCTGGTGTAGTAATAATTGATGCAACGAAGAATAATCGTGCGTTATCCGTATGGATCATCAGCTTGTCAGGGAACGAGACGGAAAGTATTTTGTGGAGAAAACAAAGACCGAGTGCGGATGCCGTTTTATCCCTATTACAGAAGAAGTCTATCGAAGCCTGAAAAATATCCTTGACAGTCGCAAGAGGATGAAAACAGAACTGATTGCTGATGGATACAGCAGCTTTCTTCTACTGGACAAGGATAATTAGCTGAAAGCAGCGTTGCATATCGAAAACGAAATGCGGCGAAGCAGATGGCGAAAATATTAGACTTTAAAACTGATACGCAAGGGAAACAAAGAAAAAAGTGCCTAAATGCCTGAAATATCAAGGCTTGAAGGCTTATAAAAGGATATAAAAGATATGGTAAAAATATTATTTGTGTACCACGGCAATATCTTGAAAAGTCTTGGAAAATCCTGTAAAATCAATGATTTTACGGCAAGGAAAGGCGCTTACTACACCACTACTACACCATTTTTGAAAGAGCCTTGAAATGACAATCCCTATGCTAAATATCCCTTTAATAAGGGAATAGTAAAATGATTAAAACTATCTTATGACACGGATTGGGTAGATGCTGTGTCTCACAATTCGATTTTAAAGTTACTACAATAAAAACAGAGCGACTAAAGCTGCAGCTTGTCTTGTAAATACAAAATGTAAGAGAAGAATCTATGAAAATAATAAAATTTGAACGGGAATTAAAAGTATTAATTAATTATATTAGAGAATATGGGATTCTACATATAGAGGAAATAAGTAATCCTTCAGATATTTTGGATGATGAAAGTAAATGGTCTGAATTTGCTCAAGCAGTCCATAAAGGATTTTATTTAGCACAGAATCGCTCCATAATATTAATAAAGCAGGTTCTAACTGAAAGAAAACAACAGATACAAAAGTTAAAAGAAGCAAAACGAGGACGAGAAAAAGAGAAATGTAATGAAATTACTAATGTATTAAATCAATTAAAATATCAAGAAATGTGTTTGCGAAAAATAATGGATTCTATTGCATGGCAAATTTTAGGTTATGATTTATCCCAACTACGTCGCTTGTATTATGGGCAAGAGTTGATTGATATTACTGATTCTAATTTGAAATCAGAAGTATCATTTGTAGATGAGTATTTAAATGATAATCCAGATTCATTTGTTTTAATTAGTGATTTGACATCATTTATTCAAATTGGTGACGTTGTTATTTTTAAACCAAGAGAAAAAGTTATATTGGTAGAATTAAAAGAAGGTGATACTAATGGCAAGGTTTTTCGGTTATTAGATGAATTTATAACAGCTAATTGCAAATATTCTACATATCAAAAATTAATGAATGAGGCTCCAAAATTTCAAGAACAGTTTCAAAGAGATATAAAGCAAATTCAACGAAATAATCAAGTAGTACAGACTTTAAACACTGGAAAAGGTAAAGACTTACTATCAAATATGGATGTAGTGAAAAATAGTAGCGAAACAATCGTATTAGATACTTATACTGATGTTATCAAAAGTCTTTTAGATGAAAGCGATAGAAAAGGACATGCAATATCAGTAGTAGAGGAATGTTTGTTAATTGGAGTTTATAATACGGAGAAATTTCCGAGTAAAGTATTTGATATTTGGGCTAAATGCTTAAATATAAAAATGCCCATTATAGATTTTCGCCAATCATTATTTGATCCGCTGGGATATCCTATTTTTCTTCATTCATTGCCACAAAGTCAAATATTAGATATTATTTTAGGGAAAAAGATAGTGAAATTTACAATAGATATTGAAATGTGGTTACAAACTTTTAAAAATCATGGAATAACATATCGCTGGATGAGCAAAAAAGAAACAGCAAGAATAAATGGAAAATTTACAGGCAATCAAGGAATTTTTAGCTTAGAAGGATGTGGAATCGAATTAGAAAATAGTGAAGGGTTAAAACAAATTTTAGGCGAAGGTGTTTTTTCCAGAATGTTTACAAGCTTGAATACTCCTTCCTCATTAATAAAATATCTAAAAAAATCCTTTATATCATTTTGAACAGTTCCAAATGTACAAGTAATAATATTTCATCGTTGCAATATTCAGAAGCAAATAATAGCATCATGGAAATGTGCATAACAGGCTATGGAATCATGGATAACTCTATGGAAAAGCTAAAGTGCAGCTTTCCAACGTCCTGCAAACAGAGTTACCCACAACTCCATAAGATAGCAAGTTATGCACATTACGCACAGTGCCGACTACTACGGAATCCCACATAGCACATATATCTTTCTTGATTGATAAATAGTATTTTCAATTTTGTTTGAAGTTGACAGCCGCACATAGTATAATATCAAAAAAAGCCGAGGTGATATAGCCTATGAAAAATAAAATGCTTTCACAGAGTATCGCAGACACATTATTGTCTATGATAACAATAGAAAAACGCTTTTCA
>JAETQI010000008.1 GCA_021770755.1 Lachnospiraceae bacterium
CTCTATTTTCGTACCAGATACAGAGAAATGTCCATCTCCTTGGCTCATTCATCTGAGATATAGAACTAAAAATTCCTTGATTTTTTAAGGAAAATCACTTGACAATATAGGGAGGATATGGACACCCTCTTAGCTACATATGGGGAAATGATCGATGAGGAGGAAAGAGCTTTCTATGATAATGCAATGAATCTCTGGAGCCAGTACAGTGAAGCAGACAAGGAAATGATGGCTTTGGCAGGACAGGGGCTTATCGAGGAGGCACGCGCGATCCTGGAAGGTGAATGCGTAGAACTCTATAATTCCTTAAACAATTCTTTTGATGATATCATCACCTACAATTCAGAAGGAAGCGATGATGCGGCGGAGGAAAGCTCTTATCTATACAGCACTGCTATAAGGATTATGATGACAGTGATCATTGTCATCATCCTTGTGGGAGTCTTCTTCTCGTTCGTGATCATTCGTTCGATCAAGATCCCGGTATCCGAGATCGCGAATGCAGCCATAAAGATGGCAGAGGGCGACCTGAATGTAGCGATCTCCTATACTTCCAGGGATGAACTGGGAGTTCTTGCTGCGCAGGTAGGCAGGCTGATCCGCAAGCTTCAGATGATTATCGATGATGAGAATAAATTCCTTGCGAAGATGGCGAAAGGGGATCTTACAGTGGATTCCGTCTGCGAAGCAGAGTATACAGGCAGCTTCCATCCGCTGCTGGTCTCTTTCCGCGGGATAGCGGAGGAGCTTAACGACACGATGCGGCAGATCAGCCAAAGCTCCTCTCAGGTTGCAGGCGGAGCAGAGCAGGTATCGAGCGGTGCACAGGCGCTTGCCCAGGGAACAAGCGAGCAGGCAAGCGCCGTGCAGGAGCTTGTCGCGACCATCAATGAGATTTCCGTCAAGGTGAACCAGAACGCAGACAATGCGCGGCAGGCAGAGGCGACATCGGGAAGCGTCCGCACGAAAATGAACGTGAGCAACGAAAAAATGCAGCAGATGATACAGGCGATGGAGGATATCAGCAGCAGTTCCAATGAGATCGGCAAGATCATAAAGACAATTGAAGATATCGCGCTGCAGACCAACATCCTTGCCCTCAACGCTGCCGTGGAGGCCGCCCGCGCAGGCGCAGCCGGAAAAGGGTTTGCCGTAGTAGCCGATGAAGTCCGCAGTCTGGCAAACAAAAGTGCGGAGGCTTCCAAGAATATCTCTGATCTGATCGAAAATTCACTGAAGGTAGTGGAGAACGGAAAACAGATCGCTGATGATACTGCGAAGTCTCTGCTTGACGCGGTAAATGATGTCAATGAAATGACAGGTATTATCGGACAGATCTCGGAAGCCAGCAGCGATCAGGCTTATTCTATCTCCCAGATCACGATCGGAATGGATCAGATCTCTGACGTCGTACAGACAAACTCGGCAACAGCGGAGGAAAGCGCGGCTGCAAGCGAAGAAATGTCCAGCCAGTCACAGCTTATGAAGGCGCTTGTAGGAAAATTCAGACTGAAAAACAGCCCTGTAAGGCCGTGATAAAATTTTTTAAAAGAAATTGAAGATATCGGAATGTCCGAAGGCGCGGGTGAACGGGATCGGGCATTTTCGAATCACAGGGGGAATCGTATGAGATTTTTGACCAACCGTAAACTTGCCACGCGCATCAGCATTCTTACAACGATTATTACATTTTCGGGACTGCTGCTGCTCTGGTTTGGTGTTTCCGGGCGTGTTGCCGCGATCGTCGAGGGCAATATCACCAACCAGATGACAGACGCTGTGGAATCGCGGGCATCGATCATTAACGACTATGTGACGTCTGCGGAGGAGTATATGACAGCCTTTGCGTTAGGCAGTGAGGTCCGGGAACTTCTGGAAGATCCGGAGGATCCGCTGCTGCTGTCAAAGGCGCAGCAGTACACGGAAGATTTTTCCGCGGTCAAAGGTATTTTTGAAGGACTGTATATCGCGACGCCAGATACCTATGTGCTGACGCACACGTCGCCTTCGGCGATCGGTATGACGACCCGGAGCGGTGACTCCCTGGAAGAATTTCACAATACGATCCTGGCGCAGCCGCGGTTGACCAATCTCGGGATCATGAAATCCCCGGGAACCGGAAGCATGATTCTCTCAATGTATTATCCTATTTTTGACGGGCAGGAATGCATCGGATATGTGGGAGCGGGGGTTTACGCCAGCCGGCTGATGGACGTTCTGCTCGACCTCGACATCAAGGGACTGCCAAACAGCGAGTATGTCTTTCTGAATGTGGAGACTGGAATGTACCTGTATCACGAAGACGAATCGCTCCTGAACACGCAGACGACGGACAGAGGCTATCAGGAGATCCTTGGGCGGATCAGGGCGGACGGCACCTCGCAGGCGGAGACATACACCTATGCGGATGAGGGCGGCGTCGAGCAGCTTGTCGTCTATAAGTACCTGGCAGACCGCAACTGGGTATTTATGGTGCGTGACAGTGCGGCAGAAGTATACCGTGAGGTAGAGACGATCCGCGCATCTGTGGGTGTCCTGTGCGCGGGGGTCGGTGCGGTCATCGTCCTGGTGACGCTGTTCATACTGTTCATGGAGGGCAGGGAACTTATGGTCATGGAACACGCGATCCAGCGTCTCGGCAATCTGGAGCTCTCCGCGGATCAGGAGCTGACTTCCTTCTACGGCAGAAAGGACGAGATCGGCATGATCGCACAGACGATCCACCATGTCTGTGACTGCCTGCGCAAGACCATCGAGGACATTGGCAGAATCCTCGGCGAGATGGCGGACGGCAACATCGCTGTTGATGTGACAAAGAACGAGTCGTACTATGTCGGAGATTTCCGCGTGCTGGCAGAAAGCCTGAAAAGTATCCGGAGCCATCTCACAGAGGTCATGCGCGATATCACGCAGATCGCCAGGAAAGTCAACAACGGCGCCAATCAGGTGTCGGCAGGTGCGCAGTCGCTCTCCAGCGGCGCCACGCAGCAGAAAGAGTCCATCAACGGGCTTGTCTCAAATATCACGGACATCACCGAACAGATTCAAAACAGTGCCGTGCGCTGCGGCAATGCGAGCGATCTCGTCTCGCGGGCGACAGGATATGCTGCCGAGGCAGATGACAGGATGGAACAACTGACCACTGCCACGAGGAGCCTGGAAGAGTCCTCGGCGAAGATCAGCAGTATCACGAAAACGATCGAAGACATTGCGTTCCAGACCAATATCCTTTCGCTGAACGCTTCCATAGAAGCGGCGCGCGCAGGTACTGCCGGAAAGGGATTTGCCGTCGTGTCGGATGAAGTGCGGAGTCTTGCCGCCAAATCCGCTGAGGCAGCAAAGAGCACCAGCACACTGATCGACTGTTCGATCCGGGATGTGAGGACTGGCACTGAATCCACCAACCTTGTCATGGCGGCGATGCAGGTGATCAGCGAATGCATCCAATCCGTTAAGGTGCAGATGGACGAGATCGCACTTGCCAGTGTCCAGCAGTCGGAAATGATCGTCTCCGTGAAGAACCGGATCAAAGAAGTCTCCAAGGTCATACAGGCAAATTCTGATGCCGCCGAGGAGAGTGCCGCGATTTCCAATGAACTGTCTGAGCAGTCCCAGACGCTGAACCAGTTGATCAGCCAGTTCCGAATATAACATTAGGTCAAAGACCGGGAATCTCCCGGTCTTTGTTCGGCTCTTCCCTGCCCGACCGGCGCCGGACGCGCTCAGGTCTGTTGGACAGGCACTTTGAGCACCTGCCCGATCATCAGCAGATCGCTGGTCAGATTGTTTAAGTTCATCAGGGCTTCCACGGTCGTACCGTATTTCTTGGCAATGAGCCAGAGAGAGTCGCCGGGTCTGACGGTGTACTCTGTGTAGGAAAGCGTTTCCGATACAGGGATCGTCAGTACCTGACCGACACGGATCAGATCCCCGACAAGATTGTTTGCCTTCTGGATGGCTTCCACAGTGGTGCCGTATTTTCTTGCAATGAGCCAGAGTGAATCCCCCGCCTTTACCACATACTGGACTGTGCCGGGATCTGGGGATGGGGATGGAACATTCTGGTCGGCACCGAGATAGACGTTGTATAGTGCCTGCCAGGTCATAGGCCCCACGATGCCGTCCGGGTTGAGCTGCATGATCCGCTGGAAAGCGGTGACGGACTGCTGTGTTCCGCTTCCGAAGATGCCGTCCTGTGTGGGAGCCGGGATGCCCGGATAATATGTAGCCGCGACATTGAGAAGGTACTGCAGGGTGATCACATCCTGCCCGCGGGATCCCTGACGCAGCACGGACGAAGGGGGAACGGTGCCGATGCCAAGGGTGCTGCCCTCGCTGTCAAGCTCCGACAGCCGTGCGACGGCGGAGTAGATGTAGGAGATCTTATACCAGGTAGATTTTCCGACGATGCCGTCCGGAGCCAGATTGAAGATGCTCTGGAATTTGGTCACTGCCGCCTGCGTGCTGTTCTGGAACTGCCCCTCCGGATCCGTGATCGCAGGAATAGCGGGATAGTCCCTGCGGATGCGCGAAAGCCAGGTCTGGACTGTCTGGACATCAAGTCCGGTGCTGCCTGTTCTGAGAGGGGAACCTGGGTAGGAGGAGAGGATTCCCGTCTGGATGTCGGTCTGTGCGATCTCGATATCTTTCGGGTAATAAGAGCGCAGGATCTCCAGCGGTTCGAGCCCCTGCTCCGCCAGCGCGACGGTTCCCCACTGGGACAATCCGGAGCAGGTAGCGGTGGTGCCGTTGCAGAAGGAAGTGAAATAGGGGGCGGTCTGTCCTTTCCGCCGGACATATTCGTCAAAGATATTGTCTACGATCCTGCTGATGGAATCATAGATCGGCCTGCCGTACACGAAGTACTGGTCATATGCGGGACTGTTTGTAATGTCAAATCCATAGTTGCGGCTGCGGTACCACTCGGTGTAGATCCGGTTCAGCGCGAAAGTGATGATGGCGTAGATATTGGCAGTAAGCGCCGCCGCGGGCCATGTCGGATAGATCTCGCTGCTCGCTACATTTTTGACATAGTCAGGAAAAGATACCTGCACGTCGGCAGCGGCGGATTTGGGAGGTCCCAGGTGTACCGTGATCGGATCCGGGATGACGACCTGACGCAAAACATAGGGAGCACCGGAGGGACCTTCCTGGGAACGCGGGCCGGCGAGAGAGACGGCAGGTGCTCCCACATATATTTCAGATTGTATAGGGCTTCGCTGCATCTCCTGCATCGGAATGAGCGAGAGCGGCAGGACAGCCAGTTCCCCATCATAGATGGGAATGCCTGAGACATAGATTGAATTGAATCCGGCAGCGCGTGCCAGCACGCTGTAGTTTGTGTATGGGATGCCGGAGTAGTAGGGGGAGAGGGAATAGCTTTTATCCAGCGTTTCCAGCGGAACAGTGCGCGTCTCCCCGTTTTCATCTGTGGTCAGATCATAGACACTTCCGCCCTGTGCATCCTGGATACGGATGGATGCGCTGATCAAAGGAAGCGCATCGTGGGCGGTTCGCGCCTGTATTTTCAGATAACCGATAGCCATAGTTTGATTGCTCCATGTTTTTCTATATATTTTATGAAAAAAAAGGTGGAGGGTTACGTTTTTGGCAAAATGGGTTGTTTTTTACGGATGTTTTGATTATACTGGTATGAAAATGTGAGGTGAACGCGTATGGAGAACATAAAACTGCTTTTGTTTGACCTGGACGGAACGCTGCTGCGCAGCGATAAGACCATCTCGCCGGGGACGCTTGCAGCGCTGGCCGCGTACCGAAAGAAAGGCGTTCTAATCGGGGTGTCGACTTCAAGAGGGGAGCAGAATGCCCTGCCTTTTATCGAGGAACTGCAGCCGGAAGTGCTCATCACAAGCGGCGGCGCGCTGGTCAAGTATCAGGGTGAATACATCTATAAGGCGGCGTTTTCCGCGGAGGAGACGCGCCGGATGATCGCGGCGGCGAGAAGCGTGTGCGGCGAGGCGTGTGAGATCACGATCGATACCGTGGATTCGCATTACTGGAATTATAAGGTGGATCCACGAAAGCAGGACCAGAGCTGGGGTGACAGCATCTACACGGATTTTGCGGATTTTGGGGAGAGCTCGTTAAAGATGTGCGTGGAGATCTTTGACGATGCTCAGGCAGCGCGGCTGCAGGCATTGCTGGCGGAGTGTGACTGTATCCGCTTTTCGGATGGTTACTGGTACAAATTTACCAGAAAGGCGGTCACAAAGGAGCAGGCGATCATGAAAGTCTGTGCCGCAGGCAAAATACAGCCTGCTGAGATCGCGGCATTTGGCGACGACTATGCCGACATCGGGATGCTGGAGCTCTGCGGATTAGGGATCGCGATGGGCAATGCCATCGAGGAGGTGAGAGAGAAGGCGGATCTCGTCATCGGTGGTAACGATGAGGACGGGATCGCCGGCTTTCTGATCAGTAATTTATGTTAAAGAGTTTTAGAATGTGGAGATGTGACAGTGGTTTTGTATTCAAGGGCGTTCTTGAGACGGAGTACAGGGCGATGTGGGGATTTAAGAATAGAACAGTATTTTTCAAATGGTTTTTGTCCTATCTGCTGGTACTGGGACTGGCGGTCCTGTTCAGCATCGGGATCTATTTTCATTTTCATAATATTATCAACAGGCAGTCGGAAGAGATCACCACGACCCTGCTCGACAAGATGCAGGCGGATGTCGACGCGCGATTCAGGAGCGCGCGGCTCAATCTGGTAAACCTGATGCTGGACAGCGATGTGCAGAAGGCGGCCGGGATCAAAGGCGGATTCAGTCTTGGCGACAGGGAGCTGTTGTATGGTATCTATAATGATACGCGAAAAAAATATATTGCGAGCGGCGACCTGAACCATATCTTTATCTATTTCAGGGAAGGGGAAACGGTTCTCTGCGAGCAGGGGCATATGGACGGCAGCCTGTTTTATGAGCTGTATTATGAGCGGCCGGGAGCATCCGCGGAGGATTTTCTGGAGACGTTGGAGCGCGGCTGGTCGGGGGAGGACATCGCGGTCAGGAATAAAAACGGCGAGCAGGAGATATGGATCCTGCAGGATTCGATCGCAAGAGGTGCGGATCCCTCCGCCGTGCTGGGGGTCAGCATCTCGGAAAAAACATTGAACGGCTGGATGCGGGGAATACTCTGGAATGAATCCCTGGAACTGATGATGATCCGGCCGGACGGCACCTGCATAGGGAATCTGGCGGACGAGCTGCGCCAGACAGCGTACCGTATTCCGGAGACTGATCTTCATGGCGGCAAGATCACCGCGGAGCTGGAGCTTGCGGGGGAAGGCTACAGGCTGGATGCGGTCGCCTCCTCGGAGACGGATTTTTACTATGTCGTGCTAATGCCCCTTAAGACGATTGAGCGGGATGCCATAAGTGTGTTGCTCTACATGGCGGTTGGATTATTCGTTTGTATAACGCTTGCGTATATCTTTACGGGAATACATTACAATCCCCTGCGCAATATCATGAATATGTTTGGTGATTACGGAAAGGACGGGAAAAGGGAGAAGCGCAACGAGCTGCAGTGGCTGCTGGATAGGAGTACGGATGTCCTGGAGATGAACAGGGAGATCCGAAGCCTTTATTATAACAATGCCCAGACGCTGCGGAGCCAGTACCTCTACCGCATGATCGCCTTTCCCTACGACTGCAAGAGCGGTTATGTGGAAGCGTTTGCACAGGATGCTGTGTTCCGGGGGAGGGACAACCTGGTCATACTATTTTATCTGGAGGAGGAGGGTGAGGCGTGGCGTCAGACAGATACGGCGCTGCACCAGTTTCTGATGACCAACGTGCTGCGGGAGCTGGTGCACGGGGCGTTTGGCGTGGAGATGGTAGAGCTGTATGATGCGGTCGCCTGCGTGATCAACGGGGAGGACAAAGGGGAAGAGACACGGGAAGAACTCGACAGCTTTTTTGACAAGGTCCAGCTATTTGCGGAGGAGCGGATCTGCAAGCGCTTGTTCGCCGCCTGCGGCGGTTTCCGGCAGGGACTTGAGGGGATCTATGACTCCTACTGTGCGGCGCGGGAGGTTTCGGAGTATCGGGAACAGTTTCAGAATTACAGCGTGGTGTGGTATGAGGACATCAGGAACAGGCAGGTCTACTATGAGTACAGGATAGAGGAGGAGCAGAAGATCATAAACGCCATGAGGGCGGGGGAAGATCAAAATGTCTGCCGCTGGATAGACGAGGTGATCACTGCCAACTTTGCGCGCAAGGACATTCTCCCCGGCATAAAGAAATGTCTGCTGTTTGAGCTGGTGGGAACTGTGATGAAGGGCGTGGAACAGGGGGAAGACGTGGAGCTGTCCTCCTTTGAACGCAGGATCAATGAAGGCATGAGCGCGGAGGAAGCCATGGAGTTCTTTCACGGGTTGATCCGCGAGACCTGCAGCCGTATCAGGCGCAAGCGGCAGGCGGCGAAGGAGGATTCCCAGTATATACGCGAAGTGATGCAGTACGTGCAGGAAAATTATCAGGATCCGGATCTGAATGTCTCGATCACGGCCCTGCATTTTGAGATCACACCGTCCTACCTCTCTTCCCTTTTTAAAGAGCAGACAGGTGTCAGCCTGCTCGAGTACATTAACCGTATCCGCGTGGAGCGGATCAAGGAGCTGCTCAAGGAAGGAATGAGTGTCGTGGACATCTGTCCCAAGGCAGGCTTTCGCAACAGCGGGGCGCTGATCCGCGTATTCAAGAAGGAGACCGGGATCACACCCGGGCAGATGAAAAAAATAAATAAATAGGGTTATTCCTGCCGCAGAGTCCGCTGAAAAAATAGCGGATTTTGCGGTTTTTTGCTATTTTGCATATTGACTTTGCAAATTGAGCATGCGCCAGTTGCTGTTTTGCACACGGATTTGCACATCTGAATATATCTTTTGGAAGAAGGGGCTGATATAGTGTGGGTATGGCGCAAAACAAAATATGCGCAGACGGATGTCCCCGGATGGGAGCCTGCATGTTATATGCGGAAGCGACCGGCGGGGCGGCAAACGGGCAGGGAATGCTCAGAAATGGAGGAACATATGATAAAAAGAAACAACAAAATCAAAAAAGGCGCATTGCTCATGGCTGCTGTGGTAGCTGCGGCGGGCATCGCGACAGGATGTGGAAACAAGGACAATGGCGGCGCGGCACCAGAATCGCAGACCACCGCACAGGCGGACGCGTCCGGGAAGACGGAAACGGCCGCACCGGATACAGCGTTTTCTTATCCTGTTGCGGAAGGCGGCACGCTCAGCTACTGGGTGGAGTTAAATGCAAATGCGGCGGCGAACTACACCAGCCTCAACGACACGGAATTTGGAAAGAAGCTGCAGGAAAATACAGGGATCACGATCGAATTCCAGCATCCCGCAGTAGGGCAGGTGGCAGAGCAGTTTAACCTCCTCCTGTCGAACCGCACGCTTCCGGATATTATTGAGTATAGCTGGCTGACTTACGCGGGCGGACCGCAGAAAGCGATCGAGGACGGCGTTGTCCTTCCGCTAAATGATGTGATCGACAGCTACTGTCCGAACCTGAAAGCTTATCTGGAGGCAAATCCGGATGTGGACAAGATGATCAAGACAGACGACGGCACATATTACTGCTTTCCCTTTATCCGCGGCGGTGAAAAATTAAAGACAAGCACCGGGTTGATGCTAAGAGGGGACTGGCTGGAGGAGCTGGGCATGGAAGTGCCGACTACCATGGACGAGTGGCATGACGTGCTGACTGCATTTAAGGAGGAGAAGGGAGCGGCTGCACCTTTTACGTACTGGTACGGCAGCCAGGGACTGACAGATAACAATCCTTTTGCATACGCATATGGAGCACCCAGAAATTTCTATATAGGAGATGACGGCAGCGTTCATTACGGCGCTGTCGAGGACGGCTACAGGGAGTATCTCCAGACCATGAACCGCTGGATGAGCGAGGGACTGATCGATGTTGATCTGGCAACCCTGACAAACGACCAGGTCAGCGCTAAGATCACAAACGGGACGGCGGGAGCATCTTTTGGATGGTGCGGAAGCAGTCTTGGCACATGGACAGGCGCCGGCAGGACGACCGAGGAGGACTTCACGCTCGTACCGGCTCCGTATCCTTCCGTGGAGAAAGGGACAAAACCTGAATTTGGCCAGAAGGATAATGACTTTGTCAACATGGGTTGTGCCGTGATCACTACAAGCTGTGAGAACGTGGAGCTTGCGGCAAGACTGCTGGACTATGCTTACGGCGAGGAAGGCCACATGTTGTTTAACTTTGGCATCGAGGGCGTCAGCTATACGATGGAAAGCGGAGAACCGATCTACACGGATCTGATCCTCAAAAACCCGGATCTGTCCATCACTCATGCGATGAGCGGTTATATCAGGGCCAATTACAACGGACCGTTCGTGCAGGATGAGGCGTATGCGGATCAGTATTACACGCTGGATGAGCAGAAGGAAGCCCTCGCGGTGTGGTCGGATACCAATGCGGACAAGCATATTATCCCGCCTGTGACGCCGACTGTAGACGAGAGCAAGGAACAGGCACAGATCATGAATGAGATCAACACATACAGGGACGAAATGACCTTGAAGTTCATCCTGGGAAACAAGAGTTTTGATGAGTGGGACGACTATGTGGAGACGATCAAAGGCATGAGCCTTGACCGTGTTCTGGAGATCCAGAATGCTGCGCTTGAGAGATATCAGGAAAGATAAGGAAAAAAGTATGAAGACGAAAGAACGTGAAAGTTTTTGGATTCGGGTAAAAAAAGACTGGAAGAGAAACCGTTCTCTTTACCTGATGGTGCTGCCGGTGATCCTGTTTTATGTTTTGTTTCATTATAAGCCGATGTATGGAGCGCTCATCGCATTTCAGGATTACAACCCCAGGCTGGGATTTTCCGGCAGCGAATGGGTCGGATTCGACCAGTTTAACCGTTTCTTCACAAGCCCCTATTTTGGGCGGCTTGTGAAGAACACGCTCCTGCTGAGTGTGTACGGGATCCTGTTTGGTTTTCCGGCTCCGATCATTCTGGCGCTCCTGCTCAATGAACTGCGGGCGAAGCGCTTTAAGAAAACAGTCCAGACCATCACATATCTGCCCCATTTTATCTCCCTGGTGGTAGTGACGGGCATCATCAAGGACTTTACGCAGAGCACGGGACTGATCAATGATATCATCGTCATGTTCGGAGGGGAGAGAAGCTCCCTGATCCAGAATCCGGCGCTGTACAGGACCATATATATCGTGTCGGACATCTGGCAGGGGATCGGCTGGGGTTCCATCATCTATCTGTCCGCTTTGTCCGGTGTGGACCAGCAGCTCTATGAGGCGGCATCCATCGACGGGGCGGGAAGGTGGAAGCAGTTGATCCACGTGACGCTTCCGGGAATCGCGCCGACCATCGTGATCATGCTGATCATGAGGATGGGGCAGCTACTGGGCACGGGATATGAGAAAACCATCCTGCTGTACAATGAGGCGACCTATGAGACGGCGGATGTGATCGCTTCCTATATTTACAGGGTGGGTATCCTGGAGAGAAACTGGAGCTATTCCACAGCCATTGGTCTGTTCAACTCCGTGATCAACCTGGCGCTGCTGATCGTGACCAACAAGATCAGCAAGCGTGTCAGTGAGACCAGTCTTTGGTAGAGGAGGATGATTATGAAAAGACAGGCAAAGAGCACGATCCGGACATCGGCCGGGTCAAAGGTATTTGATGTGTGCAATGTTTTGATCCTGACGCTGCTGTCGCTGGTCTGCATTTATCCGGTATGGTATGTGCTGGCGGCATCCCTGAGTGAGAGCAGCCTGCTGATGCAGCATATAGGGCCTTTGTTAAAGCCTGTGGGATTTAGTTTCAGCGCGTACAAGGCGGTACTAAAAAATCCCATGATTCTGTCAGGCTATCTCAATACCCTAAAGATTCTGATACTTGGTCTGGCGACCAACATTGTGATGACGTCCCTGGGAGCGTACTTTTTATCCAGGAAAGGCGTCCTGTGGAAAAAGCCGATCATGATCCTGATCACCATCACCATGTTCATCTCGGGCGGCATGATCCCCTTTTATCAGACACTGCAGGATTTTCACCTGACGGACACCCACTGGGGACTGATCCTGCCCTTTATGATCAGCACTTACAATATGATCATCCTGAGAACCTCTTTTGAGAGCATTCCGGAGTCGCTGTGCGAGGCGGCAAGGATTGACGGGGCGGGGCACTGGAAGATCTTATTTTCCGTGATCCTGCCGCTGTCAAAGGCAATGCTGGCAGTGATGGTGCTCTACTACGGGGTGGGCATCTGGAATGGATGGTTCTGGGGTTCTACGATCCTCTCGGACCGCAGCATGTATCCGCTGCAGGTCGTTCTGAGAGAGATCCTGATGGCAAATGATACCTCCTCCATGACGGCAGGCGTGGCGGCAGGAGATGTGGAAGCGGTGGGCGCGACGATACGCTATGCGACGATCATTGTGGCGACCCTTCCGATCCTGTTCGTATATCCGTTCCTGCAGAAATACTTTACCAAGGGCGTTATGGTGGGAGCAGTGAAGGAGTGATGCGGCATGAACAGAAGAAAAGTACAGGAGATCCGGGAGCACTGGCAGCAGTTTCGTCAGCAGGTCGCTCAGACCGGAGAAATGCTGCGCGGACGCAGCATGCCGGAGCTGACAAAGGAGCTGTTTGGATTATATGAAGAGACAGGCAACAGGCTGATCTACGAGAATGAATATTTTGAGAGAAGGCGGTTTCTCGCTGTCTTTGGCCTGCTGTCCATCTGGTATGAAAGGGAGGAGGACCTGTGCAAGCTGGAGGAGGTGATCCGCGAGATCTGCCTGGAGGAGACGTGGGCGCTTCCTGCCCATGTAAACCGGCAGGAGAAGGACTGGCAGAGAACGGTGGATCTGTTTGCCTGCGAGACCGGGCAGGCGCTTGCACAGATCGTTACAGAACTGTCCGGGAAGCTGGATGCGGCGCTGGCAGGGCAGGTGCGCAGTCTGGTCGTTCACCGCCTGCTCGACGCTTATATGGAGAAGGAAAAGGGAGCATGGCGGTGGGAATCCATGTACAATAACTGGGTAGCCGTGTGCGCGGGGTGTCTGGGAAGCATGGCACTCTGCCTCCTGCAGGAGGAACCCCTGAGACAGAAGCAGATCGTAGACAGGGTGATCAGTACCCTGCCGGATTATCTGAAAGGTATGTGTGACGACGGCACCTGTCCGGAGGGAATGAGCTATTTTACCTACGGCATGGTGTACTATACGGGATTTGCCGAGCAGTTGAAGGCGCACACAAAGGGCGGGGTGTGCCTGCTGGAGCAGGAGAAGGTGCGCCGGATCGCGCAGTTTCAGCAGAAATGCTATCTGACAGGGGGGATTACCGTCAGCTTTTCCGATGGAAACAGTCACGACCGCTTCCGGCTGGGGCTGACCTGCTGTCTGGCGGAGATGATAGACGGCGTGGAGATCCCGCCAGTGTCCGCGGCTATGGGATTTGAGGACGACCATTGCTACCGGTTCATGGCAAATTATCAGGATGACTGCTGGGTGCGCCGGTATCTGGAAAAGCTTGAGAAAGAGGCGGCATCGGATGCCGGGGAGGAGCAGGCAGCGTGGTTTGCCCTTCTGCCGGACGCCCAGTGGGCAGTCTGGAAAAACGACGGACTGGATATGGCGGTCAAGGGCGGTCATAACGGCGAGCCTCACAATCACAATGATGTGGGAAGCCTGATGTTTGCCGCGGACGGCGAGATCTTCCTGAGTGATCTGGGGTGCGGGGAATATGATCAGAAATATTTTGCAGATGAAACCCGCTATACGATCCTGTGCAACCGCTCCTTTGGACACAGCGTGCCCATTTTAAACGGCCAGGAGCAGAAGACGGGCAGGGAATACGGCGCCGCCTGCTTTACAGGGGATGCGGATGGGCGTGTCACGCTGGAATACGGCGGAGCCTACGGCAGCAGCAGGAGACTGGAGCGGATCGTGACCTTTCGGAAAGGTGCGCGGGATTTCATGCTGGAGGACAGGGCGTCGGACATGGGACAGCAGGACTGGCTGGAGGAGAA
The DNA here is from genome assembly GCA_021770755.1 of Lachnospiraceae bacterium. Lineage (GTDB taxonomy): Bacteria > Bacillota > Clostridia > Lachnospirales > Lachnospiraceae > COE1. The sequence continues at coordinate 14,087 of JAETQI010000008.1, forward strand.
CTTTGTGACACAGACAGAGCCTGTGATCACAGGCTGCCGGATCTGCATTCCGGGCAAAAAGGGAATGCTGACGCTGACAGCAGAGGGCGCACAGGACATTGTGGTACACAAAGACGTATTTGTCAATCACAGGGGAAAGGACGAGGACGTGTGGCTGACCAGGTTCCGGGTAACGAGGCAGGGAACCATGGCGGTATGCAGGATCCATGGAGAATACGAGGCGATAGAGAAGATAAAGACGATAGAGAAGATAAAGACGATAGAGACGATAGAGATGACAGAGATGACAGAGAAAGGAGAAGCAGGATGCAGACAATAGAGAGACTGCTGACATACCCGGAGATAACAGCCGGCGAGGCAGAGCGGCTGCGCGGGCACGCGGCAGACATCATAGAAGGGAATCTGGAGCAGTTTACAGATGCTTTCCAGCCTTCGAACAGCACGAACGGATTTTATACGCCGTCCGGCAACACGACATGGACCACCGGATTCTGGACGGGAGAGATCTGGCTCGCCTATGAGAAAACAGGAAGCAGCCGGCTTAGGGCAGCGGGGGAGAGACAGGTGGAAAGCTTTCTGGAGAGGATCAGAAACAAGGTGGACGTAGCCCACCATGACATGGGGTTTCTCTATTCTCCCTCCTGCGTGGCGGCATGGAAGCTGACTGGCAATGAGCATGCCAGGGAGGCGGCGGTTCTGGCGGCCGACAATCTGATGGAGCGTTTTCAGGAAAAGGGCGGATTCTTCCAGGCATGGGGAGCGCTCGGGGCGGAGGACAATTATCGTCTGATCATAGACTGCCTGCTGAACATGCCGCTGCTGTTCTGGGCAGGCGATGTCACAGGGAACCCGGACTACAGGCAGAAAGCCGCGATACATATCCAGAATGCGATGAAATATGTGATCCGCCCTGATCACTCCACCTATCACACCTATTTCTTTGATCCGGCGACGGGGGAACCCCGAAAGGGAGTGACCCATCAGGGCTACCGCGACGGCTCGGCATGGGCGAGAGGACAGGCATGGGGGATTTACGGTGCGGCGCTGAGCTATTCCAGATTAAAGAACCCGGAGTACATTGATATTTTTGAGAAGCTCACGGACTTCTTTCTCACGCATCTGCCGGAGGATCTGGTCCCGTACTGGGATTTTGATTTCCAGGATGGCAGTGATGAGCCAAGGGACTCCTCCGCGGCGGCGGCAGCGGCCTGCGGTATGCTGGAAATGGCAAAGCACCTGTCTGAACAGAAGGCGCAGTATTACAGAAGCATGGCTGCGCGCCTCGTCCGGGCGCTGGCAGAGCACTGTGCAGTGCGCGACAGCAGAGAGTCAAACGGTCTGCTGCTGCACGGGACGTATGCAAAAAGCTCTCCGTATAATACATGTCCGGATCTGGGCGTGGACGAATGTACTTCGTGGGGGGATTACTACTACATGGAAGCACTGACCAGACTGACGACAGACTGGGATCCTTACTGGTAGGGAATTGTACGAAAAGATCGTCTGAGGACTGCCTCTATCCTGCGGTGAACCACACTGGACTGACTGGTTCACTGCAGGATAGGGGCAGTTTTGCATTGGATCTGTCCGATCACAGGCAAGGGGAATAACCTCTATATTGACGGGATTGTAGGCATATGATATTATGATACAGACGTTGCTGACATTTGCGGTGAAGCGACATGGTGACAAAGTGAGACTATGCCGATAATGGAGGGAAAGCGTATGGATTATTCCAGGGAATTTAAGGAGGAAGAGCGCGTGCAGGACAGTGATATGCAGAGCGTTCAGAATCTCGAGACCGTCATCAATGAGGGGCTTCGTGTCGCCCTGCTCGAGGAGACGCCGGATCAGTCGCTGGCGGTGCTGCTGGAGCATCTGGGAAAAGCACTGAAAGGAGACCGTACTTATATATTTGAGCAGAACGCGGCCGGCTGTGACGATAATACATATGAGTGGGTGGCAGACGGGGTTCAGCCCGAGAAGGAAAATCTCCAGAACGTTTCTCCGGAGGTGTGTGCGAGCTGGTATCGGAATTTCAGCATCGGCAGGCACATCGTCATTGAAGATCTGGAGGAGATCCGGGAGACGGATCCGCTCCAGTATGAGAACCTGAAACAGCAGAACATTCATTCGCTTGTGGTGGTTCCCCTTTATAATGGCAAAAAGGTCATTGGCTTTTACGGCGTGGACAATCCGCCGGTGAAATCATTGGAATATGCGTCGAATATGCTGCAGACGGCGGCATATTTTATCGTGTCCTCCCTGAAACGGCGCAATCTGGTCCGGGAGATCCAGAACCGGAGCTACAATGTCCTCCATGCGCTCAGTGTGGATTACTTAGGTATCTATCAGGTGAACCTTGACACGGGCGGATGCGAGGTATTCCGGAACAGCAGCCGCATGGAGATGGACTGGGCGGTATGGTTTGGGAACGGCTATCAGCCGGCGATGGAACAATATATATCCCGGTATGTCGTCCTGCGTGACCAGGAGCGGCTCCGCACGGTCACAAGAAAGGACTATGTGCTCGCCCAGCTAAGGCTCAAAAAGAAATTTTCCGTCCGCTACCAGGTGAAAGACAGTTCTTCCGGATTAAAGCATATGGAGATCCATTTTTCCGCCACGGAGAAGACACAGGAAGAGAACTGTGTGATCTTTGCCCAGCGCGATATCAATGCCGTCGTGGAGCAGGAGGAGAAGTACAAGCTCGAGGCGAGGCAAAGCCTGGAGGATATTCTTGAGGGTGCAAGGACCGGGATCTGGACGATCGAGCTGGAAGAGGGATGCGAGCCAAGGATGTATGCGGACCGGACCATGCGGATCCTTCTTGGCGTGTCGGACGAGATCGGCCCGGAAGCGTGTTATCGCCACTGGTTTGAAAATATCGAGCCGGACTATGTGGAGATGGTTCAGGAGACGGTCGAAGAGATATTGAAGACTGGGCGCTCCGAGGTGATCTATCCGTGGAACCATCCGGAGCTTGGGAAGATCTATGTCCGCTGCGGCGGTGTGCCGGACAAGACATTCAAGAAACCGGGTGTCAGCCTGAACGGATACCATCAGGATATCACAGAGATCATGGTGACAAGGAAGAAACAGGAGCAGGCGATCATGGAGCTGCTGGAGAAGGTGCGGAAAGCAAATGCGGCAAAGAGTGAATTTCTTTCCCATATGTCACACGATCTGCGCACGCCCATCAACGGGATTCTGGGTATGCTGGCGATCATGGAGAAAAGCCAGCAGGATCAAGCGCAGCAGGGAGCGTGCCGGAAGAAGATCCGGGTGTCTACGGAGCATCTGCTGTCTCTGGTAAACGATGTTCTCCAGGTCAGCAAACTGGAAAGCGGGCGGCCTACGGCTGTGGAGGAACCGTTTGAACTCCATGATGCGTTGGAGGACTGCATCACGATCCTGTCGCCGCGGGCACAGGAGAGGGAGATCCGGCTGGTGCTGCAGACAGACGACGTGAAGCACAACAGGCTGATCGGCAATCCCCTGCACCTGAAACAGATCCTGATGAATGTGATCGACAATGCCCTCAAGTATAATCACCCGCGGGGTTCGGTGGTAGTGAAGGTGAGGGAGACCGGATATCAGGACGGGACCGCGGATTACCGGTTCATGGTAGAAGATACCGGGATCGGTATCGGAGAGGAATTCAAAAAACATATTTTCGAGCCTTTTACGCAGGAACAGCAAGGTGCAAGAACCCACTATAACGGTACCGGGCTTGGTATGTCCATCGTGAAGAAACTGATAGATCAGATGAAGGGAAGCATAGAGATCGACAGTCAGATCGGCAGGGGAAGTGTGGTGCGGATCGCCCTGCCTCTCCGGGTTGACGGGACATGGAGTGCGCAGCCCGCGGATGAGGAGCAGAATTGGAAGAACGGTATTGCCGGTATGCGTGTCCTGCTGGTTGAGGACAATGAGATCAACTGTGAGATCGTGGAATTCATGCTTCAGGATGCAAAGGCGGAGGTCGTGACTGCACACGATGGAAAAGCTGCAGTGGACACATTTGCGGCGTCCGAACCGGGAACGTTTGACTGCGTGCTCATGGATCTGATGATGCCGGTCATGAGCGGATATGAGGCGACCCGTGTGATCCGCGGCCTCGACCGGGCGGATGCGCAGACAGTGCCCATCATAGCATTGTCCGCGAACACATTTGCGGAGGATATCGCACTGGCAAAGGATGCCGGGATGAATGAGCATCTGGCGAAGCCGGTGGACATCAATAAAATGTACAAGCTCATGAGCCAATTGCGGCGCTGATGAGACGGATATAAAGTGTGGAGAGGAAAAGTATGAAAAATATGGCTTTGCCGCGCGTATTAAAAAGCAGCATAGCGGTGGTTATCTGCCTGATCATTTTCGTGTTCTCATTTTTGGGCATGTCCGTTAAAAAAATGAGTGAGAGCACGATTGAGAATATAGGAACTACATACATGCAGGGGATGAATGAACAGGTATCCCTGCACTTTGAGACGATCATCGATCTGCGCCTGACGATGGCGGAGTCCATAGCGCGCATTGCAGCGGATGGGGAAAATTCTGGTTACGGATCGAAAGAAGAGATCGAGTACGGCGCAAAGGCGAGACACTTTCTATGCGCCGCCCTGTACTCGCCGGACGGCACGATCGAAATGATCTATGGCGATCCTGTCACGCTAAACCACCCGGAACAATTTCTGGATAGCATGAAAGAGGGGAAACGCAAAGCGGCTTCCGCTGTCGACAACAACGGAAATGAGGTGATCCTGTTTGGCGTTCCCTGCAAATATCCCATGTCCGACGGAAGTACCAGCCTTGCCATGGTCGTAGGGCTTTCTTCCATGTATATGGGGGAGGTGCTGTTTCTGGACTCGGATAACTCACTGGCGCATTCTTATGTGATACGCAAGGACGGCAGCTATGTTGTCCGGGATCAGGGAAGCCAGAACGAAAACTATTTTGACCGGTTTTACAGCATCTTTGACAGTCAGAATGAGGAGGCGGACTACTATATCGGCCAGCTCACGGCTGCCATGGAGACGGGAGAGGATTATGCCGTCATTCTGAAAAGCGGCGCGTCGCGCCGCCATCTGTATTGTACCGATCTGCCTTACTGCGAATGGTATCTGGTGACTGTTCTTCCTTTCGATGCGCTGGACGATGCGATCTCGGGCATGGGCGACCGTTGGCTTGTCATGGTTTATGCCGCCTCGCTTGCGGTGATCGCCATGCTGGTGTGTGTATTTTTGCAATATTTCAACGTATATAGGAATCAGGTAGCCGAATTAAAGCGCATCAATGCGGAGATAGATACCGCGCGGAAAGCCGCGGAGACAGCGCAGAGAGAGGCGGAGCACGCCAATGCGGCAAAACAGGAGTTTCTCTCCAGCATGAGCCACGACATCCGCACGCCGATGAACGCCATTATCGGTATGACTTCCCTGGCACTGTCCAATACGCACCATCCAGAGCAGGTTCAGGAATATCTGCACAAGATCGAATTGTCCAGCAAGCATCTGCTGGGACTGATTAATGACGTGCTCGACATATCAAAGATCGAGAGCGGAAAAATGACGCTGAACATCGAGGCAGTGTCGCTGAGGGAGGTTATGGACAGCATTGTCAATATCATACAGCCTCAGGTCAGGGCGAAGGATCAGGAATTCAACGCGGTTGCGTACGAGATTTTTGCGGAGGATGTGTGCTGCGACAGTGTGCGTCTGAACCAGGTGCTGATCAATCTATTGGGAAATGCGGTCAAATTTACGCCGGACCGGGGGACGGTCCAGGTATGTGTGTATCAGGAAGAACTGCCCGGGAACCCGTCCTGTGTCCGGACGCATTTTACAGTGACCGATACAGGGATCGGTATGTCAAAGGAATACCAAAAGCAGATATTTGATTCGTTCAGCAGAGAGAATAACACCCGTGTGCAGAAGACAGAGGGATCCGGTCTGGGAATGGCTATAACCAAGTACATCGTGGACGCGATGGGCGGCAGCATTTCCGTGCAGAGTGAACAGGGAAAGGGCAGCGAGTTTCACGTTGTGCTCGATCTGGCAAAGGCAAAAGAACAGGAGACAGATCCGGTATTTCCATCCTGGCACATGCTGGTCGTTGACGCGGATGAGCGCTTATGTACAAACGTGGTCCATTCCCTTGCACTGCTTGGTATCCGCGCGGAGTGGTGCCTGAGTGCGGGGCGCGCAGCGGAAATGATCGCTGAAAGCCGCCGGCAAAAAGACAGTTATCAGATCGTTTTGCTGGGCTGGGAGCTGCAGGACAGCAATGGGCTGGAAGCTGCCCGCAAGATCCGCCAGAATGGCGGAAAAGACGATCCTGCGCTGCTGCTTGCGGCGTGTGACCGGAGTGAGATGGAACAGGACGCGGGAGAGGCGGGGCTTTCCGGAGTTATCGCCAAACCGCTCTTCCAGTCCTCTCTGGCTGACGCGCTGAGGGCGCTTGCGGGCAATGACGGCGAGGAGACTGCCGAGGCTGCAAAGACGATCGATCTGGATCTTAAGGGAAAACATATCCTGCTGGCGGAGGACAATGATCTCAACTGGGAAGTGGCAAGGGAGCTGCTCTCCGACCTTGAGCTTGTACTGGACAGGGTTGAGAACGGAAAGAGCTGTGCTGCGAAGTTCGGACAGTCGCCTGTGGGATATTATGATGCGATCCTCATGGACGTGCGGATGCCCGTGATGGATGGATATGAAGCCACCAGGATCATCCGGGAGATGGAGCGTGCGGATGCGGATATCCCGATTATTGCCATGACCGCGGACGCTTTTTCGGAAGATATCCAGAAGTGTCTGGAGTGCGGCATGAATGACCATCTGGCAAAGCCCATCGATGTGCAGGCGGTAACTGATAAACTGGAAAAGTATCTGAAAACACTCCGGGATGCATAATCCCGGAGTGTTTTGTCGTGCAGATCCCGGTTATACAGGATCACAGTGATGACATTTAACGCCAGCGAGGCAAATAAGAACTGTAACTGTAAAAGCAGCAGGTCAGAGGAGATTGCGTCGGATACGGTAACGCCGTGCTGCTCCAGCATGTAGGATTTCCGCTGGGAAAATAGACCGCTGCAAAGACTGCGTCATTAATCTGTACAATGTACGGCATTGGCATCTGGCAACTTTAAGTTGCGCGCGCCTGGAAAATCGAACCCTAAAATTGGTTGAAAAAGGCACTCCGACTGCGTATGATTGTCATATAGCGATAAGGCGCCGGATCGATGTAAGCTGATTATAAAGCTGTATGTAAAATTGCATATAATGAAGAGATCATACGAAAAGGAGAATATATTATATGAGTTTGGGACAAAACTTGCAGTGCCTGCGGAAAATGAGGAACAAAATGACGCAGGAGGCGCTTGCGGAACAATTGAATGTCAGCCGGCAGACAGTGTCGAAGTGGGAGCTGGATCTGGTCTACCCGGAGATGGACAAGGTGATCGAACTGTGCGACCTGTTTTCCTGCACCATGGACGAACTGGTGCGGGGGGATTTCAACCTGAGTGATGAGGCATACTCGGATATCCGCACAGAGACGGTAAAGGCGTTTGACTGTGTGCGGTACGCCGTGTTCAGCAGGGAGCCGGAAACAGATGCCATCGGGCATGTGAGGGGCTGGGCAGAAGAGTTGAAGATACCATATGCGGAAAAGATCATCGGCTGGGACTTCCCGTTTCTGTCACAGGAGCAGGTCAACGTGTTTCATATGCACGGTTACGAGGCGGCGCTGATCGTGGATCGCGACGAGGCGGTGAAGATCGGTGAGAAGCCGGAGGTATTCCACCAGGAAGACCAGGACTATATCGTGATCACGATCAGGGATCCGATGACCGCACCGTTCCGCACTATTCCGAACGCGTACAAGACGCTGATGATGCACATGAAGATCAACGGGATTCAGCACAGGCAGGACGATAAGATCATTGAATGTTTTGAGAAGGAGTATGAAAAAGACGGCGTCTGGTATATGGATGTCTATATAGCGGTTGAGTAGCGGAGAGGCAGACAGCCCTGGTTACAGAAGTTACCAGGGCTGTTTGTACGTTTTTTTTGCAATTTAGCTGTCTTATCAGAATGTTTCATTTTTTCTTCACAGTGCATTGATCGTATCAACGATCGACATTGATCGTATCTTACGGATCGGGCCGCGCACGGACAGGAGCACAGAGAGCGCGGTGATCCCCAGAATGATGGTCAGCTCTAAGAGCGGCAGGCTCCAGGGTTCGCCCCAGCGGCTGCTCACCAGGATCTCAAACAGTTTTTTGTTGAGCAGCAGTCCTGCCGTCACGCCGCAGATGGCGCCTGTCACCGCGAAGGTCAGGGTCTCTGCGACGATCATTTTCTGAAGCTGCCTGCCGCTGAGTCCGATGGCGCGCAGACCGCCGTACTGTTTGATCCTCGATTCCACGCTCATGGCGACACAGTTGATGATATTGCAGACTGTGACCATGGCGATCAGAAACAGGAACCCGTATAGAAACAGTTTAAAGGAGTAATTGGCGCCCAGCGTACTCTGATTGTTCGTGCGCAGGTCGGAAAATGTATATGCAGTTCCGGCAAGCGCGCGGATCGCGTCCACATCGGTATCGCCCGCTGTTCCTGCCAACTGGATATCGATGATCGTGTAATCTTCTTTCCCTGTAAACTGCCGGAACGTGTCCTCCGAGCAGATGATGATATCGCCGTCCGGCGTGTTAAACGGACACTCGGATATCATGCCGGTGATCTTTATGTCTGCAGGTTTCCCGTCGATCGTGAGCGTCACCGTGTCGCCTGTCCTCACATCAGTCTGATTGTTATACTGCGGGGAGGACACGATCAGTCCGGTGCCGGTCTGGCGCTGTACGTCCTCCAGCGAACCGTCCAGCAGATATCGTTTTGCCCATCGGAATTGCTGTTCGTCATAAGAGATCAGCATCGCGGTATGATCCCTGCCGTCTGTCGTGGCGGGCAGGTCATAAGCAAACATTCTTCCATAGACTCTTCGGACGGCGGGACTTTTATTTAGCGCCGAAAGCAGCGTGCGGTCAACCGTGCAGGTGTTGTCCTGACTGATGATAGAAATATCCGGCGACCATGGCTGGAGTACCTTGATGGCATGTCTCATAAAATCGATGGTCGTGGAGAAGGACAAAAATAAAATGATACTCAGTGCAAAGGAGCCCACCACCAGCAGAAAATTCCTGCGGCTTGCCATGGCATGATGGATCCCGAGCGCTGTGTCGACCTTGCACACAGAAGTGTCAGCGGCCCTGCGCACAGGCGCCAGATCATTTGCACTGCCTGTCACAGCGGCAAGCGGGGACGCCTTGGAGGCGCGCTTTGCCGGCGCGCGCGATGCCAGCAGCACCGTCAGGATCCCGATGCCAGCGCCGGCGGCAATGCTCGGCAGACTGACTGCAAAGGCAGGCATAGTGGAAAAGTACATCGGACTCAGACAGCGCAGGACTGCGCACAATACCCAGATCACGGCCATGCTGGAGAGCAGGCTGGCAGGAATGGCAAGGGTGCAGAGACTCAGCGCTTCCCGGTGCACCAGCCGTGTGATCTGCCTCGGCGTCGCGCCGATACAGCGCAGCATGCCGAAGAATTCCGTGCGTCCTGCGATATTGCTGTTCAGACTGCTCGCGATCATCAGAATCCCCGCCAGCAGCACCAGTATGGACAATACGGCGGCAGCGGCGTAGATCATGAGCATGAAAGGATTGCCCTCACCGCTCTGTCCGAGCAGCCCGAGCAGCATTGCCTGTTCCCCGACCTGCGCATCGGACAGTTGGAACTGCGCCTTGATGTCATTGATGGTGCTGCGGATACGGTGATGATCACGGAACTGGACGAGAAAACAACTGTCGTAGTCGTCTGGTTCCCCGTCCGTCACACCCGGGAAAAAATCGCGGAAAGCGGCTGTGTTCATAAACACGGCGTAAATGTCTTTATTCAGGACCATGGGCGGATTTTCGGAAAAACCGGATATGGTATAAACAGATTCCGTTCCCGCCGTGTCACGGATCGCGATCGGACTTCCGATATCGAGTCCGAGCTCTTTTTTCACATTTGCGCTCACAAGCACCTCGTGCGCTGTGCTGGGAAAAGCGCCTTCCGAGAGGGCGCCGGCATAGATCTCTGTCAGAAGAGGCGCCTCCCCGCCGCAGATCACGACGTCTTTGCCACCGACCGTGTATCCCAGATCCAGACGATAATTCAACGTTCCATAGCAGACGACCGTTTGGACTTCCGGGCGCGCGGCGATCAGTTCCGCCGTCTTGTCGCTGATCCTGCTCAGCGCGATATGCCAGTTGCCGTCCTCCTGCCTTGTCTTGATCAATTGGCTTCGGATATACATGTCCGCCATGCCAAAGATCGCAGCCACGAGAAAGACGGACAGAAAGATGCAGAAGATGGACATGCGGTTCTGCTTCCGGTGTGCCCTGGTGTAGAGCGGTACGAGATCAAGATAATTTTTCATCTCTGAAAACATCTCCTTTCCCGTCTGTCCTGCCCAGATCCGTGAGCCTTCCGTCCGCCACGCGCAGCACGCGGTCCGCTGCCGCCGCCAGGCTGTCGTTGTGCGTGATCATGAGTATGGTCTGTTGATAGCGCCTCGATGCCTTGATCAGCAGGTCGAGCACTTCCTGGCTGTTTTTGCTGTCAAGATTTCCGGTCGGCTCGTCGGCGAGGATCAGTTTCGGCCTTGTGATCAGGGCGCGCCCGATGGCGACACGCTGCTGCTGTCCGCCCGACAACTGTCTTGGGAGATGACGGCGTCTGTCCTTTAACCCCAGGATCTCCAGCGTCTCCTCGACGAGAGCGGGATCGGGTTTCGCGTAGTCCAGCAGCAGCGGAAAGATGATATTCTGTTCGACATTCAGCTCGGCCACAAGCTGAAACGACTGGAAGATAAAGCCGATATTGCGCCTTCTGAAGATCGTCCGCGCCTCCTCCTTCATGGCAAAAAGCGCGTTCCCGTCGACGAGGATCTTTCCCGAGGTGGGAGTGTCAAGGGCGCCGATACAATTTAATAAAGTGCTCTTTCCAGAGCCCGATTCGCCCACGACCGCGCAGAAGTCCCCCTTCTCCAGTGCAAATGAGACGTTTTTCAACGCGTCGACCTGCACCTCGCCATTGCCGTAGGTTTTACATAGATCGTGTACCTGTAAGATTTCCATTTGTAAAGCTCCTTTTTATATTAAGATAAAGTACAGTCTGAACAAGAGTCCTGGATTCGTTCACCTATCTATATAGTATCAGGAAAACCTTACATCGACATGAATTTAAGCTTACAGTTTTGTAAGGAGCTGTTTATTTTTTTCTACGCCCGTAATCTGTTTCTGTTTTTTGCGGCAAGCCGGAAGGCTTTTTCCATTTCCGGCGTCAACTCCGGTGAATCTTCATCGAAGGTTATTGGGTGTTTTCTTGCTTCTTCAAGCATTTTTCTATCTTCATCTGTTAATTTCTCGTCTTTAGATAAGGTTGCTGTTATCATAGTACAAACTCCTTTCTTTTTCAGTTGCCAGTCTGGCAGAAATTAAACGTATTTTTTCCCTTCTCTCTGTATACACTACAAATAATACATCTTCCACCATACCTATAGTATTGTAACGGTCTTCCACAAAACTATGCTGTATATCATAGATTTCAAGTCTATTTATATCATTGAACACTTTTTTTGCAATATTAAAACTGATATGATGCTTTTGGATATTTAATTTTTCTTTCTGTTCGTCCCATTCAAATTCCACGTTTTCACCTCTAAGAATATTTTAATAACATATTAAACTCTTGTCAATAATGCACCAGCAGTTCACCACGGCAGCATCAGCGTAAACGTCGTCCCCGCACCGGGTGCGCTCTGCAGGGAGATCGTTCCGCCCTGTCCCTCCACGATCGATCTTGCAAGCGGCAGTCCCAGCCCGATCCCCTGCGTGTCTGACGACTGGCGGCTGCGGTAAAATCGTTTAAAGACATGATGGATATCCTCGAGAGCGATCCCGCTTCCGTTGTCGGCGATCCGGATCGCCGCGGCAAAGCGGGATATTTCCCATGTGATGCGGACAGTGCCGCGGGCGGCCATATGATCCAGGGCATTTTTGACGATGTTGCTGATGGCCTCGCTCGTCCACGATGCATCGCAGAGGATCGTATCGGTGCCTGAACCTTCCAGGATGATGGTCTTGTTCTCACTGTCAGCGCGGGTCGTGAGTTCACCGACGGCGTGTGAGACCAGTTCGGACAGAACGCAGATTTTTTTCTCAAACACGACGTTTCCGGCGTCCAGCCTTGTGATCTTGAGCATGGACTGGATCAACTGTTCCATGCGCTGCAGCGCAAGCCCCGCCTTTGCCGCAAAATTCTGTACGACAGCAGGTTTGTCGTATTCATTTTCCAGGATCTCCTGATACATGGACAGCGCCGCCAGCGGCGTCCTGAGCTGATGGGAGATATCGGAGATCGTATTTTTCAGAAAGCTCTTTGTTTTCTGTTCCGTCTCGTTTTGCGCCTGCAGCATCGTCGCCAGCCGGTCGATCGAGGAGAACATGCGGTAGATCGTGCCCTCGTCAGTCTGCGGCAGGCGGTTTGTGTGCGAGCCGTCAATATAATTGTCGATGACAGCCAGGGCATCGCGGTACAGCTCTTCCCTGGCGGAAAGAAACAGAAGGCTTGCGCCGGAAAGCAGGAGACAAAACGGTATGAGAATGCCCAGCACAGAACAGACAGCGTGCTTTTGAAACGTGTGGAGATCAGGCAGAAACTGCGTTTCCAGATCTGGCCGGACACCAATTTTTTGCAGGAGCGCCAGACCCTGAACGGAGTGAGCCGTATCAGAATGCGCTGCGGCGGTGAGCGCCTTCGCGGCTGCAGCCTCAGAAACGCCCTGTTCGAGCAGCGATGAAGCGATCGTCTCATCATGGGACAGGAGCATGTTTTTGGCAGCGTGTGTCATGTAGCTGCAGAACAGGATCGCGGCAGTCAGGAGAATGACTGAGAATGAGATTAAAAAAATACAGTAGCGTCTGGTCGTTTTGTCCTGAATAAGACCCCAATTTGTCATGATCATATTGATTCCCCCTGTGTACCAGCCATTGCGGCAGATCTTCTGTCGGATGCACATCATAATTTTATCAGTGTGCAGTCCTTTACGGAACCCACCGGTAACCAAATCCGCGGGCAGTGATCAGATGCTCCGGCTTCGAAGGATCGGTTTCGATCTTCTCGCGGAGCCGCCGTATATACACGGACAAAGTGTTGTCGTCCACAAAGCTGCCCATATGATCCCACAATTCACTAAAGATCATATCCCTCGTCATAACCCGCTCCGCGTTTCTCACAAGCAGGCAGATCAGCCGGTACTCTGCACGCGTCAGGTCAAGCGTTTTCCCGTCCAGCGTCACACGGCTTGCCGTGAGGTCGATCATGAGACCACCCGAGACGATGCGGTTGTCAGTATTCTGCCGGGGGGCGCTGCCCTGTGCGCCTTCCTGCGGGTCAGCGTCCCCTGTCTGCCTGCTGTATCCGGCGCGCCTGAGCAGCGCGCGGATCCGGGAGCAGAGTTCCCCGAGTTTAAAGGGTTTGGTGATATAATCGTCCCCGCCGCCGTCCAGCCCGCGGATCACATTGACCTCCTCGTCCGATGCCGTGAGAAAGATGACCGGGATCCGGCTGTTTTCTTTCCGCACCCGCTCACAGACTTCAAACCCTGTCCCGTCGGGCAGGGTGATGTCGAGAAGAAGCAGGTCATATTGACTGATAAGGTCATCGTTTTGCAGCCGCTTTAGCGCCTCGCCCACCGTGCGCACGGTTTCAACCGTAAAATTATTTTTTGATAAGGAATATTCCAGACCATCGATCAAACTGAGGTCATCTTCCAGGAGTAATATCTTACACATATGGCACGTCCCTACATCGCACAATTTTTTTAGCTTCTTAAAATTTCGCAAATAACATGATATGAAACAGTCCATTCTCACAATAGCATCCCAGACTCCCGCCGATCTTGTCCGAAAAAGCCTGTACGCTCTGCATGCCCAGACCGTGATTTTTTCCCCGCTGGCTTTTGGGAAGCCCCGTTTCGGGATCAAAGGCGATCTCGTCTTCATACGCATTTTTTATATGAATGAGGAGGTGATCCTGCCCGCAGCGGATCTTGATATCCACGCATTTCTTTTTTTCCACAAAGTTCTTTACGCAGTTGAGCGCATTGTCCAGTAAGTTTGCGACGACCATGGCAAATTCATAGCTGTCGACGGGAATCTCCCTGGAAATGACGATATCGTGCTGTACTTCTATCCCCTGCGAGTACGCCTTTTCCATCATGCTGGAGAGCATCGTGTTTGCGATCAGGTTGCTGCAGTATCGCGTCACTTTATTTCCGTCCGTCACCGTGTTGATATGCTCTGTCACTTTTTTGATCTCCTGATATTCGCCCTGTTCCAGCAGGGAATCGATCAGGCCGGAGTAATGGCGCATATCATGCCGCAGGATGCGCAGGTTTTTCTCGGACTGTTCGACGAGATAATATTGGTTTTCCAATCCCGTTATGTAGGATTCATACAGCGCATTCTGCCAGTAGATCGCCGTCCGCTGGGATTCGCTGGATACATACTGCAGCACGATGATATGGGAGGCGAACATCGCAATGATGAACAGCATCACGCCGGGAATATTTTCCGGGTGGTCGTCGATCGTAAACGGGAAAAAGGTAAGGCTGGAAAAACCGCAATAAAAAAATACAGGGATCAGACATAGCTTCCACCAGCTACCCATCACGTCCTGCTGCTGATAGCTGACCCAGATATCGTGGATCTTGACATAGAGGATGCGCAGGATGATAATGTGCGTCGCAATGCAGCACACTGTGCAGAGGATCAGATTGCCCGTGAAAATATGGACGATGGCAGCCACGATACTCCCCGCGATCACATAGTTGGAGGCACTCAGCCCTACAAACAGCGCCTTGCTGTCCCGCTTTCTGGAAATAAACAGCCCGGTTAGCTGCGTCAGGACGATCTGATAAATCGTCACCAGAAGATAGCACAGGCGGTTATGCGGAAAAATATTTAATTTGAGTATATTTGGAGTCGTTATCGCCAGAAAAGAAATCATGCAGATCGCGATGGTTTTGCGCCGGGAATAGCGGTGCGCCACAAAAAGGTACATGAATAACATCACGAAGATGTGGCTGATCGTATAGGAAATATTTTTGTAATACATATTCTGAGTCCTTCCTGCGCTCTAGGGAAATCCATTTTCCCCTACTCGTGCGCCGGGCGCCCGTCAGCTTCCGCTGGCGATCTTCCTCTGGGTGCCCGTGTGCATAAAGATGATAAAAGCGCGGTCAACGCGCTTTTATTTTTTCGGTCTGACCGTATCCTCGATCAAGGCGATGATCGTATCGGTGGAGTCCTTGATCTTGCTGTTCTGCATCGCATCGATGTAGGACTGTCTCGTGAAGTACAGTTCGTGCACCTTCTCGGTCAGCGTCACGGCAGTGAGGTAATCTTCGTCGGCGACCATGGAGAAGCCCTGGGACTCGAAGCTTTTGGCGTTTAAGATCTGGTCGCCCCGGCTGGCATGCGCGGGAAGCGGGATCAGAAGGTTTGGCTTTCGCAGTGTGAGCAGCTCGCAGATCGCATTTGCACCGGCGCGCGATATAACGATGTCAGCCATGGCAAACAGATCCTTCAAGTCGTCTTTTACAAACTCAAACTGCTTATAGCCCTCTGTTTTGAGGAGCAGGTTATCGATCTTGTCCTTGCCGCATATGTGTACGATCTGGAAATCTTCAAGCAGTTTTGGGAGTGCCTCGCGAACCAGCTTGTTGACCTCCGCGGCGCCAAGACTGCCGCCGATGACCATGATCACGGGCTTTGCGGCGTTAAAGCCGCACATGGACAGCCCCTTTTCTTTGCTGCCCTTTGTGAGTTCATTCCGTATCGGAGAGCCCGTGAGGATCGCCTTGTCGGCAGGCAGCTCCTTTAGCGTCTCCGGGAAATTGCAGCAGATCTTCTGCACAACGGGAATGCACAGGCTGTTGGCAAGCCCCGGCGTCATATCGGACTCGTGGATGATGCAGGGGATCTTGAGCATGGCGGCAGCGCGGACGACGGGGACGCTCACGAAACCGCCCTTGCTGAACACGATATCGGGTTTGAGGGTCTTTAATATTTTTCTTGCCTCGACAAATCCCTTGAGCACGCGAAAAGGATCGCTGAAATTTTTGATATCAAAATACCTTCTGAGCTTTCCGGTTGAGATGCCATAGTACGGGATCCGGTAATCCTCGATCAGTTTTTTCTCGATGCCTTCATAGGAGCCAATGTAATGTATATCATAGCCCATGCTCTTAAGCTTGGGAAAAAGTGCGATATTTGGAGTCACATGTCCGGCAGAACCGCCGCCGGTAAAGACGATGCGTTTCATATCTTAAAGCCTCCGATTTCTTTTATATGATAGTATATTCAAAAAAAAATTTTTTTCCATTGTATTGAACAGTTACCATATTTTTCAATTCGCTGCGCCAGCCTTATACTGCTCTAATGCGCGCGCTAGCTGGTCGGGGCAGGAAGTATTTTTGAATCCGCATTTGATGCCCTTGAGTTTTGCGATGGCATCGTCAATGTTCATGCCGGAAACAAGGGCGGAGATCCCCTTTAGATTGCCGTTGCATCCGCCTGTGAATGCCACGGACTTGATGGTGTCGCCCTCGACCTCAAAATCGATCATCTGAGAGCAGGTTCCGTTTGTCTTGTATTGCATAGAATTACACCTTACCTTTCATATGTAGAATTACTTGTATTGTATGTACTATTTTACCAATCTGGCGAAGTGAAGTCAACCAACTTTTACCATGTTCTATATCTGTTTGTTACAATGGTTCTTGCATAAGCACTTGTCGCGGTTAAATGCCAGATAGTCTTAACAGGTGTCTTGTCATCTGTAAATATATGTGCTATACTGCATAAAACGAATGAGGAGGAGTCGATATGACAATACAGGAAGAGATCCGGAAGCTGAAAGCGGAGCGGGATGCCGTGATCCTGGCGCACTATTATGTGCGTCCCGAGGTGCAGGACATTGCAGACTATATAGGGGATTCTTATTTTTTGAGCCGGAAGGCAGTGGATCTGCCGCACAGGACGATCGTTTTCTGCGGGGTGTCTTTTATGGGGGAGAGCGCCAAGCTGCTCAACCCGGAAAAGACGGTGCTGATGCCGGACGCGCAGGCGGACTGCCCGATGGCGCACATGGTGACGAAGGAGACGGTGGAAAGGGCGCGGGCACAGTATGAAGACCTGGCGGTCGTGTGCTACATCAACTCGACCGCCGAGATCAAGTCGTGGTCGGATGTCAGCGTGACCTCTGCCAATGCGGTTCGGATCGTGAGCAGCCTGCCAAACAAAAATATCCTGTTCATTCCGGACAGGAACCTTGCGCATTTTGTGGCGGAAAAGGTTCCCGGGAAGCACTTTATCTATAATGAAGGGTTTTGTCCGATCCATGAACACATGAAAGCGGAGGAGATCCGGGAATTAAAGGCGCAGCATCCGTCCGCGAAAGTGCTTGTGCACCCCGAGTGCAGCCCTGGCGTGCTGGCGCTTGCGGATTACGTCGGATCCACCAGCGGCATCATCGAGTATGCGAAAAACAGCGCGGACACGATGTTCATCATCGGGACGGAGTCCGGTGTCTGCCATGCGCTCAGGCAGGCGAGAAAGGACGCCGCATTTTTCTTTCCGGCGACAGAGCCGGTCTGCGACGGCATGAAGCGGATCACACTGGACAAGATCATCGCCGTGCTGAGAAACGGCGGCAATGAGGTGGAGCTGGATGACAGGCAGACCTGCGCTGCGGCAAAGGAAACACTCACTCGTATGCTGACCCTGGCACAGTGATGTGAATTGTAAGGAACGGTAAATAGATAACTTGCTGATTTACAGCTCCTAACTTATAATTTGGAAAGGATATGGATATTCGGAAATGACAAATGAGTTGTATTATGATATTGTGATAGCAGGGTGCGGTGTCGCGGGGCTGTACACGGCGCTGTCGCTGCCGCGGGACAAAAAGATCCTCATGCTATCCAAGGAGGATGTCGCAAGCTGCGACTCGATGCTTGCGCAGGGCGGCATCTGCGTGCTGAGAGACGACGATGACTTTGAGGCGTATTTCGAGGACACGATGCGCGCAGGGCATTATGAGAACCGCGCGGAGAGCGTGGAGATCATGATCCATTCCAGCAGGGACATCATCGACCACCTGCTGGCACTCGGCGTGCGTTTTGAGCGGAACGCGGACGGCAGCCTTGCCTACACGAGAGAGGGCGCGCATTCAAAGCCGCGCATCTGTTTTCACAAGGATATCACCGGCGAGGAGATCACGACCACGCTGCTGTCCCATGTGCAAAAGCTGGAAAATGTCACGATCATGGAGTACACCACCATGACAGATATCATTGAAACAAATGACGTCTGTGTCGGGATCCGGGCGACGGATCCATGCGGGAACAGGATGGATATCTATGCGCCGGACACGGTGATGGCGACGGGAGGGATCGGCGGGCTGTATCAGCACTCCACCAATTTTCCGCTCCTCACCGGGGACGCCTGCCGGATCGCAAAGGAGCACGGTGTCGGGCTGGAACACATGGATTATGTGCAGATCCACCCGACCTGCCTCTACAGCACAAAGCCGGGCAGAAGTTTTCTGATCTCGGAGTCCGCAAGAGGCGAAGGGGCAGTTTTGCTAAACCACAAGGGCGAGCGCTTTGTGGACGAGTTGCTCCCGCGCGATGTGGTGACAGAAGCGATCCTAAGAGAAATGGAGAGGGAGGGGACGCAGTACGAGTACATATCGTTTGAAAATGTATCGGAGGGCACGGTGATGGCGCATTTTCCGAATATATACAGGCGCTGTCTGGAGGAGGGCTACGACCTGCTGCGCGAGCCGGTTCCGATCGTGCCGGCACAGCACTATTTCATGGGCGGGGTGCATGTGGACAGCGATTCCCGGACGACGATGGCACATCTGTATGCGGTGGGGGAGACGAGCTGCAACGGCGTTCACGGAAAGAACAGGCTTGCCAGCAACAGTCTGCTGGAGAGCCTTGTCTTTGCAAAGCGCGCGGCGGAAAAAATAGCGGTCACGCAGAGTACAATATCCTAAATTTTATATTTTAATTTTGTAATAAAAAGAAAGGGGAAACAGACATGAATCCGATCACAATGCAGCTTGTCGCTGACAAATATATCAAAATGGCTTTGGAGGAGGACATCAACAACGAGGACGTGTCCACCAACGCAGTCATGCCAACCTACAAAAAAGGAGAGGTGCAGTTGATCAGCAAGGAGGACGGCATCATTGCCGGCCTTGCGGTCTTTGAGCGGGTATTTACGCTGCTGGATCCAGACACCGCCGTACAGTGTGCGGTAAAGGACGGAGATCCGGTGAAAAAGGGAGAGCGGATCGCGGTCGTCACGGGGGATATCCGTGTGCTTCTGTCCGGGGAGCGCACCGCGCTCAATTATCTGCAGCGGATGAGCGGCATCGCCACATATACAAACAGCGTGGTGAAGCTGCTGGAGGGAACCAGGACAAGGCTGCTCGACACCCGGAAGACGACACCCGGCATGCGCGTGTTTGAGAAGTACGCGGTGCGTGTGGGAGGCGGATGCAATCACAGATACAATCTCTCCGACGGCGTGCTCTTAAAGGACAATCATATCGATGCGGCGGGCGGCGTGAGAGCGGCAGTGGAGGCGGCAAGGGCGTATGCCCCCTTCGTGCGCAGGATCGAGGTGGAGACAGAGAACCTGGATACGGTGCGGGAGGCGGTGGACGCGGGTGCGGATATCATCATGCTCGACAATATGACGCCGGAAGAGATGGCGGAGGCGGTCGCGATCATCGATGGAAGGGCAGAGACAGAGTGCTCGGGAAACATCACGAAAGATAATGTCAGGACGATCGCAGGCATTGGGATCGACTATGTGTCAAGCGGGGCGCTCACACATTCCGCGCCGATCCTCGATATCAGCCTGAAACACTTAAGCGTCCTGGAATGAGGGAAATGTTATGGATAAGGAATTGACCGGGGCGGAACGAAGAAAAATGCTTTTATCGATGATGCGTCAGTCACAGACGCCGATCTCCGGCGGCGCCATGGGAAGGAAAACGGGTGTGAGCCGGCAGGTCATCGTGCAGGATATGGCGCTTTTGCGCACAGAGGGTCATCCGATCATGTCCACCACAAAGGGGTATTATCTGGAGCGCAGGGAGCCGGACAGGTGCGAGCGCATCTTAAAGGTGTGCCACACAAACGAGGAGGTGGAGGACGAGCTGAACGCCATTGTGGATCTGGGCGGAACGGTCCGGGATGTGATCGTCAATCACAGGGCATACGGGAAGATGACCGCCATGCTGGACATCAGGAGCCGCAGGGATGTCCGCGTGTTTGTGGATCATATCCGGTCGGGCAAATCATCGCCCCTCCTGAATGTGACTTCCGGTTATCATTTTCACACGATCAGCGCAGACAGCGAGGCGGTGCTGGACGAGATCGAGGATGCGCTGCGCGGGAAAGGGTATCTGGCAGAGCGCAGACCGTATGAGCTGGAACTGTAAAAAACGGACAGCTATGCATAAGCCTGTCTCCATGGACATACATTAGAATAACCATGATCAGAGTGGAGGAGTCGGCTTATGCAGTTTTTTTACATAGATTATATGAACAATGGAAAGAAAGAGCGCAACATCGGATTTCTGCGGGTGGAGAATGACGGTGTCAGCGTGGGGCTTCGGGGAGTGCCGCTGCAGTGCGGTGACCGCTGCAAGGTGTATGCGGTCAACATCTATGACGAGAAGATCCTTTTGGGGGATATCGCGGTCAGATCAGGGTACGGCATGGAGAAGATGAAGTGGAACGACAAAGTGGATTTTGCGCGGTGCATGCGGGTCGAGATACCGCTGTACGGCACGCGCATGGGGATCTGTGTGCTCCGGGACGACTACCCCTCGTCGGACAGCTTTGCACCGGTGCAGGAGCGCAGTGAGATCCATGTGGCAAAAAGTACGAACCGCGCAGAACAGGCCGGGTACGGGGAGCTTGGCGAGGAGATCCATGCGGACAAATGGCAGCAGTTGTGCAGCCTCTACCCTCAGATCCATATCTGCCAGGAAGCGCAGAGCATCCTGATACGGCCAAGGGATGCGGTCGTGCTGTCGGAGAAATACCATGAGCTTGCTTCGAATTCTTTTGTGCTACACGCGTATTACAATTACAGACAGCTACTCTTATTCCGTTACGCGCAGGGCGATATCGAGTATTATCTCGGCGTGCCGGGGGTTTACTATGAGAGGGAACAGCGCATTGCGCAGATGTTTGGATTTGAGGGCTTTGAGAACGGGGAGGCGCGCATGCAGCAGGATGCCGACCACAAGCTGTACAAGGGGTGTTTTGGATATTATATGAAACGAGTGGAAATTTAATCAAGAACATACTATCATTCCGACTGTGTTTTTGTTATAATCAGATGTGTAGCAAAAAAATCGACAGCCGCAGCCGCGAAGCGGCATAGTTCCTTATGTGGCTGTGTGCATAACAACACAGAGAGGATCTGTAGTTTTCTACAGCTCCTGAGGGAGAAAGTTTATGGAAGAATTACAAAAGGCGATCGAGAACATCACGTATTACAGCAAGAAGTTTCCCAAGGAAGACCTGGAGCTGATCAGCGCCAACAGGGAGGCGGCGATCCCGTATCTGCGGGAGGCGGTCGAGAAGGCGGTCCGTGAGGGGGATGATCTGGACCAGAAGTACAATCTGCACTTTTATAGTATCTTTCTGCTCGCACAGTTTCAGGACCGGGAATTTTTCCCGAAAATGATGGAGTTGGCGTGCCTGCCGGAAGAGACGCTTGATTTTCTGATCGGGGATGTTCTCACCGAGGATCTGAAAAATATACTGTACAATACATACAACGGAGAGATCGAACTGCTCAGGCAGTCTGTCATGAACAAAGAAGCCAGTGATTATGCGCGGTCGGCGATGCTGTCTGCGATGGGACAACTGTATCTGGACAATACATTGGAGAAGCAGGAGCTGCAGGACTTCTTAAAGGAGATCATATACGGGGAGGACAGCATCGGCGATTACGTCTACACAGCGGTAGCAGACAGGATCTGTCAATGCCATTTTACAGAGATGCTTCCGGATCTCAGGCACCTTTATCAGGATCTCAGGGTGGACGAGGGCGTGATCGGCGGGTATGATGCATGCGTGGACAGGATCTTTTGGTATCGGAGCGAACAGAGATTATGCAGGACATCGGATGAGATGCTCACGCGGCTTCGCGGATGGGCGATGTTCGAACAGCCTGACGAGGAGGATGAGGACGATTCGGCAGAGGATATGATGGACAGGGCATTTTCACGCATGATCGATCAGATCGGCAAAACGGAGCCGAGAAAGAGCGTGAAGATCGGCAGGAACGATCCGTGCCCGTGTGGCAGCGGTAAAAAGTATAAACAGTGCTGTCTGAACAAACCCCGGGAGGTGGGCGCAGAGAGCAGGGAGGAACAGGAAAAATGGCTCAAAGGATATCCGGAAGCGGCAGCGGAGCGTGTGGAGGGCAGGATATATCTCGAGGATCTGTACAGCAGTGAGAGTATCGAGATCGACAAGCTGCTCTACCTCGCCCTAAGACACCGCGCCATCCCGATCTGGAACAGGGAACCGGACACGGTCGTGGCAAAGAGAAAGGCCAGGTATCTGACAGACGCCTACAGAAAGTTTCAGGAGATCGTTGCGCGGGAGCATATCCAGCGTTTTTCGGAATATGACAGCAAGTACTCGATACATTATCCGTGCGTGGAGTGGATCGGTGAGCTGACCGGGCTTCTGGAGGAGGATGACAGCGAGGGGATCTTAAAGGAGGTCCGTAAGACCTATCAGGACATGGGGAAAGAGTGATCATGGCAAAAAAGAAAGTATACGCCGTCAGAAAAGGGAAGAAGACAGGCATCTTTCAGACATGGGATGCGTGCAGGGCGTCGGTTGACGGTTATCCCGGTGCGGAGTACAAAAGTTTTCTCTCCCGGGAGGAGGCGGAGGCATATCTGACCGGAGCGGATGCGCAGACATCAGAAAAGATTATGGAAGACCAGATCGTGGCGTATGTTGACGGCAGCTTTAATAAGGACATTGGCAGGTATGCGTTTGGCTGCGTGCTCATCATGCCGGACGGTGAGATCGTGCGGGAGTCCGGCAGCGGCGACAATCCCGAGTCGCTGGAGCTGCGCAACGTCACAGGGGAAATGCTTGGGGCGATGTATGCCGTCAAGTGGTGCGAGGTCAACGGATATCCCGCGGTGAAGATATGCTATGATTACATGGGGATCGAGATGTGGGCGACCGGCGCGTGGAAGGCAAACAAGGATCTGACGCGGAAGTACGCGGCGTTTATGCGGGAGAGTGCCGGCCGGATCCGGATCTCTTATCAGAAGATAGCGGCACACACAGGAGACAAATATAACGAGGAGGCTGACAGACTGGCAAAAGCAGCGCTCGTTGAGGGAAAAGGTATTCCTAAGATCAGGAGGGCTGGACTGTGAAAGTATTAGAGCTCTTTGATAAGAGGACGCAGGAGTGGTTTTGCAGTGCGCTTGGAGAGCCGACTCCGGTACAGAAGATGGCGTGGCCGGGGATCGCGGCAGGCAGGCATGTACTGGTATCGGCGCCGACAGGTACAGGCAAGACGCTCTCTGCGTTCCTTGTCTTTCTCGACCGCATGAGGCGGGAGGCACAGGAGGGGATGCTGGCGGACGAACTGCAGTTGATCTATGTCTCCCCGCTCAAATCCCTGGCGGCGGATATCCGCGAAAATCTGAGGCGTCCCCTGGACGGGATCGGGGCGCAGGAGGAGATCACGGTCGGTATCCGGACAGGGGACACGCCGCAGAGAGACCGGCAGCGCATGGTGAGAAAGCCGCCGCACATTCTGATCATCACGCCGGAATCGCTGTATCTGATGCTGACCAGCAAGACAGGGCAGAATGTGCTTGCGACGGCGAAGGCTGTGATCGTGGACGAACTTCATGCGCTGATCGACACGAAGCGGGGGGCGCATCTGATGTTGTCGCTCGCGCGGCTCGATCATCTGTGCGGGCGTCCCTTACAGCGGATCGGGCTGTCTGCGACGATCGCACCGCTGGAGGCAGCCGCAGCGTACCTGGCGCCTGAGGAGGTGATGATCGCCGCACCCGCCATGCGGAAAGAAACCCGTCTGGAAGTGCTTGGTCCCTATGCGGACGCTGTGAAAGGCAGGAGAAAGGATCCCGTGTGGGAGGAGCTGGGGGGACTTGTATTTCAGTACTGCCAGGGCAGCCGCAGCGTGATCGCGTTCGTGGAGGGCAGAAGATACGCCGAAAAGTTAGCGTATTATGTCAATGCATTAGGCGGGGAAGGATTTGCGCGGGTTCATCACGGCAGTCTCTCCAAGGAGCAGCGCGCGGAGACGGAGGAGGCGCTGCGAGACGGGAAGCTCCGTCTGTTGTGCGCGACCTCTTCCATGGAGCTTGGGATCGATGTGGGCGAGATCGACCAGGTGCTCCAGGTCGGCTGTCCGCGCACCATTTCCAGCACGATGCAGCGGCTGGGGCGCGCCGGACATAATCCGGGGCGGACCAGCGTGATGTACCTTTTCCCCAGGACGGCGGCGGAGTGTGTCTCCTGCGGCATGACCGCGCAGCTTGCGCGGGAGGGCGGCGTGGAGGAGATCCATCCGCCCGTGCAGTGCCTTGATGTGCTCGCGCAGCATCTCGTCTCGATGGCGGCATTTCGAGGCTACACGCTGGACGAAGTGATGGAAGTGCTACCGCGCGCATGGAATTTTCGCATGATCACCAGAGAGGATGTGCATGCCGTACTCTGTATGCTGGCGGGGGATTATGAGCATGAGCGGGATATTCCCGTTCGTCCCAGGATCCTGTACGACAGGATCCATGAGCGCGTAGAGGGCGATGCCTACAGCAGGATGCTGGCAGTCTCGGCGGGAGGCACGATTCCCGACAAAGGGCTGTATACCGTAAAGACAGAGGACGGCGTCAGGCTCGGGGAAGTCGATGAAGAGTTTGTGTATGAATCCCAGCGGGGCGACCGTTTTATCCTCGGCGCGTTTGCGTGGAAGATCACGAACATCAGCAGGGATATCGTCACGGTAGTGCAGGCGCCTGTCGAGGGTGCGCGGCTTCCCTTCTGGAAAGGCGAGATCAAAGGGCGCGACAAGCGGACAGGCGAGGCGTTCGGCCGCATGTATTGCGGATTTGGACAGGCGCAGGAGGCGGGAAAGCTGCCAGAGGCTCTGCGGGCGCTTGGACTGGACGAGACGGCGGTTTTCCTCGCCGCCGGCTATCTGGAACGGCAGCTTGAGGCAGTCGGGGGACTGCCCGATGACAGGACGATCATTGCCGAGCATTTTCGGGATTCCTCGGGAAACAGCCAGTTGATGTTCCACTCGCTGTTTGGCAAGCGGATCAATGCGCCGCTGTCCCTGCTTGCCAGACAGTGGGCGCAGGAGCGGCTTGCGGGCGAGATCGGGAGCGTGGACGAGGAGGACGGATTTTTGCTGTACGCCTATGGAAGAGAGACGCTTCCGGAAGGGATCCTTCAGGGGATCGATCCGGACACCTGTGTCAGAAAACTGGAGATCATGCTGCCGGCGGCGCCTGTCTTTAACATGGCATTTCGCTACAACAGCGGCCGCGCGCTGATGATGGGGGTCCGAAAAAACGGACGGCAGCCCCTCTGGCGTCAGCGGCTTAAGAGCGCCGAGATGCTCGAACAGGTCGTGCGAGAGGAGGCGCATCCGCTGATCCGGGAGACCAGGCGGGAATGTATGCAGGAGCTGTGGGATGCCGAGGGGGTTAAGGAACTGCTGTGCGATATCCGTGCCGGCGTTGTGGAGGTGCGGGAGGTCTATACGGAATTGCCCTCTCCGATGTCCCTTCCGCTGCAGTGGGCGCAGGAGGCGGCAGCCATGTATGATTACGCGCCGACACCGCGCGGGATCCACACGGCGGTGGAGGAGGCGCTGCGGTCGGAGGAGAAGCTGCTGCAGCCGGGCAGCCGGGAACTTTCGCAGATAGAGGAGAATATCTTGTCGCGGGAAAAACTGCCAAAAGATGCGCGGCAGCTTCATGCGCTGCTGATGACGGAGGGCGATCTGGCGGCAGGGGAGCTGGAGGTTCCCGTGGAATGGCTGGAAGATCTGGCGCAGGACGGAAGGGTAGTGTATCTCGAACAGGGCTTGTGGATCGCCGCGGAGGAGGCGCCGCAGTATGCGGCGGCTCTGGGTGGGACGGATCCCTGGCTGCAGGCGCCTTTGGACAGCAGTGGACAGGCTGGCCGTGCGCCGGCGGTCTGTGAGGAACAGCTTCATATCGTTCGGCGGATGCTGCGTTACCGCGGCGCTGCGGATGCGCGGCAGACTGCGGAGCGCTACGGATGGGATCTGACGCTGGCGGAGGCAGTCCTGGACGAATTGTGCCGCCGGGAGGAGATCGTCAGGCAGGAGGAAAAATATTATCATGCGGAACTGTACCGGCGCGCCAGGATACGCACATTAAAGAACCGCCGGGAGGAGATCCGCACCTGTCCCGCGGAGGCATATGCGGCGCTTCTGCTGTCCCATATGGAATCAGGCGCCCCGGCGCAGGAGTGTCTGGAAAAGCTCCTAAAGCGGTACGCGGGGACTACAATGCCTGTCGCTTACTGGGAAGGGATCCTGTTTCCGCGGTGGGTGAACAGTTACCGCGCGGAAAAGCTGGACGCGTATCTTGCGGAGGGAGAGCTGTTCTGGCACATGGAAGGCAAAGGGGGACTGCGGTTTGACCTTCAGGAAGAGATCGACTGGGAGGCGGAGCCAGGCGCACAGGAAACGGAAACAGCCGGAGACGGTCTGACGGAGAAGGAGCGGTTGATATATCTGACGCTGCAGCGGCGCGGTGCAAGCTTCATGCAGTCCCTAAACGGCGTGCTCGGCGGGGAGCCGCCCTACGATACTCTGATGTCGCTGCTGGAAAAAGGGCTGGTATACGCGGACAGCTTTGTCCCGGTGCGGCAGTGGACCGAACAGGAGAAGGCGGGCAGGACGACGGCAAAACAGCGTGTCAGTCTGCGGGTAAAGGCACTGCGCGCGGGCAGGTGGGACATCGTGAGACCACTGAAACGATCTGACGAGAGACAGTCCATGGCGGCGGCGCTCGAAAGATGTTTTGACCGCTGTCTGATCCTGTGCCGGGAGACTGCGGCGGCGTGCGGACTCTCATGGCAGGAAGCGCTGTCGGTGCTCCGCGTGTGGGAGTACACGGGACAGGCGCGGCGCGGATATTTTGTCGAAGGATTGTCCGGCGCACAGTTTATCCGGGGAAAAGATTACGCCTCGATCGTCAGGCTGCTTGGCATGCCGCAGCAGGCGATGGTCTGGGTAAATGCGGCGGATCCGGCGCAGTGCTGGGGCAAAGTGCTGCCCCACAGGGAAGGGCGGAACTTTATGAATGTGCCGGGCAATGCGGTCGCCTGTTACGGCGGCCTGCCGGTGGCAGTCATGGAACGGCAGGGAAACACGCTGCGCGTGTTTGAGGAAGCGCTGACGGAAGAGTGCCTTCAGACGTTTGCACAGGAATACAAAAAAGGACGGATCTTTCCCAGACTCAAACGGATCCTGGTCAAAAATTATCCGGAATCCGCAAAGGACGCATTGACGCGCGCCGGATTTTTCCGGGAGATGCAGGACTATGTGCTGTATCGTTAGTAGTACCATAGTACTATTGAGTAAAAAGGCAGTTTCGTATATGCTTATGGAGTGCTGTTGGTCAGTGGCGGCGACAGCGCGAATAAGCATATACGAGGTAATGTTATGAAAAAAAGAACAAAAGAGATCCTGGCAGGCCTGCTCGTGGCGAGCATGCTGCTGGGGTCGCCTGCAGGTACGCAGGCTGCGGAGACGGCAGGACAAAAGCGGGCGCAGCGGGAGCAGGCAGCAGAAAACAAAGCAGAACAAACATCAGGACAATCATCAGAAACTACATCTAAGGACAGATCAGAGATCGCATCAAAACAAATATCACAGACAGATCCAGAACGGATTCCTGAAAAGATCACAGAAAAAAAAGACGGCGTAGAAAACGACATTGGAAGGGAAAACGAAAGCAATATCGAAAACGATATTGAAAAAGACGATAATAGCAATACTGAAAAAGACAACAAAAGCAATACTGAAAAAGACACAGAAAGCGATACTGAAAAAGACACAGAAAATAATATCGAAAAAGACAACGAAAATGATACTGAAAAAGACGCCGAAAATAATATCGAAAAGGACGACGAAAGCGATATTGAAAAAGACACCGAGAATGACATTGACAATAGCGATGAAAGCGATATTGAGAAGGACGACGAAAGCGATATCGAAAACGATGACGAAGACAACGTGCAGGACGAGTGGGTTGAGATCCCTGCAAGCCATTTTACACCCGAAATATCCGGGGAGGGAGAACTGGACTACAGGACGTACATAGACGATGCGGATCAACTGATGATCCTCGTCAAAAAGTCGGAGTTGGAACAGGATACCGGCATGAAGATCAAACTAAAGAACAGTCCGCTGCATGACAGTGATTTCTATATTGAGCTGTCCTGCGGCGGACAGGTGCGGCAGTACACTTATGCGGAGTGGACTGCCTGCCTTGAAAGCTGCCAGGGGTGGGTGAACGACGAGATCGCGGTAAAGCTGACTGATACGGGAAAGAAATATTTTGACACGATCCAGATCGACGTG
Source organism: Lachnospiraceae bacterium (assembly GCA_021770755.1). Lineage (GTDB taxonomy): Bacteria > Bacillota > Clostridia > Lachnospirales > Lachnospiraceae > COE1. The sequence continues at coordinate 42,936 of JAETQI010000008.1, forward strand.
CAGGAGAGTGAAACGGACAGGGGAAAGAAAATATACACAATCTGGGCAGAGGATTCCGGCACAAACGCGAGCACAAAGGACGTGGAGAACGGCACAAGGACTTACACGGCGGGCAGGGATACGCAGGAGCCTGTATTGAAGGATTTCTGCGCGGACGATCGGTGCTATGAGCCGACGCGGACAGACACGGAACAGTATTTTGCGCAGGATTTTGTGCTGAGCGGCACGTTCTTTGACGATATCAGCGGTGTGCAGCGGATTGAGTACACTACAGATAACCGGCCAGGGGAGGATTCCGAGTGGATCGAGGTAGCAGGTACACCGCGCGCAGGATCGCAGGATACGTCGGTTGATTTTGAGATCGTGCTCACGGACGGATGCTATCCGGCGATCGCGGTGAGGGCATTTGACGAGGCGGGCAACGTCAGCGGCAGCAGGCAGTATGTTAATGATGCGGGCGGGTATATCAGCGTCGTGGTGGACAGCAGCGCACCGGTGCTGCAGTTTGACGTGACTGCGGGCGGTCAGCCCTACAGCGGCGAGGAGGACAACTGGACGAACAAGGATGTAAATATCAGGATCACGCCCGCCAAAGGCACCTGCGCCTACGCAGGGATCTGCCAGTATGAATATGTCTATCAAAAGATCGGGGAAGCGATGACGGACGAGCCGGAGGCGTGGACAGCACTTCCCGTGCAGTACGGATCGCTTGCGGAGCTTACGGTCACGGAGGACAGAAATGGTTATTACCGCTTCCGCGCGGTATCCGCATCGGGTGTGGCGACAACATCGGATGCATGTCAGCGTGTTCTCATACAGCACCAGGCGGCAGCGATCAGACCGATCCTTGTGAGCGGGGCGGATGAGACGAAGCGCAAAAACGGCTGGTACAACAAGCAGTCCGGGACACCAGAGATCCGATTTGCGTATCCGGATTATGACACGGGTGCCATATCAAAGGAGTACGATGCGCCGATCACCCTTCACTACGAGCTGTTCAAAAGCGATACGGTTCCGGATACGCCGGGATCCAAATCGTCAGGGAAAGATCCGGCATCAAATGATGCGGACGGATCTTTTGGAACAGAGATCGTGAAAAATAAAGCAATGATCGGTGTCATGAGCAGCGCCGATGTAAAGATCCACGAAGACGGCAGCCGGGAATTTGTCTTGGCAAGGGATGATCTGGAACGCCATGGCATCGAGCTTGGCACCGATGACGGATTTTACACGCTGAGATACTGGACGGCGGACAAGGCGGGGAACATGTCGGAAAAACAGGTACATTATTACAAGATCGACTGTCATGAGCCGACGGATCTGACAATGGAGTTGGCCGGAAGTGCCTTTGAGGTGGGCAAAGAACCCGCAGTCACATACCGGAGATTTTACCGTGATGCGGTGTCGGGCAGCGCGGACGCACAGTACGGCATCAGCGGTAAGGGCTCGCTTGTGATCAGCGGCGTCAAAAAGATTGGCGAGTGGAAGAACATGGAGCGCAGTGGTCCTGAGAGCGCAGACAGCATTAGCATATCTCCGAACACCAGGTGTTTTTTCTACATCAGGGCGGAGGATGAGGCGGGCAATGTCGCGGAGGGCTGGACCAATGGCATTGTGGTGGATAATCTGGCGCCAAATGATCTGCAGGACAAAAGCGGCAAAGAATTGATGCTTGAACCCAGAGGGGCGAACGAGCATGGTTTTTTTAACGATGATATCATTGTGGATATCCGGATCAAGGACGCGCCCGAGGACGGCAACTGTTCCGCGCTTCAAACGGTGACAAGCACCGTCGGAAGGGACGGGGTGGATACGGTTACCCGGCGGGAGCTGTTTTCGTTTGTAAAGCAGGCGCCGACGGAGGAGGAGCTGACTGCAGCATCCGGTTTTGTGGGCACACAGCGGATCGATGCGGCGGCAAACGAGAGCAATGAAGCCTACGTGGAAGTTACCGCTACAGACAGATCCGGAAACACAAAGACATCGACGCGCCTTTTAAAGATCGACGTGACAAAGCCGGAGATTGACATTACCTTTGACGGTCAGAATGCGCTTAACGGACGTTATTACCGCAAGGGAAGAACCGTGACGATCCATGTGCATGAATTGAATTTCGATCCCGGTGCAGTCAGCGTGTCCGTCACCAAAGACGGTGAGGTGTCACAGGTAGCGCTGTCGGACTGGCGAAGCGACGGGAGCGAACATTATGCCTCTTTCACACTGACAGAGGACGGCGAGTACAGTGTCACGGCAGGCTGCGTCGATCTGGCGGACAATGCATCGGAGCTGGCGCGGTCGGAGGTCTTCACGATCGACCGCACCGCGCCGGAGATGACGATCGCGCTGACTGGCGGGCGCAGTGTGCAGACATCGGAACAGGAGGGAGGGCAGGAGTATTTTAACACGGACGTCACGGCGGTGATCACTGTGACAGAGCGCAATTTCCGCACAGAGGACTTTGCGGTAAATATGACACTTGTGTCAGAAAAGGGCGCGTGGAGCCATGACGGGGATACGCATATCCTGCAGATCCCTATTGCGGGTGACGGTCTGTATCAGATACAGTGTACCTGCACGGACATGGCAGGCAATGCGGTGCAGACAGCACAGCGAAGCTTTATCATCGATACGGCTGCGCCCGTGATCCGCATTGACGGCGTCGCGGAGGGGTCGGCAAACAGCGGTGCGATCCTGCCGGTGATCACCGTGCTGGATCCGAATATAACCGTATCCGACATATCACTCTCGGTGAGAACGGGTGTCGGGGATATCGTGGCGAACAACGTGGAGACAGCGCCGGTCGAGGAGGCGGGGAGCACAGGATTCTGCCTGACGTTAAAGGACATGACAGAGAAAGCGGACAATGTCTATTACCTCACGGTATCGGCGCGCGATCAGGCGGGCAATGAGGCGGAGTGCATCCGCCGCTTCTCCCTGAACAGAAATGGATCGGTGTATGATCTGTCGTCGTTCGTGCAGCTCATGGAAAAACAGTATAATACGTATGATGCGATCGGCGATATTCAGATCATTGAGATGAACATCGATACCGTCGAGGACTTTGAACTCTATGTGTCGCGCAATGGTGCGATCGGGTACGAAGCGGATTATACGAAAGAGCGGTTCGGTTCGGCGGATACCGGATACACGTATCTGTATCAGGTAAAGAGAGAAAATTTCGCGGAGGAGGGCATTTACCGCATCAGCCTGTACTCCAGGGACCGGGCCGGAAATGAGGTGAACAACACGACCAGGATCCACGGGGAGGAGATCGTGTTCGTGATCGACAACACCGCACCCAGGGTAGTGATCGACGGCGCCGAATCGGGCAAAGTGTACGATGTCGAGAGTCAGCAGGTGCGCGTCGTTGTGACAGATAATTTCAAGCTTGCAGAGGCGGAGCTGACCCTGGTGAATCAGGAGGATGAGGTGCTTGGCAGATGGGACTACATGGTGCTTTCGGGGGAGAATGAAGTGCTGGACATCACCATTCCGCAGTGTGACGAGCACTTATCCCTTCTGTACCGGGTGAAGGACGCTGCCGGAAACGAGCTGCAGACCTTTCAGGGAGAGCAGGAGACGCCCGGCGGCTTCCTGGTCACGACAGACAAGCTTGTCCAGTACATCAGCAGTCCTTCCGGGACACCGCAGGGACGCATGTTCCTCTGGCTGCCAGGGGTGCTCGCGCTCTCAGGAGTGCTGGGCGGACTGCTCATAAGGCGGCTTCGGGCGAAGCGTCCGTCAGGACAGTGAAATTTGTGCGCATGTTCAATTGAAGAAAATGCTATTTCGTGCTATACTAAATTCGTGTGTGTCAGACTGACTGACACATGACAAAAAAGATCGTGCGGACGGTGCACGACGGATATTTTCTGGGAAAAGAGCATGGGATCAATGATGAAGAAATATGTTACAACATGGGGGAATGCGGTGTCGGTCGCGGACAGGAGGCCGGAGAACTACGCGAAGGATCTGACACTGCGGTACCCGGTACGCCCGATGTTTGACGGCGATAAATTAAAGATCACACTGGACAATTTCTGCGGAACGGAGCCTGTGACGATCAGCCATATCTATGTGGCGGACAGTGCGGATTCGGGGCGCGGGATCGTCTGTGAGACGAACACGCCTGTCACTTTTGACAATGGCAGCAGGAGCGTGACCATACCGGCAGGGGAGGCTGTGATCAGCGACGAGATCCGCTTTCCGGTCAGACGCGGAAAGGATATCAGCGTCAGCCTGTATCTGGGCGATTTCACGCAGATGCGATCCGCGGTGCTGATCACGGGACCGCTGTCAAAGGGATATTATGCAGTGGGCGACTATGCACACAGCGGCATGCTTCCGCTGGATCTGACGCGGAACACAAACTGGTTTTATTTTTTGAGTAATGTGGAGATAGAGACAAAGGACATGGACCGGGCAGTCATCTGCTACGGTGACAGCATCACCTCGCAGGCGTGGCCGGACTATCTCACGCTGCGGTTATTTCAGGAGAATATTGAGCATACTGCTATTGTGAGGCGGGCGGCAAGCGGCACAAGGATCCTTCGGCAGTATGACAACATCACGTATGACTCTTACGGGTTGAAAGGCTCGATCCGCTTTCCGAGGGAGGCAAGGGTGAGCGGTGCCGACACGGTCATCATCCAGCACGGGATCAACGACATCATCCACCCGGTGGGTGTGGAGGTAAACCCGTTCCGGCCATGGAGCGATCTGCCGACGGCGGACGATCTGATACAGGGGCTGCGGCAGTATGTCCGTCAGGCGAGGGAGTACGGGCTTCGCGTCTATATCGGGACACTGCTTCCGATCTATGGATGGCGCACCTATGAGCCGTTTCGGGATGAGCTTCGCTGCGCGGTCAATGAGTGGATCCGCCAGACAACGGAAATCGATGGATGCATCGACTTTGACAAAGCGCTGTGCGACAGCGTCAATCCGGCGGCTTTTGCGCAGGGCTATGACAGCGGCGACCATCTGCATCCGTCGGACAAGGCATATGAGCGGATGGCGGCGGAAATACCTGAAATATTGTTGAGATACAAGGAGAACTAAATATGCCCACATTACTTTTTATCAACGCGTGCGTGCGCGGTAAGGATTCAAGGACGCTTGCCCTTGCAGAGCACCTTCTTGCGTGCATCAGGGAAGCGAACAGCAGGGACATGGCATTTCATATAGAAGAGATCAGACTTTCCACTGAAAATCTGCTCCCGCTCAATTATGAGAGACTACAGCGCCGGGACGAGCTGCTGGAGGCACGCCAGTTCCACGACACGATGTTTGACTATGCCAATGCTGTCGCGCAGGCGGATATGCTGGTGATCGCGGCGCCTTACTGGGATATGTCGTTTCCGTCCTCCTTAAAGATCTTTTTTGAGGCTGCAAGCGTGGAGGGGATCACGTTTACATACGCTGAGGACGGTACACCTGTGGGGCTTTGTGCGGCGGGGGATATGTACTATGTCACGACGAGCGGCGGCTATATCGGCGACTGCAATTTTGGTTTTGAGTACGCAAATGCGCTTTGCAGGCTCTATGGGGTGCAGAGCTCGCACTTTGTCAGCGCACAGGGACTGGACCTTGACGGAGCCGATGTGCAGGCGATCATGGAGGCGGCCTGCAACGGGGAGATATTGAATTTTTCGTGAGTTTTTGCGATGGCGGGGGTGTGTCATTGGAAACAGAAGCAAAAAACAGGGAAGACGACAAGAAGCGATTGGCGCAGAAGATATGGAGCCTGTCACGCGACAGACTGCTCATGAATCTGCGCTTTCTGGACGTGGCGCTATCAAGCCTGGGATTTGAGGCAAGACCGGGAACGGACAGTGTCTGCTGCGACGCGGGCGCGCCAAAGGGCGCTGTCATCTATTATGATCCTGCGGTTGTCATCCGCCTTTACAGAAAGGATCCTGCCAATGTGACGAGACTGTATCTGCACATGCTGCTGCACTGTATATTCAGCCACTCGTACAAGTATGACAGGGTAGAGCAGGAGCTGTGGGACGTCGCGGTGGACATGGCTGTGGAGAATGTGGCGCTGAGCCTGCAGATGCCGGGGCTTAGGACGGATCGGGATGCGGAGCGCGGCGCGGTGCTTGCGCAGTGGAAGGAGCGTGCGGGATCACTGACTGCGGAGCGGATCTACAGGATGCTTCGGGAGGACAGGCTGGGCGTCAGCGAACGATTGGAGCTTGGCAGTCTGTTTGGGCGCGATGTGCACGAGGGCTGGGAGCCTGCGGAGACATTAGAGATCACTGCGGCGCAGTGGAAGAAGATCAGCGAGCGGATCAAGGCGGAGCTGAAATCTTTTTCCGAGGATAAGTCCGACGACAAGAGTATCCTGCAGAATCTTGAGGAGGCGACCAGGGAACATTACGATTACGGTGATTTTCTCAGGAAGTTCAGCGTGTCGGGTGAGGACATACAGATCAACGACGACGAATTTGACTACGTATATTATACGTATGGACTGTCCCTGTACGGCAATCTTCCGCTGGTGGAGCCGCTTGAGTACAAGGATGTCAACAAGATCAAGGAGTTTGTGGTGGCGATCGACACGTCCGGCTCCTGCCGGGGGGAGATCGTTCAGGCTTTTCTGAATAAGACTTACAGCATACTTAAAAGCAGTGAGAATTTTTTCCGCAAAGTTAATATCCATATCATCCAGTGTGACTCTGAGGTGCGCCGTGATACAAAGATAACAAACGACGAGGAATTTGAGGCATTTATGCGGGAAGGACAGCTCGAGGGCTTTGGATCCACGGATTTCAGACCAGTGTTTGCTTATGTGGACCGGGCGATCGAGAATGGGGAGTTTGAGAATCTCAAGGGACTGATCTACTTTACGGACGGTTATGGCGTATTCCCGGAACACAAGCCGGCATATCATTACGACACCGCATTTGTGTTTCTGGAGGATGACTTTGAGAAGCCGGCGACACCGCCGTGGGCGATCAGGCTGGTGCTGCCCGCTGAGGATATTGAAGAGGGAGGTACGATTTCGTGAATATCAAGCAGGCAAAAGAGCATATCAAGAATTCTGTAAAACTGTATTTGAAGAAGGACGAGTATGGGGAGTACCGCATCCCGGTGGTGCGGCAGAGACCGATCTTCATGCTGGGATCTCCGGGGATCGGCAAGACGGCGATTATGGAGCAGATCGCGCAGGAGCTTGGTATCGCGCTGGTGAGCTACTCCATGACGCACCACACCAGGCAGTCCGCGCTGGGACTCCCTTTTATCACGCGCAGGAATTATAAAGGTCTGGAGTTTGACATTTCCGAGTACACCATGAGTGAGATCATCGCGTCGGTCTACGAGGTGATGGAGCAGTCCGGGATCGAGGAAGGCATCCTGTTTCTTGACGAGATCAACTGTGTGTCGGAGACGCTCGCGCCCTCCATGCTGCAGTTCCTGCAATACAAGGTATTTGGCCGTCATAAGGTTCCGGACGGCTGGGTGATCGTCACAGCCGGAAACCCGCCGGAGTACAACAAGTCGGTCCGCGAGTTTGACGTGGTGACGATGGACAGGATGAAGCTGGTCGAGGTGGAGGCGGATTATGCGACATGGAAGGAGTATGCCCTGCGGCAAGGGATACACAATGCCGTGACAACGTATCTCGATATGAAAAAGAACGATTTCTACCGCGTGGAGACGAATGTCGGAGGCAAGTCCTACGTCACGGCAAGGGGTTGGGAGGACTTGTCGGCGATGATGCTTCTGTGCGAGGAGGAGGGGCTTTGCGTGGATGAGACCCTAGTCGCACAGTATCTCCATAATGAGAAGATCGTGAAAGAATTCACGGCGTATTATGAGTTGTACAACAAGTACAAAAAGGACTATAAGGTCGAGGAGATCCTCGCGGGAACAAATTCCGCACAGGTCGTGGAGCGGGCGCGGATCGCGAAGTTTGACGAGCGCCTGTCGCTGCTTGGGATGCTGCTTGACAAGCTCGAGAGCGAGATGAAGGAGAATCTCGAGCGGTCCGATTATCTCACGGATCTGATGAAGCTTCTGAAAGTCATACGGACCCTGTGCGAAAAGGACGCGCAAAAAGGCGTGCAGGCGCAGATCGCAAATCAGATCACAAATAGAGAAAAGCTTCTTGCCTCCATGGCAAACGCGGGAACACTCTCAAATGAAGAGAAGCACAGGCACAGGGCAGTTATCCGGTTTCTGGAGACGGCGGAGAGGAAATTACGGCTCGGGAAACCCGACGAGGCGGCGGCATTTGCCATGATCAAGGCGGATTTTGATGCGGAGGTTGCCGGCATGAAGGAAGAGAACGGCAGGATACAGACAAGGCTGCACAACCTCTTTGCGTTCAGCGAGGTGGCGTTCATGGATGGAAACGAAGTGCTCGTGCTCGTCACAGAGCTCACTGTGAATGCGTACAGCGCGCGCTTTATCGGGCTGTACGGAAGCGCGGATTACCAGAGACACAACGAGGATCTGATGCTGCATGAGCGGCAGGACGATATCATGAGGGAGATCGAGGCGTTAGAATTATGAGTGTGGAAGAGAAAGTGATGGAAATCGGCGGCGGAGGGCAGCTCGCGTACATGTCCTGCAAGGACGGCATCACAGTCAGGCGCTACCGCGGCATCGCGGACAGGGTGTACATTCCGTCAGAGATCGAGGAAAGTCCGGTCACGGCGATCGAGCGGAAGGCGTTCCTAAGCTGCAAGACGCTTCATTATGTGGCAGTGCCCGACACTGTCGGGGAGATCGGCGACTGGGCTTTTGCCCATATGGAGCAGCTTCACTCCGTCTCCATTCCGCGCAAGCCGATGCGCTGGGGAAAGGAGCTTTTTCTGGGCTGCGGGCAGCTAAAGGAGATCGTTCTGTGCAGTTCACAGGCGGAGTGGGCGGAATACGCGCCGCTGGGGCTTTATGAGATGCTCGCGGCGGCAGTCACGGTGTTTCGCGATTATTTTTTGCTCGACCCGCTGGATTTTGCAGGCGATGCCTGGATGAAGCGCTGGGATGAGAAACTGCTGGCGCTCGTGGCGCTCGATGACCTCGATGGTTTTGAGGAGTTGTGGACGTGCGGCGAGGAGGATTATGAGGGGAAGGACTATGATATCAGATCCTACCCTGTGGAAAAGCGCAAGATGAAGCTTCGGATCGTGTATTTTAGGCTGATGCATCCGTATAAGATCTCGGATGCGACGCGGGAACTGCTCCGGGAATATCTGCGGCGCCACACCAAGGGAACGGACGCGCCGCAGGCATGGGAGCTCATCATGGAAGAGCATATGGACGAGCTGGAATATTATCAGGTGTTTGCGGATTCTGGCTGTATCACGGAAGACAATTTTGACAGCCTGCTGGCGGATGCGGGGGCGTGCGGTGCCGAGATCAAGGCGTATCTGCTCCGCTACAGGGAGGAGCACTTTGCGGCAAAGGATGCATTTGCCGCGTTCGAACTGGATTGGTAAAGGCGCGTGCTGCGACCGCAGCATGCGCCTTGTCTTCTGATCTGATCATTTATATCGTTCCATGAGATAGTCTGTGACCGCTTCCTGGATCTCTGCCTGTGCCATGTAGCCTTCGCCATAGTTTTCCTTCATGTTTGTCACGTACTCCTCGCCGCTTTGCGCTGTCATGTCAGCGAACACCGCGTCCATATCGATGGTAAGGCCGGCGTCCTCAAAGATCGCCTGGTACACCATCGCTGTCTTTGCCATCTCCTTCGTGCGCTCCCGCAGATCCTTTTCGTAGGACAGCTCGTCGGTGATGTCCTCGCCCATCATATCCCAGACATTTTCGTATGCCGCCATTCCCATGGAAGAATACATCTGGTTGTAGTATGCCAGCATGGACTCGTCATTGTACTTTGTGACTGCCCGAAGTTTCTTGAGATAGTCCGACGGATAGGATCTGACAGTCGAGTTCTCCACGATATAGTCTGCCAGATATTCTTCTAAGTGCTGCTCATAATAGCGGTTCTCGATAAAAGCGCGGTACTCCTCCGCGGTGGACATGCCCTCCTCCGAGAAGTTCTTCGCGACAAACTCGTCCGTGAACTCCGGTGTGACGGTGATGCTGTTGACGGTGACGGCAAAGCTTGCGTCCTTTCCGGCAACCGTGTCATCGTCGCGGTATCCCTCGGGGAATGTCACTTCGACAGTGAGGCTTTCGCCAGGCTTGTGACCGATTAGCTGTTGCTCAAAGTCATCGATGAAAGAGCCCGAACCGATCGTCAGGTCATATCCTGCGCCATTGCTGTTTCCGCCCTCGAATTCAACGCCGTCGATCGTGCCGACATAATCAATGTTGACCGTATCGCCGTCCTTGATCTCGAGCGTCTCGTCCGTGCTCGCCTCGCGGTGGGACAGCAGTGCGGAATTGATGTCGCCTTCCACTTCCTCCGCGGTCGCGGCAACCTTTTCCGCGGGAACGGTGATATTTGCATAGTCGGCTAATGTGAGCATGTCTTTCACATTGACACCCTCGATCTTCCCGTCTGCGGTCAGCCCCGCGCTGGGATCCGTGATCGGCGTCGTGCGCATCGATGCCAGATACACATTTTTACCGATCGCGGCAGCGATCAGGGCGACAACCGCGGCGGCGGCAACGCCGCCGATGAGTGCTGCGGTGCGCTTCTGGCGTTTCCCCCTGGCAACTTCCTTTTTGCGCTGTTCGCGCTTAGCCTTGCTCTTGCTAATGTTCGAGGTTTCGTTTTTATCTTTGCTCACATGCTCTTTATTTGCAATTTCCTTATCTTTTCCAGCCATTTTGTAGACCTATCCTTTCCAAATAATAAGTATTAATAAGGCTCTGAATGTCAAACCTCATATTAATTTAACACAAAACTTTAAAAAAAGAAAGACTTTCATGTGAATTCACACAAATCACACAATCTCGCTTTCCGACAAAACGCTAACTCCGGCGGACTTTTCGTTTATCCTTGACAATTCCCAAATAAACAGATTATACTGTTATATATAATCGAGAGGAAGGAGCAGTGTGTACATGAATGTAGAAGATATTCCAATACCGGCTATGGCAGCGATCAGAGTCAGTAAAGAGGGAAAATCGGCACTTTTTGAGACGACGATCATTCAGACCACCGATAATAAATATATATATACCATGCCTGTCAGAGTGGATAACAAGCTGGTAAATTTTGAGGCGAAGGGGTTGCTTAAGGAGATCAAGATCGAGTTTGCGCCGTTTGAGTTTTATGAGTGGAGGAATATATCCATTGTCCGCTTTGTCGAGGATGGCAAGAGCTATCTCAGGATCCGGACGACGACGCCCGGATTCAAAGCCATGGCATGGTCCGAGAAGCCGGTGACTTCAATGAAGAAGAAAAAGGAGAATCTGATCAGTGAGGAGGCGCTCGAGGTGATGAACGCGGCGCAGAACCGCAATCAGACAGAGGGTGAGCAGCCGTGAGAAGAACAGTGATGGCAGCAGTGGTGCTCAGTGTGCTGATGGCGGGCGGCATGGGTGGCTGCCAGGGGGATCTGTCCGCGCAGGATCCGGAGGCGTATGTGGACAGTGTCGTCAGCGATATCAAGGCACAGGCTGCGGAGGAGATAAAGAAGGCTTTCTCGCAGGAAGTCAGTGATTTCTTTCAGAGTGACGATCTGTCGAAGACACTGGGGATCAATGGCGAGGGTCAGGCGAAGATCGAGGAATCGATCCGGTCGTTCATCGACGATTACAGCACGGATGAGGAAAAGCTCAGCGAGGCGAAGGAGTCGCTGGAGTCGCTCCTGCAAAATGCGGAAGGACTCTCCGCGCAGGAGCTACAGGACAGGATAGAAGGGATCTTTGAGAAATAAAATGAAAATAACCCGTATGCTACAGCATACGGGTTATTTCTGCACCTGGTTTTGTCCGCAGGTCAAAAGATACATTGTTGACAAAGATCGTTGGACGCGACAGGGCGTCCTCGTGGATCTCCGTGATCCGTCCGTTGAGATTTCCGGTCACGCAGACGCGCCGGTCTTTATACATGTTGGCAATGCGCGTGAGAATGGGGCGGATGCTCGCGCCGTACTTGTCGAAACCCTGCTCCTCAAAGACGCGGATCGCCTGGAAGGGTGTCAGGGCTACGCGCTGTGCCCTGGGGTGTGTCATCGCCTCGTAAGTGTCGGCGATCGCGGCGATCAGTGCAAAGGGATCGATGCGGCTTTCCTTTAAGCGGGCAGGGTAGCCGCTTCCGTCGCAGCGCTCATGGTGCATGATCATAACACTGACCACATGCGGTGGGAGCTTTCTGGATTTGACAAGCTCGTATCCTAAGTGGATGTGATGCTGCATCTGTATGTATTCCTCGGGCGTGAGCTTGTCGGGCTTCCATAGCAGCTCGTCAGATACCTTTGTCTTACCGATGTCAAAGATAAAACCGGACACCGTCAGGTTGTCCAGATCCTCATCGTTCATGTCGAGCCACTTGCCAAAGACGTAACACAGCATACCGCAGTTAAAACAGTGGTTATAAGTGATCTCGTTCTCATTGGGCATCATATTATAGAGATAATCCAACAGTTGTTCCCCGTTCCTGACGGCAGAGATGATCTCGTCCCGCAGGGAGAGGAGCCTTGCGATATTGAGTTCCAGACCGGTATCGAGGGTGCGCATGATCCTGTGGAAAGAGTCGAGAGTGACTGTATACACATTGTTGAAACGCTGGAAATCCGGATGTGCATGCAGATATTTGTAGTGTGTCAGATCGACCTCGTCGGGTTCGCTCAGGCTGACCTCATCAAAACGGTATTCGTGCAGCGACTGTATATTTTCCTGTGTCAGAGCAGTATTTGCCTTAAAGAGAATGACATTGTCGGGTGTGTAGATATCTTCATACAATACCATGCCGGGCTTGAGTGATTGCGTGGATAATTTGTACATGAGTCCTCCTTGCATGAGCAGCGCAGGAGCCGTCAGGACTGTCTAAAGGCTCCGATACGTTAATTTTGGCAGATATTTCTATATGAAATTATCATATCATAAAACAGGGATGATTGTATAGTTAAAATTAAATAAAGAACTGTCTCGGTAACATAACGAGGAATATGGTAAACATAACTAAAAAGTTATGTAAATTTGCACAATTTGGAAAATAAGGATTGATTTATAAAAATACATATGCTACTATTGAGGAAAATGGCTGGGAATAGAAAAAAGGAGTCCCTGCATTAAATTTTTCTATAAGTTATCCACAAAAATGTGCAGGTATGTGGATAACCTGCTTGTTTACATAATATTCCATCTAGGTTGATTACGTTTCGGCGCCGGGATCCTTAGAGGGAGAATGGGACCGGGAAAGAAACTAATCATAAATTAGCTTTGATTATCTCGGAGGTATGTACATACATGCCAAAGGCACCTTGACAACATAACTGCTTATAATAAGGATTATGGATATATGGAACTTGGAAGCTGCTCAGGGCTGGGCACGTTCAGAGAGGAATCAGTGCCTGAAGCCAGTCGGAATGGTGTGGCAGTTTAAGAGAGGTAAACTTGTCACCAAAGGGGCGGATCAAAGTTGATATATAACATTGAAGAGGGTTGAAAGGGGAGACAGCATGTTAGTAGCAAAGAGAGAAGTATCTGAGAGAATTGATATTTTAAACAAGAAACCAATGATCAGAAAGATTCAGGCCACAGGCGAGATGATAGCAGGTTTTTTAAACCCTGTGACCGGAGAGTTTGAAGTAGCTATGGAGATCAACGATGAGAGGGATATTGACGAATTTCTTGATGAGTATGATCTGTCAGTCGTGATGATTTCCAAAATGTAAAGTTCATATCTAAATAATTATTAAGGTGTTAATCAAAGCGAGGAGAACGGGGGCAGGAAGGACTGCTCCCGTTTTTTGCACAGACCCGTGCAGAGGAAAAATGCCGCTAACGCGGCGCACGGGTCGCGCACGAGTAGGGGAGAGGGACATTCCCCTACCCGATTGGACAGACCCGTGCAGAGGAAAAATGCCGCTAACGCGGCGCACGGGTCGCGCACGAGTAGGGGAGAGGGACATTCCCCTACTCGATTGGACAGACATGGGCACCCAGAGGAAAAGGAGTAAAGCGATGAAGAGAAAAGATTTTTATATCCCATCGAGGGATGGCGTGCACAGGCTTCATGTGGTGTTGTGGGAGCCGGATGGCGAAGTCAGGGCGGTCGTGCAGATCTCACACGGGATGATCGAGATGATCGACCGCTATGAGGATTTTGCACTGTATTTGAACGGACACGGTTATGCGGTGATCGGAAATGACCATCTGGGACATGGGCTGACTGCGGGGAACGATGCCGATCTGGGGTATTTCTGCCCCCGGAATATGAGCGCGACTGTTGTGGCGGATCTGCACCGCGTCACGAAATACGCGAAGAAAAAATATAAGAACAGACCGTACTTTCTGCTGGGACACAGCATGGGCTCCTTTATGGCGAGAAGATATCTGATGACCTACGGCATGGATCTGGACGGCGCCGTCATCTGCGGCACAGGAAGCCAGAGCCGGCTCGTACTGGCAGCAGGGATGGTCGTGGCAAACGCGATGCGGCTCGTGCTGGGGGACCGTTTCCGCTCCCGGCTTCTTGAGATGAGCGCGTTTGGCGGCTATCAGAAGCGCATTCCCGAGCCCCGGACGAAGAGTGACTGGATGACGCGGGATGACGCGATCGTGGATTTCTGCAGGAGCAGTAAGTACTGCAGCTTTCTTTTTACGATCAATGGCTACAGGACGCTTTTTGAGGTGCTCTCCTTTATTCAGAACAGGAAGAATGTCGACAGGATCCCATCGGAGCTGCCGCTGTTCTTTATCGCGGGCGGGCAGGATCCGGTCGGACATTACGGAAAGGATGTGCGGAAGGTTTCAACCGGATATGAGAAGGCGGGTGTCGAGGATGTCTCGGTCAAGATCTACCAGGAGGACCGGCACGAGGTGCTCAATGAGCTTGACAGGGATCTGGTCTATAGGGATGTCCTCGCGTGGCTGGATGCAAAGGTTGCGGGAAAATGAAGCGGACACAGTTGCTCAGCGAGGACGAAAAATATATGAGGGAGGCTGTCAGGCAGGCAAAGAAGGCATATGCGCTCGGGGAGGTGCCGATCGGCTGTGTGATCGTGCATGACGGAAAGATCATCGGGCGCGGCTACAACAGGCGCAATACCGACAAGAGCACGCTCGCCCACGCAGAGATCACTGCGATCCGGAAGGCGAGCAGGGTGATCGGGGACTGGCGGCTGGAGGACTGCACTCTGTACGTCACGCTGGAGCCCTGCCAGATGTGCGCGGGCGCCATTGTGCAGGCGCGCATTCCCAAGGTCGTCATGGCGTGCATGAACCCCAAGGCGGGGTGCGCAGGTTCCGTGCTAAATATTCTCGATACCCCTCAGTTCAACCATCAGGTGGAGTCCGTGCAGGGGGTCATGGAGGAGGAATGTTCGCGGATGCTTAAGACTTTTTTCAAGGAACTGCGCATCCGGAATAAGGCGGAGAAGGAACATGCAAATTTGTGATACACTTGCAATGGGAAATATGCTATAATATCATTTATAAAACATGAAACGTGGAGGTTTAGTATGGACGAGATCGCGGTGCTCATTCCCTGTTATAATGAGAGCAGGACAATAGAAAAGGTCGTAAAGGATTTCAGGCGGGCGCTTCCCGCAGCGGTGATATACGTATACGACAACAATTCGAACGACGGCACAGATGAGATCGCGCGGCGCGCAGGCGCAGTGGTGCGCTATGAGTATCAGCAGGGAAAAGGAAACGTGATCCGGCGGATGTTCCGCGAGATCGATGCAAAGTGCTATGTCATGACGGACGGTGACGACACATACCCGGCGGATGAGGCGGGGAAACTGTGCGAGGCGGTGCTTGAGAGAAATGCCGACATGGTTGTGGGGGACAGGCTCTCCTCATCCTACTTTGAGGAGAATAAACGGCCGTTTCATAATTTTGGCAACTCGCTCGTGCGCGGTGCGATCAACAGCATGTTCAAGAGTGACATCCGCGACATCATGACAGGCTACCGGGCTTTCAGCTACCAGTTCGTGAAGTCGTTTCCGGTGCTCTCCAAGGGGTTCGAGATCGAGACCGAGATGAGCATTCACGCCATTGACAAAAATATGCGTGTGGAGAATGTCATCATCCAGTACCGGGACAGGCCGGAGGGCAGCGAGTCGAAGCTCAACACGTACTCGGACGGATTCAAGGTGATCATGACGATCATCAGACTATACAAAAATTATAAGCCGATGGGCTTTTTTTCCTGGATTGCAGTCGTGCTCGTGCTGATCTCGACAGCTTTTCTGGCGCCTGTGATGGGGGAGTATTTCGACACTGGGCTTGTGGAGCGCTTTCCCACGCTGATCGTGTGCGGTTTTGTGTACATGGCGGCGATGCAGTCCTTTTTTGCAGGTCTGATGCTCTCTTCCATGAAACAGAAAAATATGCACGATTATGAGATGAGCCTGATCTTTCTGAACAGGGAGTACAAGAAACTGCTGGAAGTTTGCGGGGACAAGCCCGGGGAAGACTAAAGCGATGAATATACCAATGAATTATGTCGCCTTTGATATCGAGACGACAGGACTAAATCCAAAATACGACAAGATCATAGAGATCGGGGCGGTCAGAGTCCGGGGCGGGGAGCCTGCGGACACGTTCTCCACGTTTGTCAATCCGGCAAAGAGCCTTCCTGCGCGGATCGTGGAGCTTACGGGCATCCGCGATGAGGATGTCGCAGCGGCGCCGTACATCGACGAGATCCTGGAGGCATTTTTGCTGTTTGTGGGGGACGATGTGCTTCTGGGGCACAATATTTTATTTGATTATTCTTTTGTCAAGAAGGCGGCAGTGAATCAGAAGCGGACATTTGAGAAGCAGGGGATCGACACGCTCAGGATCGCCAAGCGGTTTCTGGGCGATCTGGAGAGCAGACAGTTGGGTTTTCTGTGCGACTATTATCAGATCAGCCTGGATGCGCACAGGGCTTTCAATGATGCGGTCGCGGCGCATCAGCTCTACGGGATCCTGGCGCGCGAGTACGGGGAGAGCGGCAGCGACATCTTTCAGCCGCAGCCGTTGATCTATACAGTGAAAAAGGAAAGTCCTGCCACGCCAAAGCAGCTCGAGCTGCTGCAGCGGCTGATCGGGCAGTATCATCTGCGGTGTGAGGCGCTGACACTCTATCCGGTTGCAAATGTCACGGAGGAGTCGATCGATCTGGAAAAGATCACCAAAAACGAAGCGAGCAGGCTTATCGACAGGCTGCTCGCAAATTTTCGACGATCGTATCCTTCAGGAGGGAATTGATGCCCTGCGCCTGTGTGATCAGATGTTCTATCTTTTCCGGTGTGCCCATCTGCTGATAGAGCTGGGCGAGCAGGTAATAGCTCTTGCTGACATCGGTTCCGGTGGAGACGGCAAACTCGAGAACTTTGACGGCGAGCTCGTCATCCAGATTGTCGTGCAGCATCTCTGCAAGTTTTTGCAGCAGTGTCACCAGATTTGTGTAATGAAAATCGAAATCGCTTAATATAGTAATATTAGCAGTTCCGTATTCCAGCTTGAGGTCTGTGTTGGTGTAGCCTGTGAGATTGACGATCTGGGAGCCGGACAAGTCCTTAAGGTCGTTCAGGCAGCCTGCAAGCTCCTCGGTCATGAGCGCGGGCTTCATGGTGAGCAGCTCTTCCGGGATCGTGATATAGTTCAGGCCGTCGAGCGGTTTCTTGCGCGTGAAGTTTGCTTTCTGCTCCCGGTCCCAGAATTCCCGGTCGATGTCCTGCTCCTTGCGCTTCGTGCTGCGCAGGGCGTAAGAAAATATAAGACATATAATTGGAAAGCTTGCAAAAATGATAAAATTCATATATAATATCCTTTCGAAAAGGGGTGAACAGCCATGATGAATATGAACAATAAAAAAACCCAGCGCAAGATCGCTGCTGTCATAGCCATTATCCTGGTACTCGCCATGGTACTTCCGACGGCTTTGAGTGTTTTTGGCTTCTGATATATCGAATCACATTATATCACATTATTCGGAACAATGCAAAAAAAACCGATCAAAAATAGGAGTAGGAATCTATGAGAAGAATAAGGAGATTCGTTGGATCTGCCGTGCTGGCGCTGCTGCTCTCCGTTGCGCTGGCAGGGATATTCAGTCTAAATGACGCTGTGGCGGCCTCGGATGATGACGTGATCCTGGAAGGGGTGTACATGGGGGACATCAGTCTCGCGGGAATGACGGCGGATGAGGCAAAGGCAACGGTCAGCGCGTTTGTCGAGGAACTCAAGACCAGGCATATCACTTTCGGTGCCGTGGATGACCATTACGTCGGTGTGATGGCGGGGGATCTCGGACTGCAGTGGGTGAACGTGGCGGATATCGACGCGGCGGCGGCGCTTGGCAAAAAGGGAAACATCGTGAGGAGATACAAGGCGATCCAGGATCTAAAGCACGGCAACAAGGTGTATGAACTGAAGCTGTCGCTTGACAGGGATCTGATCCGGGCAGTGCTCGAGGAGCAGTGCGCAGAGTACGATATCCCGCCGATCAACAATACGATCACCAGGATCAACGGGGAGTTTGTCATAGAGCAGGGACAGACCGGCCAGCGGGTAAACATCGAGGAGTCGCTGAACAAGACGTATGACTACATAACAGTCGGCTGGGATTATCAGGATGCTTCCATCGACCTTGCGATCGATGTGTCAGAGCCAAAAGGAACGGTCGAGGATCTGCAGAAGATGACAGATGTGCTTGGCACGTTCACGACAAGCTACTCCACCAGCAGCTCTGCGCGGTGCAAGAATGTCGAGAACGGCTGCCGGCTGATCAACGGAACGCTTCTGTATCCGGGGGACGAATTTTCGACATATGACGCGATCAAGCCTTTCACCGAGGCAAACGGATACTACCCGGCGGGATCGTATCAGAATGGAAAGGTGGTCGACAGTCTCGGCGGCGGTATCTGCCAGGTGTCGACAACGCTGTACAACGCGGTGCTGCTGTCAGAGCTTGAGGTGACGGAGAGGAACAACCATTCGATGATCATCGCCTATGTGAAGCCGTCGATGGACGCAGCGATCGCGGAGTCTGCGGGCAAGGATTTCAGGTTTGTCAACAGTTGGGATAATCCGATCTACATCGAAGGGATCACGGAAAATAAGCAGATCACGTTCACGATCTACGGCATGGAGCAGCGGGATCCGGGGCATGTTGTGCGCTACGAGAGCGAGACGCTCTCGACGACGCGTCCGGATCATGAGATCATCACGCCCACGACCAGCCAGGGCGTGGGATATATCAGCGTGGAGTCGGCGCACATCGGATACACGGCGCAGCTCTGGAAGATCGTCGAGGAGAACGGTGTCGAGGTGAGCCGCGAGGTGATCAACAAGAGCTCTTACAAGGTATCGCCGAGATCTGCGACAGTGGGTGTCAACACGGACAATCCCAATTATGCTGCCCGCATCAACGCGGCAGTGGCGTCAGGGAGCATAGACACCTGCAAGGCGGAGGCGGCGGCGATCAAGGCAGAGATGGCGGCAGCGGCAGAGCAGCAGGCGGCGATGACAGATGAGCAGCGGGCGGCAGCGGAGCAGCAGGCGGCGCTGGAAGCGTACTATCAGGCGCTTCAGCAACAGCAGCAACAGTTGCTGGAACAGCAGGCGCAGGCAGAGCAGCAGGCACAGCCCTAAGGATACACATACTTACAAAAGGGGATTTGTTATGAATTGCGGAAAATTGACTGAGAGCATCTATGAGCGCTCCGTTAGCAAAGTCATGAAGACAAATTCAACTGAAAACAGGAAATACTATGATGGCGCAGGACTGGGGGCAGACTGCGCCGTTTTGGCGGACAGTGCAGATGCGGCATGTGCAGGGATCGTGTCCGGTCAGGCATTTGCATACGGCAGGGACAAAAAGGTGGCAGTGCGCGCGTATCTGGCGGCGGTGAATCAGATGATCGCGCGCAGCGCCAACGAAGGGGCGCTGGGACTGCGCTGTACATACGCGAATGTCACCGTGACGGTTCCGGCGAAAATGCGGGAGATCAAGGTGCGCGGCATGATTGGGGAGGCAGCCCTGCAGGCGGAGGAGACAGGGATCCCGATCCTTAGCTGCAACGTGCAGGTGCTGCCGTCTGACGCGGAGCCGTCCGCTGTCTGCGTCGTCAACGCGGGGCTGGAAAACAAGGGCGACAGCAACCTTGTGGTCCTAAAGAAGCGGGCGCTCGTGGACGAGGATATCGTGATGACAAAGTGGATCGGTCTCGAGGGGACAGCCGTGATCGCACAGGGAAGCGCCGGAAAGCTGGGCGGGCGCTATCCGGCGGATCTGGTCGCCGAGGCCGCGGACTTTTACCGGTATCTGTCGGTCGTGCCGGAGGCCGCTACCGCCGTTAAGTCCGGCGCAGATTATCTGCATGCAGCGCGCGAGGGCGGCGTGTTCGGAAGCCTTTGGGAGCTGGCGGCAGCAAATGGCGTTGGACTGGTCGTAGACTTAAAGCGTATACCTGTGAGACAGGAGACGATCGAGGTATGCGAATTTTTTGATCTGAACCCATATGAATTGTCGGCAGGCGGAAGTCTGCTGATCGTGACGCCAAATGGCGGGGAGCTGGTCGGCAGGCTCGCAGGGGCAGGCGTGGAGGCTGCGGTGATCGGGCGGACAACACAGGGAAATGACCGCATCATACGTCATGGAGAGGAGTCGCGCTACCTGGAGCCGGCAAATGGGGATCAATTATATCGTTATTTTCAAAATAATAAATTACAGGAAAATGGAGGGGCAATTGATGAGAGAACAGATTTTATCGATCATAGAGAAGAACAGCAGGATTGACCTGCACGAGCTTGCAGTGATCCTTGGCATGGAGGAGACAGATGTCATAAACGAGATGGAGCAGATGGAGAAAGAGGGGATCATCTGCGGATACCATACGCTGATCGACTGGGAGAAGACTTCGGTGGAGAAGGTCAGCGCACTGATCGAGGTGCGTGTGACACCGCAGCGCGGCAAGGGATTTGACAGCATCGCAGAGCGCATTTATAAGTATCCGGAGGTACATGCAGTGTATCTGATCTCCGGCGGATATGATCTGCTGGTGAGCCTCGAGGGAAAGACACTCAAGGAGGTTTCCAATTTTGTGTCGGATAAGCTCTCGACACTCGAGACAGTCATCAGCACGGCGACACATTTCATCTTAAAAAAGTACAAGGATCACGGTACTGTCCTGGACAGGAAAACGTCTGACGAAAGGATACAGGTGACGCCATGAGAAATCCATTATCGAAAACGATCACGACGATCAAGCCGTCGGGGATCCGCAAATATTTTGATATCGTGAGCGAGATGAACGACCCCGATGTCATCTCGCTTGGCGTGGGCGAGCCGGATTTCGAGACGCCGTGGCATATCAGGGATGAGGGCATCTACTCGCTTGAAAAGGGGCGCACTTTTTACACGGCAAACGCGGGTCTGCTGGAGCTGCGCGAGGAGATCAACCGATACATGAACAGGCGGTTTGACCTAAACTATGACCCCAGGGACGGCATTCTCGTGACAGTGGGCGGATCGGAGGCGATCGACATCGCACTGCGCGCCATGGTCGATCCCGGCGATGAGGTGATCATACCGCAGCCAAGCTACGTCTCCTATGAGCCTTGTGCGATCCTTGCCGGCGCAAAGCCCGTGATCATTGAATTAAAAAACGAGAATCAGTTCCGGCTGACAGCGGCGGAGCTGGAGGCGGCAGTTACGGACAGGACAAAAGTGCTGATCCTGCCGTTTCCAAACAATCCCACAGGTGCGGTCATGGAGCGCGGGGATCTGGAGGAGATCGCGAAGGTGATCGAGCAGCATGATCTCTTTGTGCTGTCCGACGAGATCTATTCGGAATTGTGCTACACGGATAAACATGTCTCCATCGCCAATATTCCCGGCATGTGGGAGCGCACCATCCTGATCAATGGTTTTTCGAAATCATACGCCATGACAGGATGGCGGCTTGGTTACGCGTGCGGACCCAGACAAATTATCGAGCAGATGTACAAGATCCACCAGTTCTGTATCATGTGCGCGCCGACCACGTCGCAGTACGCGGCGATCGATGCGTTGCGCAACGGCGATGCGGACGTGCAGATGATGCGGGAGTCCTACAATCAGAGACGCCGCTATCTGGTCAATGCATTCAAAGAGATGGGGCTGGAGTGTTTTGAACCGTTTGGCGCGTTCTATATGTTCCCGTGTGTGAAGCAGTTTGGCATGACGAGCGACGAGTTTGCCACGAAGCTTCTGCATGAGGAGAAGCTTGCAGTGGTTCCCGGAAATGCCTTTGGCGACAGCGGGGAGGGATTTCTGCGTATCTCTTACGCGTATTCCCTCGAGAATCTCAAGAAGGCGATCGCAAGGCTGGAGCGCTTTGTCGGGCGGTTGAGATAACATCATGAATATCGTATTGCATCAGCCGGAGATTCCGGCAAATACTGGAAATATAGGCAGGACCTGCGTGGCGACGGGGACGGTGCTCCACCTGATCGAGCCGCTTGGATTCCGGCTGACGGGCAAGGAGCTGCGCAGGGCAGGCATGGATTACTGGGAACATCTTGACGTGCGCCGCTACATGAATTTTGAGGAGTTTGCGGCGAAGAATCTCGCGCAGAACAAAGAAGCGCGGATCTGGATGGCGACCACCAAGGCGAAAAAGGTCTACACGCAGGTATCGTTTGGCAGGGACGATTTTATCATGTTTGGCAGGGAGAGTGCGGGGATTCCGGAGGAGATCCTGATGGATCATGAGGACACCTGCATCCGCATCCCGATGCTTTGCCAGATCCGAAGTCTGAATCTGGCAAACAGCGCCGCCATCGTGCTCTATGAGGCGCTCAGACAGCAGGGCTTTGCAGGTATGCAGATGGAAGGGGCGCTGCATCATGGGGAGTGGCGGCAGTAGGATCATAAGTCAGGATATACATTTTCAAAGATCTCGGCGAGCGTCATGCGAATGTTTGGAAACGCTCTCAGGCTGATGATCGTCTCCGCATTGTAAAATTCATCGTTTTTGTCGTCCTCGAGGATGTAGCTGTTCACAAGCTCGTATCTTCCCTGTTCGAGATAGTAGATCTGCACGCCGCACTCTTTGGGCGACACGATCCAGTACTCGGAGACGCCTGCTGTTTCGTAGATATTCTTCTTGATGGTGAGATCCCGCATGGAGGTGGAGGGACTCAGGGTTTCCACGATGAACTTTGGAACGCCGGTATAGGCTCCACCCTTGATCTTTTTGCGGTCGCATACGATCATGATGTCCGGGATGATATAGTCGTCGCTCACGTCGGGCTGATATTGAAAGTCAAGGTTTTCCATAAATACGAGGCAGAGGCTGTCCTTTAAGCTCATTTTGATGATCGTGTTAATGTTGTTGTTGACAACTCCGTGCAGATAGTTGGGGGACGGCGACATGTTGTAGATGACACCGCCGATCTTTTCTGTTTTCTGGTATTCGCCTGCCAGTAATGCCATGTGATCACTTCCTTTTCTTATTATTATATTTCTTATTATACCATATCCGCCGCAGGGGAACAATCACATTTCTTCGGATTCACTCTTAAGTTTTTCCGCAAACATTTCGATATATACTACAAGAGAAATACTGTTACTGGAATTTGCCCGCGGACGGGCGAAAGGGCAGTAATGGGCGGCTCGCTGCGGCAGGCTGCATGAATATGACAAGACAGGGAAAGAGCAGGGAATGTGTATGAATATTACGGTAGATACGCAGTATTCCGCCTCTGTACCAGTCAGCACCGAACAGGCTACAACTACATACAGACCAGCCGCCCAGGGTACGGGAAATGTATCCAGGAGCGGTTTCACACTGGACATCGCTGATAAAGTTATGGATAACGAAGCATACGGAGGTCATGGAATGACCGCTGAAGAGATTATGCAGCAGGCAGCTAATTCAAATGCTCAATCCAAGCAAGACTTTATGATAGTGATGTCTAGTTGCGTTTCGGGGGAAGATCTCCAGAAGATGCAGGAGGAGGGCTTCACGCCGGGAAGCACCGATGTGGAGACGTATGTGACGATTGTAGACAGGATCAAGGTGACGCTGGCAAAGGCAGGAGTCGAGGTTGCAGGATACAATGATGATCTTGATCTGGATACCATAGAACAGATCGTGGGAAGCAGGACAGACGCGGGTGCACTCGTCAACAGGCTTGTCGGGAAACTCTCGGATGCGCTGCAGGAAAGTGACATGCCTGTCACAGAAGAGAATATCGCGGAGCTTGTGAGCGCGGTGATGGAGGCATCAGGGATCGGGGAACTCTCGGAGGATGCCATCAAGTATCTTGTCGTGAACGGGAAAGCGCCAACGATCGAGAATATCTACAAGGCGCAGTATTCCAGCGCATCGGATATCCGCCAGTCCCAGGGCTACTACAGTGAGGGACAGGGAAGCTATGGGAAATATTATGCGAAGAAAGCGGACAGCATCAATTGGGACAATCTCAGGACACGCATCGATTCCGTTGTGGCAGAGGCGGGGCTTGACACGGATGCACAAACCAGGGCACAGGCGGTAGAAAATGCCAGGTGGCTCATATCGTCCGGCATCGAATTAAATGCGGAGAACCTCACCAAAGTCACGGAACTGAGAAATCTGCCGCTTCCGATGCGTCTGGATGACATTGCCGATCTGTGCGTCACAGCCATGGAAAACGGCAAGGCGCCGAGCGGGGCGGACATGAGAGGTGAGCGCTCTGTGGCAGAGCAGGCGCGTGAGATCGCCGAACAGGTGGGGCAGATCTCCGATGAGGCAGTCCATGAGGTAGCCGGATCGGGAAAAGAGATGAATCTCAAAAATCTGGCAGAGGCGCAGAAACAGATCGACGGGCAGCAGGCACCGGCACAGCAGCCGGATCAAAAGCGTGCCGGCACGTCTGATATAACCGGAACAGAACCGACAGACACAGATAACAGTAATACAGATATCGATGCAGATACAGGCGATGCAGGCACGGCAGCCGTGGGTTCGGACGCCGGGGCATTGAAGGAAGTACAGGCGAGACGCCAGCTCGAGGAGATCCGTCTCATGATGACGGAGGAGGCGAACAGACACCTCTTAAAAGCGGGGATCTCCATTGACACGACGGAGCTTTCCAAGCTCGTGGATGCGCTCAGGGCGGCAGAAGAGCGCATCAATGCAGTTCTCTTTCAGGGAGAGAGCGCGGCGGAAAATGCAGAGCGCGCATTATTATACGAAGAGACACTGACCAGGACGAAAGAGCTGTCAGGCATGCCCGCGGCAGTGATCGGCAGGATTTTGTCTAGATTTTCACAGAGTACGCTGCTCCATATCCATGAGGCAGGCAGGGAGCTCCAGGATCAGTTGGAGAACCAACTCAACCAGCAGAACAACAACCATGCGGGGCAGAATCCGGATCAGCAGCATAAGGCATCGGCGGCGTACGAGACGCTGATGACGGAGCCGCGCAAGGATCTCGGCGACCGGATCAGCAAGGCGTTCCGCAATATCGATGATATCCTCAGCGATCTGGGACTGGAGACGAGCGAGGCAAACAAGCGGGCGGTCAGGATCCTTGGATACAACCGCATGGAGATCAGCGAGGAGAATATCCAGGCGGTCAAGGAAGCGGACAGTCAGGTGACCGGCGTGATCAGCCGGATGACACCGGCAGCGACGCTCCAGATGATACGGGAACAGAAGAATCCGCTGGAGATGACCATGGAGGAGCTCGAGGCGTATCTGGACAACAGGGACGCCGATCCCGCACAGGATGCGGAGAAGTACTCGAAATTTTTACAGCGGCTTGACCGGGCGCACGGTATCAGCGCACAGGAGCGGGAAGCGTATATCGGCATATACAGGATGTTCCGCCAGATCGAGAAATCGGATGGCGCGGTGATCGGAAGCCTTGTGGCGACAGGTGCGCAGATGAATTTTAAGAATATGCTGTCGGCGGTGCGCACGGCGGCTGACAAAAATATGGATGTGCGTGTGGATGACGGATTTGGCGGGCTGGAGCAGCTCATCACAAAGGGCAAGGCGATCGACACGCAGATCAACGCAGGATATCATCAGTCTTCGGATCACGAGTCTGGCAGACAGGATCCCGATACCAGTACAGCATCGCAGGAGCAGTACTATGCAAGGCTTTCGGGCGAGATCAATGAGGAGCTTGCAAACAGGACGGATTTTGCACAGATAGAGTCATCTGATATCACTGCAGACACGACCATGGAAGCGTTTGCGGACACCGTGAAGGCGGCAAGGGTTTCAAAGGGCAGCGAGCAGGCGAAAGAGGAAAAAGCGGAGAGCCTCAAGAGCTTCCAGCAGGATATGCGCGAAGTGGAACAGATCGACGAGCAGATCATCGAGACATTGATCGACTATGGACAGAATATCAGTATGGATAATATCCAGGCGGCGTCTTTGCTGATCTTTGAGCGCGGTTCCCTGTTTCGACAGATCGTAAGTGGTATGACCGATACGACGGATGCGGCAGATTCCGGCGACGAGGATACGGACAACACAGAGACTGCGGACGGTGATGCGGCAGACAGCGAAGTGTTGCGCCATACGGACAGTTTCATTGAAAATCTGACAGATGCAAAGCAGGCAGGCGTGTCTTATCAGGAGATCATCAGCGAGGCGAACAAGGCAGTCGGGCAGATGCTCTACACAGGCAGCGCCGAAAATGCAGCGATCGATGTGAAGGCTGCAAAAGCATTATATAAAGGGCTTTCCCTTGCGGGAAACCTGGCGAGGGAAGAAAACTACGAGATTCCGATGAACATCAAGGGTGAGATCACATCGGTGAACTTAAAGATCTACCACAACGCCTCACAGACCGGCAAGGTGGCGGTGACGTTCGACACAGAAAGTCTCGGAAAAGTGGCAGCGGAATTTGATGTCACGAGAGAGCGGATATCGGGAATGATCGTGTATGAGAACCGCGCCGGACAGACGCAGTTGGCACAGCTTGAAGGATCCGTGAGACAGGAGCTTGGCAGATCGGGTGACAGGAAGACGAACATCAGTCTGGTGCATGCAAAGACTGTCGATCTGAACCGGTTCGGACAGGACAGGGATGCAAAGGGCGCGGCGGATGACACGAAAGTCCCGACAAGCGAGCTCTACCAGGTGTCGAAAGCATTTCTGACAGCATTGAAGGCGGTGTAGCGTCCGCGGCGGTTTTGACATAAAGGCTTTAGGAAAGAGGAAAATGCATGAGAATTAATTACAATGTTTCATCGATCATAGCAAAGAACGCTATGAACAATAATGATAAGAGAGTGGCGGCATCGACCAAGAGGCTGTCAAGCGGATACAAGATCAACAGCGCGGCGGACAACGCTGCCGGTCTTGCGATCGCAAGGCGCATGAACGCACAGATCAAGAGTCTGCAGGAAGCGAATCAGAGTGCCAATGACGGTCTGTCCGCGCTGAACACGGCGGACGGCGCCATGGGCGAGATCCACGATATCCTGCAGCGCATGAACGAGCTTGCGATTCAGTCGGCAAACGGAACGAATGCGGATTCGGACAGGACGATGATCCAGACGGAGATCGACCAGCTCGTGAGCGAGATCGACCGCATCGCAGCAACGACGGAGTTTAACTCGCAGAATCTGCTCGACGGAAGTTTTGCCTATAAGGCATACACGAATATTGACAACACAAAGGTCATGTCCTACACGGAAGGCGTCGCGACGGGAACGTACGTGATCGGCCAACTGAAATATTCCCACTATGAGGATACGACGACCAGATACTTGACAGAGGAGACAAAGATCAAGGATCCGGACGGAAAAGTGGTCGACATCACTTATGAGTCGGTCGAGGAGCAGAAGACCGAGAAGGAGCGGTATGAGGTCAACAACGACAAAGATTGGCTGAAAGACAATCTCGTGACCAATGAAACGATCAATGACTATAAGGACCATATCGATCAGGTCAAGCCGTTTCCGGAAGGGTCGAAGGTCACTGTCGAGGATGAGAATATCGTCATCAAGGCGCAGGGCAATTTTGAGATCAACATCGCGGTGAACAACAGGGTGCCGATCGACAATACCCAGACAGGACCGACAACAGTGACAACCAACAGTTCGGCAAATAACGCGCAGGCTGGCGCGGTGGAGAGTAT
Source organism: Lachnospiraceae bacterium (assembly GCA_021770755.1). Classification (GTDB taxonomy): domain Bacteria; phylum Bacillota; class Clostridia; order Lachnospirales; family Lachnospiraceae; genus COE1. The sequence continues at coordinate 71,100 of JAETQI010000008.1, forward strand.
CACGACCACATATACGAACAAAGCCACGGGCGCAACGGTAGTTACGACGACATCATACAGCGCCGTGGAATGCTACAGAAATATCGCGGTGAAGGGTGATGATGGAAAGCGCTACAACATCAGCGAGCTCAATTTCTTCCAGAAGGTTGACTCGAAGGGAGATCCGCTGGCAGATCCGGGGCGGGACATCTATACAGATTATAAGGGCGACGGCGGCAGTGGTCTCAAAGATGATTTCGCAGCGTATTTTAAGGATAAGAATCCCGGCTGTGCGATCGAGATTGACAATGTAGACTGGGATGGCACGACTTTCACAGTGGAGTACACAACGATCGACGGAAAGACAGGGACAAAAACCCAGGGGCAGCAGGCTTCCTTCACATTATATAAGGACACCAACGAGTACGGCGCAGAGATGGCGACGCAAAAAACACTGGACGACTTCCTCTACACGAAGACGATGACAACCTGCACAGAATATACGATCGGAGACAACGATCCGGCAAACTGCCTCAAGATCGATGTGACCGGCATGGGTGCGATGGTCGTGCAGGTCGGTGCAAACGCCGGCCAGTATATGGAACTCGAGATTCCTTCCATGAGCACGGCGCACCTTGGTGTGGATAAGATCGACCTCACGACAGAGGAGTCCGCGCGGCTTGCGATCGACGACGTGAGCGATGCGATCGTTCAGCTCTCCGCGATCCGTTCCAGGATCGGCGCGTACTCTAACCGATTAGAACACACGATCACCAATCTCGACACGACGGAGGAGAACATCACGGCTGCTTACTCGCGCATCATGGATGTGGATATGGCGGCGGAGATGACAGAGTACTCTACCGTGCAGGTGCTGGTACAGGCGTCCACATCGATGCTTGCACAGGCAAACGAGAGACCGCAGCAGATGTTGCAGTTGCTGCAATAAGTAATTTTATGACAGAAAGGTCAGGTTATCAGCATGACAAAGGAAATGAAACAGATCTTTACAAGGAGGATCACACAGGCAAACCGCACACAGTTAGTCGTGATCCTGTACGATATGATCCTGACATATCTGAAAGACGCAGCCGCTGCCCAGGAAGTCGGCTGCAGTCAGGAATTTAAAAAGGATATGCAGTGCGCAAGAAACTGCATATCCGAGTTGAGGGGCAGCCTGGATTTCAACTATGACCTGTCGAGAAATCTCTTTGCGATCTATGCGTTTGCGGATCGGGAGCTTGCGCATGATATGCAGGGCATCAGTGCACAGCAGCTATCACAGATCACTGGTATGTTCCAGAAGCTGCGGGACGCGTATCACACCATCAGCAAGGAAGACCAGTCACAGCCGGTCATGGAGAATGCGCAGGATGTGTATGCGGGCTTCACGTACGGCAGGACGGATGTCAACGAGAGCCTGTCACACTACGGTTCCGCGCGGGGATACTGCGTGTGATCAGGCGATCGGCTGCTGCACAAGCGGCTTGGCGTCGCAGAATTCGGGGGAATCCATATGGTACTCCTCGTAGAGCTGCATCTGAGCCGCCTGCTGCAACAGAAAACGGTAACGCTTCAGCGCGGAATTGACCTCATATATATAACAGTCGATCAGGTCTGGATCCGTCACATTGTCAAAACCCGAATATGCGATCTCGAGGGCGCACTGTGTCTTGCGGATATCGTCGAGCAGCATATCGCGCGGGGTGCGGGGCTGGGACTCTGTATTGACTGCGGGGTTAAGTATACCTTTCAGACTGAAATATGTTTTCATAGGGATGTCCTTTCTCAACGATTGATATGAGGAACTGCGGAAAAATAGTTTTCCTACAGCTTCTAAAACAGTATAGTCAAAAAAAAGGAAAAATATGCATGATAATTCCATGTATATTTTTTTCATTTTCTTATTGTAAAGCGTCTTGTCTATATATCTAAAATTTCGTAAAATTTCGAAATGTAAAAATCCGCACAAAAATCATAATGACATTTTACAGGAAAGGCGGGCAATTTCCTTCGGTATCTGGCAGAAATGCACAATAAAAAAATAGTTGTGCGGATTTTTACATTTCGAGTGGACAATTTTTTCAGATCCGATATAATCAAAACAGTTCCGTCGCAGACGGATCTTCACTCACCAGATTTCGGTGAAACACTCCATTTTGATCGGGAAAGGAAGCGTATAGTATGGGAATCCTCATAGGTGTGTTTTGTGTTGTCATTTTTATGGACTGGCTTTGTTACAGGATACCAAACGCCTGCATCCTCATCGGAACGGCGGCAGGTCTCCTTGCGGCATACAGGTCGTATCATATGGCAGGACTGCTCGGATCCATCGGTGCGGCGGCGGTCGTATTCCTGGCATTCTATCCGTTTTATCTGATGGGCGCGCTGGGGGCGGGGGACGTCAAACTCTTTATGATGACAGCCTGCTACAGCCTGTCCATGCAGCCGGACGGATTTGTCCATTACCTGCTTGTCACGATGCTGATCGCAGGGGCGGTATCGGCGGTGAAGATGATCGCCTATGCCGAGAGCAGGGAGCGGCTGTTTTATCTGATGCGGTACCTGAGAAAAGTGGCGATGACAGGTGCTCTCGACGCGTATCAGGTCGACAGGACACAGAAGCGCTGCGTCGTGCGGCTGTCGATCCCGGCATTTGTGAGCCTGATCCTGATGTGCGCCGGCGTGTATGCATAGTGACCGGACAGGAAAGGGGGTATGGGAGATGAAGGTAAGGCAGTTAGCCATCTGTGACAGCGACAGCGGATACCTGAAAATGCTGCAGGCATATCTGCAGAAGAAGAATCCGGCGGATTTTGAGATCCTGATCTTTGACACTGTGGACAAAGCGCTGGAGGCAAGTCATGAGAACCCGTTTGAGATCCTGCTGGTGGGAGAGGGGATCTATGACACAGATGTTATGAAGGTAAGCGCATCAAAACGTTATATGCTGCAGGAGGACGGATCAAAAGAAGCGGCGGGCTGCAGTGTGATCGCAAAGTATCAGTCCATGGAGCGCATGATCGCGCAGGTGCTCGAAGCATATGCGCTGGATGAGAACTGCGGCAGTGTGGAACGGCGCGGCAGGAACCGGACAAGGCTTGTCAGCTTCTATTCGCCGGACAGGCACAGGGGACAGAGCGCGGCAGCCCTTGCGGCGTCGCAGATCCTCGCGGATGAAGGGCATCAGGTGCTGTATCTGAACATGATGCCCTTTGCAGGATTTGAGGAGCTTCTGCAGACGCAGTACGATTCGGACGTGACGGATTTCATGTATTTCGTGCTGACGCACGCGGACAAATTGCTGTACAAGCTCGACAGCCTCAAGCGCTGTATCCACGGCGTCGATTATCTGCCGCCGGCACTCGACTATGCGGATCTGGCGGCGATCGACAGGAAGGAGTGGGAGCGCGTCACGAACCTGCTGCTGTACAGCAGTGACTATACGGATATCGTGGTGGATCTGTCGGAGACCTGTCAGGGCTTTTATGACTTTATGGAAAACAGCGACCAGGTGTATCTGCTGACGGACAGGTCAAACGTGTACGGACGTGCGATGACGGCGCATTTTGAGCATCTGCTCCGCGCAAAGGAGTGCGACGGGATCCTCGCGCGCACAGTGGGATTTGAACTGCCGCCAGACTGGGAACAACAGCTCACGGATCCGGAAGATCTGGCGCTGTCACCTGTCGGGATCTGTATGAAAGGAGTGCTGGGCAGAAGATGAACAGGGCGCGGGAATCCAATAGATATGAGGAGTGCAGGGCGTATATCAGTGAGCGCGTCAGACAGCAGATCGATCTGTCGAGGGAAGTGGAGGATCACGAGATCCGGGAAATGATCGACGAACTCATTGTACAGACGGGCAGGAAATATGCCCTTTCCCTGGAAGCGCGGCAGGAGCTTGGCAGGCGTGTGTTCCATTCCATCAGGAAGATGGATGTGCTTCAGGAGCTGGTGGACTGCGACGAAGTGACAGAGATCATGGTAAACGGGACAGATAATATCTTTATCGAGAAGGCGGGACGCATCTACGAGTGGGACAAACGATTTGAGACGCGGGAAAAGCTCGAAAATGTGATACAGCAGATCGTGGCAAGGTGCAACAGGGTCGTCAACGAGGCGTCGCCGATCGCCGATGCGCGGCTTGAAAATGGCTCGCGCGTCAATATCGTGTTGTCGCCCGTCGCACTAAACGGCCCGATCATCACGATACGGCGCTTTCCCGACCACCCGATCTCCATGGAGGATCTGATCGGCTTTGGCTCTGTCACGCGGCAGGCGGCGGCTTTTCTCGAAAAACTCGTCGTGGCGGGATACAACATTTTCATAAGCGGCGGGACAGGCTCCGGCAAGACGACGTTTCTCAATGCACTGTCGCACTATATCCCAAAGACGGAGCGGATCATCACGATCGAGGACTCCGCGGAGCTGCAGCTACAGGACATTCCCAATCTGGTGCGGCTCGAGACGAGAAATGCCAACATGGACGGTGCGCGGGAGATCACGATACGCGACCTGATCAAGTCGTCACTGCGTATGCGGCCGGACAGGGTGATCGTCGGGGAGGTGCGCGGCAGCGAGGCGATCGATATGCTGCAGGCGCTCAACACAGGGCACGACGGCAGTCTGTCAACCGGCCACGCGAACTCTTCAAACGATATGCTGACGCGTCTCGAGACGATGGTGCTGATGGGGATGGATCTCCCGCTTGCGGCGGTGAGGCGGCAGATCGCGTCGGGTGTGGATATCATCGTACATCTTGGCAGGCTGCGTGACAAGTCGCGCCGTGTTCTCGAGATCGTGGAGATACTGGGCTATGAAAACGGTGAGATCGTCACAGCGCCGCTGTACCAGTTTCGGGAGACCGGGGAGGAAAAAGGCAGGGTTTTGGGAACATTCGAGCAAGTGGGCGGTCTGACACACGTGGGGAAGCTGTGCGCTGCGGGGGTGGGCACCGCATAGCGGGACAAAGATAAGAATGATCGAAGGAGAAAATTATGAAGATAACGGGGAAACAGAAAATAATCGCAAGAGGCCGGCTGCCGCCGGAGACAGACTACACAAGCTACATATTTACCAGATATGAGATCATGCTGTATCTTTTGTGCGGCGGTGCGTTCATGGCGATGGTTAGCTGGCTCTTTTATGACAGCGCGATCGCGTGGGTGCTGCTGATGCCGCTTGTCATCCTATCGTTGAAGGACAAGGGCGCATCGTCGTGTGTGAAGAGAAGGCGGAAACTGGAGATCGAATTCCGCGAGGTGATCTTAAGTGTCTCATCCAATCTGCAGGCAGGGTACAGTGTCGAAAATGCATTCCAGGAATCTTACCGGGATATCGTGCTGCTGTACGGGAAAGAGTCTGTCATGGCAAAAGAACTGCGGCTGATCTTTCGGAAGCTGAGCAACAACGAACAACTGGAGAGCGCGCTTGCAAATCTTGCCGACAGAAGCGGTGTGCAGGATATCAGGGATTTTGCGGATATCTTTCAGATCGCCAAGAGAGGCGGGGGCGACATGCGGGGCATTATTGCAAACACGGCGGAGATCATCGGCGACAAGCAGGAGATACGGCGTGAGATCGAGACAGTGGTGAGCGAGAAGCGGCTTGAACAGCAGATCATGAGATATATTCCGTTTTTTATTATTTTCTATATCTCGCTGACCACAAAGGGATATTTTGAGAGCCTCTATCACAATCTCTTTGGCTGGATCCTGATGACAGGGTCGCTTGCGGTTTACGCGGCGGCGTGCCGGATCTCAGACAGGGTGCTGGATATAGAGGTATAGATCAAAGATGAACGAGGAGAGGAGGTGATGCCAATGCGCGAACGGTTTGCAGGCTGGCTGTATGACCGGCTGGGAAACAAAATCTTATATAACAGTACCGTACGGGAGGATCTGCAGACGTTAGAGCCTGCGGGAAACACGGCCGCAAGACAGAGGGCATATGTGATCACAAAGCTGTCGGTCTGCAGTCTGATCGTGGTATCGGGTGTGGCTTTGTCCGTGGCACTGTGGATCAGGGACGGGATGGAGACGAGGATCGCCGATAACCGGATCGAGCGCAATGTATATGGGGACGGAAAAAAGAGCGTATCCCTTGTGGCTGACGATGGGGAAGACACGTATCATATTCCGGTCACACTGTCAGAGAGGCAGTACTCCCGGGAAGAGCTGACACAGATGTCAGCGGAAGCGATGCCCGTCCTTGAACAGTCGATCCTGGGGCTTAATGAGAGTCCTGACAGGATCGAGTACGACATGCGGCTGGCAAACAGTGTGGCAGGTTATCCGTTTACCGTGGAATGGCGCACGGATGACAGGTACATGGACTATACGGGAAAACTTATGCAGGACACATTGACAGAGCCGGTCGTGATGGAGCTGACAGCAATACTGTCCTGTGAAAGTTTTGAGATCGAGCAGCAGCTTCCGGTCAGGATACACAGCAAGGCAGTACAGCCTGGCAGGGCGGAGCGCCTTGCCGGACAGATCCTCGGGCTGGAGGAGGAGAGCCGCGGGCAGCAGAGCATGACGCTTCCGTCAGAGAGCGGGGACAAACAGATCCGCTGGCGCTACAAGAGAAACTACAGAGGGCTGCTGTTTCTGGCAGCAACGCCGGTTCTTGCCTGTCTGATCTATCATTGCAGGGACAGGGATCTTCACAGACAGGTCACGGAGAGGGAGGAACAGATGCGCACGGATTATCCCGAGATCGTCAGCGCCCTTGCGCTGCTGCTCGGTGCCGGCATGACCGTTCCGAATGCGTGGAACAAGATCGCGAGGGACTATAAGAGGCGGCGCGAGTCGGGCGGCAGCAGACGGTATGCCTACGAGGAAATGCTGCTTGCGATCTATGAGATGGAGAGCGGTGTCATGCAGGCCAAGGCGTATGAGCGCTTTGGACGGCGTTGCCGGATTCCCTGCTACAACAAACTTGCGACCATGCTGTCGCAGAATATCAGAAAAGGTGCCGCCAACCTGCCGTGTCTGCTCAGGGAAGAGGCAGCCGATGCCTTTGAGGAGCGCAAGCATACAGCGCGCAAGCTCGGCGAAAAGGCGGGAACAAAGCTGTTGGTGCCCATGATGATGCTGTTGGGTATCACGATGGTCATTATCATGGTGCCGGCATTTACAACCTACTTTTAATACACATTTTGAAGGCACAAATCCGTGCAAAGGAAGGAGAATATTATGAGAAATTTAAGAAGCTTTATGAGGGAAGAAGAAGGTATGGGAACGGTTGAGGTCGTTTTGATCATCGTGGTCCTGGTGGCGCTTGTAGCACTTTTCAAGGAGAGCATCAAGGCGCTTGTGGAGAAGATCCTCAAGAAGGTAACGGATAATGCGAACAAGATATGATGCATATCTGACAGTGTATCTTTCCCTTATTTTCGGCGTTGTCCTGTCGCTGCTCTTCGTCTTTGTCGAAGGCGCGGCGATAGGCGCCGTAAGGGCGCAGGCGGAGCTTGTGGCCAGTCTGGGGCTTGATTCGGTGTTTGCGGAGTACAGCAGGGAGATCCTTGACCAGTACGATCTGTTTTTTGTGGATTCTTCCTACGGCGGTACAAACAGCGGCACGGGCATGGTGGAGAGGCATCTGGCAGATTACATGAGCTACAACATGACGCCGGACAGGGGGCTTGCGATGCCGTTTGAGCACAATCTGCTGACGCTGCAAAATCCTTATCTCGAGATATCCGAGGTGTCCTGTGCGAGCGATGACGAGTGCATGGTATGGAAAGCGCAGGCGGTAAATTACATGAAGGCGGTTTACGGAGGCGATCTGGTGTCAGCCGTGCGGGAACATATCGACACGGTACAGAGCAACGGACTGACCGAGAGGGATGCGGCAGGGGAGATCGCGGAGCAGAAGCAGGCACTGGAGGAGGCTCTGTGCGAAAAAGGGATCGTGGAGTATGGGGCAGAGAGCGGTGAAGGATATTCTTACCAGAAGGTTTCCGGTGCATTTGACCGGGTGGTCGGCGGAGGGATCCTGGCATTGGTGTTTCCGGGCGGGGCGTCCGTATCCGGAGCCGTGATGGATGCAGGACCGTATTTTTCCGCGCGAAAAAAGGGCGGATCCGTCAACAGCGGGATCGGTCTGCACGAGGGGATCGACAGACCGGACGGGATCATGGACGAGCTGATATACGGGGAGTATCTGATGAGAAAGTGCGGGAATTACACGGATCCAAAGGATACGGGGCTTCTAAAATACCAGATCGAGTATATTTTATATGGTTTTAACAGCGATGCCGGAAATTTAAGGCGCAGTGCGGAACTGTTGTTTGCACTCCGCTCCGCGGCAAACCTTGCCAGCATCTATACGGATTCCGCCAGACAGTCGCAGGCGGAGATGGCTGCAACGGTCATCTGTGCACTGCTGCTCTCGCCGGAACTGATCGATGTGATGACGGCGGTGATCCTCGGCGTGTGGGCGCTCATGGAGACTGTGGTGGATGTGCGGCAGTTATTGGAAGGCGGAAGGGTTGCGCTGATCAAGGGAAGCGATGACTGGCAAACAAGTATCATCGAACTCTTTACCGGCAATATGTCAAGCAGCGGCAGCAGTACGGCAGGACTGTCATATGAGGATTATCTGCGGGTGTTTCTGGGACTGATGAACAGGGAGACTAAGGCAGCGAGAAGCCTCGACATCGTGGAGATGGATATCAGACAGACTGCGGGAAATCAAAATTTCCGGATAGACAGGTGTATGGATTATATGAAGGTCAACTTCGGGTTTGCGGATGCAAACGGCCATGATTTTGTCTTCTGGAAAAAGATGTGTTACCAGTAAATCGCAGAGAGCGGCAGAGGAGTGGGCGGATGTTCTTTTCAGTGCGGGATAGGAAAAAGAATCGAATCTTGAATAGGAAGGGAGGTGCCTTGTTCTCCATAGAGGTGTTGGTCAGAATATGTAGGCATTTGCCTGTCTGTGCAGTAAAAAGAATATCCTCCTGCTCCCCTGGCCAGCGGTCACAGAGGGGGCAGAAAGCGAGCATGACTGTGGAGGCGTGTTTCGTGCTGCCGTTCTTTCTATTTGCATTTCTCAATATCATATCTATCGTGGAGATATACAGGCTGCAGGGAAATATGAGTGCTGCCATGCACGATACCGCCAGACAGATGGCGGTGTATGGCTATGAGTACCGGCAGATCAGCAAGGATTCGGCGGGGGCGGCCGAATCTCTTGGCATGACATATCTGTATGCGGCGGGGAAAGTCCGGACAAAGCTTGGCACAGCCTATCTGGACGAATCGCCGATCGCGGGAGGCGCTGCGGCGGTCTCCTGGCTGCGCTCCTGCGTGATGCAGGAGGATGACTGCATCGATCTGGTTGCAGAGTACTGCATTGAGCCGCCGGTGCCCGTGGTCGGATACCGGCAGCGCATCCTGTACAGCAGAATGCGCACACGGGCGTGGACCGGGTATGACAGTGCTGCGCACGGCGCTGACGGGAGCATGACAGAGGAGGAGATCGTGTATGTGACACCGGACGGCAGTGTATTTCACCGGTCCAGGTCGTGCAGTTATCTAAAGCTGTCGATCGCGGCAGCCGACAGGAGTTTTCTGGCTGCGCAGAGAAACCAGGACGGAAGTAAGTATTATCCCTGCGGCGAATGCGGGAGTCTGTGCGGAAGTACGGTGTACATCACGGACTACGGAAACAGGTATCACGCCACGCTGGGCTGCAGCGGCCTGAAACGGACCGTCATGGCAGTGCCGGTATCAGAGGCCGCAGGCAGGGGCGCCTGCAGTAAGTGCGGGTAGTGGGATAGATGGCAGGAAGTAATTAATGATGACATATTATGCAATACTATCTGTATTACATAATGGGTGACAGATAAATGACTGAGATTTTACAGGTAGATCGGAATAGGAGTTTAAAGATGGGTACAGGATTACAATGGATCATTTATAAGATATTGATGGCAGCGATCGGCCTGGCGCTGTTTGCGGCGGGAATCGTGGATATCAGGAGAAGGCAGATCGGCAGGGTGCAGCTTTTGATCCTGCTGCTGCTGTGCTGCGCGGTGATCCCGTTCAAAAAGGAATTTGGCGCGCGAGACGCGGTGGGAGGGATGGCGATCGGACTCTGTGCGATTGGCGTGTCAGTGGCGACAAGGGAGCAGATCGGAAAGGGGGACGGCATCGTGATCGCCGCGGTGGGGATTGCGCTGGGCGTGCGCAAATGTCTTCTGGCCGTATTTGCCGCATCGTTTTTGATGTGTATCGCGGCGATCGTTGTCCTCCTGTTCAGGAAGGGCGGCAGACAGACACGGCTCCCATTTCTGCCGGCAATATTCGCGGGGTATCTGCTATGTGTTTTTCTGTAAAGAGACGATACGAGGCGGCATATTTTACAGTGGAGGCAGCGCTGATCCTGCCAATGGCGATGCTCTTTACCGTGATGATGATCTTTCTGGCATTTTACAGCTACGACAGGTGTGTTATGGAGCACAGTGCCTACGAGGCGGCGCTGCGGGGGACAGACAGCCATTTCAGGACAGCGGCGGAAGCCGAGGCTGCGGCACGCACGGCCGCGGCTTCGCTTGTCGAGGGAAAGCTGTTTGCCATGCATGACTTTCAGTATGATGTGGCGGTTGACGCGGGGAGTGTGACAGTCACATATCACTGTGAAGTCAATATGCCGTTTGTCACATGGCTTGGAGAGTATGTGTCAGCGATCGATATGACGCTTGATATCAGCAGGAGCGCAAAGCGCCTGCGGCCGGCAAGGATGATCCGCGACTGCAGGGTAATAAACGGGCTGATCGCACCGTGACGCATCAGACGCGGATAATACGAGTGACATAGATAGAAATAATGTGACAGGAACGATTGCGATACGATTTCTGGGAACTTGGAGGAATGGCGTGAGGGAGAGTATGCCAAATATCAGCTTCGAGAGGAGCATGAATCACAACTACATGATATTGGGAAAATGCAGTTTTTTCGGAAAAAACGAGGATCAATACAGCGATTACCGCACGAAGATGCTTCTGGAAAACCGCATTCCGGGGCTTTTGCCGGTCACACACAGACTGATCAACGGGGAGAGCAGGTATTACTATGAGATCAATTCCCTGCAGTCGCTGGACAGGCTTTATGATAAGGCGGAGATCCGGTACAACGAATTAAGGCAGTTGCTGACAGGATGCGTGAATCTGTTTGACAGGCTGGAGGAATATCTGCTGGATGGGACGCAGATCATCATCAGACCGGAGATGATCTACATCGAAGTGGAGAAGATGGAACCATATTTTGTCTGTTACCCGGACTATGAGGGAGATGTGCGGATATCCTTTATGGAATTTATCGACGGGCTGCTCACCAGGATCGATCACACGGACGAGCGCGCAGTGATGCTTGGCTATCAGATATACCGCTACACCAGAAATCCCAATTACGTGATCAGTGAGATCGGCAATATGATGGGGCATGTGATCGTCGATATGGCGCGCAGGGAAGCGGTCCTTCGGCCAAATGATCTCGAGTCTGCAGGGGACGGCGCATCGGAGTCCGGATGGGACAGTGACTTGGAACGCGGGATCTGTCAACGGGAGAATCCTGCCGGACAGGCCGGAATGAGTGACAAGGCAGAAGTCCGGGATCAGGAGGATTGGGCGACGTATGCCTGCGAGGATGACGACATATCACCTTGTCAGGATACGGGGCGCAGGACAAAAAATATCGGAGATCTGATCGGCGGCATTTTCTGTATCTTTGTGTCGCTGTGTTCCGGGGCGATCATATTGGGAGCGCGGCTGATCCGCGCCTTTGAGCTTGGCGGGAACAGTGAGCTGTATCTGTACGGCGCTATGGGGATGGCGGTTGCGGCAGCAGTCTTGTTTTTTTCGTGCTATATCAAAAAAAGGCGTCAGGACAGAGAGGCGCAGCAGCCGGATGAGGACGAAGAATGTGAGGATATCCAGTATTATACAGCGGCAGGAAAGGAGGCGGACCACCGCAAATCCAATCACTTCCAGTCCGCGAATCCCGTGCGGATGGCAGGGGGGCAGGATCCTGCTTCTGGAAACCGGGACAATACGTATTACGCAGGCGGAGACTTTCGCATCAAACAGCAAAAGAGCTGTGAGACCGTGTATCTGGGGGCGGAGTTCGTGGAGGAGCGCATGCTGCTTGGCCGCATGAACGGCAGGGAAGTCAATATCTCACTGGAGAGGCTTCCCATGACAGTCGGCAAGCTTGCGGACGTGTCAGATTTCGTGATCAACGACGCCGCTGTCAGCAAAATGCACGCGCGCTTTGAGGAACACGACGGCAGGGTCTATGTTTGCGACCTCAACTCGACAAACGGGACGGTGAAAAACGGAGTGCTTTTGGAAGTGAATCAGTCGGTGGTGCTGGAGCCGGGGGACACACTCCGTTTCGGGAGGACTTGTTTTACTTATTGTTAGTATCTTGTTAATATCCTGTCACTATCAGTTTCTGCATTTGCTAAAATATTTTATATTTGAATAAACAATAAGCTTGCAATAAGCCATGCTTATTGTTATAATGACGATATATGTAAATGTTGCGGCAGTTTGGATATGGAATTGTCACAAAGCGGTTTCACAATGTTATCAAAGTAGGAGGTTACAAATTTATGGGACTTGATGCAAAAAATGCGATTGAGACTGGCAGGACTGCACTTGGTATAGAGTTTGGCTCGACCAGGATCAAGGCAGTGCTGATCGATGAGGATCACGAGGTGCTCGCCATCGGAAACCATGACTGGGAGAATCAGTTGGTAAACAATATCTGGACCTACAGTCTCGACGCGATCTGGAAAGGACTTCAGGACTGCTATCAGGATCTGGCGAAGTCTGTGCAGGAGAAGTACGGCACACAGATCAGGACGCTCGGCTCTCTGGGATTTAGTGCCATGATGCACGGGTATATGGCATTTGACAAGGCGGGGGAGCTTCTGGTTCCTTTCAGGACGTGGAGAAATACGATCACACAGGAGGCGAGTGAGAAGCTCACAGGACTCTTTAACTACCACATTCCGCAGCGCTGGAGCATCGCCCATCTCTACCAGGCGATCCTGAACGGTGAGGAGCATGTCGGGAACGTCGATTTCTTCACAACGCTTGCAGGTTACATACACTGGCAGTTAAGCGGCGAGAAGGTGCTTGGCGTCGGCGAGGCGTCCGGCATGTTCCCGATCGATATTGATACGAAGCGCTTCAATGAGCGGATGATCGGACAGTTTGACGCACTTGTCGCAGACAGGAACTTTTCGTGGAAGCTTGCTGATATCATGCCAAAGGTGCTGGTTTCCGGGGACAAGGCGGGCACATTGACAGAGGCGGGTGCGAAGCTTCTCGATGTGACAGGCACACTGCAGGCGGGGATCGCGATGTGTCCTCCCGAGGGTGACGCCGGCACGGGTATGGTCGCGACAAACAGTGTGGCACAGCGCACCGGAAACATATCGGCGGGCACTTCCGTATTTGCGATGGCAGTTCTCGAGAAGGATCTGTCAAAATCCTACGATGAGCTTGATCTGGTGACAACACCGGACGGAAGCCTTGTGGCGATGGTTCACTGCAACAACTGCACTTCGGATCTGAATGCGTGGGTGAACCTGTTCAAAGAATTCCAGGAAACGATGGGACAGAAGGTGGATATGAACGAGCTCTACGGAGCGCTTTACAGAAAGGCGCTCGAGGGTGATGCAGACTGCGGCGGACTTCTGGCGTACGGCTATTTTTCGGGAGAACATGTGACAGGCTTTGAGGAGGGCAGACCGCTCTTTGTGCGGACACCGGACGCGAAGTTCAGCCTGGCGAATTTCATGCGCGTGAATCTCTTTACGGCGCTCGGTGCGATCAAGATCGGTATGGACATCCTGTTTAAGCAGGAGAATGTCAGGCTCGATGAGCTTCTCGGACACGGCGGTCTGTTCAAGACGGAGGGCGTCGGACAGAAAGTGGTCGCCGCGGCGGTCAATGTTCCGGTGTCTGTCATGAAGACTGCGGGCGAGGGCGGCGCATGGGGCATCGCTGTCCTTGCGAATTATATGATGAAAAAGGGTGCGGATGAGTCGCTCAGCGATTATCTGAACAACAAAGTGTTTGCAGGGGAGGAGTCTGTGCGCATGGAGCCGGATCCCAAGGATGTGGAAGGCTTTGAGACGTTTATCGAGCGCTATAAGAAGGGTCTTGCGATCGAGCGCGCGGCGGTTGACAATATGTGATTCGATCTGTTGGAATGGAGGTTAATAATAGATGTTAGAGGAATTAAAGCAGAAAGTATACGAGGCAAATATGGATCTGCCCAGGTATGGTCTTGTCACATTCACATGGGGTAATGTGAGCGCGATCGACAGGGAGAGCGGTCTGTTCGTCATCAAGCCAAGCGGCGTTGATTACGATCTGTTAAAGCCGGAAGACATGGTGGTCATGGACTTAGACGGCAATAAGGTGGAGGGCAGATACAACCCGTCATCCGACACACCGACGCATCTGGAGCTGTACAAGGCATTCCCGGAGATCGGCGGCATCGTACATACGCACAGCACCTATGCGACGAGCTGGGCGCAGTCGGGCAGAAGTATTCCGTGCTACGGAACGACACACGCGGACTATATGTACGGGGAGATCCCCTGCGCGCGCGTGCTCACACAGGAGGAGATCGATGACGGCTATGAGAAGAACACGGGGACACTGATCATCGAAACCTTCAAGGATAGGGAAGTCATGGCAGTTCCGGCGGTGCTCTGCAAGAACCACGGACCGTTCGCATGGGGTAAGGACGCGAAGGAGGCAGTGCACAATGCGGTCGTTCTCGAGGAGGTCGCCAAGATGGCGCTCTTTACCGAACAGTTGAACAAGGACGTGGAGCCGGCGCCGCAGCGCATCCAGGACAAGCACTATTACAGGAAACACGGCGCTAACGCGTACTACGGGAACAAAGTCGAGTAGGGACGGTGCAAGGGGCTGTCAGAATGTACAATTTGTGGGGTAATATTTTTAACTTTGTGCATTTACGGACAATTCTTTTTGTGATATCTTAATAGTGGTATCTTAATATTATATAAGAGATCATGGAATGATTCAAATATTTAGATAAAGATGGAGGAGAAAACAATGACAAATTTGGAGCTTCAAAAAATGGCAAATGAAGTTCGTAAGGGTATCGTTACCGGCGTTCACGCAGCGAAGGCAGGGCATCCGGGCGGATCGCTGTCGGCGGCAGATATCTATACGTTTCTTTATTTTGAGGAGATGAACATCGATCCAAAGGATCCGAAGAAAGCGGACAGGGACCGCTTTGTGCTCTCGAAGGGACACACGGCGCCGGGACTCTACTCGACGCTTGCAAACCGCGGGTATTTTCCGGTTGAGGATCTGGTGACGCTCAGGAAGCTTGGTTCCTATCTGCAGGGACACCCCTGTATGCAGCATGTACCGGGTGTGGACATGTCCTCGGGATCACTTGGGCAGGGAATCTCCGTGGCGTGCGGTATGGCGCTTGGCGCTAAGATGTCCAACGCGGACTACAGGGTGTACACACTGCTTGGCGACGGCGAGATCGAGGAAGGACAGGTTTGGGAGGCTTCCATGTTTGCGGGACACAGAAAGCTTGACAACCTCTGCGTGATCGTGGATAACAACGGGCTGCAGATCGACGGTAAGATTGAGGATGTATGTTCACCGTATCCGATCGACAAAAAGTTTGAGGCGTTCAATTTCCATGTGATCAATCTGGATGACGCGCATGACTTTGACAAGATCCGTGCGGCGTTTCAGGAGGCGCGCGCGACGAAGGGCATGCCGACAGCGATC
Source organism: Lachnospiraceae bacterium (assembly GCA_021770755.1). Classification (GTDB taxonomy): domain Bacteria; phylum Bacillota; class Clostridia; order Lachnospirales; family Lachnospiraceae; genus COE1. Next base: position 86,890 of record JAETQI010000008.1, read on the forward strand.
ATTGCCCATTCATTGAAGGGCAAGGGCGTATCGTTCATGGAAGGCAATGTGGATTGGCATGGCAAGGCGCCAAACGATGAGGAGTACGCAGTGGCGATGGCAGATCTGGAGAAGATCGCACAGCAGTTGGCATAGACGCGGAAGGGAGATAAAAATGGCAGATATAAAAACGAACAAAGTCGTTTCAAAGATTGCAACAAGAGAGAGCTACGGGAATGCTCTCGTTGAGATAGGAAAAGAAAATCCGGATTTAGTCGTTCTTGATGCGGATCTCGCGGCAGCGACCAAGACGGGCGTGTTTAAGAAAGCGTTTCCGGACAGACATATCGACTGCGGTATCGCAGAGTGCAACATGACCGGCGTGGCAGCCGGACTGTCACTGTCTGGCAAGATCCCGTTCATGAGTTCCTTTGCGATGTTTGCTGCGGGACGTGCTTTTGAGCAGGTGAGAAATTCCATTGGATACCCGCATCTGAATGTCAAGATCGGTGCGACGCACGCGGGTATCACGGTCGGCGAGGACGGCGCGTCCCATCAGTGCAATGAGGACATCGCCCTGATGCGCACGATCCCGGGCATGGTCGTGATGTGCCCTGCTGACGATGTCGAGGCGAAGGCGGCAGTGCGCGCGGCAGTTGAATATGAAGGACCTGTGTACATACGTTTTGGACGTGCGGCAGTTCCTGTCATCAACGACAGACCGGATTACAAGTTTGAGATCGGAAAGGGCACTGTCGTGAGAGAAGGAACAGATGTCACCATCGTTGCGACTGGTATCTGTGTGGACTCCGCACTTGGCGCTGCCGAGATGCTTGCGCAGGACGGGATCAGCGCGGAGGTGATCAACATCTGCACGATCAAGCCGCTTGACGAGGAGATCATCATCAATTCTGCCAAGAAGACCGGCAAGGTTGTGACGGCAGAGGAACATTCCGTGATCGGCGGACTGGGAAGCGCAGTGTGCGATGCGCTCTGCAAGTCGCATCCGACACCTGTCTGCAAGATCGGCATGCAGGATACGTTCGGCGAGTCCGGTTCCGCTGCGGCGCTTGTCGAGAAGTACAAGCTTGACGCAAAGGGCGTGTACGAGCAGGTAAAAACATTTCTGGCATAATTTGGGATAGGATCTTTTCATAGATTCGGTTCAGGGTCACAGGCGTCATCGCATCGATGACGCCTGTGACTGATTTTTAGGAAGTAGTTTTGCGCAATGTGTTGATAAGTTTTAGATTTATGGTATGATAAGAGTGTTGTGATAGGATGAAGATTTGAATGCCGAAGGAGATGGTGATATGGAACAGAAAAGAAAAGAGGCTGCAAGCGTATACAAACAGCAGCAGATCGCGCCGGGAATCTATGACATGTGGATCAACACGACACTTGCACGGCAGGCAAAGCCGGGACAGTTTATCAGCGTGTACACCCAGGATCAGTCGGCGCTCCTGCCGCGTCCGATCAGCATCTGCGAGACAGATACCGCAAACGACAGGCTGCGCATCGTCTACCGCGTTGCAGGCAAAGGGACTTTAGAGTTTTCGAGGTATGAGGCAGGCTGCCGCGTGGATATACTCGGTACGCTCGGAAATGGTTTTCCGCTGGAAAAGGCAGCGGGAAAGCGCGTTTTCCTGATGGGCGGCGGCATCGGGATCCCGCCCATGCTCGCGCTCGCAAAGGAAATGAAGAGTGTAAGTGCAGTCAGCGTCGATGTGATCGCCGGCTACCGGGACAGGGCGCTCTTTCTTTCGGAGGATCTGGCAAAGTACGCGCCGGTGCATGTGGCGACGGAGGATGGCAGTGTGGGTACAAAGGGAAATGTCATGAACGTTATCGAGGCGGAGGGGCTGGAGGCGGACGTGATCTTTGCCTGCGGTCCGATGCCGATGCTGCGCGCCATCAGACAGTACGCGGCGCAAAAAAACATTGAGGCGTACATTTCCCTTGAGGAGCGGATGGCGTGCGGTGTCGGGGCGTGCCTTGGCTGTGTTGTGCGCACGAGAGACGTCGATCATCACTCCCATGTGAACAACGCAAGGATCTGCACGGACGGCCCTGTCTATGAAGCGCAGGAAGTAGAGATATAGAGAAGGGGACAGGAGGTGCAAGAATGTTGAATACAACAATAACGATAGCGGGCGTATCCTTTAAAAATCCAGTGATGACGGCATCGGGAACATTTGGCTCGGGTATGGAGTACGCTGAATTTGTCGATCTGAACAGTCTGGGCGCAGTGGTGACAAAAGGGGTCGCCAATGTGCCGTGGGAGGGAAATCCGACGCCGCGCGTGCAGGAGACTTACGGGGGAATGCTCAATGCGATCGGGCTGCAGAATCCCGGGATCGACGTGTTCATCGAGCGGGATATCCCGTTTCTAAAGCAGTATGACACGCGGATCATCGTCAATGTCTGCGGCCGCTCTGTATCAGATTACGTCGAGGTTGTGGAAAAGCTGTCAGACCAGCCCGTGGACATGCTCGAGATCAATGTGTCCTGCCCGAATGTGAAGCATGGCGGGATCGCGTTTGGTCAGGATCCGAAGTGCCTGGCAGACATCACAAGAGAGATCAAGGCAAAGGCGAAGCAGCCGATCATCATGAAGCTGTCGCCGAATGTGACGGACATCACGGAGATGGCAAAGGCGGCGGAGGCGGCGGGAAGCGACGCGATCTCGCTCATCAATACCATCACGGGCATGAAGATCGATATCCACAGGAGAACGTTTGCGCTGGCGAACAAGACGGGCGGACTGTCAGGGCCTGCGATCAAGCCGGTCGCGGTGCGCATGGTGTACCAGGCGGCAAACGCTGTCAAGATACCGGTTATCGGTATGGGAGGCATCGCAACGGCTGAGGATGCGATCGAGTTTATGCTCGCGGGTGCCACAGGTGTGGCTGTCGGTGCGATGAATTTTGTCAACCCGTACACGACGGCGGAAGTCGCAAAGGGTATTGAGGATTACATGCGGCAGTATGGGATTGAGAACCTGAGCGATATTATTGGAACCGTTGTATAAAGATCCAAAAGAGACAAAGGATATGAAAACATGAATTTAAGACAGAAGAATAGAAGATACATTCGAGGCGCGGCGGTTCTGCTGACTGCCATTGCAGGCTTTCTGACAGCGGGAATGACGGCGGAAGCCTCACAGATGCCGTCGCAGTCTCTTCCTGCCAGTGTGCAGGAAAAGACCGCTGAGGAAGAGCAGGCAGCACGCCAGTACATTATCTCGCAGGACGGGACAGGGGATTTTGCGACGATACAGGAGGGGGTGGACAACGCCTCAAACGGGGATACGCTGATCATCTATCCCGGAACCTACAATGAAGCCGTGCAGGTCATTGGAAAAGAGCTCAACATAACCGGAGTCAGCAAAGAGCTTTGCGTCATTCAGTACGATACGATCTCCTACCGGACGGCGCCGCTCACCATAGCGGCGGGCACGATCTCGAACCTGACGCTGTATGGCAAAAGCAGCGGAAACGGTGAGATCGTACTCACGGACGAGGAGATCGCAAAGATCAATTCGGAGCTGATCGGGGACAGTTGGGACCGTCAGAAAAATTACAGGGGCTATGCCGTGCATGTCGATTCGAATTATCTGTACGGCAGAACTGTCAGCTTTGAGAACTGCCGGATCATTTCGGAGAACAATCATGCAGCCGGCATCGGCACCCGGGGGAATGGCACGATCCGCTTTGAGAACTGTGAACTGATCTCCATGGGCGGCGGCAGCAGCATCTATATGCATGATCCGATCACTGTGGAGATGAGCGGCCGGGCATCGCTGATCGTGAAGGACTGTTATCTGGCAAGCTACATGTGCCCTTACGTTATGACATTTCAGTCCTACCTGCCGGAGCACAACTCGTTTGCCCTTACGTTTCAGAATACACGGGTGAGCGCGGTGGAGTACGCCTATGACGGGAGCTATACTGCCATGAATGTCAACACTTCCTTTGACGTGGAGACGCTTGAGTCACTTGAGAAGGCAGGCGGGCTCTATGTGACCGGACTGAGCAGTTCGGCGGCGGAGCTTGTGCATAAGATGACGCTGGATGATATGATGGTCTATGTGGATGAGCTGGAGAAAGCACTTGCGACAGGCAGTGCCGCAAGCGTAGTCACGATCAGTCTGCCAGAGGGGATCACGCGCGTTGGCTATCTGCCGGATGGTATGGATATACCGGATGCCATCATTCCGTCGGGCCATCTCAAACATCAGGTGATCGCGATCTACAATAGAAGCAATCTGCCTGGAAACGGGTGGTGCGGACTCGACAATGCGTATCTGACATCCGACAGCTATGGGAATACTCTTGTGGAGATGAACGCTGTCACCATTCCTGATACCGCGGACGGCGTCCCAGCTTCGTACGCTTCCGGTCCTGGAGATGGTCGTTGAGGGATCGGTAGTACTCATACCTGCTGATGCGCAGCCGCTCGCCGGTGGTAAGCAGCACATAATCGCGGTTGTAGCCGGAGATACAGCCTGCATTGACCAGGTAGGATTTGTGGATGCGCATAAACTGGCAGTTTTTTTGGCGCAGGCGCGTCTCTACCATGTCGAGTTTCTGGTAAAACGAATCGCGGCGGTCGGCAGAGACGATGTGCGTGCGCCTTCCCTCCGAGGCAAAATACCGAATTTCATTTACGGGGATATGGAAGTATTCCGGTCTGACATAATAAGAGAAGGAATCAGAATCATCAAGAACGGTTTCGTAGGCAAGTGCAGCGTATGTCCACAGGTATCTGCGGCTTGTGTCCGGCAGGATATACATCGGTTCGAGCAGGGCGTCCTCGGCGGGCGGCGTGTAGTCTCTGCTTGTGATGATGGAGACGAGCCTTGCGTTTGCCCGCTTGGCGCGCATGACGGCATTGCGCATCAGCCCGTCCTCGTGCGCCATATCATAAAAAAGGACATCCGGGCAGTTGCACTCAACGCAGCGCAGAAGCTCACAGGGATTGTGGTAGCACATCACGGCGATCTGCACATCCCGCTGGTGGAAACATTTGATTATCTCGTTTTTAACAAATTCCAATACCTCATCGCGCTCATAACAAAAAGCAAAATTGACCATGTCGATCATCTCCCTTGTAATTATTTTCCTGCAGAATTTTAACTGCAAGTTGTTTTGCAAAAGTAAATATATACCGAAAAGGAGATAAATGGCATAGTACATTAGTACCAATTTGAGCTTTTTTTGCGATCATAATGTGAAAAACGGGGGAATATACATTAATACAATACAGTATTTCAGGAGCATCCGCCATGACAAGGATATCAAATATGCTGATACCAGCGTTGATCTTCTACATTGTTGCGATGGGGTTGTCACAGAAGAAGGATATCTATGCGAGTTTTACCAGGGGCGCAAAGGACGGCATGAGGACGGTCGCTGGGATCGTGCCGACGCTGATCGGGCTGATGATCGCTGTGGGAGTGCTCCGCGCGTCGGGCTTTCTGGAGTTTTCGGGCGAAATGATCGGGCGCGCGGTCTCCCTGCTGGCAGACGACTTTCCAAACGAGTTAATCTCCCTTTTTGTGGTAAAGCTCTTCTCGGCGTCGGCGGCAACGGGGCTTGCGCTCGACATTTTCAAGGAATACGGGACGGACTCCTTTGCGGGGCTTGCGACATCGCTCGCGCTTGCCAGCACCGAGACGGTCTTTTATACCATGTCCGTCTATTTCATGGCGGCGAAGGTGACAAAGACGAGATGGACACTTGCGGGAGCGATGCTGTCCACCTTTGCGGGACTTGCTGCCAGCGTTATCCTGGCGGGGACGCTGGCAAGTTAATTGTGCATTTTCATGAATTTGCAGACACTTTTCATAATATCATTGATAAAGCAGTCCGTAAGGACTATACTTTTATATGGAATTGTTTTTTGGATGATTAGGAACTGTTACGAAATATATTACCGATAGCCCGCAGGATTTTTCTTTGATTGCGCCGCTAAAAAATCGGGCGCATAGTGGGCTGTGTAACTGATTTTTTAGCGGTGATAGCGGAGAAAAAGACAAGGAATATGGTAAGTTATTTTGGGACGGTTCCTTAGTGTAAAAGGATTTTATCATGAATAAAATATTGATTATCGAGGCTGATTTTGAGCTGGCAGAGAAGCTGTGCAGGGTGCTGACGGACAGCGAGACACATGCTTTTAGCTGCGGAACACTCGAGGCGGCGACAGCTTTGCTGGAGAGCGAACAATACCAGCAGATCATCATAGACACGGAACTTCCTGACGGGGACGGCTACGACCTCATATACGAACTGGGGCTGGGGCTGTACGAGTCAAACGATGTCCCGGTCATCCTGGTTGTCTCCAACGACAGCAGGCCGGATATGATGGAGCTGAACAAACAGGGCATTGCGGATTACATCACAAAGCCGTTTAATGTATCGGTCCTAAAGGCAAAGGTCTGGACACAGTTTAAGCGGGGCAAGAGGAATTTCAGCTTCCGTGCGATCACAAGGTTTGAGGCGATCGGCGCAGGCAGCCGGAAAAGTATCATCGGCGAGCACGTTGTGGCGATCGACGACTATCTGTTCAACTTTGATACCGAGGAATACAGTGTTGCGGGGAAAAGAGTGCGGCTGAACCGCCTGGAGCAGTGCCTGCTGCGCAATCTGGTCGAGAATAAGGGCATCGTGCTCAAGAAAAAGGCTTTGGTGGAGAAACTGCGGTCCGAGAGCAGGATGACCTATATAGATGAGACAATACTGGCTGAGGTCGTGCATATGCTCAACAATAAACTGGATGCGCGCAACTACATCAAAACAGTGTATGGGATCGGTTATCTGTGGGCGCTTGCGGAGGACAAGAATAAGAGCGGATAGCCGCGCAGACCGATGCGCCGGAAAATGCTGTACGGAGGATTATGGGATATTATGAGAGAACGAAAAGACAAGAGTATGCACCTGCATTTTCTGGTCAGGGTGCTGTACGGCATTTTCTTTACTGCCATTTCTGCCATCACGCTGCTGATCTGTCTGAGAGCCCCGGTGCAGCGCCATTTCAAGAATCTTGGCAAAAGCGACGTGTGGTTTGGCGAGGACTGGCATTATACGGGTCCGGGGGATGAAGATGCCAAAGTGGTGCCGCATGTGGAGCATTATCTGGAGATCCACACCAAAGACGGACATGTGTCGATCACAAAGACGCTTGACTTCACACCTTCGCAGGAAGAGTATCTGTGTTTTCGCGCGCGGGCGCTGGATACGGTCGTCTATGTCAACGGCGGGACATGGTATACGTATTCTTTCCGCGAGGAGTACCGTCCGCACGGCAAGCGCATGTACATGCTCCATCAGGTGCCTGCAGGCGGTATGAAAGCGGGCGACACGGTCACGATAGAGCTTATGAACGAGACGGGCGGCAGAAACTCGACCCTTCAGTTTGTGGCGGTCGGCGACAGATATGCGCTGATGCGCTATATTCTGTCTGAGGCGAAGTTCAGTCTCCTCATCTGTGTGGCTGCTGTCGTGATCATCATGCTGAGCCTGATCGCAAGCCATTCCGCGATCCTGATCGACAGACAGCGCGATGTGCGCCCGCTCAAATGGCTGACGATCTTTTTGGCGATGTCTGTGATCTATATCGCGACGGACAGCGGGTGTCTGGATATCTTTGTGGAGCGGCTCTCCATCATAAGCTGGCTGAACAATATTTCGATGCTCCTGCTGCCGATCCCGTTCGTGTTTTTTGCGGAGTACGCATTTTTTCCGGGACATAAGCGTTATGATGTGCTGGCGTTTGCAAACATCGTGGTCGTGGCAGTCAGCGCCTCGGCGTTCGTGTTCCTGGCAAAGAGCATCGCTGAATTTTATATTTATATACATGTGCTCATCGTGATCGATATGGGGGCGTGCATACTGAGTTTCGTGCAGGAGCGGATCGTGCCCTCGGCGGAGGTGCTTATGGGATTTGGTGCGATGATCGCAACGACGTTGACAAGCATGGTGTTTTACTGGTATGAGGTCATCTACCCGTGCTCGATCGCATTTGGCTGCGGACTGATCGTGTTTGGGATCTGCATGCTGGTCTGGATCGTGCGCAACCGCAATGAGCTCAACCGCATGAGGGCGGAGGCGGATCATGTGATCATGGAACGGGAGAAGATCGCGGCGGAGGCGGCCAATGAGCAGAAGAGCCGTTTTCTCTCCCATATGTCCCACGAGATACGCACGCCGCTCAATGCGATCCTGGGGCTGAATGAGCTGATCATGCACGAGACGGACAAGAGCAGTATCAAGAAGCATACCGCCGATATCCAGAGTGCGGGCAGGACGCTTCTGGCGCTCATCAATGACATCCTTGATTTCTCCAAGATCGAGACGGGAAAAATGGACATCATCGCCTCTGATTACTCGCTCTCCTCACTGCTCAACGACGTCGTGGTGATGACACAGGAGCGGATCGACAATGAGGGGCTCGAGCTGCGGCTCGACATAGACGGGGGCATTCCGGACCTGCTCTACGGCGACGAAGTGCGGATCAAGCAGATCATCCTGAACCTGATGACCAATGCGGTCAAATACACGAAGTCAGGATGGGTGGAACTGCGTGTCAGAAAGCAGGCGGTCTCTGAATGCCTTGAAGAGGATCATATGATGCTCGATGTAAAGGTCTCCGACAGCGGCGTGGGGATCAAAAAGGAAGACCTGTCAAAACTCTTTGTCGAGTTTGAACGTCTCGACCGCCTAAAGAACAGGAGTGTCGAAGGAACCGGTCTGGGACTGAGCATCACGTCGCGCCTGGTGGGGCTGATGGATGGCAGTATCAGCGTGGAGAGCGAATACGGAAAAGGCACCTGCTTTAGCGTGCTGATCCCGCAGCGGATCGTCTCGAGTGCGCCTATCGGCGACTACAAAAAGCGCTTTGAGCTGCTTGGAAGCGAGAAGGGCGGGGAGCAGCAGGAAAGCCTGGAGACGATGCGTTTTCCGGGCAAGCGGGTCTTTGTGGTGGACGACAACGAGATGAATCTCGAGGTGATCGCCTCGATCCTCGAGATGCTGGACATAGAGGTGAGCCGCGCAAACGGCGGACAGGCTGCGATCAATCATCTGGATGTGGAGGTGTATGATCTGATCCTGACAGACGATATGATGCCTGAGATCAGCGGCACGGACATGATGCTGTACCTTCATGAACACGAGGAGAGTGCGAGCCACAGCACGCCGATCGTCGTTCTGACGGCAAATGCCATCGTGGGTGCGAGGGAGGATTATATCCGGAAGGGGTTTGACGACTTCATGACGAAGCCGATCGACGTGGATGTTTTGCAGAAAATACTAATGAAATACTTAAAATAGGTTCTTTTTTCGTGAAAAAGACGGTTTTTTGATAATTCATTAATTTTTGTTAAAAAAACATTGACTTTTCCATCAAAAAAACGGACAATAAGACGTAGTTGATTTTAAGCAATTATTACATTATATATAGGAAAGGTATCGCTTTGCGAGGTCTTTCGTTTACAAAAGTGTGCGAATTGAATCATAGCAATATTGGATGGTAACGGAGGGATTCGGTGTGTTAAAGAGAGAAGTTATGGTCAGAGAAATCGAAAAGAAGTATGATCATCCACTGGCGGAGATCGTGCAGATCGCGAGCCAGTACAAGAGTGAGATCCTGCTGGAGTATGACAAGTACAGGATCAATGCCAAGAGCATCATGGGGATCATTGCATTTAACCCTTCTGAGGGAATGAAAGTGACGATCGCCGCTGATGGAAAGGATGAGGGCGAGGCGGTCGAGGCTCTTGAAAAGTTTTTTATATGCCAGTAATCAGCACGACACAGGCTTTACTATGGAGTCTGTGTCTTTTTTATGCACAGACCCGTGCAGAGGAAATATGCCGCCAGTGCGGCGCACGGCGCGCGCGGGAGTAGGGGAAGAAGGCTCTTCCCTACTCGATAGCGCAACTCCCTGCTCAATTTTCAATTTTTGTATTATTTCGGTCAAAAAATATACAATTCGGGAAATTTGTGTTATACTAGAAAAATAGATTTAGAGCGTGTTTGAAAAGTGCTTTCCGTCAGATGTGCGTCACAGTTTGTGGGAGATTAAATCATCTTACAGATGATTGGCCGAATGAAGGAGGCATAGCGGGCTATGTTGACTGAATTCGGTGCAAATATCACGCAAAGTGGTGAATACGACGCATACGCGTCGTTATACAGGTGACAGGAATGATTTTTCGAACATGCTCTAGGGCAACGGATTCAGAAATAGTAAGAAGGTGGCTGTAAAATTGGAGTTCAGGCAGAGACACGGGAGAAACATTATCAAGCCGGTCAGAATCTCCATCAGGCCCGCATACCGCGATGAATGGGATGACGCCATGGCGCTTGCATGGCGTACTTTCATGCAGTTTGAGGCGTGTGATTTTACGCCGGAGGGCGTTGGGAGTTTTCAGGATTTCATTACGGATACGGTGCTTTATAGAATGTTCGTTCTTGGCTCGTATCAGCTTTTTGGTGCCTATGACAACAACAAAATGATCGGAATGCTCAGCCTCAGGGGAGAGACGCACATATCGCTTCTTTTTGTGGATGGGAGTTATCACAGGAGGGGGATCGGCCGGGGGCTGATCGAGTATGTGAGCAGGTATGTCCTGACGGAAGAGGGGCACGACAGCATCACGGTCAATGCGGCGCCGTATGCGAGAGGATTTTATCACCGCATGGGATTTGTCGATACCGATGGGGAACAGGCATGCGACGGGATCCGGTACACGCCGATGAAGCGCAGTATCGTGAAATGTCAGTAACGATTCGCGAAATGTTTTTCAGACCGGACGCGGGATCGTTGCGGATCATAAAAAAGAATTAAAAGAGGGTGGGAAAATGGCAGTAGAATATATCACAAGCAGAAACATGGCGGATCTGATCTATGAGACAGTGAGGCTGATGAATAAAACCATGGCGCATCACGGCATGCGGGTGAGTTACATCATGGCTAAGATGCTGGAAACCGAGGGCTCATACGAAAAGTACGAGATCGCGGACTTTATGGTGCTGGCACTGCTCCACGATGTCGGGGCATACAAGACAGATGACGTGCGCAAGACGCTGACCTTTGAATCAAAAAATCCGATGCCGCACTCCGTGTACGGTTATCTGTTCCTGCGCTATCTTTCTCCTCTGGAGGAGCAGTCCAAGATGATCCTGTATCATCATATGGATTACGTCAAGACACAGGACATGGATTACAGATACCGCTTTGAGATGGAAGTCCTCAAGGTGGCGGAGATCATGGATGTCTGGCAGCGGTCCTTCGGGGCAAAATTCGACTACAGGCTGATCGAGAAGTACGCCGGCACTAAATACGATCCCCAGGTGTGCCGGCTCCTTGCAAAGACCGTGGAGGAGCACGATATATTTACCAAGATAAGGGATAACAGCTACAAGGCGGAGTACAGCGAGAGCCTTGAGTTCATACTGCTGTCGGACATTGAGAAGGAAAAGTACCTAAAGATGCTCATGTACTGCACCGGTCTAAAGGAGGAGCAGATGGTATCCGAGACCGTGGCGACCATCTACGTGTGCCGGGAGCTTGGCAGGAAGCTTAAGCTGAGCGAACTGGATAAGAACGAGGTGTACTATGCGGCATTGCTCCACGATATCGGGATGCTCGCAATCCCGCGTGAACTGCTGGATGCGCCAAGGACGCTCAGCGAGGAGGAGAAGAACCTGGTCAAGACGCATGTGGATATCATGGAAAAGACGCTTGAGAGCAAGCTCTCCAAGGAGATCATACGGATCGCCGCGGGACATCATGAGCGCTTTGACGGGAGCGGATATCCGCGCGGGCTGAAAGCGAGCGTGATGGGGGAGAAGGAAGCGATCCTGCAGATCTCGGAACAGGTGATCAATGCGATGGAGCCCAAGCCCTATAGGGAGGCGCACACAAGGGAGGAGATCATCGACGAGCTCAACAACGGCATCATCTCGGGCAAGTACGAGGGGATCGTGGCGGATACGTTTTTGAAGCACTATGACGAGATTATGGATAAGGCAAAGCAGAAAGCAGAGATGGCGCTGGTGACGCACCAGAAGCTGCTGCGCAATTACAATCAGGTTTATTCCAGCCTGGGATCTGCAGAGAAATAACGGATGCGGGTTGCATCGGTTATTTTCCCGCAGATCCTTAAGCGGAGAGCGTCGATACGAGAGGAGATTTATAGCATGTTTAAGCTTGACAGTCCGTTGATGAATTTTCTAAATAAAGTTGCTGATATCATGATACTGAATTTCATGTTCATCGTTTTCAGTATTCCGTTCTTCACGATCGGAGCCTCCTTGTCAGCCGCGTATTACATGTGTTTCAAGATGGTTAGGAACGAGGAGACCTACATTGTAAAAGGCTTCTGGAAGGCTTTTAAGGAGAACTTTAAACAGGCGACAGTGATCTGGCTGATCGTCGCTGTCATAGGCGGGGTGCTGATGGCGGATTACAGGATTATCGCATACTCCGGGATCGAGTTTTCGAAGTGGATCAGCATCGCCATGATGACGGTGACGCTTGTGGTGCTGATGGGCGTGGTGTTCCTGTTCCCGCTGCAGGCGCGGTTTATCAATCCGGTCAAAAACACGATCAAGAACGCTTTCCTGATGGCGTTATCCCATCTGCCGACAGCGTTTCTGCTGGTCGCGGTCTACGCAGTGCCGGTCGTTGTCCTTTATCTGGTCCCGCAGAGCCTGCCGGTGATCATACTGATGGCGTTTGGCGTGGTCATATACGTCAAGTCGATCCTGCTGCTGCGCGTGTTCAAGAAGTATGAGGAAGCGCTGATCGACCGGACGAACGGGGTGCCGGGACAAACGGATGATCCGGATGGCGACAGCGGGATCTTTGCGGAGAGCGACCGCATCGAGCGTGAAAATAAAATGGTCAAGGTATTTCGCAACGGAAAGTTTGTGGAAGTGCCGGAAAGCAGCCTGAAAAATGACGCAGATGCGCCAAAATGATCTTTTGATTTGGTTAAACTGTACAGAATGGATAACGTTCATTGGACAAAATGCTTACATGAAATACTGATTCAGAAATCGTTTGGTGACTTGTAAGCAATTGTTACATAAGTATTAAAAAATCTTTGTGGATTTATGGTATAGTAATTTGGGCGAATTTATTTTATACTTAGAACATACAAAACAACTTGTTGAAGGAATGCTTACGTACATAATTCTTTCAATGAAACAAAATAATCAATAATTCGGGAGGCAGTTCAAAATGGCAAGTTTATCTTTAAAAAATGTTTGTAAAGTATACCCAAATGGATTCGAGGCAGTTAAGAATTTTAATCTCGAGATTGCTGACAAAGAGTTCATCATCTTCGTAGGACCTTCTGGTTGCGGTAAGTCTACTACACTCCGTATGATCGCAGGTCTTGAAGACATTTCTTCCGGCGAGTTGAAGATTGGCGACAGAGTTGTAAACGACGTTGAGCCTAAGGACAGAGATATCGCGATGGTATTCCAGAACTACGCTCTGTATCCTCATATGTCAGTGTATGACAATATGGCATTCGGTCTTAAATTAAGAAAAGTTCCTAAGAATGAAATTGATAAAATGGTTAAGGAAGCAGCTAAGATCCTCGACCTGACAGCACTCCTTGACAGAAAGCCGAAGGCTTTGTCAGGTGGTCAGAGACAGCGTGTTGCCATGGGACGTGCGATCGTGCGTAATCCGAAGGTATTCCTCATGGATGAGCCTCTCTCCAACCTGGATGCAAAGCTCCGTGTACAGATGCGTATCGAGATCGCGAAGCTCCATCAGAGACTGGGCACAACGATCATCTACGTTACACATGACCAGACAGAGGCTATGACACTTGGTACGCGTATCGTCGTTATGAAGGATGGTATCGTTCAGCAGGTAGATACACCGCAGAACCTGTACGAGAAGCCGCAGAACCTGTTCGTTGCAGGATTCATGGGATCTCCGCAGATGAACTTCATCGACGCTACAGTTGATGTGAAGGGTGACACAGCTAGCCTGAAGGTAGCAGGTCTCTCTATTCCGCTTCCTCCCGCTAAATCCAAGAAGCTTATTGACGGCGGCTACAGCGGAAAGACAGTTACATTTGGTATCAGACCGGAGGATATCTACGATTCACAGATGATGGTAGAGGCAAAGTCTGACAGCACATTTGAGACAACGATCCGTGTATACGAGCTGCTCGGTGCAGAAGTATTCCTGTATGCTGATCTGGCAGAGTTCCCGATCACGGCGAGAGTTGATCCCAGAACAACTGCAAGACCTGGCGACAAGGTTAAGTTTGCGATTGATATTGAGAAGATCCACGTATTTGACAAAGAGACAGAGAAGATTATCACCAACTAGTTATTTGTGATACGATCGGTAGTATGCCCGGGTGAAATGTTTCACCCGGGTTTTTTGCCCTAGAGCGTGTTTGAAACATACGCAATGCTGTACAAAATATTTGAGTGAGATAGGAGGATGTGAACAGTGATTTCAAACCAGGTGATTCAGACAAGCATTGACGAGCTAAAGACGATCACAAAGATTGACCTGTGTGTGATCGATATGGAAGGAATTACGGTGGCGACAACTTTTGACAACAGGAATGTATCGCAGGAACTGGTCAAGAATTTTGTCAGTTCGCCTGCCGACAGCCAGATCGTAGGTGGATATCATATGCTGAAGGTTCTCGAGGACGGTGATGTACTCTATGTGCTGATCGCCAAGGGAGCGGGAGCGGATGCATATATGATCGGAAAGGTGGCGGTGAGCCAGATCCAGAATCTGGTGATCGCCTACAAGGAGCATTTTGATAAGAACAATTTTTTCCAGAATCTGCTGCTTGACAATCTGCTGCTTGTCGATATCTATAACCGTGCCAAGAAGCTCCACATTGCATCGGAGATACCGCGCGTGGTGTATCTGATCGAAGCTCAAAATGATAAGGATAACATTTCCATGGAGATGCTGAAAAACATTTTTGAGGGGCAGGCGGGGTGCTACCTGACGGCTGTGGAGCAAAAAAATATCATACTGATCAAGGAAGTCAGCTCACTGGAGGCATACGAGGAGGTAGAGCAGACGGCTCAGGTGATCGTCGATATGCTCAATGCGGAGGCAATGCTGATCACAAAAGTGTCCTATGGAACGATAGTCCCTGAACTCAAGGAGGTCTCCAAGTCCTACAAGGAAGCAAAGATGGCGCGTGATGTCGGCATGATATTCTACATGGAGAAGTCGATCAGCGCTTACAATACACTCGGAATAGGGCGGCTGATCTATCAGCTTCCGATCAATCTGTGCCGGATCTTCATGAAGGAGATCTTCGGCGACAATATTCCGGATGACCTGGATGATGAGATCCTGACAACAGTACAGAAGTTCTTTGACAACAATCTCAATGTCTCGGAGACATCAAGGCAGCTCTATGTACACAGAAATACACTTGTCTACAGGATTGAAAAGCTGCACCAGTCCACCGGACTTGACATCAGAAAATTTGATGATGCACTGACATTCAAGATCGCGCTGATGGTTGTAAACTATATGAAATATATCGATTCGCTGGAATAATCATAGAAGGTGTCCTGCTGATCGGGGACAGAGTTGCTCTTTTTGGACAACTCTGTCCCTTGTTTGTATTGGGAAAATGATATAAATTAATTATAAACAATTTGTAAAATTTTACCATTATTGAGAGGAACAGCAGGATACAATGCAGAATAGTAAACTTATGAAAATACCGACAGAGTCGGATCAGGATTTTCCCAGGTTTTTGAAAAGGGTGCGAAAAGAGGAAAATGTCTATCTGGAGCAGTTAGCGGAGGGATTGATGACGGTCAGCCAGCTCGCAAGGATCGAGAAAGGGCAGCGTCCGATTCCAAAGAATATGCGGGACCGTCTGTTGGGCAGGCTGGGCATCGCCAGCGACCTGTATGAAAATCTGCTAAACATTGAAGACTATGCGGCGTGGGAGCAGCAGCGCAATATCCTGCGCGCTGTGGAGCAGCGGGAGACCGGGAAGGCACAGGAACTGATCGAGGCATACGAGAGACAGGCGCCAAATTATGACAGGATCAGGCGGCAATTCTGCCTGATGATGCGGGCGGAAGTTTTGAGACAGCAGGGGGCGGATCCGGACGTGATCGCGGACTGTTATGATGCCGCGGTGAAATGTACGGTTCCTGATATAGAGGAGCTGTGTCTGGAGGCAAAACTGCTGTCGATCCAGGAGATCAATATAATTCTGGAATATGAGTACTGCCATAAGCGCGGGGATTTTGCCGGAAAGTGTATGGATCTGATGAGGTATGTGGAACATGCGGTCTATGATGATCTGTCTAAGGTAAAGATTTATCCTAAGATCGTTTATTATTATCTGCGGGAAGCTTTTTCGGAGCGGGATCATCGCGGGGCAGAAAACGCGGGAAGGATCCTCAGGATATGCGATCGGGCAGTCGAGATGCTGCGCGATACCGGAAGGGCATTTTTCCTGTTGGAGATCCTGGAGATAAAGACAAAGCTGCTGGAATATATGACGACGGTATCGGAAGAGAGAGAGGCGCTTCGCCTGGAATATCAGGAGAGTGCGGAACTGGCAGGGTTGTTGAGGGAGCTTGCGGCAGAATACGATGTGCCGGCATACATGCAGGATTGTACGTATCTGTATCAGCAGAGGTGGGTATTTTATATAGGCGATGTTCTGCGGATCCGCAGAGAAATGTATGGACTGACACAGAAGGAGCTGTGCAGAGGGATCTGCTCGGTCAAGACATTGCGCAGGACAGAAAAGAAGGAAGCAAATATGCAGCACGCGTATCTGGGCGCGTTGCTGAGAAGGCTTGGGCTGTCTAAGGAGTTTCAACGCGCGCGTCTGGTTACGGATGATAGGGAAGTGTTGAGGCTGAGAAAAGAGATAAATATTTCCCGCAACAATAGAGATTTTAATCGATGTAGGAAACTGTTAAAACAGATACAGGAGCGGGTTTCACTTGAAGTACCACAAAATAAGCAGTATTTGATTGAATTGGAAGCATCCTTGGATTGGATGCAAAATAAAATAACATCTGTAGAATATGTTGAAAAAGAAGAGAAGGCTCTCCAATGTACATTAGATATGAGAGATCTGATTATGAAAAAGGAGCTTTATTTGACGGAAATGGAAGTGTCCTGTATACGTAATAAAATACACGGATTGAAGGGTATAGATAGGAAAAATCAGATTGACTTTTTGTTGCATTTTATTGAGTTATGTGATAGGGATAGTAAATTACCAGACTGTATAATAATGTATGAATATGTAATAAGATTTGTTGCCAGCGAATTAGGAAATGCAGGAGAATACCAGATGGCAATAAATCTAGACAAAAAAGTATTAAAGGAAGATTACATTTGCAGGCGTGTCTGGTTGATGGGGATTCTTTTGTATGATATTTTGTGGACTGAAATAGAGCAGGAGAAGGAAAAAGGGAAATCGGTAGGAAAAGAAAAAACGACTGAGCGTTTAAAACAATGTAGATTACTCAGTCATTTTTGTAAACAAACATTTTACGAGAAATTTTTTGAGGATAAATTGTATCAGTCGTAGCTCTCAGTAATATCAGGCAAGTCGCTGCAAGGAGCAGTACCGCCCTCCTCAGAATAAGAACCGTTGTTTTCGCCAGTGTTTGAAACAATAACAACACCATTTTGCACGATGATCACAAGAGCAAGCATCATAAGAATCTGTTTGAACTTAAAGTTTTTCATTTGTTAAAGAACCTCCGTTTTATAAAAAATGTGTAATGGTTAGGAAGTGATCAAAAGTAACTTATGCATCCTGACCTGGCTTTTTCTCCGATTGCACATACCAATAAGCCTCGCCGTAGTCCGCCATGCTATCGTTTTTTGATAATTGCCTTAGCAACTTCACCTCGAAGAGATATCCTGCGCAGGCTGCACATGTTATTTCTGAACAGTTTCTTAAGCGTGTGTGAAAAAGACCCGACTGCACACGCTGTTGCATATCAGGGAATGGATACCATATGAACAGTTTCGCACAGAGACCAGTAGGCTGAGCCAAAAGAAAGAGGTACAGTTAAACTGCATCAACTGGTTTTGGCACAGATATCATACAGATCGCGATTTGTTCTGAACGGCTCCCCGATATGCCGTTAATCTCAAGACTGTCAATAAACAAGTCGGTTTTGCAGTCTCAATACAAAGCGGCTACAAAACAGCAGTGCAGCTACCTTGATTCTGTCTGTAACTATAAGGAATGAAATAGTTAAGATAATATTAATGTAAGCACATCTTAATCATTTTTCAAGGGACAGAATTGACCAATAGGGATTTTTGTCTATTTTGCTATTAGCGAATCGGCGGCATGTCCCTTGTTTTTTTACTTGACAAGTGAGAAGTGGGAAGTTTATACTAATACTATATTTTTATGATTTGAAAGACGATGACGGAGACAGTACACAGTATCAGAAAGTCACAGAGAGCTGGGTGGGCGTGCGTGAAGGACGCTCTGGGTGGGAGCCAGTACGAGTATGCGACTGTCGAAGATCACTCCTGAGTTGCGGGCTGAAATGTCATGGCGGTCATGATGAGGGATCGGAGAGTTTGATTTGATTTATGTGCTGCAGGGCAGATTAGGTGCTGACGCATTTCCCAGCGTTAGAGGGAGCGTGTATAAAAGTCTTTTGATGTCTGCATTGCAGGGTGCTGATCAAGACGGAGTACACTGTAATTAGGTGGTATAACGATCGTAAGGCTCTCGTCCTATTTACAGGATGAGAGCCTTTTATGCGCAGACCCGTGCAGAGGAAAAAAGCCGCTGGTGTGGCGCACGGGTCGCCCGGCGAGACCGCGGTGAAGATGAATGGAGGGAGAAGAAAATGTATAATAAGGTAGACACAAACCTGAATTTTGTGGACAGGGAAAAGAATGTTGAGAAGTTCTGGAAGGACAACGATATTTTCCGGAAGAGTATGGACAGCCGTAAGGAGGGCGAGACTTATACTTTCTATGATGGACCGCCGACTGCAAACGGCAAGCCGCATATCGGGCATGTGCTGACGCGCGTCATCAAGGATATGATCCCGCGCTACCGGACCATGAAGGGGTACATGGTGCCCAGGAAGGCGGGCTGGGATACGCATGGTCTTCCCGTCGAGCTTGAAGTCGAGAAGCTTCTGGGTCTGAACGGCAAGGAGCAGATCGAGGAGTACGGCATGGAGCCTTTTATAAAAAAGTGCAAGGAATCCGTGTGGAAGTACAAGGGAATGTGGGAAGATTTCTCAGGAACAGTCGGTTTCTGGGCGGATATGGATGATCCCTACGTCACGTATCACGATGATTTTATCGAGTCTGAGTGGTGGGCACTGAAAGAGATCTGGAATAAAAAGCTTCTGTACAAGGGTTTTAAGATCGTGCCTTACTGTCCGAGATGCGGGACGCCGCTGTCCTCGCAGGAGGTCGCACAGGGCTATAAGACGGTCAAGGAGCGCTCTGCAGTGGTCCGCTTCAAGGTAGTCGGTGAGGACGCGTATTTCCTTGCGTGGACGACAACGCCGTGGACACTGCCGTCAAACGTGGCGCTCTGTGTCAATCCGGATGAGACATACTGTAAGGTGAAGGCTGCCGACGGTTATACGTATTATATGGCGGAGGCGCTTTTGGATAAGGTGCTCGGGAAATTGGCCGAAAATGAGGGTGACAGGGCATACGAGGTGCTGGAGACCTACAAGGGGACGGAACTGGAGCGCAAAGCGTATGAGCCGCTGTTTGACTTTGCGGCGGGCATCATCGAGAAGCAGCACAAAAAGGCGCATTTTATCACATGTGACAACTATGTCACGATGACGGACGGTACTGGCATCGTACACATTGCGCCGGCGTTTGGTGAGGATGACGCCAATGTCGGCAGAAAGTACGAGTTGCCGTTCGTGCAGCTTGTGAACGGCAAGGGCGAGATGACGGAGGAGACGTCCTACGCGGGCGTGTTTGTGAAGAAGGCGGATCCGATGATCTTAAAGGATCTGGAGGAGAAGGGACTTCTGTTTGACGCGCCGAAATTCGAGCACGAGTATCCGCACTGCTGGCGCTGTGACACACCGCTGATCTATTACGCACGCGAGTCGTGGTTCATCAGGATGACGGCTGTGAAGGACGATCTGGTAAGAAATAATAATACAGTAAACTGGATCCCGGAATCCATCGGCAAGGGGCGTTTCGGGGACTGGCTTGAAAATATCCAGGACTGGGGAATCTCGCGCAATCGTTACTGGGGCACGCCGCTGAATGTGTGGGAGTGCGAGTGCGGCCATCAGGAGTGCATCGGCAGCAGGCAGGAGCTTGCGGACAGAAGCGGAGATCCTGATGCCGCAAAGGTTGAGCTGCACAGACCGTATATTGATGAGGTGACTTTCAAATGCCCTGACTGCGGCAGAGAGATGCACAGGGTTCCGGAGGTGATCGACTGCTGGTTCGACTCCGGTGCGATGCCGTTTGCGCAGCACCATTATCCATTTGAAAATAAGGACCTGTTTGAGCAGCAGTTCCCGGCGCAGTTCATCTCGGAGGCGGTGGATCAGACGCGCGGCTGGTTCTATTCACTGATGGCGGAATCCACATTATTGTTTAACAAAGCGCCATATGAAAATGTCATCGTACTTGGCCATGTGCAGGACGAGAATGGACAGAAGATGTCCAAGTCAAAGGGCAATGCGGTCGACCCGTTTGAAGCGCTGGAAACCTACGGCGCCGATGCGATCCGCTGGTATTTCTATGTCAATTCCGCGCCCTGGCTTCCGAACCGTTTTCACGGAAAGGCGGTGCAGGAAGGACAGCGCAAGTTTATGGGGACACTGTGGAATACCTACGCATTTTTTGTGCTCTATGCGAACATCGATGAATTTGATGCGACGAAATACACGCTGGAGTACGACAAGCTTCCGGTGATGGATAAGTGGCTTTTGTCAAAGCTCAACACAGTGGTCGGTGAAGTGGACAGCAATCTGGAGAATTACAGGATCCCCGAGGCGGCGCGGGCGCTGCAGGAGTTCGTTGACGAGATGAGCAACTGGTATGTGAGGCGCAGCCGTGAACGTTTCTGGGCAAAGGGCATGGAGCAGGATAAGATCAATGCCTACATGACACTCTACACCGCGCTTGTGACGATCTCAAAGGCGGCGGCACCTATGATCCCGTTTATGACAGAAGAGATCTACAGGAATCTCGTGTGCAGCATCGATCCGTCCGCGCCGGAGAGCATTCATCTGTGTGATTTCCCGGCAGTCGATGAAAAGTACATCGACAGGCAGCTCGAGGCAGATATGGAGGCAGTCCTGAAGACGGTTGTCATGGGGCGCGCCTGCAGAAATACGGCAAACATCAAGAACAGGCAGCCGGTCAGCACCATGTTCATCAAGGCGCCGTTCACGCTGGGGGCATTTTATCAGGAGATCATCGAGGATGAGCTGAATGTCAAGAAGGTCGTATTTACAGATGATGTCAGGGAGTTTACGACATACACGTTCAAGCCGCAGCTAAAGACGGTGGGGCCAAAGTACGGAAAACAGTTGGGTGGCATCAGGGAAAAACTTTCCTCGATCGATGGCAATGCGGCGATGGATGAGCTCAAAGCGAACGGTTTTATCGCCTTTGATGTAAATGGCACGGAGGTCAGGCTCGCGGAGGAAGATCTGCTGATCGACATCTCACAGAAGGAAGGGTATGTGACGGAGGCGGACAACACGGTCACGGTCGTACTCGATACCAATCTGACAGAGGAACTTGTGGAGGAGGGCTTTGTCTACGAGGTGATCAGCAAGGTGCAGACCATGCGCAAGGATTCCGGTTTTGAGGTCATGGATCATATCAGAGTGTATATCAGCGGAAACGACAGGGTTGCAGATGTGGTCAGGAAGAACGAGCCGGCGATCGGCGGCAAGGTTCTGGCAGACGCGTTCGTCTATGATGCAGGCGGTTTTCCGAACGCTAAGGAATGGAATATCAATGGAGAGAATGTGACAGTCGGTGTTGAGATCGTTCAGCAACATTAGGAGCTGTCAGGATGCGTCAGCTATTTTTCTATAGGTTCTTAAGACTGAAAAAGCAGCTTGTGATCTGAAAGATTCAGGAGAGTGTCTGGAAGGCGGACATTCTCCTGCATTTGAGGTTTGTGCGAAGTTATCGGGATCTGGGTGCCCGTTGAGATGAGAATGTACGTTCATATAAAAGGACAAATCGGCGGGTGTTTAAAGGAGAGAATATATTGATATGAGTAAAAGGGGCAGGCTTTTGAAGATTATTTTGATCGTGGTTGGCGTGTTGGCAGTCATCTTTGTTGTTGTCTCTTTCGTCCTGATCAATCATTATATGAAACAGTATTTTAACCGGAGTGAGCAGAAAAAATATTCCAGATACATGAGATGGGCGGACTATGAAGACTTTGAGAGAGAGACGGTGACGTTTCCCTCTGGAGATGAGACACTGACAGGATATGTCTATGGAATGGATAACGCTTCTAAGGGGCTGGTTGTGATTTCCCATGGGCTTGGATCGTATTCGGAGGGGTATATCGGAGAGACCAGATATTTTGTGGACAACGGGTTTATGGTATTTGCCTACGATAACACCGGAAGCGGGGCTTCGACAGGGGAAAGCTGCATCGGACTTGTGCAGTCAGTGATCGATCTGGACAATGCACTGACTTATATAGAGCAGAATCCAGTGTTCGACGGACTTCCGATCTGCCTTTACGGGCACAGTTGGGGTGGTTTTGCGACGACGGCTATCCTGAATTATGATCATGATATCATCGCCGTTGCAAGTCTTGCCGGATACAACGACAGCCTGGAAGAGATGATGTATGTGGGCAAAAGTCTGCTGGGGGCGTTTGTCTATGCGGAGAAGCCATTCATATGGATGACACTGCACGCAGCGTTCGGTGACCGGATGAATCTTACCGCGGCAAACGGAATCAACCGTGCGAAGCATACGGCGGTGATGATCATCCAGGGGGATCTGGACGATTTTGTGGGATATGACGGTCCCTGCATCTATGCAAACCGGGATAAGATCATGCGGGAGGATGTGCAGTTTGTACTGCTCGAGGGCAGGGGGCACAGTGATCTGATGATGGATCAGAGTGCAGAGCGTCTGGCGTATATGGAACAACTGGATGCGGAATACGACCGCATGGCGGAGCAGTATCCGGATGGGATTCCGGATGAGATCGAAAAAGAGTGGAGCGAGACCATTGACAAAGAACTGACGTCAAGGCTTGACAGGGAGTTGTTTGAAAAGATCGTGGATTTTTATATGGAAGCGATTGGCGAATAGTGTGCACATAAAAAACGAGCGGGAGATCCTGCTCGTTTTTTGATTGCATTTTCGACTCATTTGGAATAAATGGTCAATTTGTATATTTTTGTGCAAGCTGTTCCTTTAATTGGGCAATTTCAAGGTCTTTGTCAGCGTTTGCCTGTGCTAGACTTGCATTCTCCCTAGACAGATCTGCGTTCTTTTGAGACAGATCAACATTCTCCTGAGACAGATCGGCATTCTTCTGAGAAAGATTTGCGTTAACCTGAGACAGCCCGGCAATGGTACGTTTTAATCCCTTAACCTCTGCATTGCGGTGGCGTTCATAAGCCTCATACTCCTCCCGTCTGCGGCAGAGCTCTCTGATATTCTCGTCAGAGCTGA
>JAETQI010000056.1 GCA_021770755.1 Lachnospiraceae bacterium
TAGGGGCACCTCCTCTTTTTATGTGTATGTTTTATTGGTAATTACATTATAACATAAAAAGAAGGTGCTCCATATTATTTTTTGGAAAAATTCCCCAAGTAAAGTTACACTATCATCTTTCTGAGCCGTTCGAGCAGTTTCTCGAAATAATCCGGCAGAGGTGCTTCAAACTCGACATACCTGCCGCTCCTGGGATGGACAAAGCCGATCGTCATGGCATGCAGGACCTGTCCCTTCAGATGAAAGGGCGACTTACGGCTGGTGTATACCGTGTCTCCCAGCAGCGGGTGTCCGATGCTTGCCATATGCACCCTGATCTGATGCGTCCTGCCCGTCTCCAGCTCACACTCAATGTATGTATATTGGGCAAAACGCTCCAACACCCGGTAATGTGTCACGGCGCGCTTCCCGTTTTCATTGACCGCCATCTTTTTGCGGTCGCCAGGATGACGTCCGATCGGCGCATCCACCGTTCCCTGTTCGTTCTTTACATTTCCATATACAACAGCCCTGTATTTTCTGGTGATATCATGTGTTTTTAACAGTTGTGCGACTGCTTTGTGCGCCTCGTCGTTTTTGCACACAATGATGGAGCCGGTCGTATCTTTATCGATCCGGTGGACGATCCCCGGACGCATAACCCCGTTAATACCGGAAAGTCCGTCCTTGCAGTGATACATGACCGCATTGACAAGCGTCCCCTCATAATGCCCGGGCGACGGGTGCACTACCATATCCTTGGGTTTGTTCACGATCAGGATATCCTGATCCTCGTACAATATGTCCAGCGGGATATCCTGCGCCGGGATATCCGGTTCGACAGAATCCGGGATGACAAAGCGCACCCTGTCATCTACCTTCACCCTGTAGTTTGACCGGACTGCCGCGTCGTTCACAAATACATTGCCATCCCTGATCACTTTCTGGATATAGCTCCTTGACAGATCCGCCATGTAGCTGGTGATGCATTTATCAATGCGCTCGTCCTCCATCTCGGGAAGAATATCAAAAACTACTTCATTCATAGACACACCGATCACTTTATATCTCGGAACTTCTTGGTCCGAAACGATAAGAACTCCAGATCTGTCTCTTTATACACGAACAATAACAGGATCACCAGAAAGATCGATGACAGGGTCACATAGATATCCGCCACATTAAAGATCGGAAAATCGATCAGGCTGAAATACAAAAAATCAACGACATAATCATACCGTATCCTGTCGATCAGGTTTCCGATCGCTCCGCTGGCAATGAATACTAGCGTTATATGAAGTTTCGTGTACATCTTCTGATAAGGCACCTTGACCAGAACATACAGGATCACTGCAAGGATAATGAGTGCGATCAGCACAAAAAACACCTTCTGATCCTGCAGCATGCCAAACGCCGCACCGCGGTTCTCCAGGTAATGCAGCTCAAACACACCGTCCCAGATCACGCGCGGCTTCTGGTTCATCAGCGCCGTGACAGCAAAGTATTTTGTTGTCTGATCCACTGCGATCAGCAGAAGCGCTAAAAATAGATCAACCGCCAACTGCATCTTTTTCTTCTTATTCATCCCAATCCTCGTCCGTAAAATAAATCTCGTTGATCCCGGCTATGATTTCCTCCCTGGTGACCGTAGTGTCGATCATAGCCTTTCCGACTTTCTTCAAAAGGATAAATTTGAGCTTGTCCCCCTCCACCTTTTTGTCGGAGGCTGTCAGCCCATAGATCTCCTCCGGATCGATGCCTTCAATGGAGATCGGGAGATTAAAGGGCACGAACATGTCCCGTATCTCGTAATATTCATCCTTGGACAGCAGATCTCTCTTCCACGAGATATATGCCGCCGCCACACACCCAAGCGCGACACACTCCCCGTGCATCAGTTCGAAGTTTTTCGCTTTCTCGATGGCATGACCGATCGTATGGCCGAAATTCAGGATCGCGCGCTCCCCTTTCTCCGTCGGATCCTTCTCCACGACGATCTTCTTGCAGGTACAGCTCTTATAGATCATATCCTCCAGCGTATCAAGATCCCTGTCATGGATCTCGTACATATTTTCTATCGTCCACTCATAGAACGGGGCGCTCTTGATCAGTCCGTGTTTCAGCACTTCACCCATTCCCGAATAATACTGCCGGTCATCGAGCGTTTTTAGCGTGGTGACATTCATATAGACCAGCTTTGGCATGTAGAAAGCGCCTACCATATTTTTATACTGGTCAAAATCCACGCCCGTCTTTCCGCCAATGCTGCTGTCCACCTGTGCCAGCAGCGTTGTCGGGATCTGTATGAAATCCACGCCCCTCAGATATGTGGCTGCCACAAACCCCGTCGTGTCGCCCACCACGCCGCCGCCAAGTGCGACCAGCATATCTTTGCGTCCAAACTTATTCTGTATCAAAAACTCGTAAATATTCCTGACCGTATCTAAATTTTTGTGCTGTTCCCCATCCGGAAAATCAAAAACGAAGATTTCCCTGCAACTGTCTTTCAAGGCATCGCGGACCTCGTCCGCATAAAATCCTTTCACCCTGGAATCCGTGACGATACACAGCTTTCTCTCAGAGATCCCAAACGGCTCCAGCTCCTTTGCAAGATTCTGAAAGTCCTGTTCATATACAATATCATAGATCGGCCTGTTGTTCATATTGATTGTTAATCTCTGTGACATTTTATCCTCCTAAAAGGAAAACTTCCCATCTACCAACAGACGGGAAGCTTCCAAATCTTACATTGCTCCGCGTGATATGGGAACATCAAATGTTCCTGAAAGAATCTCCTGAAAATCTCCCGATATATCGACAGAAGCAGGAGTGATGATAAATATGTAATTGGAGATCTTCTGAAGGTTTCCGCTGATCGCATAGGTGGATCCCGACGCGAAATCAATGATCCGCTGCGCGATCGCGACATCCAGTCCTTCCAGATTCAGCACAACTGTGCGGTTTGCGAGAAGCGTCTCCGTAATCTCCCTTGCATCCTCTATACTATTTGGTCTGATCACACATACCTCCATACCATTTCCAGGGGAACGCTTGACAGCCCTGATCGGCGTTACCTTCTGTGACTGCTTCCTGGGCTTCTCTACCGGCTCATCAAAGTCTTCCTCTTCACGGACAACTCTCATTGGTTTTCTGACTGTGTTGTCTATGATCTCCCCCTCATCATAGAAATCATCATCGTCATAGTATTCTTCCTCGTTATTCAAATGCAGTGCGTCTAAAAACTTGTCCATTACTCCCATAACTATTTTCCTTTCTCTACGGCATATACTGCCTCTCTCCGAAGATACCGGTCCCTACTCTGACAATGGTAGCTCCCTCTGACACAGCTACCGCGTAGTCACCTGTCATACCCATAGATAAATTTTCCATAGTTATATTATCAATGTTTTCACCCATAATGTCAACCGATATTTTCTTTAATTTACTAAAAATTGGTCTGTTTTTTTCAGCATTTTCTACAAAAGGCGCGATCGTCATCAGACCTTTTACGCAAATATTAGGTAATTTTGCAATATCCTGCACAAGTTGTTTCACTTCTTCGCATGTTGTGCCAAACTTTGTCTCCTCGTTTGCAACGTTGACTTCAACCAAAATATTCACACATACGTTCTTTTTCCCTGCTTCCTTGCTGATCTCCTCTGCCAGCCGCAGGGAATCCACACTGTGGATCAGATATACTTTATCGACGATATATTTGACCTTGTTCCGCTGGAGATGGCCGATCATGTGCCACCGGATATCCTTTGGCATCGCCTCATACTTGTCAAGCAGCTCCTGCACCTTATTCTCTCCGAAATCCCGGCAGCCGTACTCGTATGCTTCCTGCAGCATCTCCACCGGCTTCGTCTTGCTGACCGCGATCAGCGTCACCTCCTCAGGATCCCGTCCGGCTTTGCGGCACTCATCGGCGATGATATCCTCCACCGCCCTGATGTTTTCCTTTATCGTTCTTTCTTCCATAATCTCCTCCGATCAATTATATATGAAATCATTGTTGCTCACACTTGCCGCATCCAGAACGATCCGGTCATACACGGTAAGCCCATACTGGGTATTGGAACTGACGATCGAATATTCGTCGTTCTGTGCGAGCACCGTGATCTGCTTAAAATCCGCGTAACCTTTGTTCATATTGTAGACGCCTGTCAGCACGCCTGTCTCGCTGACCGCCATCTTGTCCGTAGAATCCATCTTGCAGATATAATCTCCAACCTCCAGTTCACTGCTGTCAATATAGAACTCTTTCTCGTCGGAACTGTAAACGTTTGTCTCGATAAATTCGTTGACCAGATTGCCGTTTTCATCGGCTTTTTCCTTGAGGACGCCATAGTTTCCATTGGGTCCGCCCTTCGTCATATAGTCCGCCGGGATGATGAAGAATTCTTTCTCGGCGATCGCCGAGTTTGGTATCTTTAACCCCTGCCTGTCATTCACGACAAGCTCGATATCGACATAGCGGTCCGTGCAGAAGGATACGCAGGAATTGTTGAAGATCAGCTCCGCATAGATCCCGTCGGCAAGGCGGTGGATGACAACCTGTCCCCATGATGTCTCCTGCGTCTTGATGAACTTGACCTCGACATACTCCGCCTCCTCCATCTCCGCAGCCCTGCTCTCATCCACGGGAATGATCAGCGACCAGTTCTCATCCGTGATGATCTTGCCCACCGTCGCGTTCTTCTCGATCAGGTCATTATTGTTCACCCTGCTTTTTTCGTACTCGGACTGATCATACAGCCCGAGCGTGATCTGGTCCGGCGTCAGTGTCTCGTATCCGTCCGTGCTGTATACGACGTATCCCGTTTTGCCGGTCGTACACAGCGCGACCATACCGCCCAGACTCGACTGGTTGAGCGTCTCGAGATTCTCATACATATTGACGTTCACCAATTTCATGACAGAACCTTCTATGCTGTACTTGAAATCATATACACTGTTAAAATCCTTACTGTCAAACCCCCTGTCATACTGGATCACTTCGGAGCGAAACTCTGCAAGCTCCTCATCCGTGTACGAAGTCTCACCCATATCGCCTGCCTCCAGCATCGATGCCAGCTTTCCGCTCTCATCAACAGAATATACGGTATCCCTCGAAGATACGCGCTCTCCCTCCCTGACAAAATAGTTGATATAACCAGTATAGGGCGACTTTAAGAGCTCCTCCTGACGGATCGCAATGCCTGTGTAGGTCTTAGCTACAGACAGGGAACCCATCTGGATCTCGTATCCCTGTATCGGTTCCATCCTGAAATATGTGATGATGACAGCGATTATGTAGACCGTCATCGCACCAAATATCGCAAGCTCTATTCGGTTCATGGTCTTACCGGATTTATTTAGTTGTGTGCTGTGTGCCTGACGATTCTGGGATGCCACTAAGATAATTCTCCTTAAAAAAAGCCCCGGCATCTCCCGAGGCTTCTTATTCATATATGATCTGTCAAAATACTACAGAGCCACGACTACCTTTGATTTCAAACTTTCCGGCAGTTCTGCCTCATCAAACGAAATACTTACTATCACCTTAAATCCATATGTATCGCTAATGGAATCCAGCTTGCTGATCACTTCTTCCAACTGATCAGCGCCTTCGATGCAGGAGATCTTTAAAAATCCGTCAAAATACATCTGTTCAAGATCATGATCCTGGGAAACGATGCCGCGGACGAAACCGACAAATTCATCTGCATTGGCAACTCCGTAATCCTTCACATTGATAAGTCTTACCTTGTTATTCAGTTCATACATATGATCGTTGCCTTTGTCAAGATATACAATGTTCCCGGACGCCGTGGACACCTCTTTGTTGACCATATCCAGAATAATCTTTGTCTTGCCCTTTCCCTTTTTTCCAACAATTAGCTGCACCATAAGCAATACCTCCTAAAAATCATATCTTTAATGTAATAAGTAATGTAATGAAATAATCCACTAATCTAATTATAGTTGAATCCTTAAGAAAAAACAACTCTAACTTACAATATTGACAAAAAATATTACGATATCTCACCCAGCAGATCGGTCATCTCCGTATACATTGTTGTCCGGTCGCTGGACTGCATGATGATCGCTATAAACGGATTTCCCGACCGATCGTTTGCGAACAGGATCAGACAGTTTCCCGCTGCGTTTGTCGTGCCTGTCTTTCCCCCGAGCACGGTCACATTGTCGGGTGTGGGGATCTCCCCTTTGATATAGGCGTTAGAGTTTGCCACGTCAATACTCTTGTCACCGCCGTTGGCATCGTGGTACACAGAAGTGTAGGATGCCTTCTGGATGATCTCCAGGATCTTGTTATTGCGGACCGCCTCGTTACAGATCAGATAGAGGTCATATGCGGTCGTATAATGATCGGGATCCGTCAGCCCGTGCGGATTGACAAAGTGGCTGTTCGTGGCGCCGAGACTGTTTGCCGTTTCGTTCATCAGCTTGGAGAACTCCTCGACACTCCCGCTCACATGCTCCGCGATCATGATCGCCACATCGTTTGACGATTTCAGCAGCAGTGCATGGAGTGCCTGATCCATCGTCATCGTATCCCCTGCAGTAATACCAAGTTTTACAGCACCCGACTCGCTTATGTACACGTTTTCCGTTGCGGTGATCACGTCCTCGGGATTCGCGTATTTCAGGGCGCACAGCGCCGTCAGGATCTTGGTAAGGCTTGCCGGATTTAACCTTTCATGGATATTCTTCGCATAAATGACTTTTCCCTTGGCAATATCGAACAGTCCCGCAGCCGTCGCCTGGGACATATCCACATCTGTCCCCGCAGAGACGTCGACCGAGGTGACACACAGACTAGAGGCAAACGGTTCCATCGTCTTTCCCCTGGTGTGCGACGCAATGGAAAAACTCGTATTGTTTCTGTTTCTGTCATATGCAAAAGTATACGCCTTTGCCCCGCAGCCCGTAAGATTTGCTGTGAGCGCAAAGACGATCATGATGACGCTTATCGTCTTACCCGCTCTATTTATACATTTCACGCCAGTCTAAATCTCCTCTGTCAAGTGACCTGATCAGCAGTTCCGCCGATGCAAGGTTTGTCGCCAATGGTATATTGTGAATATCACACAGCTTCACCGCATTATTCACATCCGGTTCATGGGACTTTGAATTCAGAGGATCCCTCAAAAATATGACAAGATCGATCTGATTGTGTTCGATCTGTGCACAGATCTGCTGTTCTCCACCTAAATGTCCCGCCAAATATTTATGAATATTGAGATTTGTTACCTCCTCGATCAGTCTGCCCGTTGTTCCTGTGGCAAACAATTCATTCTTACTCAGGATCCCTCTGTAAGCAATACAGAAATTCTGCATCAGTTTCTTCTTTCCGTCATGCGCGATCAACGCAATATTCATAGTCTATGCACCTTCCTTTGTCAATTATTTGTCTAAAGATATTCTAACCCTTTTGCAGTCAAAAATCTATATTCTTATCATTTAATTCAAAAAAATTTAACAATTCACTCCAACTTTGTGCAACCTGACTAACTTTTTTGCTAATTATTGTATTTTCTAACACACTGCAATCGTACATTTAATACAAATCCCATGCCGATATACAGACTGACCAGCGAGGTGAGGCCATAGCTCACGAAAGGAAGCGGCAGCCCTGTGTTCGGAAAGAGACCTGTGGCAACTGCGATATTGACAAAGCTCTGAAAACCGATCAGTGCAGCGATTCCGGATGCTATGCAGGTTCCTGCCAGATCCTTCGCTTTTCTTGCGACATTCAGACATTCTATCGTGATGAGAAACAGCAGGATCACGACGATACATCCGCCCACAAACCCAAGCTCTTCCCCGATGATCGTAAAGATAAAGTCCGTCTCCGACTCGGATACAAAATTACCGTTCTTGACAGAGATCGTCGTATTGTTCAGCCCCTTTCCCCAGAGCTGACCGGATCCGATCGCCATCATGGCGTTTGTCTGCTGGTATGCGAGCGTCTTGGAATATTTTTCGGGCTCGAGCCACGCAAGGATGCGCAACTGCTGAAACTCATTGATGATCTGCTGATCCGGCTGCAGGATCATGATAAAGAGGATCACCGCTGTCGGAACAGCAAGCGCCAGCACACCGAATATCAGTTTGTAGCTTAAGCCCCCCACATACCACACGATACAGACGATCGCGGCAATGACGATCGTGGTTGACAGGTCTGGCTGGTCATAAACCAGATACAGCG
This sequence comes from Lachnospiraceae bacterium, assembly GCA_021770755.1. Taxonomy (GTDB): domain Bacteria; phylum Bacillota; class Clostridia; order Lachnospirales; family Lachnospiraceae; genus COE1. The sequence continues at coordinate 8,195 of JAETQI010000056.1, forward strand.
GCGGGATCAGCAACACGAGCATCGTCATGATATTCTTTAGCGAATTCAGCTTCTCCCTGTGCTTCATGATATACTGGGAGTAAAATAATATCAGCATGATCTTCGTAAGCTCTGACGGCTGGAAGCGTATACCGCCGATCTCGAGCCAGCGCGTCGCGTGGTTGACCTCTGTCCCCAGAAATATTACCATGAGCAGAAAAACGATGTTCAGCGCATAGATCGCCCAATGAAAACGCAGGAAAAAGGAATAGTCAAAAAATGACAGCACGATCATGATGAAAAAGCCCATGACAAACCCCAGGATCTGCTTATTCTGGTTGTCCGCCTTGGCGCTGCCGATAGCCAGTATTCCGATAACGGTGACAGCTATCAGCAGGATTATCAGTTTGAAATCATAGTCCCGCACTCTATATTTTTTAAGCATTTTCCCTTTCCCTGCTTTCTTTTGCTCATGTCTTCCGGGCATCAACTGCGAAGGTCCAGTATAGGTATATTGGCATATAGAACAGGTGTTTTCTTTCCGTTTCTTGCAGAAGTCCCTGTCTTTGCGATCTGAACCTCCATACTCGACGCATCGATCTGCATGTACTTTGATATCACCTGCGCGATATCGTTCTTGATCAGTTCCATCATTTCCGGAGAGCAGTTAACTCTGTCTGATATCAGTAAAATCTTCAGTCTGTCCTTCGCGATCTGACTGGACGTTTTTCTTTTAAATATCGAAAATAAACTCATGCCCGCTCCTCCTGTAGATTTCTTCTGAATAATCCCGAGAATCTTGTCCAGATGGTTACATTCTTTCCAAAATCCTTAAAAGGAACCTCTTTTCCCTCCAGACGCTTGCAGATATTGAAGAATGCCTGTCCGGCGTCGGAGTTTTTGCCGACAAGAGGCTCGCCCTGGTTTGTTGCGATCACGACATTCTCGTCATCGGGAACCACGCCCAAAAGCGGCAGCCCCAGTATGTCGAGCACGTCGTCCACGGTCATCATCTCGCCGCGGCGTATGAGATCCTGACGCAGCCTGTTCAGCACCAGGTCGACCTTTTTGATCTCATTGGCCTCAAGAAGCCCGATGATCCGGTCTGCGTCCCTGATCGCGGAAACCTCCGGCGTCGTGACGACGATCGCATGGTCGGCGCCGGCTATGGCGTTCTGGAACCCCTGTTCGATCCCCGCCGGACAATCCAGGATTATGTAATCAAACTGTTCCCTCAGGCTGTCGATCAGCTTGACCATCTGTCCGGGTGTGATACAGTTTTTATCTCTTGTCTGTGCCGCCGGCATGAGAAACAGCCCGGCGTGTCTCTTGTCCTTGATCAGTGCCTGCTTCAGCCGGCAGTTGCCCTCGATCACATCGACCAGATTGTAGACGATGCGGTTCTCCAGTCCCATCACGACATCCAGATTCCTAAGTCCGATGTCAGCGTCGATCAGAACAACACTTTTTCCCAGCTCCGCAAGACCCGTTCCCACGTTTGCAGATGTGGTGGTCTTACCCACACCGCCTTTTCCTGACGTAACGACAATGACTTCACTCATAGGAATAATCCTCCATTACAAATAATGGTTCTCCGGACACCCCCGATCACGGATCAAAGGGTAAAATTGTCCAGCAATTCTTTTGTAATAGATTCTACCTGCACTGCACCGTTATATGTGTATGCGATCTTTGGTACGGCCTGGGGCTGTTTATGAAATCCCCATCTTGAAGTTTTCTGCGGCTTACTGTCGTACATAAGGTCCCCGATCTGAAGGACACCGGGATTGAAATCGAGGGCGACGACAAAGTGGTTGTTGTTTCCGCCTGCTCCGGCATAGACATCCCCTCTTAAAGTACCAAGTATCACAACGTCTTTGTTGGAGTATACGCGGCTGCCCTCACAGACATCACCCAGGATGATGATGCTGTGTTCGGTCTCTATGCTCGCCCCGTCATGCAGTGTTCCCCTGTAAAACTGCCCGCTGTTCTCATCCTCCTGAAAGTTCAGATGGTTCTGTACTCCGAGAAACCTAAGATTCTGCTCTTCATCTTTTCCCATAAGGCATAGTATATTCAAACGCGAATTCTGCGTGATCGCATCCAGTATTTCCCGTTCCTGATCTTCGCTCAGCTCTCTTCCCTCCAGAGAGACCGCCACGGATGCATTTTTAAAGAAACCGTCCGCCTCCCGAAACTTCGCTGCAATATTCTCCAGCAATTCTTCAAACGAAATCGAGCTGTCCATGATAACGGATATGCCATTCGGAAAACTTTTTAAAATAACTGAATTTTTCACATTTGCTCCTTTTTGTATTTTGATAGTGAGGCTAATCCTGCTGTGTCCTGCTGACAGTCTCTGGAATTTCTGCCGTACCTGTCAGAAGCTCCTCTTCCTCTGCCAGACCATAGTAATATTTATATACATCCCTTGCAGTCTGCGCTGCGTAATCTGAGCTGTATCCGTATGCGATGCGCACTGTTACTGATATCTCTGGATCTTCATAGGGTGCATAACTGAGAAAAACTGCGTGGTTGGTGCGGTTACGCCCCTCCTGCGCCGTGCCGGTCTTGCCGGCTACATTTACTGCCAGATCTTTATAATACGCCTTTTTTTCCACCACGTTTCGCATACCGGCGTGAATGGCATCCCATATGCTGTTGTCAATATCAATGGTGTTTCTGATCTCCGGCGTATAGTCCTCGATCAGGGTTCCCTTCGAATCGGTCAGCTTGTCCAAAAGGCTCAATCTGTATACTGTTCCGCTGTTTGCGACTGCCGTAAGGTATCTGGAAAGCCCGACAGTCGTATAGTTGTTCGACCCTTGTCCGATCGTTGACGGAACGATGTATTCATCGGAAAACTTGGGTTCCGACTCGGTGATCTCGATCCCGGATTTCTCTGTGAGTCCGAACATGTCCGCATATTTTTCCAGTCTCGAAAGGCCGTATTCACTGTTATAGCCATTGCTGTCCTGCGCAAGCCGGTATCCCACTTCATAGTAGAACACATTGCACGAGTTGGCGATCGCGTTCGACAGGTTCATGGCTCCGTGCCCTGCCGACGACCAGCACCTTGGGGGGGGCGTGATCTTGTCAAAGATACCGTTGCAGATGACTGTTTCACTCAGCGAGGAGATCACTCCCTCCTCCATCGCCGCGACGGCAGATACCATCTTGAACGTTGAACCGGGCGCTGTCTGCTGCTGTGTGGCAGCACTCCACTGCGGCACAGAGAGATCCGCCTGCAGCTTCGCGAAATATTCGGCGTCCACCCCGTTTGCCAGCCTGTTGATATCATATCCCGGATAAGACACCAGCGCAAGCACCTCGCCCGTATTGACATCTGTCACGACGCAGGAGCCCGTGCAGGGATCAAGTGCCAGTTGTGCCGGCGTGATCTGCAGTGTCCGTATCATCTCCAGCATAAAATTATATGGATTTGTCGTACCGTTCCTGAGCGCTGTGACCTTATCCTCCTCGACACTGATCACGTCCTGCTCCCACAGCAGCATGCAGACCTGTCTGCCGGTGATCGTCTGGTCACTGATCATGTACTGATACATTTTTTTGGAAAAACGAACATTGTCCTGCAGTTTTTCGATAATGTACCGCACCATACTGTCAAGCACTTCCGACGAGTCGGAATACTGGGACTCCACGGAAAGCTTCGTGACATCGATCCAGTTCTGCGCGATCGCATAGCTCAGATATTCGTTCAGGCTGATGACCTCCTCCGTCGCCCATGCAATGTAAGTCGGATCATCCCGGTCGATCGCAGAGCTGACCAGGACGCCCTGCTCTGTGAGCATGGTGACGATGAAGCTCTCATAGTTCATGAATTCCTTGGTCAGTTCATTGTATGGCGTCTTTGCCGTGGTCAGCTCCTCCTCGATCGACGCGAGAACATTTGCCTGCTTCTCAAGGAAGATCTGCTGAACCTCCTTCTCTGTATCAAAAGCATTCTCATCCGTGAAATGACTGATATCGATCACATTATTGTCAAAAAGGGCAAAATACACATCATCGATCGGTATGATGATATCCTGCCGCGACGCCGACTTGAGCGGATCGTAATTATAGATATTCCGAGTCTTAGAGACGATGATGCCCGCAAGCTTCTGTTCTAATATATTGTAGATCGCTACCTGCAGATCCTTGTCCAGCGTCAGATACACATCATTGCCGGCCTGTGCCTCAACGATATCCGTTATGTCGACAACCTTTCCAAGATTATCGACATAGATCGTTTCCGATCCCTTCCTGCCCTGTAGCTGTAGCTCCATGACCTGTTCGATACCGCCCTTTCCGACCGTGTCATTCATTGTATAGCTGTCGTCCTGTTCGGAGAGGGTCGCCAGCTCCTCCGACGAGATCTTGCCAGTGTAACCAAGGATATGGGAAAAATAATAAGGATAATTATATTTCCGGATCATATCCTCCTCGATGGCAACGCCCTCCAGTTCGGAGGCGTTCTCCATGATCACGGCAACCGTCTTCTGCGAGACATCGGAGGCGACTGTCGTCGGGATATATCGCTGGAAACTGTACAGATTCATCTGATACCGGAGCGTCACCAGTTGAAGGACTTCCTTTTTCGTATAACCCTCGCAGGGATAGAAAACCCGCTTTCCATTTTCCTTGCGAAAAGCGCCCACCCCGAAACGCTCCACGAGATAATCGATGATCTCCTGCGCGGAGGCACTTTTCATATAATATTTGAACTCCGGACTGTCCAGTGTACGGCAGCCGTAGACGTCCGCCTTGAACCGAAGCAGCCTCGTCCCCTCGACAGTGAACTCATACTCATTATTATCATTTAAGATTATGTTAAAATCACTTACAATACTGTCTCCGTTATCCTCGATCATATGGATCAGCTTATAGAGCGTCTCATTCAATTCTTCATTTCTGGTGGAACCTGATTCATACACGTCCTCTATCGTGACGGAGTAGGCAAGCTCGTTGTACGCGAGCAAATCGCCGTTCCTGTCATAGATGTTACCGCGCGTTCCCTCCGTGATGCGCTCCCTCTGTATCATCAGGCGAAAGTTGTCCACATACGACTCCCCGTTCACGATCTGCAGGTCAAACAGTCTGTAGATCAGCAGCACTGCCATGCCTGTAAATACGATGAACAGCAGCAGCAGCCTGGAAGTGAGGAAATTGTACAGACCCTCGCCAAACCTTTTAAACAACCTTATTGTCACCTCTTTCAGTATCATCCGTTGTCCGGTTCAGCAACAGGATGCAGGGATATATAAACACTGTAACAAAGATCGTGTAGACGATCTCGGGTACGATGATATGTTTGAAATAAAAAATAAAATCAAATCTTCTCCTCAGCAGATACAACAGCACATAACAGGTAAAGGAATAGGCAAAGTCACTTGTAAGGATCAGCACAAGCGGCAGCTTGATATCATCCTGATAAAATATGCTGTGGAACACGCCGTTGGTCGCCCCTATGTACAAGTAGACCAGCGCATAAAATCCAAGGACACTTCCGTAGAAAATATCCATCAGCATCCCGCACACAAACCCCACGACCATCCCGCACTTCTTACCGTACATAAATCCGTAAGACACCGTGATGATGATCAGTATATTGGGCGATATCCCCCCGAAGCTGAGTGTCTGAAACAGGGTTGTCTGCAGGACAAATCCACATAGTATCACAAAAAACAATATAATATTTCTCTTCATGAATCTGTTAATCCTTAATCTGCTGCTTGGTCTTTAGGATGACAAGCACCTCCTCGAGATGTTCGAAGTCAACTGCCGGTGTGATCTTCCCAGACTTGGTGATGTTGTTGGCATCCTGGTCGATCTCGCTGATATATCCGATCAGAATGCTTGGCAGATACTTGTCACTGATATTGGACGTGACAACCTTGTCTCCAACCTCAACCCTGTTCTGTGAATCATTGAGCTGTCCGAAACCGATCACGCCGTCCGCCATGAGCTGCAGCGAGCCCTGGACCATCAGATTGTCGGAGCTGGCAAGCACCATTCCGCTGACATTGGAATTGTCATTGATCACTGCGTCTACCTTTGCCCAGTTCGCCCCGATATCGACGATCCTTCCGACAAGTCCTCCGTCCGCGATCACGTTCATGTCGATGGCAAGTCCATCGTCCGTTCCCTTATTGATCGTAAAGGCGTGAAACCAGTTGCCGCTGTCCCTGGCGATAATCCTGGCGCCAACCTTCTCATATCCGCTGTACTGTTCATCGAGCTTATACAGCTCGCGCAGGTAGGTCAGCTCATATTTGTCCTGCTGGAGCTGGGTGTTCTGGACTGTCAGCTCATCGATCTGCTTCTTGAGTTCCTGATTCTCCTGCAGCACGATCCGCAGCTCCCCAAGCTCATCCATCCGGACAGAGATCCATGTGCCGATGCGGCTGACACCGTTCTGGAAAGGAACGACGACATAGCCGACCAGTTTATTGAGCGGCGATGCGGAATAATCCGTAAAGAATGTCACCGCCATGAGCGCGATACAGATACAGGTCAGGATCAGCAGCAGGTATTTGCTTGGAATAGAGAACTTGTCCCTTTTTCTCTTTATCACCGGACTCATGAATACTAGCGCCCCATTCCTTCAAGATAAGCTACGGATTTGTAGTTATCGTCCTTGATGATCTTCGCAAGTCCCAGCGCCACTCCCGATACGGGATTCTCACTCACATTGACTTTGAGTCCTGTGCCCTTTGCGATCAGTTCCGCCAGATGGGCTACCTGTGACGCGCCTCCGGTCAGATAGATCCCTCTGCGGAAGATATCTGCGGACAGTTCCGGCGGCGTCCGCTCCAGGATCACCCGGATGTTGTCGATGATCACGTTAAAATTCTCAAGCATACTCTCGCTCACCAGATCTGTCGGGATCTCCTTCTCCATGGGAAGCCCTGTCACGATGTCGCGTCCATACACGACTGCCTTGCGCTGGTCCGCCTCAAGCTCCCGCAGATCGATCTTGACATTCTCCGCGGTCTTGCTGCCGACGATCAGGCTGAACTCCTTTCGGATCGCATTTTTGATCGACTCGTCGAACTTCTGTCCGCCCACTTTGATCAGGCGGCTGAGCACGATACCGCCCAGCGACAGGATCGAGATCTCTGTCGTGTGGAAACCGACGTTGACGACGAGGATACCCTGCGCATTCTTGACATCGATATCAAGCCCCAGACCATCCGCCACCGCTTTCTCGACACGCAGGATCTTCTTTGCCTTGATGTTGGCATCCTTCACCAGATCAGAAAACGCCCTCTTCTCCACCTCTGTGATATCGGAAGGGACTGCGATATAAAATTCTGCGGGCTTCACGGAACCTTTGTTGCAGTCCAGTATAAAATTTTTGAGAATCAACTGCATATTTTTAATATCCGCTATGACTCCGTTGCAGAGCGGATATGAGATCTCGATATTGGATGGCGCTTTCTCAAACATTTCAAATGCGGAATCACCGTATGCAAATAAGTTTTTCTTATCCTCGATTGCAATCATGTTTTTCTCGACGATGACATTGTCATTGTGAGCATTGTAGATCTTGATCGTCCTGGTACCTAGATCGATACCAAATGCGTTGTTAGCCAACATAACAACTCCTTTCTGTTTCTCATAAAAGTCCTTTTTGTATAAAACTGGTATATCTGTTGTCCCCAATGATGATATGATCCAGCAACGGAATTTCAACTAAATCGGATACTTCCTTTATCTTCTGTGTCACCAACACATCCTGTCTGCTGGGTGTCGGATCGCCGCTTGGGTGGTTGTGCAGGATCACAATATAGGACGCCTCATTGCGCATTGCCTGGATGCAGATGTCTCTAGGCGAGATCAGCGTAGTGTTAAATGTGCCCGTCGACAGCACGGACTCCTGCACGATGTGCCGCTTGGCGTCGAGAAGCACCAGCAAGAGCTGCTCGGTATCCCTGTGACGCATCCTCTCCATATAATAGGCAGCCACTGTCTCTGGCTTGTCAAAAGTCAGATCCGGTCTCGCCTGCATGTTTGACGTCCGCTTTGCGATCTCCGCGATGCATAGCAACTGCACTGCCTTGACTTCCCCGATCCCCGGTATCTGCATCAGATCCCTGATGTTGAAATGATACAGCCCCAGAAGACCTCTCTCTTCCCCAGCCAGCTTAAGGATCTCGCGTCCAAGCTCGATGGGCGTCTTCTCCTTCGTCCCGGTTCTGAGCATGATAGCAAGAAGCTCGGCATCCGAAAGACTCTCCGGCCCAAGCCTCATAAATTTGTCATAAGGCAGCTCATCCTTTGCATATAATTCTTTTAAAAGGCTCATGTATTGTACGCCTTGCTCTCCATTAAGTTATCTTACCACACTAAGTCAAGTCTGTACATAAAAAAGATTAGTTTTTTTTCGACATATTTTTTTCAAATCTGTACGATGCCTGCATCGACTATGCTCTGGAGTGACTTCATGATGCCAAACCGCGCGTGTTCAAAAGTAAGTCCGCCCTGAAAATATACGGCATACGGCGGTTTGATCGGACCGTCCGCGCTCAGCTCGATCGAGGAACCGGACACGAACGCCCCCGCCGCCATGATGACCGGGCTGTCGTATCCCGGCATGTCCCACGGCTCCGGCGTGACGAAGCTGTCAACCGGCGCTGCCGCCTGTATGCCCTTGCAGAACGCGATCACACCCTCCGCCGATCCAAACTCGACTGCCTGTATGATATCATGCCTTGATTCCACACTGTCAGGGACGACCTTAAAGCCGAGCTTCTCGTAGATATTTGCCGCGAAGACGGCTCCTTTCAGCGCGCCGGCTGTCACGGTCGGGGCAAGGAACAGACCGTGGTAAAAGTCTCTTAATATGCCAAGCGACGCCCCCACCTCCTTGCCAAGTCCGGGGGAAGTAAGCCTGTACGCCGCATTCTCGACGCACTCTTTTTTCCCGGCGATATAGCCGCCGATCGGCGCAAGCCCGCCTCCGGGGTTCTTGATCAGCGAACCGACGACCATGTCCGCCCCCACGTCGGTGGGCTCGGTGCGTTCCACGAACTCTCCATAACAGTTATCCACCATACAGATGACGTCCGGCTTGATCTCTTTGATGAATGCGATCAGCTCTCCGATCCTTTTTACAGAGAGCGTCGGCCTGGTCTGATATCCCTTGGAGCGCTGGATCGTGACAAGCTTTGTCTTTTCATTCAGCGCTTTGCGGATACGGTCATAGTCAAAGCTGCCGTCCGCGAGCAGATCCACCTGTCTGTAGGTGATGCCGTACTCCGCGAGCGAACCTTTTGACGGGCGGATCCCGATCACTTCCTCGAGCGTGTCATACGGTTTTCCCACCGGCGAGAGGAGCTCGTCGCCGGGACGCAGATTGCTCATGAGCGCCAGCGCCAGCGCGTGTGTGCCGCATGTGATCTGGGGTCTGACAAGCGCATCCTCTGTGTGGAAGATCGACGCGTACACTGCCTCAAGCGCTTCTCTGCCGATATCATTGTATCCATATCCTGTCGTACCTAACAGGCACGCCTCGCTGACTTTGTTGTCCTGCATCGCCTTGAGCACCTTCAGCTGGTTGTACTCTGCGTTCCGGTCGATCTCGTCAAAACGCGGTTTCAGACTGTCCAGGATCTCCTTGCTGAAACGGTGCACGCTGTCCGAGATGCCCAGTTCCCTGTACATGCCGAGGGCAGACGGGTTCTCCTCATTTGTCATTTTCATCATAGTTTCCTTCCTTTATTTCGAGTCGCTTATGTTGTGTTCTTATTCAAGTACCTTATTTCGAGTACCTTATTTCGAGTACTTTATTTTGAGTACTTTATTTTGAGTACCTTATTTCGAGTACTTTATTTTGAGTACTTTTCATGTGTTCTTGATTTTTCGTGTGTCTTGTCAGGCGAGCACCTCGGCGCTCACCTTTTTCATATAGTTTAACATTATTTCGTCATCGTATGCAAATTTATCCTTCTCGATCCAGATGACGTCCCGCTCCCGCCGGAACCATGTGAGCTGGCGCTTGGCGAAATGGCGCGTATCGCGCTTGATGATATAGACCGCCTCCTCCAGCGTGATCTCCCCCGCAAGATACGAGAGGATCTCCTTGTATCCAAGCCCCTGCATGGCAGTCGAATCCCGCTTACAGCCCAGCTCCATCAGCCGCCTCACTTCATCGACAAGCCCTTCCCCGATCATCCTGTCCACACGGCGGTCAATATTCTCATATAAGATTTCCCGCTTATCTGACAGGACAAAATAGCGGGAATCATACGCGGATCTCTTTTCGCGCTCCGCCGCGTTATGCTCCGAGATCCGTCTGCCTGTCTGCCGGTAAAATTCGATCGCGCGGATCACCCGTTTTATGTTGTTTGCATGAATCTCCTGCGCCGCCCCGGGATCACATTCCCTCAGAACAGCGTGAAGGTATTCCGCGCCCTTGTCCTGTGCAAGCTGTTCCAGTTCCGCGCGGAGCGCCGTGTCCTCCGCGCTCTCCTGAAAGTCAATATCATAGAGCACTGACTGGATATAAAAACCGGTTCCGCCCACGATGATCGGGACTTTCCCATGCTGATAGATCTCCGCGACCGCCTGCTTTGCATACTTCTGGAACTGAACAATATTAAAATCCGCTGTCGGCTCCAGGATATCCACCAGATAATGCCGGATGCCCTGCATCTCCTCCGGCCGTATCTTTGCCGAACCGATGTCCATGTGCTTATAGACCTGCATGGAATCCGCGGAGATGATCTCGCCGTTTATCGCCTTCGCGAGCGCTATGGATAGTTTTGTCTTGCCGGCCGCTGTCGGACCGGTCAGTATGATCAATGGATTGCTCATGTCTGCCCCTGTTTATGGATTCCTTTTTTCATTTATTTTTTGCAGCAGATAGCGTTTCTGGTATTTCAACTGCACATAATCCAGGATCCGCCTGTAATAAATTGGATTGCTGATGCCGCCGAGGATTCCCGCGACAGGGATCCCCTGCACAAATTTGGCAAGGAGCATATCCAGTGCAAACGCATCTGCCGTCCTTCTGACCTGTTCCTGGAACTTCGTTTCCATCCATATGCCGTCCGGGACAAAAAAACTGTCAACCTCCGCGTTACATGCGACCCACTGTTCTCCTCTTGCCATCGACGCTTCCAGCATTTTCAGGATAAACAGTTTTTCCCGCGGCGTATCGTAAGAAAATCCGTATCGGACCGCTGTCTCGTATGTCCCCTTGAGGATCACGGACAGGAACAGCGCAATGTCCGGCAGGCCGATGCCGAGCGCTCCCAGCCCGACGCCTTCCACTGCGCTGACAGCCATGTTGACAAGATTCCCGCGCCGGATATCTGTTTTCAGCCCACGGAGTTCTTTTTTGCCGCCTTTTAGTCCGACTGCATAATCGTGCACCTGAAAATCCAACTCCATCTCGCTGCGTGAGTATGTCTTTTCGATCAGGCCCGTCCCTTTTTCAAAGATCAGCTCAAACGCCTTGCAAAAAGCAGTCTGGAGATTCGTGTGTACTCTCGGCGGGATCTTCTGCTCCAGATTTTCCTTCCATCTGGCAGTCTGGTACTGCTGTGCCTGCTTTGTGAGTCTGGCCTCCCTGCGGGCAATGTGATCTAATTCTTTTTCGATCGGAGATTTTTTGTTCAGAATTTTGTTGTTCATTGTCAACCACGCTTTCCTGTTTTTTGTGTATTGAATTTCTCATACGATCCGTTTAAACTTTTTCTCAATCTCGTATTTCGACATTGAGATGATCGTCGGTCTGCCGTGCGGGCAGTTGTATGGATTGTCAAGCTCCAGCAATTGTTCGATCAACTTGTCCGCCTCCTCGTAGGTCAGCGGATTGTTTCCCTTGACAGCCGCCTTGCACGCCATCGAAGCGATCTTTTCCCGTATGATCTGCGGCACACCGCGCACCGGACTCTCGACCATCTGGGTCAATACCTCTTCAAGCAAGCTCTTAATATTGTGACCGAACAGGTCAAGTGGGACACCCCTGACAGCAAACGCATTCATGCCAAAATCCTCGATTTCAAAGCCAAGCTCCTTAAAATACTGCTCATAGCTGCTGATCAGAGCCGCCTCCTTCGGCGTGACGCTGATCACGACCGGCGGGGTCAACACCTGTGTATAGACTTCATTGTTCTCCACTTTGCTCAATATCTGTTCATACTTCACTTTCTCATGTGCAGCATGCTGGTCAATCATCAGCATCTTGTCGCGGTATTCGATGATCCAATAGGTACCAAACACCTGTCCGATGATCCGGTACTCCTGCTTTGCCTCCCGCGTCAATATCTTCTCGTCAAAGAAGTTTAGCTGCTCTGGCTTCTCGACGATGATCTGATCCTTTGATTTGATGATGCCATGCGTCTTTGTGTCCGCCTCTTTGGGCGGAGCGCCCAGGATCTTTCCTGAGATATGGTTTTGCTTTGTCAGTCCGATCCCCTGTATCGAATCCGTGTGCGCAGTCTTTTCCCTGTTATCCACAAAAAAGCTGTCGCTGCCGTCATCATTTTTATTTTCCGCCCGGACAGGAAATCTATCCTGATCCGGTGAAAGTCCGCCTGTTTTATTTCCCTGATCTGTCATGCCGTCATGGTCATAGCTGCTGCCGCGGGAACTGCTGTAGCCGCTGTCCTCCCTTAAAACATTGGGGACCGGTGCCCTGCGCTCCTTCTCAAACGGCTCCGGCGCCTCTATTTTTTCTGTTTTCTGATCCTTTTTGGTGATCTTTTTATCCGGACCGGGCGTCGCGCTGGGGATCATCTCCTGCCGGGACAGAAAATCCGCCACATGCTCCGCGATCAATTTGTAGATGCTGTTCTGATTGGAAAAGCGCACCTCCATCTTGGTCGGGTGGACATTCACATCAACGTTCTCCGGCGGCACTGTAATATGTACGACACAGAACGGATATCTGTGCTGCATCATGTAGGACTGGTATCCTTCCTCGATCGCTTTGGAGATGATCTTACTCTTGATATACCGTCTATTGACAAAATAATTCTCGAAATTCCTGTTGGCACGGTTCAGCGTCGGCCTGCCAAGGAACCCTTCCAGCGCGATATCGCCGTCGGCCGCCCGAAATTCCATCATCTCATTGGCGATATCCCTGCCAAAGATGCGGTAGATGATCGCTTTCATATCACCGTCGCCGTTTGTGTAGAACTTCGTCTGCCCATTGATCACATATTTAAACGAAATATTGGGTCTTGACAGCGCCATGTGCTCCAGCAGATCTGTGACATAACTCGCCTCTGTCATCGCTGTCTTGAGAAATTTGCGGCGCACAGGCGTGTTGAAGAACAGATTGCGCACCATGAAGGTCGTTCCGTCCGGCGCGCCGACTTCCTCAAAGGCAGTCTCATGCGCGCCCTCCATACACAGGCGCGTCCCTGTCATGTCATTTTTCGTCTTGGTGACGATCTCGACCTTTGACACTGCCGCGATACTTGAGAGCGCTTCCCCGCGAAACCCCATGCTGTGCAGGCTCATCAGATCCACAACAGAGCTGATCTTGCTCGTTGCATGGCGCATGAACGCATGGCGAAGCTGATCCTGTTCGATGCCGGAACCGTCGTCTGTCACACGGATAAACTCGATGCCGCCATCTTTGATCTCGACGGTGACAGCCCGCGCACCTGCATCCATGGCATTCTCCACCAGCTCCTTGACCACGCTGGCGGGACGCTCCACCACTTCGCCGGCTGCGATCTTGTCAATTGTAGCATCATCAAGCACATGTATCTCTGCCATATCTGTCTTTCCTTTCTATGAGTATACTCCCTGAATAAACTTTCTGGGCAGCAAATCCTTTTCACCACCGGTTCTTCAGCTTATTCTGCAGCCGGTACAGCGTGTTCAGCGCATCGAGCGGCGTCAGGTTGGAGATATCGATCTCTTTTAATTCATTCACGATGTCCTCGTCCCTGACCGTGTCAAACAGCGACATCTGTCCCAGATCCACATCGTCGTAGTGCTTTGGCTTCTTCTTTTCGCCCTTTGTGTCAACCGGAATGCTCTGCACCTTTGCCGTGATGTCATTGTCGCTGAGCTGCTCCGCGATCTCCTTGGCACGGTCGATCACCATATCCGGCACGCCCGCAAGCTTTGCAACCTGGATCCCATAACTCCTGTCAGCGCCGCCCTTGACGATCTTTCTCAAAAAGATGATGTCGTCGCCTTTTTCCTTGACCGCTATACAGTAGTTGTTGACATTGTTCATCTTGCCCTCAAGCTCTGTCAGCTCGTGGTAATGTGTCGCGAACAGCGTCTTGGCGCCGAGGATCTTCTTGTTGCTAATATGTTCGATGACAGCCCACGCGATACTAAGCCCGTCAAAGGTCGAAGTGCCGCGTCCGATCTCGTCCAGCACCAGCAGGCTCTTTGGCGTGGCGTTGCGCAGGATATTGGCAACCTCGTTCATCTCCACCATAAAGGTGCTCTGACCGCTTGCGAGGTCGTCCGACGCACCCACCCGCGTAAAGATCCTGTCCACAATGCCGATATCCGCACTCTTTGCTGGGACAAAGCTTCCGAGCTGCGCCATCAGGACGATCAGCGCGGACTGGCGCATATAAGTCGATTTGCCTGCCATGTTCGGACCCGTGATCACCGCGATACAGTGGTTATTATTGTCCAGAAAGGTATCGTTTGACACAAACATATCATGGTCGATCATCTTCTCCACCACAGGGTGTCTGCCCTCCCTGATGTCGATCACGCCCTTGTCGTTCAGCGTCGGCCTGACATAGTGGTTCTGCTCTGCGACGACAGACAGCGCCGCAAACACGTCAAGCCGCGCAACCGCCTTTGCCGTCCGCTGAATACGCTCGAGCTGTGTCGCGATATCGTCGCGGATCCTGCAGAACAGGTCGTATTCCAGCACATTAAGCTTGTCCTCCGCGTTTAAGATCGTGTCCTCGAGCTCCTTTAACCTTGCCGTCGTGTAGCGCTCCGCGTTGACGAGCGTCTGCTTGCGCACATAGTCGTCGGGCACCTGGTTCCTGTAGGAGTTGCTCACCTCAAAGTAGTAGCCAAACACTTTGTTGTATTTGATCCGAAGGTTCTTGATGCCTGTCCGCTCCCGGTCCTCCTCCTCGAGCTGCGCCAGCCAGTTCTTCCCGTCGGTCTTTGCCTTTCTCAGATGGTCGATATCCGCATTAAAGCCTTCCTTGATAATACCACCCTCGCGGATCAGGATCGGCGATTCCTCACAGATCGCATTTCTGATCAGTTCATACAGATCCTCAAGCCCGTCGATCTGATCGTCGATCTCTTTTAAGAGCTTCGCGTCAAAATCCTTGAGAACGGTCTTGATGTGCGGAAGCATCTCCATGGAGTTTGCAAACGAGATCAGGTCCCGCGGATTGGCGGATTTGTAGCTCACACGCCCCAGCAGGCGTTCCATGTCGTAGATCGGATTCAGATATTCCCTGATCTCGTCCCGCGATACGGTATTTTGGCAGAGCTGTTCGATCGTGTCCAGCCTGTCGTTGATGTCCTCCATGCTGACCAGCGGCTGTTCGATATCTGTCCGAAGCTGCCTGGCGCCCATCGCCGTCTTTGTCTTGTCGAGCACCCACAGCAGAGAGCCGCGCTTCTGTTTTTCACGGAGGGTTTCCGTCAGCTCGAGATTGCGCCTTGTGGAACTGTCAAGGAGCATGAAGCGGCTCGCCAGATAAGGGGTAATATGTGTGATGTGCGAAAGCTTCGTCTTCTGTGTCTCCAGCAGATACTGCATCAGCACGCCGGAAGCGATCAGCCCGGACGGAAAATCCTCCAGACCGAGTCCCGTGAGCGTATTGACCTTAAAATGCTCCATCAGGCATTTCCTGCAGCCGTCCTCGTCAAAGTACCACGGTTCCAGCGGATAGACTGCGATCTTCAGACGGTCTTTGAGGTCATCAACATCGACTCCGCTCATCATGAGTGCGTCATTACATATGATCTCCGTCGGCATGTATTTGTAAAGCTCGTCTGTCAGCTTCGCAAGCCCTTCTACCTCTGTCATGTAAAAGTCGCCTGTGGTCACGTCCGCCACCGCGATACCGATCTTGTTCGGAAACTGCGCGATACACATGATATAGTTGTTTTTGGATTCCTCGAGCGCCTGGACATTCAGATTTGTCCCAGGTGTGACGATGCGGATCACCTCC
Source organism: Lachnospiraceae bacterium (assembly GCA_021770755.1). GTDB lineage: Bacteria > Bacillota > Clostridia > Lachnospirales > Lachnospiraceae > COE1. The sequence goes on from JAETQI010000056.1 coordinate 24,313, forward strand.
CGTTTCACCAGCCCCTTGGCAAGCTTCGGGTCCTCCACCTGCTCGCAGATCGCGACCTTGTAGCCTTTTGACACCAGCCTGTTCAGGTAGCCGTCCACCGCGTGATAAGGCACGCCGCACATGGGCGCGCGCTCCTCCATACCGCAGTCCTTTCCCGTCAGCGTCAGTTCCAGCTCCTTTGACACAAGCTTCGCATCCTCAAAAAACATCTCATAAAAATCACCGAGTCTGTAGAATAGAATGCAGTCGCCATACTGCTTCTTCGTCTCCACGTACTGCTGCATCATCGGTGTCATTCCAGCCATATATTAACCTCATCTTTCTGTATTTTATCGACTCTTCTATATCCTGTCCCGCATTCAGCATACCGAAAAACGGGCAGAAAAACCGTCCGCCCGCTTTTTGCTCTCCCATATTTTATCACATTTGATTTAAAAATCAAAGGGAAATTTGAATTCTTACACAATCGCCACCACATCTATACTATACACGATTTTTTCCTTTTCCACAACACAAATACGAAAAGCCGCATTTGCGGTTGACATTTACTGATCTCATTTAGTATATTATACTCATGACAGATGAAATTCTGCCGTGAGTATCGCGCCAGTACAGCCGCAGCCACGAAGAGACATATTTCCTTATGCGGCTGTGTGCATCATATATTTCATGGAACCGTCACAGAATGCTGCACGATCTGTGCAGTAGATGTTAACAGCAGCAAATCGGCAAAGGAGGCCAGACATGTATTACGAAGCAAGTGATTTCGTGGAAACCGCAGACAATGAGACACTGGAGTTGATCGCCCGCACAAGGGAACTGACGCGCGAATATTATTTTTCGGATTATCGGGATACCGCAAAGAGAGCCGCTATTCTGCAGGAACTTTTGGGCGGCATAGGAGAAAACGTGGCGATCGATACGCCGTTTCACTGTGACCACGGAAACAATATTTTCCTCGGAAATGACGTGATCATCGGCATAAACTGCACTTTTGTGGACAACGCAGAGATCCATATCGGCAACAAGGTGATGATCGCATCAAATGTGCAGTTCTATACCAGTTCCCATCCCGTTCTGCCGCAGGAACGGCTCATACCAGACTGGAAGGAACAGCAGACACCCTTTTTCAGGACATATGCACGTCCGATCGAAGTGAAGGACAATGCCTGGATCGGCGGCGGCAGTATCCTTCTCCCGGGGGTAACGGTCGGCGAAAACAGCGTGATCGGTGCCGGAAGCGTGGTCAACCGTTCTATCCCGGCAAACTGTGTCGCCGCGGGAAATCCATGCAGGGTGATACGCTGCTTTGACCCGAACGAGGAAAAAAGCCAATAAAGTTCTAGGCCGTTAGCGGCATATTGCATCTGCACTGTGCTGCGTGTAAAAAAACTTACACGACTGCCTCCACGATCGTCTTGTCACCGACCTGGATCTCCTTCACGCCGATCTCCTTCTTCTGGTTAAAGTTAAAGCTGAGCAGATAACCTTTATCCCTATGGAAATATTCGAGGTAATTCGTGAGCTGTTTCTCCCCTCTTGTGTTGTACTCATTGCCATGCCAGATCTTTAGCTCCACGATGAACTGCTCGCCAAGGTAATCCACGATCACGTCCGTGCGCCGCGCATCTCTTGTCTGTGCTTCTATATAATAGTTACCTGTACCGTTTATAATCGGTTTCAGGTACAGCAGGAAAAATTTGCGCCCATTCTTTTCAATGAATGTTTCGTCCTTATCACCGCAGATTTCATGAAAATATTCGAAAAACTTTTTCAGAACCAGATCCATGTCAAGCCTGTTATTCCTGATAAATCCAATCCCGTCCCGATCCCCTTTTAAGTAGATCTCACTCTTTCCAGCCTCCTCGGTCATAAAGAGATTCAGCAGATACATCTCAAAAATGCGGTTTGCGATCGCCACCTGTCCGTTTTTCTCTGTCAGGAATCCAAACATCAGTCCCATACTGACCGCCTTTTCATCTGGACTGAACGGAATCCTCATGCCCTGATAGATGATGTTTTCCAGCATAACGCGCAGTTCCTTGTATAAGTCCAACTGCCGCACCATACTCTCAAACAATGGTGTGCTTACTTTTAACATGTTTTTGACTGCCTCTGAGACACCCTCTTTTGACCAGGCAGCCTTAGGACTTTCAAAATCTTCAGATCCTGACAAGTCCTCATCGATATATTTGCAGATTGTCGATACTAATACCGGATATCCTGATGTATATGCGTAGATTTCTTCCGCAACTGCACAGATATCCATTCCTGTCTGGTAGTCCGCCTCATACTCGCCGAGCATCCCGGCGATCTGTTCTGCCGAAAAGCGCATATTGATCTTAAAATCAGCCGCGATATTCCACGGACTGTTGAACTGGTGCTCTGACTCTGGGCCAAGATAATAACCTCGGAGCTGTGCCAGAAAATCTATAAATACCTGATTGTTTCCCGCGCTGTCCACCTCGTCAATGATCAGTACGATCGGTTGTGTGCTGTTTCTGCACATCCTGCTCAGACGCGTGAATAAATCTTTCAAACTGTTACCGTCCCTGTTTATGACCTCCGTCAGTGGCTCCAGCAGTTCTTTTCTGTCATCCAGTCCATTGATTTCAAGCTTTTCTGTCAAGACATTTGCAAACGCGTGCGCAAATGTCGCAGCATCCGCAAAATCCTCCGTCCCCATCTGCTGAAAGTCCAGCGACAGCACAATATAGTCCCCGGAAAGATATTTCGCAAGCGCTTTCAATGTCGTCGTCTTTCCGTACTGCCTGCCCCTGTTGATGACGAAATAACTGCCGTAATCAACATAGTCTTCCTTTATCTTTTTTAACCTGTCATCCAACCTGACCATGTAATGTCGCTGTGGATTACAGGAACCTGTCACGTTAAACCTGCGCTTCATGAAGTCCACCTTCGCTTTCCTTTATAATACTATACACAATTTTTCCCTCTACTCGCCTCACAACCTGTGCGCCGCACTGCGGCATACTTCCTCTGCATGGGTCTGCACAATCGAATGGGGAAGAGCCATCTTCCCCTACTCGCGCGACCCGTACGCCGCACTGGCGGCATACTTCCTCTGCACGGGTCTGCGCATAAAAACTACACAACCGCCTCCACGATCGTCTTGTCACCAACCTGGATCTCCTTCACGCCGATCTCTTTCTTCTGGTTAAAATTAAAGCTGAGCAGATAGCCCTTGTCTCTATGGAAATATTCGAGGTACTCCGTGAGCTGTTTTTCCCCTCTTGTGTTGTACTCGTTACCATGCCAGATCTTTAGCTCCACGATGAACTGCTCGCCAAGGTAATCCACGATCACGTCCGTGCGCCGCTCGTCCCTTGTCTGTGCCTCGATGTAGTAATTTCCTGTTCCGTTTATGATCGGTTTCAAGTACAGCAGGAAAAACCTTCGCCCAAATTTCTCTATAAATCTTTCTTCCTTGTCACTGCAGATTTCGTGAAAATATTCAACAAACTTCTTCAAAACCAGATCCATATCAAGCCTGTTCTCTTTGATAAACCCGATCCTGTCACTCCCGCCCTGCGCGTAGATCTCACTCTTTCCAGCCTCCTCGGTCATAAAGAGATTCAGCAGATACATCTCAAAAATGCGGTTTGCGATTGCCACCTGTCCGTTCTTCTCTGTCAGGAATCCAAACATCAGCCCCATGCTGACCGCCTTCTCATCCGGACTGAACGGGATCTTCAACCCCTGATAGATGATATTTTCCAGCATAACGCGCAGTTCCTTGTATAAGTCTAACTGCCGCACCATACTCTCAAACAAGGGTGTACTTACTTTTAACATGTTTTTGACTGCCTCTGTGACACCCTCTTTTGACCAGGCAGCCTTAGGACTTTCAAAATCTTCAGATCCTGACAAGTCCTCATCGATATACTTGCAGATCGTCGATACCAATACCGGATACCCTGATGTATATGCGTAGATTTCTTCCGCAACTGCACAGATATCCATTCCTGTCTGGTGGTCCGCCTCATACTCGCC
>JAETQI010000009.1 GCA_021770755.1 Lachnospiraceae bacterium
GAACCGATTGTGTTCCACTGGAAATATAATCTTGATGACATTGATGTATCGGAAGAAATCATTGTTGATACTCTGCCTGTCAAAAAGTCGAGTTAATTAAAGGATGAAATACTAGTTGATAATGATTTTCAAATATATACAGGGTTTGGAGCAGGAGTTGGCAATTATATTTTGTCGGGTGTTTTGAAAAGTAGAAAGAAAAATCCTTTGAATGTAGATGTTACAAATAGTGAAATACATATTAATAGTTTAATGGGTGTAGAAGATGGTTTAAAAGATGAAATCAGAAGAAGAATGATTGGACAATGTAGCAGTATGATTGTTCTTTTTGGATATGGGGAAAATAGGGAAAAATCGGGAATTTTTCGAGAATATGATATTGCTCGTGAAAATGGAAATTATATTATTCCGATTAGGAACACTGGATTTGCGGCACAGATTATTTATGATGAATTGGAGGTGGGGAAACAACTACCTGAGGGCTTGGAATTTTTAAAGACCGAAGAGAATATAAAAGAGATGGTAGAAGGTATAGTTCATAATCTAAATGTCCATAGGAAAGAAAAAGAGGAAAAACTAAATGAACAGTTATTTTCAAGTGTAGCAATGTATGGAATAGGAATATTTATAAGTTATCACTATGATAGTGATAATTGTATTGCGCGGGAAATAACAGAAATAATTAATACCGATAAAATAAACGTATTTTCTGTCGTGAGAGAAAATGAAAAGCAAAAAGACGATGAAATTATTAAAAATTGGGTTGATGAAGAGATCAAGAAAACTAGAATTACAATCTTATTAATAAGCGAAAAAACATTTGATAGGAAGTATGTTTCTTATGAATTGTCAAAAAGTTTATTAAATGGAAATACAGTAATTCCAATTTTGATAGATAGTGAAGAAAATGCGTTTGACGAAGATAGTATAAATTTAGTTAATAAAAAATTAGATAAAGAGTTATCTGGTAGAAAGTTAAAGATAAGAAAATGGTTTCATGAAAATGGGAAAGAAAATATTTTACGATGGCTGAATGAGGCACTGGAAAAAGAGGAAAGTTAATGGATATGTGGCAACATTTTGGCAACAGAAAATCAGCAAGCCATAATAAATGATGTAATTGATGTAAAAAAGGGCGTGTATTTGTATAAAACTTAAACAAATACAGTTAAGAACAACGAAGAACACGCCGAGTTCGAATAGTCGGAGTTAAGCCGCAAAGCCCGTAAACACTAGGGCTTTGCGGCTTTTTCTCTTTCTCATTGCATTTTTCTATTCAACCTCTCTGTGGTAGATTGCGGTGTGCTGATTGCTTGTGTAATCGGCAATGCTGTGTGAAGCGGGTGTGTATGTCAGCACGCCCGTTAATTTATTGGCAACTTCAAGATTGCTGTTAGGGTACAAATGCCCGTATGTTCCTAAAGTGGTCTGTATCTTCTCATGCCCTAGACGCTCTTTAATCAAAAGCGGGTTTTCTCCCATGCTGATTAAGAGGGAAGCGTGGGAATGTCGTAACGCATACCATTGGAGATAGTGATTCCGGCAGGTATACGCCCCTGTTTTTCTGTCGCAAAAAGCCCATTTTAAATTTTGCGATGTCGCAGGGATGCGGAGTACCTTTTGCGACACGGATTTGTACGGAAGGGAGGTCTGTGGTTCTTCCGCGAAAATCCGTACACCCCCTTTTTTAAGGCACCCGATACATTAATTTTGCGGAGAGAAGTTTTATGCCGCAACGGCCATACATGGATCTTTTCATCATTTTTATTTTGTTGTTTGTTCCTCCCACAAATCCGCTGCTTATTGGGCTGGCAACTGCATTCTCCGCAGCCTCAGGGTCTTTTTCAAGCCCCCTGGCGAATGACGCAAGTTCCTTTGCCGAAGACTGTTTGTACCTATCAATAAACAAATAGAGAAGCGGCATGTCTCTTTTGTCAAAGATTTCCCGGAACTGACGGATACATAGCTCAATCTCCTGCAGTACCGGATATCTCTCCCATAGCTGGCTGTAATGCCATGGGGGAAGTTCAATGTCCATTCAAAGGTGGTTGAAAATGCCTTTCCGCGTGATGTAGTCCGGTTTGGGCTTCCTGCCTTTAGCTGTGGCTTTCACGCCCTCCGGACAGGCATTGCTGTATTTGGCTATTTCAAGCCCATACGCACGAGCCGCGGAACAGATATACTGCCTCGCGTTTGAGACCGTGCCGGTATACCCCATCCCTTCAGGCTGCCTGGCAATTGCTGCCTGTGTCAGCCCATTCCGAACTGCATTGACAATAAAGTCCCGAAACGCATCCAGGATCTCATGTTTATTGCTTCTGCAAAGATTATAGGGATTCCCCTTCCAGATACTTTTTCACCGTATTGCGGTTCCTGCCGGTAATCCGTGCAATTTTATGTATGGAAACGCCCTTTTGGTGCAGTTCCAGGATCATGTGGATAAGTTCCAGCCTTTACAACAGGGATTTTTTTACCTGTTTCAGGCACCTGGCTGGATCCAGGTTCAGCCTGGACATCGTCTGCCATGTCCGGTTTAAAGGGAGGTTCGGAATGTCCGCCTGCCTAAAATGGGAAGATCCTGCACTTTTCTTTCATATGTACCATGTTTATGGGTGGATTCAGTTCCGCACTTTGGACATTTGCAGCTTTTTGTATAGGAATACATTTTAAATGACTTCTCCGAGTCATCTTGGTCTACTGCTGCAATTTGGAGTGTATCAGGATAGAATTTCTGCATGTTTAGGTGTTTGCCTAATTGTCTCATAACAACGAACCGTTCTCTTGTTGATAATATAGAAAATTATATAGCATTTCATAATAACTTTAAAGAGGGCGGAACGGATTTTCGCGGAAGAATCCTGTATTTCATATTATTTTAAACATTTTCGTAATTCCCCAAATGAGATATAGAGCAATCTTACGGACACCGCCTATCCTGTCGGCAGAGGTTCTTTCTAATGTTTGGATCATTTGTTGGATGTACTCTCTAAAGTATGGCAAATTACTTTTTCTTGCGTAGTTTTACAACAATATTTTTGTTTGTAGCAGCTTCCTGGAGTAAATTGGCGGCATAAGCGGCTTTCTCTTTTAATGAAAGATTTAGCGTATTTTTATCCAGTTCATTAACGATATTTTCCAACTCGTCCAATTCCAATAAATTGACTGCAACACAAAATAGAGTTTTCTTTCGTCCGTCATTATAAGTATTCAGAAGATGATTTAACAAGACTTTCTTTCTCTGTTGTTCTGCGGAATAAAGCGCTATTCCCAGTCCTCTGAATTTTTCCATATCCTGTTTCTGATGCTGGTGTGTGATAAAAGAATCAAATTCGTCTATATTCTCATATCTTTCACATGGATAACTTTTACACTGGAAACAATATTCTACATTTCCATGCTGGAAACTGCATTTTGCTATGGAACAGGATTGGTTTCCCTCCCCTCCGCCACAACCGGGACAGTATTGATTAAGGTTCATAGGGCATAAGCCGCAATTTAATCCACATAGGGAAAATATCAAATTTTCTCTCTTGAAATTTTTCATAGGAAATCCTCTTATGGCAAGTGTCAAAGATATACTTCTGGCGTCTTTTTTACAATCTTGCTGTCATTAAGAATATTTTGTTTAACAGCGGCTAAATCTTTTGAGAGTACCGCGATCGCTCGTTGGTGTTCTTTCTCTGACGAGAAGCGTTCCGTGTTATTCAAAAGGTTCTCCTGTAAATACCATAGTTATGTGCTCTTTCTGAAAATTAGAGTGAATGTTTTGAAATGATCATGTTGCATCTGCTCCACAACTCATTTTTATATGAAAATACATCTTTGTCAATCTTTCTTTCAACAAAACCGACTTTTTCATAGCATTGTTTTGCTAGAGCGTTTTCATTGAAAACATTCAGTTGAACCGCTGTTGCGCCGGTTCTCTGAAAAGCGTATTGCAGAGCCAGATTCAGCATTTCTGTTCCGTAACCTTTTCCACGTTTTGTTTTATCAACGACAACAAATTTAAGAAAACCGATATTGTCTGCTGTATTGACAGAATAACAGAAGAAGCCGACTGCCTGTCCGTTACTTTCCGTTGCTACATAAGCACTTTCCGTCCAGTCCATTGCATTTTTCTCTAATAAATTGTGGAATGATTTTCGTGTTAAGGGGTATGGTAAAAGATCTGCACACCAAAAAGCATGAGTTCTTTCGTTATCAATCCATTTTGAGATATATTCGTAATCTTTGTCTGGTATATATGGTCGGATTCTCATAAATGGAATGTCCTTTCTCCAATTTATTTATAAATTTGTTATAGGTGGTACACCATGATGTATTCTTCTTCATTCTCCCTTACAATTTCAAAACCAATCTTCAAATACATCTTTGCCGCATAATTGGCTTTTTGAACAGAGAGAGAAACCTGGTTGTACCCATGTGATTTAAGCAGAGAAAGTATTTCTTTCATCATAGCTGTTCCAATACCAAAGCCCCGGTATTCTTTATAAAGAGAGATTGCCAAAGAGGGCGTTTTATCATCTATATGTCCGTAATCGTTCATAATGCGAACCCATACAGCGCCGACAACCTTACCGTCAACCTCTGCAACGAATCCCAAATCATCTTTGGACTCCCCGAAATGCTCAACATAAACCTGCAATTCGGGAGAGGTAATGATGGTTTTGGGTGGAGGTTCGATACCCTCTGGAATAAAGATTGCCTCATATAGAAAATTATCCAGTAACGGGTATTCCTGTTTTCGTATTTTTCGTGTTGTTACGTCCATAGCTTACCTCTCCATTCTGTATTCTCCATATATTTTAGCATAATTCAGACAATGCAGCAGCAAAAACTTATCAGAAATGCTAAATTAAATAAAAATGAACTATTTGTAACTGCCGGGGAGACGCGCAGGAGTTGGGCGGGACGAGAGATTGAGGAATTGGAAGAAAAAGGTTGGCAGCGGGATATTTGATTATGGTGATCGGGATCGGAATGGTTGCTGTATCGTTTGTAATTGCTTTTTTGCAGTCGTGCAGGATCAGGAAAATTGAAGGGTATTCGGCAACGCTTTGAGAGAGCATTTTGTTTTTTATGATTCATAACACCACCTGCGTTTTTCTGATATTATACTACGGTTTGCCTGTAACTTCAAACAGATCATGCTGCCCTCTGTGACAAAACGATCGATTTTTGGTTGCCATTTTCAGAAGAACTGCTATATAATAGTAAAAATACAGAGGAAATCAGGATTGTTGCATTTGGGTGGCGGAGAAGAACTGGTAAAGGGAATTACGGTCTGCTATGATCTGCTGCCGCGGGAGGTTTGGGAATAGATCATGGGTAGGGCAAGTTTATCTAAGGATTTTACGAAAGGGAACATTGTGTGGCAGCTTCTGATGTTCACGCTGCCTTTTATGGCGTCCAATGCGCTGCAGGTGCTCTACAGTACTATTGACATGGTGATCGTGGGAAAATATGTGGGAACGCCGGGACTGTCCGCTGTCTCTCAGAGCAGTCAGATCCTCAGTTTTGCCACTATGGTGTGCCTTGGCTTCTCCAATGCGGGACAGGTATTGATATCACAGGCGCTGGGGGCGGGAAAACGAAAGGAGATCAACGAGATCATAGGCACGCTGTTTGGTCTGATCCTGGGCATGGGTCTGCTGCTGTCCTGTGTCATTTTACTGGCGCGGCCGTGGATCATGAGTGTCATGAACATTCCTGCGGAGTCATGGGACATGGCGGCGGATTATATGATCATATGCGGCGGCGGGCTGGTCTTTACGGCGGGTTACAATATGGTGTCGGCGGCGCTGCGGGGAATGGGGGATTCCAGGCGGCCTTTTCTGTTCATCGGCATCGCGTCCGCTGTGAATCTGATCCTCGATATCCTGTTTACAGGGATAATGGGCTTTGGGGTTGCGGGGGCGGCATGGGCGACGATCATCGGGCAGGCGGTGTCGTTTCTGTTCTCGATCTATTATCTCTACCGCAACAGGGATGGCTTTGGGTTTGATTTTAAGCGCAAGAGCTTTATACCCCGCAAGAAATACGGAAAGATGATCGCGGAACTGGGCACGCCCATGGCGGTCCAGTCCGGGTGCATCAATCTTTCCATGCTGTTTGTCAACGCCATGGTCAACAATGTCGGGGTGGTGGCATCTGCGACCTTTGGCGTGGGCGTCCGGATCGACGATATTGTCAATAAGATCTCGCAGGGGCTGCAGTTTGCCGCCATGCCCATGATCAGTCAGAACATCGCGGCGGGAGAGCGGCGCAGGGCCAGGCAGGTCGTGTGGTTTGTCTGGTTGTTTGCCTTTGTGCTGATGGTGCTTTTTATGACTGTGTATTTCGTGTCTGGCAGGCAGTTGTTCATGCTGTTTTCGGATGATACGAAGGTGCATGATATGTCCGCTACGTTCATCAGGGCGATCCTGTGGATGTTTCCGGCGATGTCGGTCATGCGCGGCAGCAACGCTTTTATCCAGGGGATCGGCAATGCGAAGCTCAGCATGGTGCTTGCCCTTCTGGATGGCGTGGTGCTTCGGATCGGTCTGAGCTGGCTCTTTGGCATTGTGCTGGACTGGGGCTTTTACGGGTTTGTGCTGGGGTATGGGCTTGCGCCATATGGCTGTGCCGTGCCGGGGATGATCTATTTTCTGTCAGGAGTCTGGCAGCGCAGGAGGGTGCTGGCGGAGGATATATAGTTTTTGATAGACTAAGCTGCAAAAATCCGGTATACTCTATATAATGGAAGGCAATGGATTTATGGAAAGCGAGGTATGAAGTATGCGTTACGATGTGATCATAATAGGGGCAGGACCAGGGGGGATCTTCTCGGCGTATGAGATGATCCAGAGGAAGAGCGATCTGAAGATCGCGGTCTTTGAGGCAGGGCATGCGCTTGACAGGCGGCACTGCCCGATCGACGGCGACAAGGTGAAAAGCTGTATCAAGTGCAAGAGCTGTTCGATCATGAGCGGATTTGGCGGCGCGGGCGCTTTTTCGGACGGCAAGTACAATATCACAAATGATTTTGGCGGGACACTCTATGAATATATCGGCAAGGCTAAGGCGATCGGGCTGATGGAGTATGTGGATGAGATCAATATGAAATACGGCGGGGAGGGCACGCGGATGTACTCGACAGCGGGCACGCATCTCAAAAAGCTCTGCCTGCAGAACAAGCTGAATCTCCTGGATGCGTCTGTGCGTCATCTGGGAACGGATATTAACTATATCGTGCTGGAAAATCTCTATGCGGAGATGAAGGACAAGGTACACTTTTTCTTTGATACGCCTGTCACGGATGTGGAGGTAACAGGCGGGGGATACTGCGTACACTGCGGGGAGGACAGCTATGGATGTGACAAGTGTGTCATCTCTGTCGGCAGGAGCGGGAGCAAATGGATGGAGAGTATCTGTGCCAAGCTTGCGATCCCTACGAAGTCAAACCGTGTGGATATCGGTGTGCGCGTCGAGCTGCCGGCAGTGATCTTCTCGCATCTGACGGACGAGCTGTATGAGAGCAAGATCGTGTACCGGACCGAGAAGTTCGAGGACAGGGTGCGGACATTCTGCATGAATCCCAAGGGGATCGTGGTGAACGAGAACACGAACGGCATTGTCACTGTCAACGGACACAGCTACGAGGGTGCGGACAAACAGACGGAAAATACGAATTTCGCGCTCCTGGTCGCAAAGCATTTCTCGGAGCCGTTCAAGGACAGCAACGGATACGGAGAGAGCATCGCCAGGCTCTCGAACATGCTGGGCGGGGGCGTGATCGTGCAGCGGTTCGGCGATCTGGTGCGCGGCAGGCGCAGCAACACGAAGCGCATCGAGGAAGGGCTCGTCACGCCGACGCTCGCGGCGACGCCCGGCGACTTAAGTCTCGTGCTGCCCAAGCGGATCCTTGACGGCATCATCGAGATGATCTACGCACTGGACAAGATCGCGCCCGGGACGGCAAACGACGATACGCTGCTGTACGGTGTGGAGGTCAAGTTCTACAATATGGAGGTCGATATCGACGAGAACCTTGAGACCAGATACAAGGGGCTCTATGTGATCGGCGACGGAAGCGGCGTGACGCATTCCCTGTCCCACGCATCGGCGAGCGGCGTGTATGTCGCGCGGCAGATCTGCTAGGAAAAAGCAAAAAGGGCACTTAGGAGAGATCTTAGGTGTCTTTTTTTATGCGCAGACCCGTGCAGAGGAAAAATGTCAGCATGTGCCGGCTGATATACTTTAATACAACAACATACCTTGACAGGCGAGGTATGTTGTTGTATAGTGTATGCTAAAGGAAGCGGCGGACCGGACTTCTGGCTGGCTGGAAGGACACAAGGCAGATGACGGTTCCGGGAGTCCTGTCGGGGAGACTATCAAATGGAAAGGAGGGGGATCCTATGTCTATCACATCGGACATTCTCAGGGGGCATACAGAGGCGATCATACTGGCAAACCTGCTCGAGCAGGACAGTTATGGTTACCAGATCAACAAGGATATCATGAAGAAGACCAACAACACCTATGAGCTGAAAGAAGCGACACTCTACTCGGCGTTTCGGCGGCTGGAGCAGGCGGGCTGTATCAGAACCTACTGGGGGGATGAGACGGTCGGGGCAAGACGGCGGTATTATGCCATCACAGAGGACGGCAGGAAGGCATATCAGGGATACAAACAGGAGTGGCAGGAGGCGAAGGAGATCATCGACAAACTGTTAAAGTAATCGTCTCCCGGAGTCGTCTCGCAGCATCAGCACAGAGAGACTTAAAAGGACGATCAATATTATGAGGAGGATAAGCAGATATGGATGAAAGGATCAGACAGCATTTCAATACGATTTTTGCGGAGGCACCCAAGACAAGGATGGCGCTCGACTTAAAACAGGAGATGACGCAGAGTGCCATCGACAAGTACAATGACATGGTGGCGGACGGATATTCTGAGGAGGACGCATATCAGAATGTCATTGATTCCATAGGGGACGTGACAGAGCTTTTTCCGGAGGTGGAGGAGAAGAACCTGTTCGCTCTGCCGGAGAAGGATCGGAAGAAGAAGGCGATGCTGACAGCGTGTGCGGTCGGTCTCTATATCTTTGCAGGAGCAATCTTTCTCGCCAGTGGGATGCTCAGTGAAGGTTTCGGATTTGATGAGCATATCGTGATGACGTATGGGTTTGTGCTGGCGATCATCATCTGCATACCGCCGACGGTCATGCTCGTCTATGCGGCCAATATGTACCCTGGGTATACGAAACGGGAAAAGCAGGATATGGTCGACCAGATCAAGGAAGTAAATCATCGCACCAACAGGGAAAAGGCGGTGCTAAAGACGATCCGTTCCCTGATCTGGACGATCGCGCTCATCATTTACTTTACGATCAGTATTTCGACTTTTGCATGGAATGTCACATGGATCATTTTTCTGATCGCGGCGTGCGTGCAGAAGATCGTCCAGTTAGTTTTTGAATTGAGGACAGAGGAGAAGCATCTGTAGATGCGGGAGGGAACAATGAATATGAGAAAAATGAAAATGGTCACGCTCGTGCTGCTGTGCGTCCTCACAGCCGGTCTGTGCGGGATCTTTGCGTATGGCATGTCGGGACGCGGGATCTATATAGGAGACCAGTCTTATGAATCTTACGGCGCTGATCCGAAGCTGGTGTTCGAGAAGGAGGTCCCGCTTGACGGGATCGACACGATCCTGGTGCAGTATGACATGAACAACAATGATATCTATCTCTATGAAGGTGAAAAGGATGTTCTGACGATCCGGGAGTACAACGAACTGGATCTGAAGGAGGGCGACCTTTCGACTGTGACTGTGACGGACAATAAGGTCGAAGTCCGGGGAAAAAGACGGAATGGGAAGGAATTTCAGGTGAAGCTTGGACGGTTTGGCTTCAGATCGGTCATTGGCTACACGGAGGTCATTCTGCCAGCCTCTTATAAGGGACAGCTCTCGCTGCTGACAGCAAGCGGGGATATCAAAAGGGAGACTGCGGTCGTGCTTGACAGGGGCTTTCGCGCGGAGACGAGCAGCGGCGACATCATGATCCCGGAGATCACGGCGGAAAATGTATCATTAAAATGTGTCAGCGGTGATATCCAGGTCACATCGGTCAAGGCAGGCAGCAGCGACCTCGCGGGAAAGATCAGTATCGCGACAAGCAGCGGTGATATTGATGTGGATCAGTTAACGGGTGAGATGGACATCGAGAGCACGAGCGGGGAGATCACGCTCAAAAATCTTGCCGGCGGGACGAAGATCAAGAGCAGCAGCGGCGGCATTGAGTCCGAAGTGATCACGGGAAACACCTGGCTTGAGACGACCAGCGGCGATGTCACGGTGCAGCGCATCGATGGAGATGTCCGCGCCGAATCATCGAGCGGCAATATCAGGATCCTGGCAGGCGGCGGAGCGCGGACAGTCGGGACGACGTCGGGGGAGATCAGGCTGGAGGACACAGCCGGTGCGTGGGAGGCCAGATCGTCCAGCGGCGACGTGTCGATCAGGGCACAGGAGGGCAGCGGCAGCATCGCCACGACGAGCGGCGACATCGATCTGGAGCTTGGGAAGCTCACGGGCAGTCTCGATATTGACAGCAGCAGCGGCTGGGCGAAGATCCGGATCTCCGCGGACAATGCATTTGATTTCAGGGCGGATACTTCCAGCGGTGACATCGGAACCTTTTTCGATGATGATCTGAATTTTTCCAGGAAGGGAGACAGCGCCCGCGGAACCTACGGGGATAATAAGGCGGGCAGCAGTATCGTGGTCAGGACGACCAGCGGTGACGTGCAGGTGACGGAGAAAAGATAAAAAATGATCTTCAAAAATTCTTCTTTATACAGAGATCGATATGTGCTATAATCGGTATCGTGGTTTTTAAAAAGTTATAGAAAGGACTAGGTATTGAGATGTACATAACATGTTTGGATTTGGAAGGTGTGCTGGTTCCCGAGATCTGGATCGCTTTTGCCGAGGCGAGCGGCATTCCGGAGCTGAAGCGGACGACGCGCGATGAGCCGGATTATGATAAACTGATGAGATGGCGGCTGGGCATCTTAAAGGAGCACGGGCTTGGCCTGAAAGAGATCCAGGAGACGATCGCAACGATCGATCCGATGCCGGGCGCAAAGGAGTTTCTTGACGAACTCCGCTCCATCACGCAGGTCATCATCATCAGCGACACGTTCGCGCAGTTTGCGACGCCGCTGATGAAAAAGCTTGGCTGGCCGACGATCTTCTGCAATTCGCTCGAGGTCGCCCCGGACGGTGAGATCACAGGGTTTCGGATGCGCTGTGAGCAGTCGAAGCTCACAACTGTGAGAGCGCTGCAGTCGATCGGATACGAGACGATCGCCAGCGGCGACAGCTACAATGACCTGGGCATGATCAAGGCGGGCAAGGCGGGCTTCCTGTTCAGGAGTACGGACAGGATCAAGGCGGATAACCCGGAGCTTGCGGCCTATGAGTCGTATGATGAGCTGATGGATGCGATCAGGAGAGCGATGGTATAGCAGGATCCGTCCGGATCAGTCCGTCGGCGGTCAGTTCATATATCTGGTCACAGACTTCGGCGATATACTTGCGGTCGTGGGATACGCTGATGATCGCGCCCCGGTAGCCGGCGAGCATGCGCCGTATGACCGGATTGGACAGCGGCGAGAAATTGCGGCTCGGCTCGTCGAGCAGGAGGACATCGCAGCCGGAAGTGTCGAGGTAGAGCAGCATGATCTTTGCTTTCTGCCCGCCGGACAGTTCCCGCATCGGATGCGTCATCTCGTTCGCGGTGAATTTCATGCTCCCCAGATACGTGCGCATCATGGAGATGCTCTGTCTGCTGCCATCGGACAGAAATTCGACGGGGGTCTGCTCCAGCGGCAGAAGCTCCTCATAATTCTGCGGCATGTAGGCGGCTTTGATGTCTGTGCGCTGCAGCAGCCCGTCCGCGAGGATGCGCATGAGCGTCGTCTTGCCGCAGCCGTTCCTGCCGGTGATACAGACGTGCCGCGCACCCTGTATAAAGAGGCGGATACCGCGTGCGAGGACGGGACATTCCTGCGTGCCAAAGGCAGCCGGGACACAAAGTGCGTCCAGCGTGAAATCCAACACGACCTTGCCGTTTGGAATGGAAGCCTGGTTTCCGAACCTGGTGAACATTGCCTCCTCGTACTCGGGCATTTCTGTCATATTCTCAAATTCTTTTTCAAAGCGCGCTTCGTATGCTTTTACCCGGTGCATGGTCTTTTTTAACAGCGCTGCAGTGTGGGGATCCTGCCTGCTGACAGCATTTTGCTGATGCTCTACTTTCTGCTGGATCCGGCGGAACTTCTCCTGTTGCCTGTCATAGGCGCGGCGTTCATTGCCGGCTTCCTGCGCCTGTTTTTCAAACTGCCGGAGCCTGCCGGCGATATAGCTTCGGTAGTCCGCGTAAGCCACGGTACAGCGCGGGGCGGTCTTGCGCCTGAGCTGTTCGATGTGGATGATCCTGTTTGCCGTCCGCTCGAGGAGTGTCTCATCGTGGGAGATGTAGAGCACCGGGATCGGGCAGTCCTGGATAAAGCCCTCCAGCCATTCGAGCGTTTCGAGGTCAAGGTCGTTTGACGGTTCGTCGAGCAAAAGCATCGTCGGCTCTTCGACCAGCAGGCGGATGAGCTGGACTTTGATCTTCTCGCCGCCGGAGAGGATGCCCAGAGGTTCCTCTGAGTAAAGGCGCTCCAGGGAGAAGCCGATCTTCGCGCACAATTGTGCGAGCTCACGCGGATCCTTGTCGTAAAAGCGGTCTGCCGCGGTGAGATATTCGTAAATGGTGCGCTGGCGCTGCGCCTCGGGCAGTTCCTGCGGGAGATAGCCAAAGCGCTCCCCGCTCCGCTGGATCTCACCCTCATATTCTGCGTATGCCGCTGCCATGTCGGGGGCATAGATCAGTTTGAGCAGCGTGCTCTTGCCGTTGCCCTCCTCGCCGATCAGGGCGCATTTGTCCCCGGGATTGACGCACAGGTTAAAGTCTTCTAACAGGACGCGGTAATCTTTTTTGTGACGTATGGTTAAATGTCTGATCTGTAACATGGAAATCCCTCCGTTTCGTGTATGATCTTTTTTTTGTTCTCGAAATGGGAAAACACGAGGGATGTTAGAATGTGTGTCAACTGTTTTGAATGCATCTGTATGCAGATGATATGCGGAAAAATGCTGCATGGTGCGCAGCAAAAGCCAGAGACGATGATCTCCGGCCCGCATTGATGCAGGAAGATGACGGCACACGGCTGCGGGACAGCGCAGCTATGTGGGAACAAAACAAAATCACACAAAAACGGACAATGCACGACGATGTGCAACTGTCCTGATCTAATATCTTGACTTGTGTTTTCTGTTTTGTTATCTCGTCATCTTCCCACCGCCTTTCATGTGAAATGTGAAATTAGAATCTGCATTTATTTTATGAAATAATTGCAGACTTGTCAAGCCCTGTCTATATTGATAAAATTTGATGAATTCAAAGTTTTATGAATAAAAATGAAAACATTGAATAAAATGACATAAAAAACAACAGAATTTCACATGTTATTGACATGTTGAAAGAAAGGTGGTAGCATAAACATGGAGGTGCGGAAGATGTTCACGTATATAAAGCTAAATAATTTTATGTCATTTAAAGATGTTACTTTTGATTTGAGGAACGGAAGTAAAGGTGCCAAAAAATTTATCTCAGTATATGGAGAAAACGGAAGTGGAAAATCCAATTTTGTTAGCAGTATAAATTTATTAAGAAGAAGTATTGATTCTTTTGAAATGCTTGTTAATACAGATAAAATTAGAGAGCTGGCTCAAGATAAAGAGTTGCCTGACGGCTTATTGGAAATGGTTATAGGGGGAACCAGCATATTAAGATTAACTGATAGTTGCAGGATGATAGAATGCGATGAAGAAACAAGTGTTGAGTATGGATTTCAGATTGATGGGCATGAAGGTTATTATATATTAAGCTTTGGAGAAAGATTCGTATATGAAAAATTATATTATTTTACGGGAAAGCAAAGAGGTGTTTTATTTGAAATCGAGATGAATGAGGGAAAAATATCACCTGCATTTTCCAATAAATTGTTTATCAATAAAAAAGTCGAAGAAGAAATTTGTGATGAAATTAATAAATATTGGGGAAAACATACATTTTTAAGTATTTTGAATAAAGAAAGAAATGAAAAAAACGAGCAATATATAAAGGATAATTATCTCTTATATGTTTTTGATATATTGGACATGTTACAGGAAATAACTGTCCATTATAAGAAAACATCATATTCTGGAAGTGAAGTCAGGGCAGGAAAACCCAATAATATATTACACAGTTTGGATGTGGGAAAGGTAGATATAGTATATGAGTCACTTTTAGATCGTTCTGAGCGCATATTAAAAGATTTTTTCACACAAGCCTATGCAGATATTAAAGATATTTTTTATGAACGTAGATATGAGGAAAAAGAAATTTCTTATAAGCTTTATGTGAAGAAAATAATAGGTGGAAAAATTAGAAAGATTGATTTTAAATATGAATCAGCAGGAACGCAACATATACTTGAAATTATCCGCTCTTTATTAGGTGTATTGTGCGGGGTGACGGTTGTATATGATGAAATTGATGATGGTATTCATGATCTGCTTTTGAAAAATATATTGGAATCCATGATGGATGATATTTCAGGGCAATTAATCATTACCACACACAATACTTATATGTTGGAGAGCATTGATATTAAATCAGTTTATTTGATCACTGTTGATTATCAAGGAAATAAGGAAGTTAAATGTTTGGACAGATATCCAAGAATTCAAGGAACGAATAATCCCAGGATTATGTATTTAAAAGGTTTGTTTGGCGGCGTCCCGATTGTAGATTCGATAGACTATGATTTGATTTTGAATGAATTGCAGAATGGCGATATGGATGTAAAAGGGGGCGAGTAATAGTGCCTTTTGACACATTAAAATATACCAGATGCGCCGTTATTGTACATGGTAAATCTGAATTTCATTTGGTTCGATTTATATATACGAATCTTCACCTTTCAGTGAAAATTATATCAAAAGATAAAGGAAGAGGAAGTATTCAGATAAATGGACTAAAGGAGCTGCTAAATAAAAAATGTCACAGAACTTTAAGCGCATTTTCCAAAGAATATTCAGTGGAGTATGATAAAAAGGAAAAGAAGTTAAAAAATTTCAAGTTGTTCATTATTATGGATACAGATGATTGTAGTGAGAAAAATAAAAGTGAATTTATATCTGGTGAAATGTTTAGGGGTCATCCATTACAAGAGTATATTGTACCAATATATAATATAACAAATCTCGAAGATGTGATGATAAAAGCAGGTATAATGATAAAGCGCATATCGGATTCAGAAAAAGGAACTTATTATAGTAAAATTTTTCCTATTAATACGGAGCCTGTTAGTAATGACACGCTTAAACAGATAAGAATGTTTGCATCAAAAATTAAAGGTGTCGAACAAACAAATATGTTGGAATTTGTGGAGTATTGCTTTGAACAAATTCCTGATGAAAAATTGTGGGAAGAAGGAGGGGAAGATTCGAAAGAGCAGATAAAGTAAAAGGATGAGGCATTCGATAAGGAATAAGGGGTTGGTCATTTTTCTTGTGGCATATATCAATCGGTAATTATGCTGATGTATTAAGTTTATCCTAAAAGGAGAGAAGAAGATTGGGTTCATTTGTAGAATTTCAAAATGTGAGTAAGATCTATAAGACCGGAGAGGTGTCGATCCAGGCGCTTCACGACGTGAATTTCCAGATCGAAAAGGGTGAGTTCTGCGTGATCGTGGGCGCGTCGGGCGCAGGGAAGACGACGATATTGAATATTCTTGGCGGGATGGATACGCTGACGGACGGAAAGGTGTTTCTGGATTCCGAGGAGATCTCGGCGTACAATAAAAAGCAGCTTACCGGTTACCGCAGGTATGACGTGGGCTTTGTGTTCCAGTTTTATAACCTGGTCCAGAATCTGACGGCGCTGGAGAATGTCGAGCTTGCCGCCCAGATCTGCAGGGATCCGCTGGACGCTGCAGAGGTTCTGGAAGAAGTGGGGCTCGGGGAGCGGACGAAAAATTTCCCGGGGCAGCTCTCGGGCGGGGAGCAGCAGCGGGTGGCGATCGCGCGTGCGCTGGCGAAGAATCCAAAGCTCCTCCTGTGCGACGAGCCGACGGGGGCATTGGATTATAACACCGGAAAGGCTGTGTTAAAGCTGCTGCAGGACACCTGCAGGGACAAGGGCAAGACGGTCATCGTCATCACGCACAATCAGGCGATCACGGCGATGGCAGACCGGATCATCACGGTGAAGAGCGGCACGATCGTCAGCATGGTGAAGAACGATCACATCGTAAAAGTCGAAGACATTGAATGGTAGGTGATGTTATGAAATCCATGATGAGAAGAACGACATTGCGGGAAATCTGGCAGAGCCTTGGGCGTTATCTTGCCATCTTTGCGATCGTGGCGATGGGAGTCGGGTTTTTTGCGGGGCTTAAGATCACAAGACCGGTCATGGTGGAGTCTGCCAACGCGTATCTGGGGGAAAAACAGCTATATGATTACCGGCTTTTGTCCACGCTCGGGTTCGAGGAGGAGGATGTGGCGGCGCTGGCGGCAAAGGATGATGTCCGCGCTGTGGAGGGCGCGGTGGACGCGGATATCCTCTATGTGAACGAGGAGGGAAATGAGGATGTCATCAGGGCGCATTCCCTGATGAAAAGTATTAACAAACTGGAGATCGTGGCGGGGCGTCTGCCGCAGGACGATACGGAATGTGTAGTCGATGCGGTCTTATACGACGAGAGTGCCATAGGAAGCAGCATTATTTTATCTGAAAATAACGATCAGGAGGATCTGGACAAATTTGCGCATGACCGGTACACGATCGTCGGCGTCGCGCAGGCGTCTGCCTATATCCAGTTCGAGCGCGGGACGACTTCCCTTGGAAATGGCAGGATCAGCGGTTTTATGTATCTGATGCCCGAGGGTTTTGCGACAGATTATTTTACGGAGATCTACGTGAAATTCGACCAGGATCACCCGATCTATTCTGAGGAATATGACCATTACATGAATGAGAGAGAGAAGCTGTGGGAGGACTACTGCAGGGCGCAGGGGGAACGCAGGTATCAGGCGGTCGTCGCGGAGGCGGAGAGCGAGCTTGCCGATGCGGAGGCAGAGCTTGCCGATGAGCGGGCGGACGCGGAGGCGGAGCTTGCCGATGCGAGAAAGGAGCTTTTGGATGCGGAGGCGGAACTTGCCGACGGGCAGGAGCAATTGAGGGACGGCGAGGACGAGATCGCGGACAACCGTGCTGTGATAGACAGTCGTGCGCGGGAGCTTGCCGATGCAGGGCGCGCGCTGGACGAACAGCGCGCAGAGCTTGCGGCAGCGATCGAGCAGGCAGATGCAGTGCCTATTGAGTATCTGGACGAGGCGGCACTGCTGCAGTATCAGGTTTCGATGCAGCAGTTTGAGGCAGCGGCGGCACAGCTTGACGAGGCGGAGAGACAGCTTGCGGACGGCGAGGCACAGCTTGCGCGCGGGCGCAGGGAGCTTGCCGATGCGGAGGCGGAGATCGCGGAGAACCGGCAGAAGCTGCTGGACGCGGAGGCGGAGATCGCGGACGGCTGGGCGGAGTACAATGATGCCTGCGCGGAGTTTGAGGACGAGATCGCCGATGCAGAGCGGGAGATCGCGGAGGCGAAGGCGGATATCGCCGCGATCGAAACGCCGGACACGTACGTCCTTGACCGGGATACCAATATCGGCTATGCCTGTTTTGAGAACGACTCCAGCATTGTGGAGGGGCTTGCCAATGTTTTTCCCGTATTTTTCTTTCTGGTGGCGGCGCTGGTCTGTATGACGACCATGAACCGCATGGTGGAGGAGCAGCGCACGCAGATCGGCGTGCTCAAAGCGCTTGGCTACGGCGAGGCGACGATCATGGGCAAGTATCTGTTTTATTCGGGAAGCGCCGCGCTGACAGGGTGCATCGCGGGATATTTTCTGGGAATCCATCTGTTTCCGTATGTGATCTGGCAGGCGTACGGTATGATGTACGAGATGGGGGACATCGTGTTTGTATCCGACGCCGTGACGGCGCTGCTGTGCCTAGCGTGCGCGCTGCTGTGCTCCATGGGGACGACATGGTTTTCCTGCCGCCGCGAGCTGCGGGAGGTGGCAGCGGATCTGATGCGCCCCAAGACGCCGCGAGCCGGGAAGCGCGTCTTTCTGGAACGGGTGCCTTTTGTCTGGAACCGTTTAAAGTTTCTGCATAAAGTGTCCGTGAGAAACATTATCCGATATAAGAGGCGCTTTCTCATGATGGTGATCGGTATCAGCGGATGCACGGCGCTGCTGGTGACAGGGTTTGGCGTCAGGGATTCTGTCACGGACATTGCGGACCAGCAGTTTATGGAGATCCAGACATACCAGATCGGCGTCACCTTAAAGAACGGCGTGCAGGGCGCGGGATCCGCTTCCCTGGACGGGATCAGGGAAGCGCTTGCGGCGTATGGCGGAACCTGCATCGCTTCATTGGAGACAACAATGGACATGGAGACGGCGGACGGTGTGAAAGCGGTGAATCTGATCGTTGTGGAGGACCCAGTACAATTAAGCGGCTATATCGATCTGCACACGCCTGCGGGGGAGGCACTCGCGTATCCGCAGGACGGCGAGGCGGTCATCTGTGAGAAGCTGTCGGAGCGGTACCGCATTAGGATTGGCGACACGATCCATCTGGTTGACGAGGACCGCAGGGAGATCGAGGCAGTCGTGAGCGGCATCTGCGAGAATTATATTTACAATTATGTATATCTGAATGCCGGGACATATGAGAAAGCACTCGGTGACCTGTCCTACAAAAATCTCTATGTTGATCTGGCAGAGGAGGCGGATGTCCACGCGGCGGGCGCGGCGCTGATGAAGGCGGACAACGTGACGGCAGTCTCCGTCAATGCGGATATGCTGACACGCTTTTCGAGCATGATGGGCAGTATGGATTACATCGTGTTTGTCATCATCGCATGCGCGGCGGCGCTTGCGTTCATCGTGCTCTACAACCTGAACAACATCAACATCACGGAGCGGATCCGCGAGATCGCGACGATCAAGGTGCTGGGATTCTACAAAAACGAGACGGCCTCCTATGTGTTTCGCGAGAATACAGTGCTGACAGCGATCGGCTGCGCGGCGGGGCTCCTCCTTGGCAAAGCGCTGCACCTGTATGTGATGCACAAGGTTGACATCGACCTCATGTCCTTCGATATCCATATCAGGGCGGTGAGTTATCTGTTGAGCGTTTGCCTGACATTTGTGTTTACATGGGTGGTCAACCGGATCATGTCCGTGAAGCTTGACACGATCAATATGGCGGAATCGCTAAAGTCGGTGGATTGAATGAAGTATATATATAAAATCAGGAGGAAAATATGAAAGTATTATGTTACACAAGACAACCAAAGGATGATATGATCTACGGCAGGCGCATGGCTTACAGTATGCATCTTGCCGTCTGGGACGCCGCAGAGGAACGGTTCCAGCCGCTGCATCACAATGAGGGGATTCTCTACGCAAAAGCGGTGCAGAATGCACAGGACGGCACACTGGATGCCAGAACCCTGACAGCGCCATGGCTGTTTGCGCTGGAAAAAGGCGGGTTTGGTGTGGCAGCCGTCCGCACGAACGCTGACGGGGAGCCGGATCCGGAGAGCGAAGGGTGCGTTCTCTTTTTTACAAGCAGTGATCTGGTTCATTATGAGGAAGCGGGGCTCTGCAGGCTGGAGGAGAAGGGATATATCGCGGAGGTGCGCTGCAGGTACGATGAGGAGACGCACCAGTACCGCATCTGCTGGCGGGATGATAAGGCGCAGTGGATGGAGGGAACCTGCACGGTCGGCGGGGAGATGAAGCTGTGCCCGGACTCCGTGCGCGCGTGTGAGGTTCCGGGAGTCCGGTCAGAGCCTTTGGATGAGCGGTCGACGGAATCAATCGAAGGGATCATTACGGGCAATCAGATCGAGATCCCGGAGGCGTGCGGGGCGTATCTGTTGAAGAAGCTGACAGTTCCTGTCTGCGTCGGCATGACTCTCTCAGGCGCGGAGACGGTCACAGGGGCAGCCGATCTGGAAAACGTGAGAGCGGTGGCATCCTACAGTGACGGCACAACAGTGGAGCGCGGGATCGACTGGGATGATACGGACGGGGATGTCATCCGGGGCAGGGTGCGGCAGGAGTCCATTCCGGCGCCGATCGCAGAGAACAGGGCAGATCCTGTCTGTATGTACAGGGATGGGAAATATTATTTTATCGCGACAAATGATGCGGACGGCAACCGTACTTTATATATGCGGTGTGCGGATACCCTTGGGGGGATCGCTGCGGCGGAGGAGGTGCTCTTTTTGGATACCAATATGTATCCTGGCATCGGAGGACTTCTCTGGGCGCCGGAGTTTCATGAGATCGGCGGGAAGCTCTACGTCTTTCACGCTGCGACTTCCGGGGAGTTTTTCTGTGAGGAGAGCCGTGTCCGCGTGCTGAGGGACGGAGGGGATCCCATGTGCAGGGAGGACTGGTCGGAGCCGGTCATGGTGGTCAAAAAGGACGGTTCGCCCCTGTGCGAAGAGGGAAAGGTCATCTCGCTGGACATGACCGTCTTCTCATACGGGGAAAAGACGTATGCCATGTGGTCGCAGCGCCAGTTCCTGCCGGTGGATCAGGGGGCGTGGCTCTACCTCGCACAGATCGATGAGAAGGAACCGTGGCGGCTTGTCAGCGATCCTGTCTGTATCGCCACGCCAGAGTATAGCTGGGAGAACAACCATACGTATGTGGTGGAGGGACCCTATGCGCTGGAGCGGGATGGCCAGTTGATGGTCACTTACGCGGCGGCGGCAGTGGATGCGACATACACGGTCGGGCTGTTGAAGCCTGTGATGGGGAGTGATATTCTGGATCCTGCCAACTGGCGCAAGAACAATTATCCGCTCATGTCGTCCAACTCGGCAAAAGGGCAGTACGGCACCGGACACAATTCGTATCTGACAGATCCCGACGGTCTGGTCTGGAACTTTTACCACATGCGCTGCGGTGTGGACGGTCCGCGGTCGGCGGCAGCCCGCCGGGTTCATTTCGATATCGACAACGAACCCATGCTCGATGTGACACAGGAGTATGATCTGCCGCAGCAGTACAGAGACGTGGAGATCCGGATATCCTAGAGCGTGTTTGAGCGTGTTCGAGATCCCGGAAACGGTTGACGAACCAGCAAATTTTTTATATAATATAAAAAATTGTACGCAAAAAAATACAAAAAGGGGAAACGGATGGAAAAACTAAAATACAAGGCAAGGGCGAAGATCAATCTGGCGCTCGACGTGTGCCGGCGTCTGGAAAACGGATATCATGAAGTCCGGATGGTCATGCAGACGGTTGACCTGTATGATGAACTGGAATTTCAGAGGAGAGAAGACCCGGATATCATACTGTCCGTCAACAGCAGGGATTATCTGGGCGATCTGGAGAACAACCTGATCTTTCGCGCGGCAAAACTCATGAAGCAGCGCTACAACATACAGCAGGGTGTGGAGATCAGACTCAAAAAAAATATCCCGGTAGCGGCAGGTATGGCGGGGGGGAGTACGGATGCCGCCGCCACGATGCTTGCCATGAACGAGATGTATGATCTGGGACTCACCAGAGAACAACTGATGGAGCAGGCAGTGAGTCTGGGCGCCGATATTCCTTTCTGCATTATGGGAGGAACCGCTCTTGCGGAGGGGATCGGGGAGAAGCTCTCGCAGCTTCCGGCACCGCCCGGCGCCTCCCTTCTGATCGTCAAACCGCCGATCATGGTGCCCACGAAGTGGGTGTATGAGAGACTGCAGTTGGATCGGCTGGCGCGTCATCCGGACATCGACGGCATGATCGGGGCGCTCCAGCAGCACGATCTGAAAGGGATCGCGCTCCGCATGGAAAATGTGATGGAGAGCGTGACGGAGAGCGAATACCCTGTCATCACGGATATCAAGAAGATGATGAAGGGAAACGGTGCGATGAACGCACTGATGAGCGGTAGCGGTCCAAGTATTTTTGGCGTCTATCTGGAGGAGGCCGCCGCGCGGGCAGCGGCAGTCTATATCGACCAGACACTCCGGACAAGGGGGATCAACGCACAGGTAAATGTAACTGGATTTTACAACATGGATTCGTGATGGGAGGGCAGCTATGAGTATGATAAAGGACGAAGAATATTTACCGCTCAGGGATGTAGTGTTCAATACGCTGCGGCAGGAGATACTCACCGGAAAGCTCAAACCCGGAGAGCGGCTGATGGAGATCCACCTGGCGAACAAGCTTGGCGTGAGCCGTACGCCGATTCGTGAGGCGATCAGAAAACTGGAGCTGGAAGGCCTGGTGATCATGATACCCAGGCGCGGTGCCGAGGTGGCACAGATCACGCTGAAAAGCCTGAAAGATGTCATGGAAGTGCGGCGCGCGCTGGACGTGCTTGCGATCGAGCTTGCCTGCGAGCGCATGGGGCAGGAGGATCTGGAAAGCCTTTATCAGGCATGTGAACACTTTAGGGCTGCCGTCAAGACCGGGGATACGCGGATGCTCGCAGAGGTGGATGTCGCATTTCATGACCGGATCGTGCTGTCTACCGGAAACACCAGACTGATCCAGTTGGTCAGCAATCTGTCGGAGCAGATGTACCGTTACCGGTTCGAGTACCTCAAGGATGCATCCTCCCACGAGATGCTGCAGCAGGAGCATCTGGAGATGTATCACAGTATTTTGAAGAAAGACAAGACTACGGCGGCGGATGTCGTGCGTAAGCACATCAACAATCAGGAGGAAGCCATTATCAAGCAGCTCCAGCTTGAAAAAGATGTTCGAAAAAAAAGTGTATAAACATTTGATTTATGTCCATACTTACGAATAGAAAAGAATTGCTGCAGGAAGCGGGAGGTATGGACATATGTTTTTGTGGAAAAAATATCTGAAAAATGCACTGATGGCATTGGGCGTCGTTCTGTGGGTGGGCGCACTGAGCCCCGAGATCTTCGTCAGGACGGGACTTGGCTGCATCCTTGACGAAAACGGCGAGGAGCTAACGGCGGACGATGCAAAGGAATTTATGGAATCCTATTTTTATGGAAATGCGGATGGGAATGCCACAGTGGAGATACAATATAAGTTTGCGTTGTCGGAGCTTTTTCGATAGGGGATCCTGACTGCGCGGGAGGTGATGACATGACAAAAGAAGTGCTTGTATCGATACGCGGCCTTCAGTTTGTTGACAATGAGGTAGGGCAGTCGGCTTCGGACGAGGAGATCGACCAGATCGAGACGATCTGTCCGGGAGAGTATTATTACCGGAATGATGCGCATTATGTGCGGTATGAGGAAATTATGGAGGATTTTCCGGAATCCATACGGAATCTGATCAAGCTGAAAGGGAAAGAGTTTTCGCTGTGGAAAAAAGGACCGGTCAATGTGCAGCTAGTGTTTTCCGAGGGGAAAAAAACCATGACAGATTATTTTACCCCTTTTGGAAATATTCTGGTTGCGATGGACACCAGGGAAGTCCGTGTGGCGGAGCGTGAGGATTGTCTGGAGATACATATTGCCTACGGACTCGAGGCGAACTACCAGTTCATAGCGGACTGCAACATCACGATCGAGATCAGGAGCGGCGGCAGCCCGGCTGGCCAGTGACCAGCCTGCCCCTTCTATTGCATCGGCTCCTGCGGATTGTCCCTGCGGATCTCATCGAGCAGGTGTTTCATGCGCCGTTCCATCTCGGAGAGCTCCCCGGAGTAATTGCGGAATGCGTCGGTAGTCTCATCGGGTGTTTCGCCTTTGTAACAGATGCGGTGCTCCATGCTGGCCCACAGATCCATGGCGAGCGTGCGGAACTGTATTTCTACTGGATAGTACTGCATTCCCTCAATGCGGTAGACCGGGATGCCAAGCACCATGTGGTAGCTCTTGTATCCGCTGTCTTTGGGATAGTGGATATAGTCGCTTTCTTTCAGGATCAGCAGGTCGGTCTGCGTCTTTACGAGGGAGAGGATACTAAAGATATCCTCCACAAAATAACAGATTACGCGGATGCCTGCGATGTCTGTCAGGTTATCTTTTGCCGTGTAGGCTGTGACAGGGAGACTTTTGCTGGAGAGTTTCTTCTCGATGCTCTTTCTGCTCTTGATGCGCGCCTGTATATTGTGGATCGGATAATCCCTGTATTTTTTCCGATAATCCTCATTCAATCCATTCATACGGACCTCGAGCCTTGTCATGGCTTCGCGGTATGGTTCTACAAGCTGGTCGTACTCTTCCTGAGGGATACGCTCTGTTTTAGAAGGTGATATAAAAGAGAGAGCCTTTGGCGGTTCATAGATACCTTCGCTGTTCATTTCCTTCAGTATATCATTTTGAAATTCATTTTTTCTTGCAATCAAAATTTCCGCCCCCTGATGCATGCAGCTATTATTGACATGATTGAATAGACCCCTTTTGCCACTCTAATATAGTATGCACAATCCTGCGATTGTTTCATGCAAAAAACAGATAACAGAAGAATGTGCGTGAAGCTTCTGCATGCTATATTACTTCTATATTATCAATATAGCTCAAAATTGCTGTGAAAGCAATGAGAAATGTATAAAATTAACAAAAAAATTATGAAATGGTCATACTTTTTGTTAAATATAGAAAATGTATCTTTTGTCGTTTGCCATTAACTACAAAAGTTTAGGCATGATCGCATCGGCGGTGGCGGAGCGTGCCTTCGAGTAGACTTCGGGGTTGCGCTTGCAGAATACATAGAACAAACATTCTATAATAAAGAGCTGCCCGATCTTGGCGGCGACGGATCCGGATTGCAGCGGACTTTCGTTGTAACCGCACAGAAGCGTGACATCTGCGTATTTGGTAGCGCGTGAGTTAGGGAAATGAGTGACCAGTATAACGGAAACGCGTCGTTCCACAGCGATGCGCATGATATCCTCCATGTCCTTGGTGGAGCCGGAGTAGGAGAAGAACAGGATGACATCCTTGTCCGTGGCAAGGGAGATGTTCATCACCTGCATGTGGGAGTCCTCGATGTGGACAAAGCGTGATGTCGCGATGGAGAAGCGCGCCCACGCTTCCATCGCCATGACCATGCTGCCGCCGTTTCCAAGACAAAATACCCTGTCAGCGGAGGAGATCAGATCGACTGCCCGGGAGATCTCAGTCTCATCTAACAATTCCATCGTTTCATTCAGGGAGAGCACATTGGAGTCGTAAAGCTTGTGAAAGATACTGTTGAGCGTATCTTCCGAGGTGATCGTATCAGGGGTGTCCGAGGGATCCCCGATATCCGTCACGTATGCCGCTTTGGCGAGGGCGAGTTTCAGGTTGTTGTAGCCTGAGAGTCCCAGGCTGCGGCAGAAACGGGTGATGGATGCCTCGGACACACCGCAGTTTTCCGCAAGACTTGAGATGGACATATATTGTGAATCATGGGCGTTGGCAAGGATATAGTCAGCCAGTTTCCGGCTGGAACGGGTGAGTGAGTGGTATTGTTCTGTGATCAGTTCCAAAATATTTCCAGTCAACGGATCATCTCCTTCGCAATTTTGTCAATAACGTTCTAGTGCAGCGGCGCCCAGCATACCGGCACGGTTGCCCAGCGCTGCCTTTTCGATCTGTACATGGCGGAAACTTGACATGATATTGGGATACAGTTTTTCGCGGAGCTGTTCCAGCACATAGGGCTGTTCCATGATGCCGCCGCCAAGGATCACGCATTCCGGGTTCAGCATATGGATGACGGAGGTCAGTCCGTACACGATCTCCAGGATCCAGCGGTCAACAAGCGCCCTTACCGCCGGCTCATCAAGACGCTCAAATATCCTGCGCCCGCTGTCCAGCGAGGGATCCGTCCGTACTGCGCTTTCCACGAGTGCAGTGGCGGAGGCGTATTTCTCGTAGCAGCCGGAAAACATGTCGGTTTCGATATCGCGGTCTTCCGGGTGCGTGACGATCGCGCCGAACTCGCCGGCGGAATAGCTGCATCCGGAGTAAAGCTTTCCGCCGGAGAAGATCGCACCGCCCACGCCTGTCCCGTAGGTCAGACAGACGAACTCTTTGCGCCCTTTTCCGGCGCCAAAGACAGATTCGCCGATCGCCGCCGCATTGACATCGTTCTCGACCGCTGTGGGGACATGAAAGGTCTGCGTGATGATCTCCCCCAGCCGGGTGCCCGTGTAGCCGGGAATATTCTCGTTTGCGTAGATGATCTGCCCGCGGACAGGATCTACCTGCCCTGCGGTGCTGATGCCGATGCGGTCGAAGGAACAGCGCTGCTGGTATGAAGCGATGATGTCCTTTGCGCGCTGTACGACATGGTCTCCGCCCTGTCTTGCCTCGGTGGGGGTTTCCCGGATGTCCGACAGGGTCTCGCCGTCGAAAAGTCCGGATTTGATCGCGGTTCCTCCGATATCAAGTACCATGGTAGCCATAATCAGTCCTCCTTCTTGTCATTCGATCGGTATAGCGCGGTGAAATACGGTTTTCAGCGCCAGATCTTTGTCCAGTATCGCGATATTTGCATATTTGCCGGGCGTGAGGCTTCCGTAATCCGCGTAGATCCCGACTGCTTTTGCCGGGTTGACAGCCGCGCACTTGACGGCGCTGGCAAGCGGTATGCCCATATCCCGCACAGCGGTGCGCATGCAGTCCATGAGGTTTGTCACGGAGCCTGCGATGGTG
This sequence comes from Lachnospiraceae bacterium, assembly GCA_021770755.1. GTDB lineage: Bacteria > Bacillota > Clostridia > Lachnospirales > Lachnospiraceae > COE1. The sequence goes on from JAETQI010000009.1 coordinate 26,822, forward strand.
CCGTCGTCCAGAACTGCCAGATTGCCTTTGACGTTGACGTTCTGTCCGCCCAGGTCGTACTGCCCGTCCGCAAGACCTGCAGCCCGCATGCTGTCGCTGATCAGGATGATCCGGTCGTCGCCAAAGATCCTGAATGTTGTGCGCACAACGGCGGGATGGATGTGTATGCCGTCGCAGATCAGCTCTGCCCTGCAGCGCGCATCGTCAGCGGCTGCCCCGATAGGACCGGGAGCGCGGTGCGTGAAGGGCGGCATGGCATTGTAGGTGTGCGTCAGTTGTGAAGCCCCGCAGGAGATCGCCTCCCTGGCAGTGTCGTAATCCGCCGCGGTGTGCGCGATGGAAATGTTGATGCGGCTGCCGTTTTCGCGGATAAAGTCCATGGCGCCCTCCGTCTCGGGGGCGATCGCCACCGTGCGGAACATGCCGCCTGAGAGCTCCTGCAGACGCTCAAGCATGGCGGTGCTGGCGGCGGTGATGTATTTTCCGTTCTGGGCGCCCTTTTTTGCCATATTGATAAAGGGACCCTCCATGTAGAGCCCGCAGAAGTCCGCGGCGTCTGTCTCTGCCGCATCGTGAAATGCTCTTGCGGCGCGGCAGATCTGTGCCAGCACATCCTCCGGCATCGTCATGGTGGCGGGGGTGATCGAAGTCACGCCCTTGCGGACCTCGTAGCGCGCCATCGTGCGCAGCGCCTCCACGGTGCCGTCGCAGCAGTCGCTGCCCATGCATCCGTGGAAATGGATGTCGGTCAGACCGGGGATGACGTAGCATCCTGCGGCGTCAGTCACCGTCTCCTCGCCGGATGCGCTGTGGTACTGTTCCTCGGAAACGATCCGCTCGCCGCACAGATACACAGTGCCGGGAGCAAAGGAGCCGTCCTCATGAAAGACGGAGCCGTTTACGATTTTTCGCAATGTCATGTTGTCTGCCCTCCGCCTAACATTTTGAGAGAGCCGCTTCATCGGCGACCAGTGTTACATTGCGGTGGAGCTGCAGGATGGAAGCCGGCACCTGCGGTGTGATGGGACCGAAAAATGCGCGCTTTACGATCTCTGCCTTATCCTCGCCGGATACGATGATCAGGATCCGGCGCGCGGACATGATCGTCTTGATGCCCATTGTGTACGCCTGGCGCGGCACTTCATCGAGGGTTTCGAAAAAGCGTGCGTTTGCATTGATCGTCTGTTCCGACAGGTCGATGCAGTGTGTCTCTGTGGAGAAGCTCTCTCCGGGTTCGTTGAATCCGATGTGGCCGTTGTGTCCCAGTCCAAGAAGCTGGAGATCCACGTCACCCACGGCGCGCAGGATCTCATTGTAATTCTCGCAGGCGGTATTGCTGTCCGGCTCTGTCCCGTCCGGGAGGAAGGTTCTGGTCTTGTTGATGTTCACCTTTCCGAAGAGATGTTCATTCATAAAATAATAGTAGCTCTGCGGGTTATCGCGTGTCAGCCCTTTGTATTCGTCAAGGTTTACGGTCATGACCTCCGAGAAATCGAGATCGCCCTTTTCATACCATTCCACGAGCTGGCGGTAGGTGCCGACGGGGGTGGACCCGGTGGCGAGCCCCAGCACACAGTTGGGTTTCATGATGATCTGTGCCGAAATGAGGTTGGCAGCCTTGCGGCTCATGTCGTTGTAATCTTTTGCTCTGTAAATTTTCATAGGGATACCTCCTGTTTTTTGATATTTTTTGTATAAGGTTAATATATCATATTATTTTTGCTGTGGCAATTGTATTGAAAGAAAAATGAAAAAAAATTTCAAAAATTAAAAAATGAAAAAATTTCTTTCAAAAATGTATTGACAAAAATACAAATCAAAAGTACAATGATGTCAAATCTAACTGTAGTTACACTTTTTTTACAGTTTTTTTAAAATTTTTTAACATTTCCATCAAAGGAGGGCTTATTATGAAGAAGCGTAAAGTTATGGCACTGGCATTGAGCTGCGTTATGGTATGTTCCCTGGCTGCATGCGGCGGCAAAGATTCGGGGGCAGACCAGACAACGGCAGATCCCGCACCGGCACCTGCAGAAAAGACGGAAGCGCCTGCAGAGAAGACAGAGGCACCTGCAGAGAAGACGGAGGCATCGACAGAAGCAGCGGCGCCTGCAGACACTGCACAGGCAGCAGATATCACACTGTGGACCTACCCGGTCGGCAAATGGGGAGATTCCGCTGTGGTTGACGGTCTGATCGCAAACTTTAATGCGGTTTACCCTGACATCCATGTCACGGTCGAGTATCTTGATTACACCAACGGCGATGACCAGATCAACACCGCGATCGAGGGCAAACAGGCACCGGATCTCGTTCTGGAAGGACCGGAGCGTCTGGTGGCAAACTGGGGTGCGAAAGGATTGATGGTGGATCTTGCGGATCTGTGGACAGACGAGGCGAAGTCTTTGATCTATGATTCCGTACAGAGCGCATGCAAGGGCAGCGACGGTGTATTTTATGAGTATCCGCTCTGCATGACAGCACATACAATGGCAATCAACAGGGACATCTTCGAGGCGGCAGATGCGCTTCAGTATCTGGATGAAGAGACTGGTACATGGACGACGGAGAATTTCCAGAAGGCAGTTCAGGCGGTGTATGATTACGGCCAGACCAACGTAGGTGCAGTGTACTGCAGCGGGCAGGGCGGCGACCAGGGAACACGTGCACTGGTGAACAACCTGTACGGCGGAACGTTCACGAACGCGGAGCACACAGAGTACACGGCAAACAGCGAGGAGAATGTCAAGGCGCTCGAGCTGTTAAAGAGCATGGACGGCATCAACTTTGACGCTTCCATTGCCGGCGGCGACGAGGTCAATATGTTCTGCAACGGTACATTTGCAATGGCATTCTGCTGGAACGCGACACAGGAAAAGAATAATCAGGATCAGGGAAATATCAATTTCGAAGTCCTGCCGATGGCATTCCCTTCAGAGGATGGCAGACCACAGCTCTGCGGCGGTATCTGGGGATTTGGTATTTTCGATAACGGCGATGCGGCAAAGATCCAGGCAGCAAAGACCTTTATAGATTTTATGGCAAACGACGAGAAGCAGGCTGTTGAGAGCGTGAAGGCATCCAACTTCTGGCCTGTAAAGGATCTTGGAGACATCTATGCAGGCGACGAACTTATGACAGAGTACGCAAAATTTGTTGAGTATATGGGCGACTACTATCAGGTAGTAGGCGGATGGGCAGAAGCTCGTACAGCATGGTGGAATATGCTTCAGCAGATCGGCTCCGGCGCAGACGTCAAGACAGCAGTCGAGGAGTTTGTGACAACAGCAAATGCGGCGGCGACAGCAGCACAGTGATATTTAGCATGCTGTAGAGCAGGCAGGATCGCGCCCCTTCCAGAAATGATGTGGGAGGGGCGCTTCTTAATAAGATTTTGGAAGGAGGAATCCTCATGGCAAAAAATAGTGGCAGCAGTATGAGCAAAGCACTGGTACGCCGGGAGACGATAGCGGGGTATGCATTTATGCTCCCGAGTCTGCTCTTCTTTCTGGGATTTGTCATCTATCCCATGGTGCAGTGCGTGTTCACAAGTTTTTTTGATGCGACGATGAACCGCGAGGACATCTTTATCGGCTTTGCCAATTATGTGGAACTGTTTCAGGATAAGGTATTTCTCGGTGCACTGAAAAATACCGTGATCATCGTAGTGGTCTCCGTGCCGGTGACCTGTATCTTCTCACTGTGGGTGAGCTCGGTCATCTACGACCTTGCAGGACCGGCCTGCTCGGCGTTCCGCTGTATCTTCTACCTTCCGGTCGTGACGGGTTCGGTTGCCGTGGCGGTTGTGTGGAAGTGGATGTTCAACAACTATTATGGTATCTTTAACTACATAGGGACCAGCACAGGGCTGATCGAGAAGAATATCAACTGGTTGGGCGACGAGAAGTTTGCCCTGGGATGTATCATACTGATCCTGCTGACAACCTCGGTAGGACAGCCGATCGTGCTGTACGTATCGGCGCTCAACAATGTGGATCAGTCGCTCGTGGAGGCGGCGGAGGTGGACGGCGCGACCAAGTTCCAGTGCTTCTGGAAGATCAAGTGGGCACAGATCATGCCGACCACGCTGTATATCCTGGTGATCACGACCATCAACAGTTTCCAGTGTTTCGCGCTCATACAGCTCTTGACAAGCGGCGGACCAAACCACAGCACGGACACGATCATGTACTATATCTACTACAATGCATTCAAACTGTACCGCTATGGTTACGGAAATGCGATGGGCGTTGTGCTGGCGATCATCATAGCCCTGCTCTCCGCAGTGCAGTTTAAGATGACAGAGAGCAAGTAGGAAAGGAGGAAATGCATATGAAACAGAAGCAGTTTAACCGTTCGGCCTGTTACAAGATCATATCGGTCATCATCATAGCGATCCTGGCATTTACATTTGCCTTTCCGCTCTACTGGATCATCATCGGATCCTTCAAGACATCGGCAGCCATCAATTCCACGACACCGCAGTGGTGGCCGCAGGAGTGGGTGCTCGACAACTACAGGAAGCTGTTCAGCAGACAGGTGGCAGCCCTGTGGGAGATCAATATCCCGTTTACCAACATCAGCCTGGCAGGACCGGATGTGCCGGCGGCGATCCGCTGGCTGCTGAACACGGTGTTCATGGCGGTGGTGGCGATGCTGCTCACCTGCATCACGTCGGCTATGGCTGGCTATGCGCTTGCCAAGAAGCGTTTTATCGGCCGCACGGTCGTGTTTTCCCTGATCGTGTGCGCGATGGCGCTGCCAAAGCAGGTTATCCTGGTTCCTCTGCTGCGCGAGATGGCTTCGCTGGAGCTGTACAATACGATCTGGGCAGTCATCTTCCCGATCGTGGGCTGGCCGTTTGGCGTATTCCTGATGAAGCAGTTCTCCGAGGGTATTCCGGGCGAGATGATGGAGGCTGCAAAGATTGACGGTGCCAATGAGTGGAAGACGTTCTACACGATCGCGCTCCCGCTGATCAAGCCGGGTATCGGCGCGCTGGCGATCTTTACTTTCATCAATTCCTGGAACGACTATTTCATGCAGTTGATCATGCTGACCAGCACGAAGAATCTGACCATCTCCCTCGGTATCGCGAAACTGCAGGCGGAGAACGCGACGGATTTCGGCCTGATCATGGCGGGCGCATCGCTGGCGGCGATCCCGATCATTGCGATCTTCCTTATTTTCCAGAAGTATTTTACCAAGGGGATCACGATGGGCGCAGTCAAAGGATAGGAGGTTTGAGATGATCTATACAGAGATAGCGAATATAAAACATTACCGCGGTCTGGGCGAATATCTGGATAAGGCGGTCGATTATCTGGCAAGTCATCCGCTGGACGGCATACAGGCGGGACACTATGACATTGACGGCAAGATGGTGTACATGAATGTGTTTGACTACGAGACAATCCCCGAGGAGGAAGGTTTTTTTGAAGCGCACAAAAAATATGCGGATATCCATATGACGGTGACGGGCGAGGAGATCGTGGGCGTATCGGATATGGCGAGAGTGTCCGTGAAGACCTTTGACGAGGAGAAAGACCTGCTGGAGGTGGAAGGACCCGTGGAGCACTATATCAGGCTGACGCCGGGTAAGGCGCTGATCACCCTGCCGGAAGACGCGCACAAGGTCAAGCTGGCGGCGGGCAGTCCTTCCGCGGTAAAGAAAGCAGTCATTAAAGTGTATGTAGGATAAAAAATAAAGGGCGTGCAGCGGCGCGCAGAAAGGGGCAGAAATGAGAGATATCAGCAAATATCAGGGAATCATTCCGGCGTTCTATGCCTGCTATGATGAGAAGGGCGAGGTTGACGAGGGACGCGTGGAACAGCTTGCGGAATATATGGTGAGGAAGGGCGTAAAAGGCGTATATGTAGGCGGTTCTTCGGGTGAGTGTATCTATCAGAGCGTGGACGACAGGAAGCGGACACTGGAGCGCGTGGTGCGCGTGAGCGGCGGGAAGCTGACCATTATCGCACATGTGGCGTGCAACAACACGGCGGAGAGCATGGAGCTTGCAGCGCATGCGCAGAGCCTTGGCGTGGATGCCATCGCAGCCATTCCGCCGATCTACTTCCATCTGCCGGAGTATGCTATCGCGCAGTACTGGAATGACATCTCGGGCGCGGCGCCGGACACGGATTTTGTCATCTACAATATTCCGCAGCTTGCGGGAGTTGCCCTGACGATGCCGCTGTTTCGCGAGATGATAAAAAATCCGAGAGTGGCTGCCGTGAAGAACAGCTCTATGCCGACACAGGATATCCAGATGTTCAAGGCTGAGGGCGGCGAGGGATTTGTCGTGTTCAACGGTCCCGACGAGCAGCTTGTGGCGGGTCTGGCGATCGGTGCGGACGGCGGGATCGGCGGTACATACGGTGTGATGCCCGAGCTTTATCTCAAGATCATGGAGCTGACAAAGGCTGGAAAACTGGAGGAAGCGCAGCAGGTTCAGTATGCGGCGAACGAGATCATCTACGCGATGTGCGCATGCCACGGAAACCTGTACGGCGTGATCAAGGAGATCATCAAGATCCGTGAAGGACTGGATCTTGGCAGTGTCCGCAGACCGCTCCCGGCACTCATTCCCGAGGATATGCCCCAGGTGAAGAAGTGCGCGGAGATGATCGATCAGGCGATGGAGCGCTTTATCGTATAGAAAGTATTATTTTATTATAGAAAGGACAGGGATCAGCAGTATGACAAAACAGGAATTATTTGAACGGATCAAAGGCAAAGTGATCGTATCCTGTCAGGCCGTTCCGGGGGAACCCCTGTATGTGGAGGAGAAATCGATCATGTATCTGATGGCGCGCGCCGCAAAGCAGGCGGGAACGCCGATGATACGCACCAGCAGCATCCGCGATGTCGTGGCGATCAAGGAGGAGACAGGGCTGCCCGTCATCGGTCTGATCAAAGTGCAGTACGATGGGTTTGAGAGCTATATCACGCCCACGATGAAAGAAGTGGATGCGCTCGTGGAGGCGGGCTCGGACATCATCGCACTGGACTGCACGGATCAGAAGCGCGGGGATGGAAAGAGCATCAGCGAGTTCATCACCGAGGTGCGCACGAAGTATCCGGACGCAGTCCTGATGGCGGATATCTCCACCTACGAGGAAGGTGTGAACGCGTGGAAGCTTGGCATGGATCTCGTGGGGACAACGATGAGCGGCTACACTGCGCACTCTGTCAAACTGGACGGACCGGATTACGAGCTGGTGAGAAAACTGTCTGCCACGGTGGACGTTCCGGTGATCGGAGAGGGAAGGGTGCACAGCCCGGAACAGGCGGTGGAAATGCTGGATGCCGGCGCCTACGCCGTTGTGGTCGGCGGCGCCATCACTAGACCGCTCGAGATCGCACAGCGTTTTATCAAGGCAGTAGAAGGCAGGTAGGATATGAGAAAGCACATCGTATGTTTCGGGGATTCCAACACGCACGGATACTGTGCTGTCACTGGCGGGCGGTTTGATGAGACGCAGCGCTGGTGCTGCCTTCTCCAGGAAAAGCTTGGGGACGGATATCTTGTGATCGAGGAAGGGCTGAGCGGCCGCACGACCTGTTTTCAGGATCCGATCCACGAGGGACTGAGCGGACTGGATTACATCTATCCGTGTCTGATGAGCCATGAGCCGGTAGACCTGCTGGTGATCATGCTCGGGACGAATGACACCAAGGAGCGGTTCGGTTCCTCGGCGGCATGTATCGCACTAGGACTGAAACGGCTTGTCGCCAAGGCAGTCGCGACGACGGACTGCTGGAGCGGCGGGAAGGCCAATATCCTGATCGTGTCGCCGCAGAACATCGACGGGCAGTACATCACTTCGGACGTCGGCGCGACGATGGGGCGCGGCTGTGCAGAGAAATCGGAGGAGCTTGCGCAGGAGTTCGCAAAGATCGCGGAGCTTGCGGGCTGTCATTTTATGGATGCGGATGCAGTGCTCACGGCGCCCGTCAACGATATCGATTTTATGCACCTGACGATGGAGGGGCACAGACAACTGGCAGATGCGCTGGCGGAGAAGATCGCCGGGATCTTCCGGGATAAGGAATAGGATCAGTAGAAAGAGAGGGCTGCTTCTGGCAGCCTTCTTTATGCACACGGGCACCCAGGATTCTTTCCTACTTGATTAAGTTTTTAAAAACAGTGGAAAAGACAGGCGGGTTGGTGGTATACTGTATTTATGCACTAGAGGTATCAATGTAGAATATATAAATAAGAAAGGATGGACAACAAATGAAGATTGCACTGATCAACGAAAACAGCCAGGCGGTAAAGAACGCCATGATCTGCGAGACACTCAAAAAGGTCGTGGAGCCGATGGGGCACGAGGTATTTAATTATGGGATGTACGCTGCGGAGGACGAGCATCAGCTAACGTATGTGCAGAACGGGATCCTGGCAGCGGTTTTATTAAATTCCGGAGCGGCGGATTTCGTCGTGACAGGCTGCGGCACAGGCGAGGGTGCGATGCTTGCGTGCAACGCATTTCCCAAGGTGCTCTGCGGACATATCGAGTCGCCGCTTGACGCGTATCTGTTCTCCCAGGTGAATGACGGAAACTGTGTGGCGCTTCCGTTTGCGGAGAATTTTGGCTGGGGCGGGGAGCTCAATCTGGAATACATATTCGAGAAGCTGTTTGGCACACCGGGCGGCGGCGGATACCCGAAGGAGCGCGTCGTACCGGAGCAGAGAAATAAAAAGATCCTCGACGAAGTGAAGACAGTGACGCATACAGACCTGTGCGATATCCTGCCAAAGCTTGACAGGGAGCTGTGCAAGGGCGCGCTGAGCGGTGAGAAATTCAGAGAATATTTCTTTGCAAACTGCAAGTGTGACAAGATCGCGGCGGCTGTGAAGGAAATCATCGGGGAGTAGTGCAACATGCTGTTAGATAAGATTTATTATACGGTCGACAGCCTCGAGGGCGACTACGCGTATCTGCGGAAGGATGGCGATGCGCCGGGCGAGACAAAGTGTGTCGCGCGTGCGCTGCTTCCGCCCGAGATCGCGGAGGGCTCGCGGCTCGTCTACGAGATGATGGAGTACAGTCTGTCAGAATAATGGGATCAGGAGAGGGACTGTCAGGAAACGGGCAGTCCCTTACAGTTATGGGGATGGGATTTGGGATGAAAGATAAGACGGCGGAAAGCATCGTAAAAGAAACGTTACATATGGCATGGCCTGCAGTGTGCGAGTCCTTTTTCGTATCACTGGCGGGCATGATCGATTCGCTGATGGTAAGCTCCATCGGTTCATACGCCGTGGCGGCGGTGGGGCTCACCACACAGCCAAAGTTTATGGGACTGGCGCTGTTCATCGCGATGAATGTCTCCATATCAGCGCTGGTCGCCAGACGGCGCGGCGAGCAGAAGAAGGACGAGGCGAACCGGATCCTGCTGACGGCGCTCCTTTTTATCGTGGCGGCGGTGGCGGTGGTGTCCGCGCTCTGTGTGCTCTTTGCCAACCAGATCATTCACTTCTGCGGATCTGCGCAGGACACACATGACACGGCTGTTATTTATTTCCGGATCATCATGGGCGGTATGGTCTTTAATGTGATCTCGATGGGGATCAACGCGGCGCAGAGAGGGGCTGGAAATACCATTATTGCCATGCGGACAAACATCACGTCCAATGTCGTGAACGTGATCGGAAATTACCTGCTGATCAACGGTCATCTGGGATTTCCGGCGCTCGGGATCCACGGGGCGGCGATCGCTACCGTATTTGGCACAGTGGTGGCGTGCGTCATGAGTGTCTGCTCCCTGTTCCCGAAGGACAATTTTGTGAGTATACCGTATATCGTCGGCACGCGGATCAAGGCTTCCGCAGAGACGCTGGGGCACATCATAAAGGTGGGGTATTCCGTATTTATCGAGCAGGTGCTGATGCGTGTCGGTTTCATGTCCACTGCGATGATGGCGGCGGGGATGGGTACGGCGGCGATGGCGGCGCACCAGGTCGGCATGAATATCCTGGGACTGACATTTTCGTTTGGCGACGGGATGCAGGTGGCGGCGGTGGCGCTGATCGGCAGGAGTCTCGGAGAAGGGCTGCCGGACAAGGCGAAGGAGTACGGAAAAGTCTGCAGGCGTATCGGTATGTGTATCTCGGTGGCACTCGCGGTGATCTACCTCTTTGGTGGGGAGACGCTCTATCGGCTGTTCTTTGAGGAAGATCATATCGTGGCATACGGTGTGCAGATCATCCATGTGATCATTGTCATCGTGCTCTTCCAGGTATCACAGGTTATTTATATGGGGTGTCTCCGCGGTGCGGGTGACACGGCTTACACGGCGATGGCGTCGACAGTCAGCGTGACCGTGATCCGGACACTCTTCTCCTACGTGTGCGGCATTGCGCTCGGCTGGGGGATCACCGGCATCTGGCTCGGTGTGCTGGCTGACCAGATCTCACGGTTTCTGTTTGCCTCGATCCGGTTCAAGGCAGGGAAGTGGACTGGGATCAAGATCTAAGACGTGTTTAGGAGATGTAGAAAATAAAATGAAGATAAGTAATGATTTGTTCGGCAGCCATATTTGCATCACAAATTACAGGGAAGATGATCTGGCGTTTCTCACGGATATGTGGTTTGACGAGGAGAACGGCAAGTATCTGAGCGATCCGACAAGGGAATACGTCGATGAGGCATTTCAGAAGGCGCTGGACACGCTCGGAGAAAGTATGTCAGGCTATTATCTTGTCATCGTGCTTGCGGACACGGGAGAGCGTGCAGGCTCGTGCTGTATGTTTCCGGATGAAGCGGGGAAGGTTTATGACATCGGCTACTGTATTCACAGGAAGTTCTGGCGGCGTGGATATGGCAGCGAGGCGCTGCGGCTGATGCTTGACTGGATGAAAGCACATGGGGCAGAGAAAGTGACTGCGGAGGTCGCAGTCGAGAATGTGCCGTCAAACCGAATGCTTGATTCGCTCGGGTTTGTTGTTGAGAAGAGGGCGGAATTTCACAAATACCATATGGATGTATTTTTTGATAGTTTCATATATGGGAAGGAATTGTTATAATGTATGTTAAAATCCGCAAATTGGGAACATTGGAAGGAACAGGGGCGGTAATATATCATATCAGGACAGAGGTGGGATATCATGCGCATCGCATATTGTGAGGATGAGCCTGTGCAGGCAGCGCTTGTCCGCGCCATGATCGCACAGTGGGCGAAAAGCTGGAAAACAGCGGCGGAGGTGATCCTGTATGAAAGTGTGGAGGAATTTTTGTTTAAAAATGACACGCTTGTAAATGAAACATCTCCCTATGATGTCGTTTTCCTGGATATCGCGATGCGGCAGATGAACGGCGTGGAACTTGCGCGTGCGATCCGGCAAAAGGACAAAAGAATATCAGCCTGATTTTTATATCTCATGTCATTCAGGTACAGATTGATACCATCTGTGCCTTTTTCTGTGCAAAAACGGGGGAAGATGATAATATGGAGACAGCAGAGCAGGAACAAAGGAGAGAACAAACCATGAAGCAGTATTCAATATGGAGCAACTATCGATATGCGTATGTACCACTGTGGAACAAGAAGAAAAAGATCGCCCTCTGCACGATCGCGGAGGCTGTGTTTTATGTCTTTGTGCCGGTCGTGGGAATGATGATCACTTCCATGATTATAGGCGGCCTGGAACAGGGGATCTCCGCGCCGGATCTTGTGGTCCGCATCCTGACCGCGTTTGCGGTTTACGGCGTACTGAATATGGTAAAAGGCTATCTGGAAGCACGCGGCGGCGAGCAGTATATCGAGGTGAGAACGGAACTGTTCATCATGGATCAGATCGAGAAGGATCTGACAGTCAGCATGGAACAGTACGAGGACAAGGAGATCCACAAATTGAAGGAAAAATCAGATGAGTGCCTGTGGGCGAACATGTCGGGGCTGGAAGGATTTTACCGCCACAACAGTGATCTGCTGAAAAGTGTGCTGGGACTTGTGGTCTATGCACTGCTCGTGGGCAGCATGAACTGGAAGATCCTGCTGATGCTCGTCGGAATGTCGGCAGTCAGCGCCGCGGCAGCGTACAACGTGACGCGCTATTATCAGAAGATCAAGGATCCGCTTGCCGAGCAGTATATGACAATGCACTATATCAACCGTGCGGTAGACGACATACAGGGAGGTAAGGATATCCGCATTTTCGGGTTGGAGGGCTGGATCATCGGAAAGTTTGATGCGGCGATCAGACGGTGCCGCCAGCTTCGTTTTCACAGGGATATGCGCTCGTATGGCAGCAATATCCTGGACACGGTGCTGGATGCGGCGCGTGATCTGGTTTGTTATGGGTATCTGATCGTGCAGCTCGCCAACGGTATGCGGTTGTCGGAGTTTGTCTTTTATCTGGGTCTGATCGCCGGATTTTCGAGCTGGATCGGCATGATCAGCAAAAGCCTGGTATCGGTCAGACAGGACAGCGACAGTATCAACGACCTGCGCGCCTATCTTGATCTGGAGGAGGAAAAACCATCGGGTGAGGCGGTGGACTGCAGTGCGTGGACGGACATCGAGATCGTGTTTGACCATGTCAGCTACCGCTACTGCGGCGCGGAGGCGGAGACGCTGCACGATGTCAGTTTCCGTCTGGCGGCGGGCGAGAAGCTTGCCCTTGTCGGCGTGAACGGCGCGGGCAAGACAACGATCGTCAAGCTGATGGCAGGGTTGTATCTTCCGACCTCGGGCACCGTGTATGTCAACGGCGTCAGCACGAGGGATCTGGACAGGAAAAGCTACTTTGCACGGCAGGCGACTATTTTTCAGGAACCGTTTCAGATTTCTTACAGCATCGGTGAGAACATCGCGCTTTCGGAGACGTATGACCGTGAAAAACTGTGGCGGGTGCTCGCGCAGGCAGGACTGGATCAAAAGGTGAGGAGTCTCGCAGGACAACTGGATACCCATCTCGGAAAGGATATCGCGCCGGACGGTATCGCGCTTTCCGGCGGGGAGATGCAGAATTTTGCTTGCGCGGGCGCTTTACCGCGACGCGTCGCTCATCATGCTCGATGAGCCGACAGCGGCGCTGGACGCGCTGGCAGAGACGGAGATCTATGAGAAGTACCGGACGCTGCTGCAGGGAAAAAGCGTACTCTTCATCTCGCACAGGCTTGCCTCCACCCGGTTTTGCGACAGGATCCTCCTGTTATCCGGGGGCTGTGTCCGTGAACAGGGGACGCATGAGGAGCTGATGCGGCAGCAGGGCGCTTATCACGATATGTTCCAGGTGCAGAGCAGGTATTATCAGGATGCAAAACAGAAAAACGGCGGTCTGCAGCAGGGCGCTGCGGGAAAATGATCCTGTTAAGGATGATATGAAATGGATGCGAAATGGATATCGGGGAGGCGTATCATGAAGAAAAAAATGACAGTTCAGGAGATGTGGCACTATATCATATTTCAGACAAAAGGCTATCGGACGATCAAAGCGGCGATCGTGGTCGGCGCACTGACCGCGGCGGCAGTGCCCTATATCAACAATGTTTTTTATGCGGGGATCCTGGACCGTCTCGTGCTTGCAGAATATGACACAGCCGTCATATTTGTGATCTGGATGGTGTCCGCGGCACTTGTCCTGAGACTTGCGGCAAAGGGCTGTGAGCGGGTCGTGGATCATTACTGCAAGCCGTGCGCGGACGAGATCAAGAAAAGGACGGCACAGAAAGCGTTCTCAATGGAATACGAGATGATCGACCGGACGGAGACGCTGGAGGCGTTCCGCAGGGTGCGCGCGGGAGAGATCGGGATGGGCGGCGTGGAGCGCCAGCTACAGACGATATACGCTTTTTTCCAGGAGCTTGCAGGCATCGTCTTCTCGTGCGGTTTTGTGCTGGTGCTCTTTGCAAGGACGGACAGTGATAAGGAAAACATGGTGTTGTCGGTGTCTCTGGCGGTACTGATGATCGCTGCGTTTGTGCTGGTACTGGTGCTGAGCAATCATTTTTCCCAAAAAGAGGGTGAGGCAATGGTGCAGACAGAGCTGAAAAATGAACATGTCAACACACTGTCCGCATATCTGCTCAGCCTGATCAACAAGGAAACATATGTGAAAGATATCCGGCTTTTTAGATTAAAGGACTATCTGTACAAAAAGACAGAGGTGTTCCGCACAGTGGGCAGAATGTACAAGGAGATGGGCTGCTACAGCGGCAAGTGCCGTGCGCTGCCGACCTTTGCGGCGCAGATGTTTGCGGCGGTGACGTATATCTGCATCGCGGCAAAAGCGATCGCAGGAAGCATCACGATCGGTGAAGTGACCATGTACGCCGGCGCGGTCATCACGATGGTCGAGGGGGTTCAGAGACTGCTTGGCAAATATCAGGATATCAACTATATGAACGAGTACCTGGGCACCTACGAGGAATTTATCACACGCCCGAACATGCATTACGACGGCACGCTGCCGATCGAGAAGCGTGATGACAACAAGTACTGCCTGGAGCTGTCCCATGTCAGTTTCCGCTATCCGGGGACAGGGCAGGACATCTTAAAGGATGTGTCCATGACCTTCCGGGTCGGGGAGAAGCTTGCGCTCGTGGGCATGAACGGCGCGGGGAAGACGACGCTCATCAAGCTTTTGTGCCGCCTGTATGAGCCGACAGAAGGAGAGATCCGGTTAAACGGCATTAATATCGAGAAATATGATTATGACGAGTATGTCCGGATCTTTTCCGTCGTCTTTCAGGATTTCCGGCTGTATGATTTTGCGCTGGATGAAAATGTCGCTTCCGGCAGCGAAGTCGATGGGGAGCGACTGCAGCATGCGCTGGAGCTTGCCGGGATCTGGGAGCGCGTGCAGGAGCTTCCGCAGAAGGAGCGGACGCTGCTCGGGCATGAGAACGGACAGGGTGTGCTGCTCTCGGGCGGTGAGGCGCAGAAAGTGGCGATCGCGCGGGCGTTGTACAAGGATGCGCCGTTCATCATACTCGACGAGCCAACAGCGGCGCTCGATCCGATCGCGGAGGCGGAGATCTATGAGAATTTTAACACGCTGATCCAGAATAAGACAGCGGTCTATATCTCCCACCGCATGAGTAGCTGCAAGTTCTGCGACCGTATCGTGGTGCTCGGGGACGGGCGGATCCTGGAGGAAGGGAACCACGAAACGCTGCTGGCGCAAAAGGGAACGTACTACAGACTGTACAGCGCGCAGGAGGCGTATTACAAAAAGATGCCGGAAGGGTGAAAGATGCAGCCAGCGTGTTTGAGGGGTTTAGGGAGAGGCATTCTCAGGGTACTGCATTGTAAACAGTGCATAGAGGGAAAATTATTTGAACAATGTTGACAATAGATATATAGAGACCTTAAAACCCGCCTAAAGAAAGGCGGGTTTTTTGTCGGGAACTGTTAAGGAATTATTTTCAGATTGTGTGTCCATGGGATGTAGTGAGTTACTGCCATGCCCTGAAAATGCTGTCGTCTATAGATCCGCAGAATTACTGGGTGGCGTCCGAATCCGAAACGCAGCGATAAGACAATTGTGAAAATTGAATAAGTTTCCCGCACAAATATGGGTAATTTAACGAAAAGGCAGGAAACGAAAAAAATGTATTGCAAAAAAAACAAAAACCTTTATAATTTAGGTAAGGTTGAACTGTTTTAATTTTTACAAAAATAAAAACGGATCAAAACAGCAGAACAGGAGGAAGATAAGAAGTGGATACACAGTTAACATACAATGAACCCTGGATATTGCAGCGTGCAGATCCGTTCATCTGCAGACAGGACAACGGCAGATACTATTTCACGGCGTCCGTTCCGGCATATGACAGGATCGTGTTGCGGTGTGCGGACACGCTCGCAGGGATCGCAGACGCCAGGGAGGTGACGATCTGGCACAAGCATGAGTCCGGCATTATGAGCGAACATATCTGGGCGCCGGAGCTTCATCGTCTGGACGGAAAATGGTACATCTATTTTGCCGGCGGGGAGAAGGAAAATATCTGGAATATACGTCCCTATGTGCTGGAATGCGCGGACGAAGATCCGATGACCGGGACGTGGAGAGAGCTTGGAATGATGCAGTGCGCAGACGACGATGAATTTTCATTCCGCGCTTTCTCGCTTGACGGCACCGTGTTTGAGGACAGCGGGAAACGCTACTATGTGTGGGCGGAGAAGGTCGGAGTGGGCAGGCAGATCTCCAATCTCTACATCGCCGAGATGGAGACGCCCAACAGATTAAAGACCGTACAGGTGCTTCTGACCACGCCCGACTATGACTGGGAGCGGGTCGGATTCTGGGTGAACGAGGGACCGGCTGTGATCAAAAGAGACGGAAAGATATTCCTCACATACTCGGCAAGTGAGACAGGCGCGCCCTACTGTATGGGTATGCTCACGGCGGACAGCGGCGCGGATCTGCTCGATCCGCTGTCGTGGAAAAAAGAGCGCTATCCGGTGCTGGCATCCGACCCTTCCATAGAGGTATACGGACCGGGACACAATTCCTTTACGGTGGACGAGGAGGGCAACGATATCCTCGTGTACCATGCGCGCAAGGAGAGCGTGATCGAGGGAGACCCGCTCTACAATCCAAACAGGCACACGATGCTCATGAAGATCCGGTGGGAAGACGGCAGGCCAGTCTTTGATTATAAGAGCAGATAAATATATCTTAGGAGGCATATATTAAAATGGCAAAACTTTACATCAATGAAAAGAACAAAAAAGGACACATCAACGCGGAGATCTACGGAAATTTTTCAGAGCATCTCGGACGCTGCATCTACGAGGGGATCTATGTGGGAGAAGACTCTGAGATCCCCAACACAAACGGAATGCGAAATGATGTCGTGGCGGCTCTGCGCGAGATGAAGCTGCCGGTACTGCGCTGGCCGGGCGGATGCTTTGCCGATGAGTATCACTGGATGGACGGCATCGGGCCAAAAGATTCGAGAAAGAAAATGATCAACACGAACTGGGGCGGTGTGACGGAAGATAACAGCTTTGGCACCCATGAGTTCTTTGAGCTGTGCGAACAGATCGGCTGCAAGACATACATCAACGGCAATGTCGGCAGCGGCACGGTGCAGGAGATGTCCGAGTGGGTGGAGTACATGACGTTTGACGGTGTCTCTCCCATGGCAGAGCTTCGGAAACAGAACGGCCATGAGAAGGCATGGCATGTTGATTATTTCGGCGTGGGCAATGAGAACTGGGGCTGCGGCGGAAACATGACGCCGGGCTACTATGCCAACTTATATAGAAGATATCAGACTTTTGTGAGAAATTACAAAAAGGACCAGAAGATCTTTAAGATCTGCGGCGGTCCCAATGTGGACGACACCTACTGGACGGAGGAAGTGTTAAAGACCTGCTATGAAAATGCGCCGGATGGCTCCCATGGGTTTATGGACGGGTTGTCCATGCACTATTATGT
Organism: Lachnospiraceae bacterium; assembly: GCA_021770755.1. Classification (GTDB taxonomy): domain Bacteria; phylum Bacillota; class Clostridia; order Lachnospirales; family Lachnospiraceae; genus COE1. The sequence continues at coordinate 44,224 of JAETQI010000009.1, forward strand.
ACACCCCGAAGGCTGGGAGAAGAAAGGCAGCGCCACAAAGTTTGACGAGAAGACATGGTACAAGACGCTGTACAAGGCATTGTATATAGAAGAATTGATCAAGATGCACACCAACATCATGGACAAATATGATCCTGAGAAGAAGATCGGACTGATCTGTGACGAGTGGGGAACGTGGTTTACCTGCGAGCCGGGGACGAATCCGGGATTTTTATATCAGCAGAGCACCATGCGCGACGCGCTGGTGGCAGGGCTCTCGCTCAACGTGTTCAACAAGCACTGCGACCGCGTGAAGATGGCGAACATCGCGCAGTTGGTCAATGTGCTCCAGGCAGTGATTCTCACCGACGGACCAAAGATGCTGCTCACACCGACATACCACGTATTCCATATGTACAGGTATCATCAGGATGCGGAGCTTGTCGACAGTTATCTTGAAGGCGCAAAAGAGATCGGCATGGACGAGGACTACATGGTTCCGAACATCCAGGAGTCTGTCTCCGTTGACAAGGACGGCGTGGTGACGATCACCCTGAACAATCTTTCTGTCACAGACAGCGAGGTGATGGAGATCGCTTTTGCAGAACTCATGCCAGGCGAAGTGACAGCGGCGATCGTGACGAATCAGATGGACGCGTACAATACCTTTGACGAGCCTGACAAGGTGAAGGAAACTGCGTTTAATGATTTTCAGATCATTGACAAGGGGATCACTTTCACGATGCCCGCGTGCAGTGTCGTGCAGTTCCGCGTGAAAAAGTGAAATGGCAGTATGCCCGCATAAAGAGAATGGGATCTGGGATTCAGATGAAGATGGAGGAGAAAGCCTTGGAGACAAACGGACAAGGGGCAGACAAAAGGCACTGTCGAAAGTGCCTCCTGCGCGAGATGGACAAGGAAGCCTACATGGACAATCTATACGACTACATCCGGAGACTGGATGAGGATATCAAAGCTGATCAGGCGCTCTACGAGGAGCGCCTGTCTGTCTGTAAGGCGTGTGACTATCTGGAGGCAGGCATGTGCAGGGCGTGCGGGTGCTTCGTGGAGCTGCGCGCAGTGATCCGGGACAACGTGTGCTCTTACGGGAAGTGGTGAACAGTGCATCTGCGGAAAAGGAAACCAAAAATAAAATTCAGATAAAATTCAGATAAAATCAAAAAAAACTGGAAAAAAATAGTTGACAATCAGACTGTCAGGGTATATTCTATTGCCTGTAAATACTTTGATAATCAAAATATTTGAATATCAAAACATTTGATCATCAAAACAAATCAAAGTATTGAAACATTATTTTTCAAAGAATTGCAAAAACAAAGTAAATGAAAAGAGAAATGAAAAAGAAAGGATGGAAACAACATGTCAGAAAAGATTAGAGAGATCATCGAGGGACAGCTTAACATTGAGGGCGTGGAGATCACGGAGGAGACACGTTTCAAGGAGGATCTGAACGCGGATTCGCTCGATCTGTTCGAGCTTGTGGACGCATTTCAGGAGGAGTACGGCGTGGAGATCCCGCCCGAGGATTTAGAGCAGATCACAACAGTCGGCGCCATCATCAAGTATCTGCAGGATAAAGGTGTCGAGGTGTAGTCAGGAGCTTGCATGAAAACAAGAATCACAGAACTTTTAGGAATTGAATATCCGGTCATACAGGGCGGCATGGCATGGGTGGCGGAGCACAATCTGGCCGCGGCAGTGTCAGAGGCCGGCGGGCTGGGGATCATCGGCGCGGGCGGCGCGCCGGCGGAATTTGTGAGAGAGCAGATCCGGAAAGTAAAGGAAGCGACAGACAGACCCTTTGGCGTCAACATCATGCTGATGAATCCGGAGGCGGATGCGATCGCGCAGGTGGTTGTCGACGAGGGTGTCAAAGTCGTCACGACCGGAGCCGGGAATCCGTCTGGGTACATGGAGATGTGGAAGCGGGCGGGCGTCAAAGTCATTCCGGTGATCGCGAGTGTCGCGATGGCGAAGCTGATGCAGCGCGGCGGCGCGGACGCAGTCGTCGCCGAAGGCATGGAGAGCGGCGGACATATCGGTTCGCTCACGACCATGGCGCTCGTGCCGCAGGTGGCGGACGCAGTGGAGATCCCGGTGATCGCGGCGGGCGGTATCGCGGACGGCAGAGGATTTGCGGCAGCGTTCATGCTGGGCGCGGAGGCAGTGCAGATCGGCACGCGCTTTGTGGCGGCAGCGGAATCCATCGTACATGAGAATTACAAGGCGATGCTCATCAAGGCAAAGGATATCGACTCTGCAGTCACGGGCATGACGACCGGACACCCTGTCAGGAGCATCCGCAATAAGATGACGCGCGAGTACCTGAGACTTGAGCAGGAGGGCGCGGATTTTATGGAGCTTGAAAAGCTGACGCTCGGTTCTCTTAAGAAAGCTGTCGTGGAGGGCGATGTGGTGAACGGTACAGTCATGGCAGGGCAGATCGCGGGACTTGTGAAGAAAGAACAGCCGTGCAGGGAGATCATCACTGAGATCATGGAGCAGGGCATGGCGCTCCTTGGCAGGACATATGGAACAGGGCACATAGAATAAGAAAGGCAAACAATGAGCAGAACAGCATTTATTTTCCCGGGACAGGGTTCACAGTATGTGGGCATGGGAAAGGATTTTTATGATACATATGAGGAAGCAAAGCGTGTCTACCGGCTGGCGGGCGAAGTGTCGGGACTGGATATGGAGGCGCTCTGCTTCACGGAAAATGACAGGCTCAACATCACAGAGTACACGCAGATCGCGATGCTCGCCACAGAGGTGGCGATCCTTAAGGTGCTCGAGCAAAAGGGCGTCAGGGCGGATATCACGGCGGGTCTGAGCCTGGGTGAGTACGGCGCGCTGGCAGCGGCGGATGTCATGGATCTAAAGGATCTGTTTTACATTATCCGAAAGCGCGGGATCTTTATGCAGGAGGCGTATCCGGAAGGCGGCGCCATGACAGCGGTGCTTGGTCTTGCGAGCGATACGATCGAGGAGATCTGCCGCCAGACAAAAGGGATCGTGACCATCGCAAACTACAACTGTCCTGGTCAGATCGTCATCACAGGCGAGGCGGGTGCAGTGTCGGAGGCGGCAAAAGCACTCTCCGATGCCGGCGCAAAGCGCTGCGTGCCGCTCAAGGTCAGCGGACCGTTCCACTCCCGGCTGCTTGCCGGCGCAGGCGACAGGCTTGAGAAGGAACTGTACGGTATCAGGCTCAGACAGCCTTCCATCCCGTACATCAGCAATGTAAACGCGCTTGAGGTGACAGAGGCCGCGCCAGTCAAGTCTCTTCTGAAAGATCAGGTGTCAAACTCCGTGTGCTGGCAGCAGACGATCGAGAAGATGATCGCGGGCGGTGTCGATACGTTTATAGAGATCGGGCCGGGAAGGACGCTCAGCGGCTTTGTCAAAAAGATCAGCAAGGATGTGAAATGCCTGAATATCGACAAGCTGGCTGACATGGATAAAGCATTGGAGGAATCGGGATGTTAACGGGTAAGGTAGCCCTTGTGACAGGGGCAGGCAGAGGTATTGGCAGTGCGGTCGCACGCATGCTGGCAAAAAACGGCGCGACGGTCATCGTGAACTATAACGGTTCAAGGGAGAGCGCGGAGGCGGTTGTCGCCGGGATCGAGCGGGACGGCGGCAGTGCGGAGGCAATGCAGTGCAACGTGTCTGATTTTGCGTCCAGCGAGACATTTGTCAAGGCGGTTCTGGAAAAGTACAAGAAGGTGGATATCCTTGTCAACAATGCGGGTATTACCAGGGATAACCTGATCATGCGCATGTCCGAGGAGGATTACGATGCGGTGCTCGACACGAACCTAAAGGGTGCCTTTAACATGATCCGCCATCTCTCGCGCAGCATGGTCCGGCAGAGAAGCGGGAAGATCATCAACATTTCTTCGGTGAGCGGTATCCTGGGAAACGCGGGACAGTCGAACTATTCCGCGTCAAAGGCGGGGCTGATCGGTCTTACCAGGAGCGTCGCAAGAGAGCTTGCGGGCAGGGGGATCAATGTCAATGCGGTAGCGCCGGGATTTATCGATACGGATATGACCAGAAATATGACAGAAGAAGCTAAGAAGGCGCTCAATGGCATGATCCCCATGGGAAAGATGGGAAGTGCGGAGGATATCGCGGATCTCGTCCTGTTTCTGGCGGGAGAGCACTCGGACTATATCACCGGACAGGTGATCTGCGTGGATGGCGGCATGGCGATGTGAGCCGTCCGGCGGTAACAGTTCGAAGGGAAAGGATGAGGGTATGAAGAGAAGAGTAGTTGTAACAGGCATGGGGGCAGTGACCCCGATCGGCAACGACGTCGCGTCTTTCTGGGACGGCGTGAAGGCGGGAAAGACCGGCTTTGGACCGATCACCTATTTTGATACATCGGACTACAAATGCAAGCTGGCGGCGGAGGTCAAGGACTTTAACGCGGCCGATCACATGGACAAAAAAGCCGCGCGCAGGATGGAGCCTTTCTGCCAGTTTGCGGTTGCGGCGGCAAAGGAAGCGGTCGGGGACGCTGGTCTGGACATGACAAAAGAGGATCCCTACAGGGCAGGCTGCGCGGTGGGAAGCGGCATCGGAAGCCTGCAGGCGATGGAGCGGGAACACACCAGGCTGGTGGAAAAAGGACCTTCCAGAGTGGCGCCGCTTTTGGTCCCGCTGATGATCTCCAACATGGCGGCCGGAAATGTCAGCATCGCGCTCAATCTCAAGGGCAAGAGCATCAATGTGGTGACGGCATGTGCCACGGGTACGAACTCCATCGGCGAGGCGTTCCGGACGATCCAGTACGGTGACGCGGATATCATGGTGGCGGGCGGAACGGAGAGCTCGATCACGCCGATCGGGATTGCGGGATTTTCATCCCTGACAGCGCTCTCGACCTGTGAGGATCCGGCGCGCTGTTCGATTCCGTTTGACAAGGACAGAAGCGGTTTTGTCATGGGCGAGGGTGCGGGCATTGTCGTGCTTGAGGAGCTGGAGCACGCCAGGGCGCGCGGCGCAAAGATCTATGCGGAGGTTGTGGGATATGGCTGCTCATCGGACGCGTACCACATCACATCGCCGGCGGAGGACGGCGCGGGAGCGGCGGCGGCGATGCTTGGCGCCGTGAGGGATGCAGGCGCCTTGCCCGAGGAGATCACGTATATCAACGCCCACGGAACGGCGACACATCACAACGATCTGTTTGAGACGAGGGCGATCAAGCTTGCGTTTGGCGACCATGCAAAGAAGATCAGGATCAACTCTACCAAATCGATGGTAGGGCATCTTTTGGGCGCGGCGGGGGCAGTCGAGTTTGTCGCCTGCGTGAAAGAGATCCAGGAGGGCTATATCCATCGGACAGTCGGACTCACAGCGTGCGAGGAGGAGATGGACTTAGACTACTGCAGGGAGAGCAGCAGCGGTGACTTTATGTACGCACTCAGCAACTCCCTGGGATTTGGCGGACACAACGCGAGCATATTAGTGAAAAAATATGCGGAATCAATATGAGGAATAAATAGTTAGACAGAGCGTGTATTATATATAGAAGGAAAAGGTGACACATATGTCGGTTTATACAGCAAAGGAGATCATGGAAATCATCCCGCACAGACATCCGTTTCTGCTGATCGACACCATCGAGGAGCTCGAGGAAGGCGTAAGGGCAGTCGGGAAAAAGTGCGTGAGCTTTAATGAGCCGTATTTTGCAGGGCATTTCCCAGGCAATCCCGTCATGCCGGGCGTACTGATCGTGGAGGCGCTGGCGCAGGTCGGGGCGGTCGCGCTGCTGGGGCTTCCGGAGTGGAAGGGCAAGACGGCGTACTTTGCAGGGATCAACAAAGCGCGGTTCAAACAGAAGGTGCTGCCGGGCGATGTGCTGATGCTTGAGACGAAGATCACGAAGGTGAGCGGGCCGATCGGTGTCGGCGAGGCGATCGCCACAGTCGACGGCAGGACAGCCTGCAGGGCGGAGCTGATGTTTGCCATAGGAGTCTAGGAGGTTGGATGATGGAAAGATCACAGCATATCAGGACTGGAAGAAGATTTCCCGTTAATCTGTACAATAAGATAGAAGAAAAGCTGAAAAACAGGTCGGATGAAGCGCAGGAGGCGGCGACTGAAAAGAAAGAGGATACAGGACTCGTCAAGTGCCCTAAGTGCGGCAGGATGGTGGAGCGCGCCCGCGTGGTAAAGAAAAAATACGTGTGTTATGAGTGCGGCGGCTATTTCCGGGTGAAGACCAACAACCGGATCCGCATGGTCGCTGACGCGAAGAGCTTTGAGCCGTGGTTTGAGGACATGGCGGTGAGCAATCCGCTCGACTATGAGGGATATGAGGATAAGCTCGCGGCAGCGCGGGAGAAGACGGGGTTACAGGAGGCAGTGACTGTCGGGCGCTGCAAAGTGTTTGGTGACGACATCGTCCTTGGCGTGTGCGATTCCCGCTTTATGATGGCGAGTATGGGACATGTGGTGGGTGAGAAGATTACAAAGGCGATCGAGCGCGCGACGGAGTTAAAGCTTCCGGTATTCCTGTTCTGCTGTTCCGGCGGCGCGAGAATGCAGGAGGGGATCGTTTCGCTGATGCAGATGGCAAAGACATCGGCAGCGATCCGGCGGCACGGCGATGCCGGACTGCTGTACTGCACGATACTGACAGATCCCACGACGGGCGGCGTGACGGCAAGCTTTGCGATGCTTGGCGATGTGATCATGGCAGAGCCGGGGGCGCTGATCGGTTTTGCAGGGCCAAGAGTGATCAAGCAGACGATCGGCCAGGAGCTTCCGGAGGGCTTTCAGACATCGGAATTTTTGGTGGAGCACGGGTTTGTGGACGGTATCGTGCTGCGGGAGAATTTGAAGAAGACGATCCATTTTCTGATCCGGTCCCATCAGGGCACAGGCAGACAGCGGTACACCAACTTTTATCCGGGCACGGATTTTCAGTTTAAGCTCAGCGAGGAATTAAAAGAACAGACGTGGAAGTCCCGTCCGCGCAGTGCGTGGGAGAAAGTGAAGGCAGTCCGGCAGGTGGAGCGCCCGTCCGCGTTTGACTATATGGACAGCATATTTGACATCTTTGTCGAGGCGCATGGCGACAGGGGATTTGCCGACGACAAGGCACTGATCGGCGGTATCGCATTTCTTGAGGGGCAGCCGGTGACTGTGGTGGCGGACATCAAGGGCAAGGATTTCAAGGAATGCCAGGAGAGAAACTTCGGCATGCCGCTTCCTGAGGGCTACCGCAAGGCACTGCGCCTGATGAAGCAGGCGGAGAAATTCAACCGTCCGATCATCAGCTTTGTCAATACCTCCGGCGCATTCTGCGGTCTGGAGGCGGAGGAGCGCGGACAGGGCGAGGCGATCGCAAGAAACCTGCTGGAGATGTCGGGACTTAAGGTTCCGGTGCTGTGCATCCTGATCGGTGAGGGCGGCAGCGGCGGCGCGCTTGCGACGGCAGTCGGAAATGAAGTGTGGATGATGGAGAATGCGACGTACTCGATCCTCTCGCCGGAAGGGTTCGCGTCGATCTTGTGGAAGGATTCCAACAGGGCGCAGGAGGCGAGCGAGGTCATGAACATCACCGCACAGGACTTAAAACGTCTTGGCGTGATCGAGCGCATCATCCCGGAATTTGGCGGCGCGGACAAGAAGACGGCAGCGGCGATCGGCGGTTACATGAAGGAGCATATCAAGGAATTTCTGGAGAAGTATGACGGGAAGAGCGGAGAGCAGATCGCAGGCGAGCGCTATGAGCGTTTCCGCAATTTTTAGAGGACAGGATTATGAGTGAGTTAAGGATAGGCAGTCTCTGCGCGCGCATTCCCGTGATACAGGGCGGCATGGGAGTCGGTGTGAGCCTGTCAGGTCTGGCGGGCGCAGTGGCGGCGGCAGGCGGCGTGGGTGTGATATCGACCGCCCAGATCGGCTACCGCGATCCCGACTTCGGCAGACATCCGATCGAGTGCAACCTAAAAGCGGTCGGTGAGGAGATCAGAAAGGCGCGCAGCGCGGCAGGCGGCGGTATCGTCGGCGTCAATATCATGGTGGTGACAAGGCGGTATGAGGACTATGTAAAGGCGGCGGTGTCAGCGGGTGCCGATCTGATCATATCCGGCGCGGGACTTCCCATGAATCTGCCGGAACTTGCAGGCGGCGCGGCGATCGCCCCGATCGTCTCGAGCAGGAAAGCGCTGCATGTGATCGCCAGGCACTGGAAAAAGAAGTATGACAGAAAACCGGATCTCGTTGTGGTCGAGGGACCTTTGGCGGGCGGACATCTTGGCTTCTCCAAAGAAGATATCGAGGCGTACACGGCGGCAAAGGAAAAGGATTATGACGATGAGGTGCGGTCGATCATAGCGCTCGCAGACGAGCTGGGAACACCGGTCGCGGTGGCGGGCGGCATCTATGGGCGCGGGGATATGGAGCATTATCTTGCGATGGGGGCAAAGGGTGTGCAGATCGCCACACGCTTTGTGACGACGCGGGAATGCGATGCCTCCGAGGCATACAAACAGGCGTACATCGACGCGAAGCAGGAGGACATCGTCATCGTCAGAAGCCCGGTGGGAATGCCGGGGCGCGCGATACACAATGCGTTTCTTGACAGGGTACAGTCGGGAGAGCGCTTTATGAGAGGCTGCAGACAGTGCATCACGACGTGTAAGCCGGACACGGCGCCCTACTGCATCACGGAAGCGCTGATCAACGCGGTGGAGGGAAGGCTCGACGAGGGACTGATCTTCTGCGGGAGCAATGCCTACAGGGCGGACAGGATCGAGACCGTAGCCGATATAATGGAGGAATTTTCTCAATGACGATACAGATAACCGGAACAGGAAGTGCACTGCCGGAAAAAATAGTGACCAATTTTGACTTGGAGAAGCTGGTGGAGACCTCCGACGAGTGGATCCAGAAGCGGACCGGGATCGCAGAGCGCAGGATCTCTGCCGGGGAGACAGTGTCCTCACTGGCGGCGGACGCGTGCAGGAAAGCGCTGGAGATGGCAGGAAAGCGCGCAGATGAGGTGGATCTGATCCTCGTGGCGACCTGTTCCCCGGAGCTTCTGCTGCCGTGCTGCGCCTGCCAGGTGCAGGAGATGATCGGTGCCTCCTGCGCGGTGGCGTTTGACTTAAACGCCGCATGTTCGGGTTTTTTGTTCGCGCTCAACACAGCGTATGCGTATCTCCATACCGGGATCTACCACAATGCGCTGGTGGTGGGAAGCGAGGTGCTGTCAAAGCTTGTGGACTGGAAGGACAGAGGTACCTGTATCCTGTTCGGAGACGGTGCAGGCGCGGCATTTGTGGAGGCGTCCGCGGAGGATATCGTCCGGGACAACGGGCGCAGGGCAGGCATGGAGTGCATGGTTCAGGGATCAGACGGAACAAAGGGCATGGTGCTCTCCTGTGCGGAGCGCGCAGGGAACAATGCGTTCATCCCGGAAAACCCGCCGGAGAACCCGTATATCCATATGGATGGACAGGAGGTCTACAAGTTTGCCACAAAACAGGTGCCGGCATGCATCCAGGATGCGCTGGACAGGGCAGGGCTTGCGGTGGACGATGTGGACTGGTTCATGCTGCATCAGGCAAATGTCCGCATCATAGAGTCGGTCGCAAAGAGACTTCGGGCGGATATCGCAAGATTTCCGATGAATATACATAAGATCGGCAATATGTCCTCCGCCACGATACCGGTGCTGCTCGACGAGTGGAACCGCAAGGGCAGCATCAAAACGGGCGACAGGCTGGTGCTGTCAGGATTTGGAGCCGGATTGACGTACGGCGCCAGCATACTTGTCTGGTAAGGGCTTAAGGGGGAAGGAACATGGAAAAGACGACGAGAAGGGTGTTGAATGAGACGCTGGTAAAGCTCTTCAACGATGTCATGAGCATCGAGGAGAAGGCGGTCATCACCGAGGAGTACAAGGATATCACGAACAATGACATGCATATCATCGAGGCGGTCGGGATCGAGGAACCGCGCAGGATGTCCGATATCGCAAAGCGCCTTGGCGTGACCATGGGCACGCTCACCACGAATATGAACAGCCTTGAGGAAAAGGGATACATCGTACGGGAGCGGAGCACGGCAGACAAGCGGGTGGTGCTGGTCGTGCTCACACCCAAAGGAAAAAAAGCGTTCTACCATCACCGGGGATTCCACCAGAACATGATCAAGGCGATCGTGAAAGGTCTCGACGAGGATGAGATGAAAGTGATGATCAAATGTCTCCTGAATCTGAATGAATTTTTTGAGCAGTATGCGCAGTCCTGTCATTGAGTGTCAATGGCAGGATTTTTTGGGTCTTGAAACTGCGGAAAAATTTGGTATAATAAAACTGAAAATCGTTTGCCGTGGTGGTTCCAAAGCGATGGGATCCAGGCTGGCTGGAGGTGAAAAGTGGCGACATTTACAGTAGCAGAACTGCAGAGTATGCTCCTTGTGAATATGGGGGATTACAAGACGGCCAGGGGAGATCAGAAACTGCTGACAAAGGACCTGGGATCGTGTGTAGGCGTGGCAGTGCGGGATCCGCAGACCGGTGTGGGCGGACTGCTGCACGTCATGCTCCCGCATTATCACGCGGCATATGAGGAGGGAACAATGGCTGCTGCGGCAAAATATGCCGACACAGGTCTTGACGAGATGATCAGGGTTCTTGTGATGCAGGGTGCGGAGCGCAGCCGCATGGTGGCAAAGATCGCGGGCGCAGCCCACATGATCAGAAACGCAGCGATACCCGAGAGCAGGGATATCTCCGCAAGGAATCTGACCGCAGTGAAGGAAAAGCTCGAGGAGCTCCAGATACCGCTGCTCGCCGCCGATGTGGGAGAGCATTTTCCGAGGACTGTCGTGTTTGAGCCGGGGAGCGGCACATTCAGGATCCTCACTCCGGGCAGAGAGGAAAAATGGATTTAAAAGGAGGCTGACGCATGGAAGAGGAGAACAGGGAACTAAACGAGATGGAACTGTTGGAGAGAAATATCATCAAAAGCTACAATGAACTGTTAAAGACCCTGCTCGAAGAGGGGGACATGGATACGCTCGAACGGGTGATCACGGACGACGCGTACCGCAACAAGCTGATGGACATGCACACGAGCAGACTGAAACTTGAGCATGAATTGTAAAAGAAGTGCGTTCCCAGACAGGAACGCACTTTTTCTTAATGATTTAAGAGCGATAACGCGTTTTTCCTTTTGTGATGGCGGTACATGCTTGCAAAGTGGTTGTAAAACCAGAAGCCTTCCACCAGAACATGATTGAATACGCCGATCTTGCCCTTTACGGTGCCGTGATAATACTCTCCGCCATAGTTTGTACTCTTTTTTTCCCGGATGTAGCGGATGAGATCGGACTCGCATGCGATGTCCGTCTTAAGCTCCGTGTAGGCGGTGCCCACACAGTCCGGGTGATGGGAGTCGCTTCCGCCAAACATGGCAAGACCGTACCGGGCGGCAAGCCTGCGCGCTTCCGAGTTGGATTCCTGCGACTCGCACGAGTTGAACGCCTCGAGAAAGTCAAAATGCCTCATGATGTCGGGATTTCTCTTGTAGGCGCGCGTGCGCGTGATGCTTAAGTGGCGCTCGCCGCAGGGATGGGCAGGACCGAGGATACCGCCGTGCCTGTGCACGACATCCTGGAGAACCCGCACAGGAAGGCCGCGGCATTCCATCAGGAGCAGTTTCACATTTTCAGGCAGGATCACAAGGATGTGCCCGGCGTCGATCGTATCGTATTCGATCCCTTTCAGGACGATAAAAGGATCGATCTTTCCTTTCAGATGATCGCGGTATGTACGAAAACCGTTGTAGGAATCATGGTCCGTGACAAGCATACCGTGGAAGCCCTTGGATTTTAAGATCTGTATATATTCAAAGATCGGGATCTTTCCATCCATGGAACCTTCCTTTGTGTGGCAGTGCATATCGAATCTCATCAAGATCAATCCTCCATATTTTTAATATTCCTTACTCATTCAGTGTACTCGAAATATACGAAATAATCAAACATCATTTTATGGAAATTATATAAAAAATTGTATAAAAATCACGGGCAGATATTGTGGATTCCTATTAGCCGGATCAAAACGCAGGCAAAATTGCACATGAAAATGAAATTTTTATTAAAAATATTGCCGAAATTGTGCGTCAGGGATCTATTTGGAGAAAATAAGAATGCTTAAGATTTTATGAAGAATACTTAAAGATTTGCAATTATAAGTTGACTTTACAATATGTATAATCTATAATGATGAAGCTAGAAGGAGGGGGAATTATTATGAAAGAGAAAGCGGGTCATATCTGCAGGCAGGCGTCCGGGCTTGTCATGCAGTACAAGTCACTGGCTGTCATGACGGTGTACGCGTTTTTTTATCTCATTGCTTTTTTCTATCTGGAGCGGCGGGATGTGGCGGTACACGAGATTAATTTTGGGATTGACGACTATATACCGTTTTGCGAGATCTTTATCGTGCCGTATCTGTTATGGTTTGCCTATGTGGCGTTTACGGTGGTGTTTTTGTGTATCAGGGACCAGGAGGAGAGCGATAAGCTGGTCGCGTTTCTGATGGCGGGAATGACGATCTTTATCGTCGTGTCAGCGGTCTTTCCAAACGGGCATAATCTCAGGCCAAAGGTTTTTGAGCGGGACAATATTTTTATCGATCTGATCAGGCATCTGTACGCGACGGACACACCGACCAATATCCTGCCGAGCATCCATGTGTACAACTCTGTCGCGATCATGATCGCGGTGTGGCGGAGCAGATGTTTTGCAGGCCACAATATCATCAAGACATTGATGATGGGGCTTGGTGCGAGCATCATATGCTCGACAGTGCTGATCAAACAGCATTCCATGCTCGATGTGCTCTTAGCGCTTCTGCTGTCGGCGGTGATGTACTCGATCTGTTATAAGAGAACGGCAGTCAGGGAGAAAAGCGTATTTACAATAAGGATTAAATAGGGATCAAATAAAAAAGGCAGCTCCTGCGGGAGCTGCTTCTTTATGCACTTTTTTGATCTAATGCAGTGCGTTCTCGGATGTATTCACCATGATCATGCGGGTGATGTTGTCGTAATTCTTCTCGGGCATGATGAAGACCTTGCGTCCGCTCTTTAAGGAGAGGGCGATGGCTTCGCTGCCATTGTTGACCTCGTCGCACAGTTCGTCGAAATTGTTCTTTAGTGTCGTGAAATCCGTTTCTCTTACTAAATCCTTCATATGGGAATCCTCCTAATTCCTGTTCCAAAGAACTGCGGCTGCAGTTCTGATAAATGTGTTGCCGTTAGTTAACAGCTTCTGATCACTGTTATAATCAGTATCGACCATTTTTTAGGAAAATATTATATCAAATCCAATAAATATACAGAAATTAGCGGAATTTTTGATACAATTTCATTCATTTGCAGTCCGCTGCTGTCTGGCGGGAAAGAAACCCTCGAAGATAAACAGGTCAAAGCTTCTCGAAATCTTGTCGAGTTCCTCCTGCGAGCGGACAGTCCATGCGACGCTCAGGCTCTTGTAGAATTTCCGGCAGATATTCCTCGAGAGTTCATCCTTGTGCTTGCAGTTGTATGCGATGAAGTCCGGTGAGGCGTAGCAGTTGCCGATCAGGTGTGACAGCAGAAAGTACGGGATGTTCAGTTTCTGCCTTGTAAAATCCTCGGAGAGCTGTCCGCGCACGATGTTGGGTCTGTGGATCTTGTACCAGCGCACAGCCATCGGATGAAAAGATTCGATACAGTACAGCCCTTTATAATCAGAAAGGATGCCGTCACAGATCCGGCACAGCTTGTCAGCGTTTTTTTCTACCTTGTATTCGATGATCAGCGGAACCCTGCCGTCAACCATTTTCAGGATATCGGCAAAAGCGGGGATGCGCTCGTTGGTGCCCAGCAGGCGAAACTGCTGCAGCTCCTCGTATGTATAGTCCCGCAGATTACCCCTGACACCGCAGATGCGGTTCAGCGTGTCGTCATGAAAGACGACCGGGATGTCGTCTTTGGTGAGATGCACGTCGAATTCGATACCGTAGCCAAGGTCTGCCGCCCGCTTGATGGCGGCGTAAGAATTTTCGGGAAGATTTTCAGCGGGGGCTGGCTTCCCGATCCCTTTGAGCTTCTGGATCGCCGGATTCATGTTGTGAAGCCCGCGGTGGGCATACATATGGCCGAAAAATGGCTTGTAATCAGGCCGCCCGTGGATGCGCGGCTTGATGGATATCAGATATAAGACCGACACGGTGACGAATGACAAAAAGATTCCCAATATGTTAAACAATAATCCCATCATAACGTAAAAAACCTCCTACATTCCTATACTACGCGTTTTTGTGGTGTTTGTAAACAGATAAAACGATAATTGTGAAAAGTCGTTACAGTTCAGTCTAGAGCATTTTTCAAACACGCTCTAGGAACTTTGCACTACGCTGCAAAGTCCGTAAGAACACATAGTGGTTGAGATGCATCAAGCCATCGCGAAGCGATTTTGCATGGCTTGATGCTGTAACAGGAAGCCAAAGGCTGAACTGTTACAAAAAGTCGGTTAAGATTTGAATAGAATTATTGTCATTTGTATGATTTTGTTATAAGATAGAGATATCTGTGATGAGATCAAATTATGGTAGAGAGAGGATAACCGGCATGAAAAAGAGAATACTGGCGTTACTGATGGTGTCCGTATTGACGCTGCAGCTTGCAGGGTGCGATACAGCGAATACCGATACGGTGGGAAAAGAGACACAGGACAGTATCAAGGATATGTTCAACAGTGCGAGAAATGACAGGGAAAACACAGAAGAATCCTCCGCTGGGGAGGATACGGAGGCGCTGGAGACAGAGGAGCCAGGTACGGAGGATGCGGATACTGATACGGAGGTCAGATACCAGGACGACTATTATGAGTTTGTCAACCAGAATCTTTTGTCGAAGATCGAGCTTGCCGCGACAGACGCGCATTGGGACTGGTTTGGCGAGCTGAACGCTGTCGTGAGTTCGGAGATGGAGGACATCATCGATGAGCTGGCAGGCGATGGGAATACGTATGAGAAGGGCAGCTCCGAGCAGAAGATCAAGGATATGTACGAGTGTGTGACCAATATGGAGAACCGCGAGAAGACGGGGCTTGGACCGCTCAAGCCGCACATGGACAGCATACGCAACGCGTCGAGTATCGACGAGTATGTCGATGCGCTGGCGCACCTAAGCGGCGAGTTTGGGTTCAGCAGCATCGTCGGCGGCTACAATATCATGCAGGATAAGGCGGATTCCAGCGAGTATGCCGTTTATATGATGTACGCGGACACCCTGATCGGCAAAGAGTACGTCGAGGGTGAGAACACGCAGGAATATATGGATCTGTATCTCGACTATATTAACGATATGCTCATGGAGTTTGGCATGACTGCTGACGAGGCGGCTCAGAGCACGGACGCCATCGAGGGACTCCTGCGCGAGATCTGCGCGTCGACGCTGACGACAGAGCAGCTCTACGATCCGGCGGTGACTTACAATGTATATACCGCGCAGGATCTGCAGGCGCTCTATTCCAACATCGATGTGCCAAAGATGCTAAAGACGCTCCGGATCGACGGGCAGGATAGATATATCGTCATGGATGTGGAGCAGGCAAAGAAGGTCAATTCGCTGCTTGAAGAGGAGAATCTGCAGGCGCTTAAGGACTACTCGACGTTTGTCATGCTAAACGACACGGCAAAGTACGCCAATGCCAACTACGCGAAGCTCAGCGATGATATGCGCAATGCGCTGTACGGCATCACCGAGAGCTGGGGGGACGAGAAGACGTGGAAAAATCTGACGCAGGATATGCTGCCGTGGGACTTTGGCATGATCTATGTGGAGGAGCATTTCTCCGCCAGGGATAAGGAGGCAGTCGAGGAGATGATCGGTCAGATCCTGGAGGAGTATGAGACGATCATCAAAAGGCAGGACTGGATGAGCGACGCGACGAAGCAGAAGGCGATCCGGAAGCTGGATACGATGCAGGTCAAGATCGGCTATCCCGACGAGTGGCCGGCAGCGCGCGACATGATGCAGGTGACACCGGTCTCGGAGGGAGGAAGCCTGCTGTCCAACCTGCTGGTGAGCATGCAGGTGGCGATCGAGGACAGTCTGAACAAGCTTGGAACCAAGGTTGACCGGTCAGAGTGGGATGTGACGCCGCAGACGATCAACGCGATGTACGATCCGCTGAACAATGAGATCATCTTTCCGGCAGCGATCCTGCAGGCGCCGTTTTATGACAGGGATAACAGCTACGGCGCAAACCTGGGCGGGATCGGGTTTGTCATAGCACACGAGGTCAGCCACGCGTTTGACTCGAGCGGCGCCCTGTATGACGAGTACGGCAACTACAATGTGTGGTGGACAGAGGAGGAGCTTGCCGAGTACAAGAAGATGTCGGAGTCCATCGTGGACTATTACAGCGAATATGAGATGATGGGCGTCAAGGTGAACGGCGACCTGACACTGATGGAGAATATCGCGGATCTCGGTGCGATGACGTGTATCACGTCGATCATCGGCGACGACGCGAAGGCGCTCGACGAGGCGTTCGGGCAGATGACCTACAACTGGGCGAGCGAGGACACGGCAAGCTTTATGATGTATCTGCTCAACACAGACACACATTCGCCGAACAAGGTGCGGGTCAATGCCGTGCTGAGCTCCTGTGATGCCTTTTACAAGATATATGACATCAAGGAGACGGACGGAATGTACGTGGCGCCGGAAGACCGGGTAGGGATCTGGAAGTAGGTTTTGGATATTGAAGGGGAAAGAGGTATGATACAGACAAAAGAACTGGGTATGAGACTGGCAGGAGCGCTGATGGCAGCGGTAGTGGCGCTGGGCGCGGCACAGTCGTGCGGGATCAACAGGCAGCTTCATAAGACATATGCGGCAGAGTTCACTGTCACGGAGAACAAGGCAGTGCTCTACAGCAATGACAAGACAAAGGTGTATAAACAGCCGGATGTCAACTCGGAGGTAGTGACCGTCATAGCGCCGGATATCCCGGTCAACGTGACGGGCATCACCTCCAACGGGTGGTTCCGGATATCCTTAAACGGCACGTACTATGTGATGGGAGAGGGGCTGGTATCCAAGAATGCGAGCACGGCAAATTCGGTGGTGACAGGCTCGGACATCAAGGCGCTGACCAAGGGGACGTTCTCCTTCTACAGAAATCCGGAGCTTAGCGACTTTGACTCCGACGATGTCGAGGATATGGACGAAAATACATATATCAAGTATCTGGATTCCTTCCTGATGGGGTATGCGATGCTGGACAACTGTATCCTGCAGGACAGCGGCAAGCTCCTAAAGGAAGTGTACGAGAGCGAATCCAAGGTAGACAAGAAGGTTGCCGGTATGACGATGCAGGCGTATCTGATCAATTACCGCAACAATTATCTGAGCAACAGCCTTGCAGGTCCGTTCCGCAATGACAGGGACCTGAAACTGGCACTGAACCGGGCGATCCGCTACGACATTGAGAAGTTTGGGACGGTGTACAGAAATTCCAGTGTCGGAAGCGACGAGTCAAAGGCCAGGAAAGCGATGGAACAGGTCGTCAACGAGATGAAGGCGGAGCAGGGTGTGTCGTTTACATGCCGCATGGAGTATGGCGATTACAAGACGAATGACGGCAGTGAAGGCAAGGGTTGGATCATAGAGTTTACCAAAAAGGATTAAGTGATGAATCAGAACGAACATTTTGTAAGAGCAGACCGTGAAGGATACTTCTATTGCAGGGCAGTGGATGGTTTTTTGAATGTCAGGAAAGAACAGCATGTGTGCGGGCGCGGATGTCCTTTTTTCACTGGAAAGTCGCAGTGTGAAAAAGGGGAGTTCGTGTGCCGCTATAACGAAAAAGGGATGGGTGAGCAGCCAGCCCTTTTTCCGTCTGTTGAGGGACTGGATGAACGGCTTTACAGGGCGTATGCGTATGCTGCAAAGGCGCATCTGGGACAGTACAGGAAGAAGACAAGGATCCCGTATTTCACCCATATCATCACGACCATGAACTATGCGCTGGCGCTCACGCAGGATATCGAGGTGCTGCAGGGGGCGATCCTGCACGATACGGTTGAGGATACCTGGGTGACGTTTGACGATCTGAAAAGGGAGTTTGGCGAGCGGGTTGCCAGACTGGTGGAGACAGAGACGGAGAACAAGCGCCGCGACATGCCTGCCGCCCAGACATGGAAGATCAGGAAGCAGGAGACGATCGAGCACTTGAGGAATGCCTCGCCGGACGCAAAGCGGATCGTCCTTGCGGACAAGACCGCCAATCTGGAGTCGATCGCGCGGGAGCAGCATTATCTTGGGACCGAGATCTGGGACAAGTTCAACCAGCCGGACAAGGCGATGCAGGAATGGTATTTCAGGGCGGTCAGGGAACAGCTTGCGGAATTTTATGACACGAGTGTCATGAAAGTGTACGACGGCTATCTGGATATTTTATTCTGAGGCGCTCACAAAGTCTTCCAGCGTGCGGAAGGTGTAGCCCATTTCCTCCCAGTGCGTCAGCAGCTCGTCAAGGATCTCGCCGTTTGTACTCGAGGTGCTGTGCAGCAGGACGATGGCGCCGGGGTGGATGCGGCCCAGAAGCTTTTTGAAGGCTTCCTCCCTCGTTGGCTGCTTATCCTGATACCAGTCGACGTAGGCAAGACTCCAGAAGAAGGTGTGATAGCCCATCTCCTGCGCCATCTTAAGATTATTGGTATTGTACTTACCCTGCGGCGGACGGTAGAAGCGCGCAAGCTCTGTGCCTGTGATCTCCTGGAACAGTGTTTCCACATCGTGCATTTCTTTCTCGAAGGATTCTTTTGAGGCAATGGAGGACATATCCAGATGATGGTAGGTGTGGTTGCCCACAAAGTGCCCGTCCGCGACCATCTGCTTTACGAGTTCCGGTGCGGATTCCAGATAATGTCCCACAACGAAGAACGTGGCAGGCACATGGTGCTTTTTCAGCGCATCCAGGATCGGCTGGGTGTTTCCGTTCTCATATCCGGCGTCAAAGGTCAGATAGATCACTTTGTCCGTGCTGCCGCCCACGTAGTGGGCATCGTATTGTTTCAGTTCCTCCGCGGAGGCGTTTCCGGTGGGCTGACTGCCCTCCTGCCCGAAGCCAAGTCCCCAGTTGGCGGATGACACGCTTCCGGAGGCAGGGACTGCCCGCCCACTGACCTTTTCGTATCTGACATATGCGATGCCTCTGCCCACCAGGAAGGCGGCGGTCAGGAGTATGGTCAGCAGCGCTGCTTTTTTCAGGTTTGTCTTGATCTTGATCTTCATTTTCAGCCTCATTTCAGTGCTTCATAAAGGTTCTTAATAAAGAATATTTTCCACATAGAAAAAAATGCCTGAATCCATATAAATTTTTGGACTTTTGACAAAAAAGCGTGTATGATAGGAGTATAATAAGATAGGGAGGCATCAGGAATATGAAAAAGAAGACATGTTTATCGCTTGATATGAGAATGACCGGACAGGTATTGAAGCAGATGATCAGAAAGAAAGGCTATACGGTCAGCGAGATCCAGCGGGAGCTGAGGCTCTCATGCCCGCAGCCGATCTACCGCTGGATCAACGGGCAGACCATGCCGTCCATCGATAATCTGTACAAACTGAGCATGATACTGGACGTACATATGGAAGATCTGGTGCTGCCAAGGCAGGATGAGGTGTGGATGGTGCAAAAAGGGCGGAATCCGCGCCGGATCCGCCGGCTTCAGATGTATCATGACAGATATTCTGCAAAAAGACGATGAACGGACACAACGAGGTAGGCAGTATGATGGAGGGCACACATAAAGTCATGATAACGGAAAAGGATGAGGAGGCGGCGTACTATGCCGCAAGACATATCCCATACATTGTCTGGTTGAATGAGCGGAACAGGCAGCAGAGCTTTCCGTGCGGCTCTTACTGCGTGGAGAATCTCAGCGATATCGATGCGCGTTATCTCGACAGGGTGTACAGGCGTTTTCATGACATTCCGTGGGATATCACGGAGACGCCGCGGCTAAAGATCCGGGAGATCACGGTGGACGATGTGCCGCAGTTGTATGAGCTTTATGAGGATGCGCGCATCACGCAGTACATGGAGCCGCTCTTTGCGGACCCGGAGCAGGAAGTGATCTACACCAGGGAATACATCAGGAATGTCTATGGATTTTATGGCTATGGCATGTGGGTGCTCGAGAGCAGGGAGAGCGGGCGGATCATAGGCAGGGCGGGTCTGGAGTACAAAGAGGGATTTGAGGGGCTGGAGCTGGGATTTATGCTGGGCGTGCCGTTTCAGCACAGAGGATACGCATATGAGGCGTGCAGTGCGATCCTTGCCTACGGGATCAGGGAACTGGAACAGCGAAGCTACTGTTCTTTTGTCAATGAGAACAACGAGGCGTCGATCCGGCTGTGTGAGCGGCTGGGATTTGTACCGTGCGGCCGGGTGCGCCTGCAGGAGATCAATTTCGACGGAATGATGGTGGAAAAGGAATTTATACAGTATGTCTATCGTGCAGATTAGACAAAAAACGAGGTCAGGCATCGAAAATATGACAACGTATCGCGCACAGACCGGACGATATGGCGCACAAAGGGCTTCCGGGAGCCGGATCGGGAAAGGTCAGCGCGATAAAATGATTTGACAATGGAAAAATGTGGTGGTAATATAAGGTGCATAAAGCAAAGGCGCTATGGGATACACTCCCGTAGCGCCTTTTGTTTTGCACACGGGCGTCCAGAGGAAAATGTCAGCATAGGCTGACGGACGTCCGGCGCGCGAGTAAGGGAAGATGGCTCTTCCCTGCTCGATTAAGCTTTCGCAATAAAAGGAGGAGATTATTATGACAGAGTTACAGGAACTGCTTGATGCCGTAAACGGCGAGATTTACGGCGTATGGTTTTTGATCGGCGCTGCACTGGTGTTCTGGATGCAGGCTGGGTTTGCGATGGTGGAGGCGGGCTTCACCAGGGCAAAAAATACGGGAAACATCATCATGAAGAACCTGATGGATTTCTGTATCGGTACATGCACATTCATCCTGATCGGGTTTGGACTGCTGCTGGGCGAGGATCTGATGGGATTCATCGGCAGGCCCGGGTTTGACATCTTCACAAGCTATGCGGATTTTGACTGGTCCAATTTCGTGTTCAACCTGGTATTCTGCGCGACGACAGCGACGATCGTTTCCGGGGCGATGGCGGAGCGGACAAAATTTTTGTCATACTGCGTGTATTCGGGTGTCATCTCGGCGTTGATCTACCCCGTCGAAGCACACTGGATCTGGGGCGGAGGCTGGCTTGCCCAGATGGGATTTCACGATTTTGCGGGTTCCTGCGCGATACATATGGTGGGCGGTATTAGTGCCCTGATCGGCGCGAAGATGCTCGGTCCCCGCATTGGGAAGTTCACGAGAGATAAGCAGGGAAAGATCACGAAAGTGAACGCCTTTCCCGGACATAACCTCACGATCGGCGCACTTGGCGTATTTATCCTGTGGCTTGGCTGGTACGGGTTTAACGGTGCGGCGGCGACAAGCCTGCCGGAGCTTGGTTCCATCTTTGTCACGACGACGATCGCACCGGCGATCGCGACGGTAGTCTGCATGATCTTTACCTGGATTAAGTACGGCAAGCCGGACGTGTCGATGTGTCTCAATGCTTCCCTCGCAGGCCTTGTGGCGATCACGGCAGGCTGCGATGTGACGGATGGGTTCGGTGCGATCGTGATCGGCGCGGTAGCAGGGCTTCTGGTGGTGTTTGGCGTATGGCTGCTCGACTACAAGCTCCGCATCGACGATCCGGTCGGCGCGGTGGCAGTCCACTGCATGAATGGGATCTGGGGTACGGTCGCAGTCGGACTCTTTGCGACAGACACGGCGCCCGCGTTTGCGAGAGGATACGGCGACGGCGTGGCATTTGGCGCCAACCAGATCTGCGGGACAGGGCTTTTCTACGGCGGCGGATTCAGGCTTCTGGGAATCCAACTGGCAGGGATGTTCAGCGTTATTGTGTGGACAGTGATCACGATCACGATCACATTCCTCGTGATCAGGGCGGTATTTGGCCTGCGCGTCAGCGAGGAGGAGGAGATCATCGGTCTCGATGCCACCGAGCACGGTCTGCCATCCGCATATGCGGGATTTTCGATGATGGATATCTCTAACAGCATGATCATGGAGGAGAACGAGAACACCCAGCTTGGCTCTGACAACTATGAGGAAGCGTCTGAGGCGCAGAAAAACGCGGCAGTCAGGGTATCACAGATCCCGCTTCCATCCGCTTCCGGCATCTACAAGGTTGTCATCATCGCAAAGCTTTCCAGGTATGACGTGCTCCGCAAAGCGATGAACAGCATCGGTGTGACGGGGATGACAGTGACGCAGGTCATGGGCTGCGGTATTCAGAAGGGAGCGGGCGAGAAGTACCGCGGGGCGGAGATCGACGCGACGCTGCTCCCGAAAGTGAAGGTCGAGGTGGTCGTATCTGCGATCCCTGTCGAAAAGGTGATCGAGTCGGCGAAGAAGGTCCTGTACACAGGACATATCGGCGACGGCAAGATCTTTGTGTACAATGTCGATAAAGTGGTCAAGATCCGCACCGGCGAGGAGGATATGGCGGCGCTTGCCGATGTCGAATGATATAGTGTGATGACAAAAAAGGAACCCGAAGCGTTTTCTCCGGGTTCCTTATATGATTGTCTCGATCGATATGTTTTTCCTGTTTGACAATTGCATCATGCTCTGGTAATAGGATTTCTGGAGATCGATGATCTCGTTGTTTTCCATGCGGACGACCGGCTTGGAAAAATTGTCGGGATTGATGAAGATGACATTGCCCTCCATGCCGTTGCTCAGCGTCACCCTGTGATTGAGATAAGTGTTTGATACATTCTCGAGGAATGTGAGGATGTACTTGATCTCATATTTCTGGATCCCGTCGTCCTCGAAATACTTTATGACAGAGAACGGGCACATGGCTGCGCGGTATACCCGCTCGCTCGTCATGGCGTCGAAGATATCCGCGATCGTGACGATCTTGGAGAATCTGTCGATGTCGTCCCCTTTCAGCCCATATGGATATCCGCTGCCGTCGCACTTCTCATGGTGCATCAGCGCGGCGTTCTTGACAGGCTCGGGAATGCTGCTGTAGCGGCCAAGCAGATGGAAGCCCTCGGTGGTGTGGGTCTTGACGATCTCAAATTCGTCGGGTGTCAGCTTGCCGGGCTTGCACAGCACGCCGGTAGGGAGCATGAACTTGCCGACATCGTGAAACAGTCCGCAGGCGGTCGCCATCATCTGGTCGGTCTCTGAAAAGCGGAGCCAGCGCGAAAGTACATTGGAAATCAGCGCGACATCGATGCAGTGGTTGTACACGGAGTCCTCGGGATTGTGCATATTCAGGAGCATGTCAAAGATGCTGACCTCCTGTTTGTCCTGGTGCAGCAGTGCCATCGTCTCCTTGAGCAGCTCGTTGGCGCGGAAGGGCTCGTTGCGGTACAGGGACTTCATGAGGTTTGCCTCATAGTGTTCGGCACATCGCGCAAAGCTTTGGGAAAATCGCTGAAATTGTCTGTTTTCTGTCGGTTTTATTTCGGGTTGTTTTTCCAGGTTGTACAGATTTGTGATGGAGGCATCCTGCATGAGAACTGCCGGGTTTGCCATAGGGGTGGACAGATCTACGACAAGATCATCTTCTATGTGCGCATAATATATGGCATATCCTTCCAAACGTGATATAATATTCTCAGTGAGTATGATGCCCTTGGGAACGATTGTCACATGATCAAATGATACAATGTCCTCAGCCGTTACCATGCCCGGTGTCAGTGCCGAAATGGGAATTTGTCTCATAAAGCTCTCTCTTTCTGAAAAATAGTGAATTTTGTACTCTATTTTTATTCTAGCGGTTTTCGTCAAAAATGTCAAACAATAAGGAGGCAACGATATGAAAAAGTACACCAATATCCACAAATTGTCCGATAATAAGTTTCTCAACCTGTTCAGGCTGGACGCCCTGACAGACAGCGGACGCCCGTTTGATTATTTCTTTGTGTCGAGAAGAAAAGCGGAGAATATCAAGCTGCTAACGGGGGACAGCGCGGCGGAGGGCGTGGTCATCTATCCGATCCTTAAGGATGATCCGGAGAAGATCGTGATGATCCGCCAGTACCGGTATCCGCTGGGAGATTATCTGTATGAGCTGCCCGCCGGCCTGATCGATGCGGGGGAGACGCCCGACATTGCCGCGGTCCGGGAGATGAAGGAAGAGACGGGACTTTCCTTTGAAGTGTATGCGGGCGGCGACGAGGCATACCGCAGACCGTTTTTTATGGGGGCAGGCTTTACCGATGAGAGCTGCAATGCAGTCTATGGATATGCCAGCGGGACAGTCAGCCGCGATGCGCTGGAGGACACGGAAACCATACAGGTTCTGATCGTGGACAAGGCGGAGGCGCAGCGCATTCTCAGGGAGGAGAAAGTCTCGATCAGGGCGGCGTATCTGCTCATGAATTTCCTGCACGCAGACAGGAGGGCACCGTTTGCGTTTCTGCAGTGATGTTAAAATAATACATGGTATTTTAAAACGCCGCAGGGCAGGAAAAGTGTGCACAAAATGTCGAAATTTGTCCATATGAAGGGGAAGTTGAAAGTTGAGAAGATCGAATCTGAAATGGGCACGGCAGGATCTGGTAAAATGGTGAAAGAAATATTTCACTTTGGCTGGGCGGTAAAACGCTGAAATCCGATAAATACCCCACGTTATAGATTAAGTGCTGCGGACGATAACTTAAAATATAACAACAGTTATTGAAGCCGATACATATTTTTTATTTATACTAAGATTGTGTGTTCATTTCTCGAAAAGTGTGGTATGATAATACAGGAGTATTGCAAAAGGATACATAGGATCTGCTTGGAGAAATATTATGAAAGGATGATTGAGATGGTGGACAAGTTCGATGTAAGAGAGACGGATACAAAGGAGACTGCCGCAAAAGAGGCGGATACAAAGGAGACCGCCGCAAAAGAGGCGGATACAAAGACGGATGCCGGATACCGCTCGGAGATCGACGGTGTTGAGGTTGATTTTGAGCTGCAGTACCGCGAGCATGAGACCGACATGAAAGATATCGCAAAGCGGGTTACACAGGATTATGCAAGGAGGGGCAATGATGCAGCTAAGATCGAACTGATCCAGGTGTATTTAAAGCCGACTGATTTTACTGCATATTATGTGATCAATAATTCTTATGAGGGTAAGATTCCTCTGTTTTGATCAATATGAATAGGAAATGACCGTTATGGAAATGTTTTTTCATAGCGGTCATTATGCACGGGGGAATGACAGAGGGAAGAGGGGAAACGAATGAAGAAGGTAACGATACAGGATATTGCGGCTGAGATGGGGCTTAGCCGCAATACTGTGGCGAAAGCACTGAACGGGGGTCTTGTCTCTCCGCAGACAAGGCATGCAGTTGTGCAGAAGGCATGGCAGATGGGGTACGCCAAGCTGGATGAGAATCTGGTCGAGGAGGTCAAGTCGACATACCGCAGGGCGAATACAGGAACGATACTGGTGTTATTTAATCACATGCAGTCCGCTTTCTGGACGAGGGCGCTCGCCGGCATCAGCAACGCGGTGAACGACGAGGGATACCGCATGCAGCTCCATGTGGTAGACGACAAGGATAAGGACGGGGAGGCGACTGGCAGGCTGATCGCGGACGATGTGAAGGGGATCATCTTTTTGAGCGTGTTCCCGGCAAAATTCGTAAAGGGGATCGGGCGCAAAAAGCTCCCGGTGACATTTTTTAACAGTCCTGTCAATGCGCAGGAATATATCAGGATCGGCGATGTCATCAATGTGGAAGGTTTTTATTCCATGAGCACACTGACAGATTACGTGGTCAGGCAAAAGGGCTGCACAAAATTTGCCTATATCGGATATGCCGAAGGGTCGCGCATGATACAGGCGCGGTATCTGGGGTTTTTGAGCGCGTGCAGCCAGAACCATGTACAGCTCGATGAACGGATGCAGTACACACGCCCGGCGAACAGCATCAGCTTTAGCTATGCCATGGTCGAGGAGGTCGTAAAGAGCATGCCCTACATACCGGAGGCGATCGTCTGCGAGGATGACGATGTGGCAAAGCATGTATCGCTCGCGCTGCTGCAGCGGGATCCGCAGGCGGTGAAGCGGGTGGTGATCACAGGGTTTAACAACACCCTGGAGACGGATTTCTTCAAGAAGGACATTCTCACGGTGGAAGTGCGCATCGAGGAGATGGGCAGGCGCCTTGTGAAATCGGTGATCGACAAGGTGAAATGCCCGACGATGGACGCCTCTTTCACGACGATCGCGACTTATCCCAAAATTTAGACTTCATTTTTTCATATATTTTCATATATACGATGACAATATGCGCAATACATGATATAATTTCAATATCTACTTAACGTAGTAATGAAAACGGCTATCATGAATATATGAAAAGTGAGGATTTATCGATGGATTACAAAATAGTGACTGACGGCTCCTGCGACCTGCCGCCAGAGCTCTGCAGAGAGAAGGGAGTGGACGTCGTTCCCTTCTATGTGTCATTTGACAGTGAAAATTATATGAGGGAGATCGCGGATATGCCGATCCGGAAGTTTTATGACCAGATGGTGGCGGATCCCACGACGTTTCCGAAGTCTTCCATGCCTTCCGTGCAGGATTACGTGGACGTATTCCAGCCGGCAGTGGAGGCGGGGAAAGCGGTGATCTGCATCTGCATCACGACGAAATTCAGCGGATCTTACCAGTCGGCGATGAACGCGAAGGAGATGGTTCTCGAGAGCTGTCCCGATGCGCGGATCACGGTGATGGATTCCACGATCAATACGGTGCTGCAGGGGATCTTCGTGCTGGAGGCGATCCGGATGTATGAGGCGAAGCTTCCATATGAAAAGGTGGTAGAAGAGCTTGAAGCGATCAAGGGCACCGGAAGGATCTTTTTCACCGTCGGCAACATTGACTATCTCAAACACGGCGGACGCATCGGAAAACTTGCGGGACTTGCAGGCTCCATGCTGGGCATCCGGCCGCTGATCACATTGAAGGAGGGGGAGATCTTCCCGTCCGGTCTGGCGAGAAGCCGCAAGAAATCGCTTGAGAAAGTGTATGACCTGTTGTGGCAGTATTTGCAGGAGGTTCACGCGGTGCCCGGCGAGTACAGCATCTGCGTCGGCTATGGCTATGATATCGAGGAGGGCGAGGCGTTCCGCCAGGGGGCGGTCGCGTTTCTCAATGAAAAAGGATACCCGGTCTCTGACGGGGAGATTCAGAAATATCAGATCGGTGCGACGATCAGTGTTCACACAGGACCGTATCCGCTCGGTTTTGGCGTGATCAGAAAGAGTATGCTTTAAAAGGAGAAAAGGGCAAATGGCAGTATACAATCTTGAAAATGAGCAGATCAGGATCAGCGTGGATACAATGGGTGCAGAGCTGAGATCCCTGAGAAAAAAAGCAACAGATACGGAATATATGTGGGATGCAAGACCGGAGTACTGGAAGAGGATCTCGCCGGTGCTGTTTCCGATCGTGGGAAGTTTAAATAACGGTAGTTATCGATGCGATGGAAGAGAATACCCGATGTCGCAGCACGGGTTTGCGAGGGATATGGAGTTTGAGCTGCGCGAGCAGACCGGCGATTCGCTTCGGTTTGTGCTTCGGGCGACGGAGGAGACCAAGGAGAGATATCCTTTTGATTTCGAGCTGGAGCTTGGCTACAGACTCTGCGGCAATGACCTTGCCGTGTCGTGGAAAGTGACAAACTGTGACGACAGGGAGATGTATTTCAGCATCGGCGGGCATCCGGCATTCCTGTGCCCTATCGGCGGCAGGGGTGTACAGACAGATTACAAACTGGCATTTGATACGGATCATACAATCACATCGGGTATTATCGGAGATGGCGGTACGCTGTCAGAGCGCACCAAAACGTTTGCGCTGACAGACGCAAAGATGGATATCACGGCGGATCTGTTCGACGAGGATGCGCTGATCATCGAGCATGACCAGGCGCATGAGGTGTCCCTCTGCGATCCGGACGGAGTGCCCTATCTCACCGTCCGCTTTGACGCGCCGCTCTTTGGCGTGTGGTCTCCGGCGAAGAAAAACGCGCCGTTTATATGCATCGAGCCGTGGTACGGCAGGTGCGACCGGGAGACGTTTACGGGTGATCTCTCCGAGCGCGAGTACGGTAATAAGCTTGTGCCGTCGGAGACGTTTTATGCGGAGTATACGATAACCGTTTAGACAGCCCGGAAGATTTCAGACAATCCTGAATACGCAGATCATTTTCGGATGAACTGCGTATTTTTTATGCGCTGACCCGGGCGCCTCCCCCTCCAATCCCTGCTTGATCGTCAGGGTTGTTGATTCTTATGAAAAAATTTAAAGTAAAAAAAGTTTAAAAGTTGATTAATTAACAAAAAAATGGTATGTTAGATATGTAATATACAATGCGATATGGAAAGTAAGGGAGAACAAACATGATATCATACAATGAAAAAGAGCGCGTTTTCAAGCTTGACACGCCGGATACGACCTATATGATCGGCATCGTGGATGAGGAGAATTTTGTCGGACACATCTATTATGGAAAGAAACTGGAGGAGGCAGATGCGGCATACCTGATGCGGACGGAGGAACCGCCCTTTGTCCCGGGCAAAAATAACAGGGAACGCTGTTCCTTCTACGACTGCTTCCCGTTTGAGTATCCCTCAAACGGCCTTGGCGACTACAGGGAAGGGTGCATCAGCGTGCGGACGGCGTCTGGCCATGTGGGGAGCGTGCTCTCCTACGTGTCACATGAGATCGTTCCGGGAAAGCCCGGGCTTGAGGGGCTTCCGGCGACATTTGGCACCGCGCAGGAGTGCGAGACGCTGCGGCTGGTCTGCGAGGACCGGTATGTCGGTATGCAGGTGGAGCTGCTCTATACGGTCTTCCACGATACCGATGTGATCACGAGAAGCGTGCGGGTGACAAATATTGGAGAGGAACATTTTTATATCACCAAGGTGTACTCTGCGTGCATCGACATGGACAACAGGGATTACGACATGGTGTCCCTCCACGGAAGCTGGGCGAGGGAGCGCCACATCCAGAGAAAGACGCTCGGATACGGCATTCAGAATGTCAGCTCGTTCCGAGGGGAGTCGAGCCACCAGGATCACCCGTTCCTGGCGCTGGTGGATAAAAACACGACGCAGGAGAACGGCGAGATCTACGCGATGAATTTCGTGTATTCCGGCAATTTCCGCGCGCAGGCGGAGGTGTCGCAATTTGACAGCGTGCGCATGACGATGGGGATCCACCCCGAGAATTTCTGCTGGAAGCTGGAGAGCGGCGAGTCCTTCCAGGCGCCCGAGGTCGTCATGGTCTACACGGACAAGGGATTTGACGCGATGACGTGCGCATTCCACAGACTGTACAGGAAGCATCTGATCCGCAGCGTGTACAAGGACAAGAAGAGACCGATCCTCATCAACAACTGGGAGGCGACGTACTTTGAGTTTGACACGCAGAAACTGCTGTCCATTGCGAGGGAGGCGTCAAAGCTTGGCATCGAGATGCTTGTCATGGACGACGGGTGGTTTGGCAGCCGCAGCAGCGACAACTGTGCGCTGGGCGACTGGAAAGTCAATGAGCAAAAAATAACGGGTGGTTTGAAATATCTGGTGGATGAGGTCAACAAGCTTGGCATGAAGTTTGGTATCTGGTTTGAGCCGGAGATGATCTCGCCGGATTCCGACCTGTACAGGGCGCATCCGGACTGGGCGATCGCGATCCCCGGAAGGCCGGGCACGGAGTCGAGACAGCAGTTTGTGCTCGACTTATCGAGACAGGAGGTCGTCGACTGCGTGTATGAGCAGGTGGCGTCCGTGCTCAGGAGCGCCAACATCGAGTATGTGAAGTGGGATATGAACCGTCAGCTCACAAACATCGGGAGCTATGGCCTGCCGGCGGACAGACAGGGAGAGATTTATCACCGTTATGTGCTCGCGGTCTATCAGATGCAGGAGAGGCTGACGAAAGAGTTTCCGTATCTGCTGCTTGAGAACTGTTCCGGCGGCGGTGCGCGCTTCGATCCGGGTATGCTCTATTTCAGCCCGCAGATCTGGTGTTCGGACGACACGGATGCGGTCGAGCGCCTCGAGATCCAGGAGGGAACAGCGCTGATCTATCCGCTCTCCACGATGGGAGCACACGTATCAGACTGCCCGAACCACGCGCTGGGGCGTGTGACTCCGTTTGAGACGCGCGGCATCGTGGCGCTCGCGGGAACGTTTGGCTATGAGCTTGACGTGACGAAGATCCCGCAGGCAGACAGGGATATGATACCTGCCCAGGTGGCGATGTACCATAAGTACAACGATCTGGTCAGGGAGGGCGATTATTACCGCATCGCGTCCTACGCACAGAACCACAGATACGACTGCTGGCAGGTCGTGAGCGAGGACAAAACACAGTCGCTTGTCACCTTCGTGCAGGTTCTGGGCCGGGTAAACTTTAAGTCGCGGCGCATTCTGCTCAAGGGGCTGGACGCCGGGAAGCGGTATCGGGTAGTGTTTGAAAATGATGAAAATGTGGAGGACAGGATCTACAGCGGAGACACGCTGATGAAGGCAGGACTGCTGGTGCCCAATCCATGGGGAGATTTCAGGGCGCGCCTCATATCGCTTGCCGAGGTGTAGTTTCTGCACGGCAGCGTGCCGGGATCCACACGGCCGCAGGGGAATCTGCCGCTTTGCGGCATGCGGTCGGCATAAATATAGATTTGGGGAGTGATAGAGATGGTTAAGGCTGTAAAGCTCGCGGATATAGCGGAGAAGGTAGGGGTCAGCGTCGTCACCGTATCAAAGGCTTTGTCAGGCCAGAAGGGTGTCAGCGAGGAGATGCGCGCCAGGATCAAGGAGCTGGCGGACGAGATGGGGTACACGCCGATCCACGCGTCGCAGGCGGGCAGGACAAGATCCTACACGATCGGCGTGGTCACGTTCGAGACGTATTTTACACGGTTTGCTTCGTTTTACTGGAAGATGTATCAGGAGCTTGCCACGCGCGCGGTCAAGAAAAACTGTTTTTCCATGCTGGAGGTCATATCCAACTATGACGAGGAAAATCTCGTATGGCCCAAGCTGATCACGGAAAATCAGAAGATTGACGGCATCATCGTGATCGGCAGGCCGAAATTAAGTTATCTGAAGATGCTGTACCAGAATAAGAAGATACCGATGGCGTTCATGGATTTCTATGACGATGAGGAAGTGGTCGACTCTGTCGTGTCAGCGAGCTTTAACGGCATGTACCGCATGACGGACTATCTGATCAAGAACGGCCATACGAAGATCGCTTTTGTCGGAACCGTGATGTACACGGAGAGCATCACGGACCGGTATTTCGGCTACTGCAAGGCGCTGATGGAAAATGGCATCGAGGTGCGCCAGGACTGGATCATCAAGGACCGGGATTACAATGACGGCGTGATCGGCATCGATTACAGGCTGCAACTGCCAAAGGATATGCCCACGGCATTTGTCTGCAATAACGATGTGACGGCATACGCGCTGATCAGACAGCTCGAGGGGCGCAATTACCGGATCCCCGAGGATATCTCCGTGGTCGGTTACGACGATTACCTGTATCCGGAGTATGGTGATTCCAGGATCACGACCTATCTGGTGGACATGGCGGAGATGTCCAGGATCGCGCTCTCATGTATCATCAGGCGCATCGAGAACATTTCCATCAATGCCGGCGTGCACATCGTGAACGGAAGGATCATAGAGCGCACGACAGTCAAAAAAATAAATTAAGAGCGGTGTCAGTTGATGACCGGTGTTTCCCTGCGGTATGTGAGCGGGGTGACGCCGGTTTTTTCTTTGAAGAGGCGGATAAAATGGTTGGTGTTCTCGATCCCGACCATCTGACTGATATCCACGATCTTTTCGTCTGTATGCAGGAGCAGTTCTTTTGCCCGCTCAATGCGGATCTTGTTCAGGTATTGTATGGGCGTGTACTCATAATATCTGGCAAACTCGCGGCACAGCCGGAACTTGTTGATGCCGTACTCGAGGGCGAGCTCGTCGAGGGAGTAAGCCTCCTGGTAGGCGGCGGTAAAACGCTGATGCATATCGGCGATATACGAGGGAATGTGGTAAGATCCGGTCTGTTCGACCGCACGCACGAGGTAGAGCTGTGTGAAGAAATTGACAAGATCGCGCGACCGCATCATGCCCTGGAGTTCCGCATCCACATCATTTCTCAGAACCTGTTCCCATGTTGTCAAAATATCAGAATATCTGTCGAGCTGGTAGATGAAATTGCCGAGACGGTGTATCTTGTGCAGATAGCATTCGAGAACGGCGGTGCTCACAAAACAGATCGTGTAGTCCCAGATATTGTGCTGGCAGACCAGCTTGTGGTTTTTGCGGCAGTCGATGAGGGCAAGCGTCCCTTTGGTGAGGTCGTACCCCGCATTGATCCCGTTGGCGTTTTCACAGTACAGCCTGCCGGCTCCGTTTGTGGTGTGCACGATGCAGAGCGCGTCGAGGCTTGCCACCTCATAGGAGAACGGCGACGTGACGGACACGCTTTTGTGGCACAGCTCATAGGGGAGGGCGTCGCAGAAATCGTACTCCCTGCTGTACGCGTTTTCGAAATAATCGGACAGGGAGAAACGGTTGCTCGTCTCGGACGAGATCAGGCAACTGAAAAATTCAGTGGAAAACAATTTTTTGGACATTTGTCATACTCCTTTGAAATCATGGCGGACATGTTATGACCATTATAATGCCGTGCAAATGAAAAATCAAGAAAAGAATATAATCGTAAATATAAGAGTATTAAAAACGAAAAAATGCGAAAATTAAGATGAAATATGGTAAAATAATTAAATGTGAAAGATTAAATTAGCTATTTTTAGCTTAAAACAAAATAATAAATAGACATTTTATATAAATATAATAAATTGAAATTGTGAAAAAAGAAGAAATGACGAAAAAGAACAATAATTGGATACGATATGCAATATTAAGTAGTGATTAATTGCATGATTTAATTTAAACTAAAAACAAGTTAACGAACAATGCTAACTTTACCTAAATGAAAACTAAAAAACAAAAAAAGTTTTAAAAGGGAGGTTTCATCAATGAAATTAAAGAGACTCATGGCACTCGGTATGGCTGCAGTTATGACAATGTCCTTGACGGCATGCGGCGGATCTGATGACAAGCCATCAGACAGCACGGCGGCAGACAATGCGGCAGCCAGCAACACGGCGTCAAGCGATAAGGATGCGGGATCAGACAGCGATGCAGCAGGAGAGACACCGTCAGAGGCTGGTGTACCGACGATAGACAAGATCAATGTCGGAGAGGACTACAAGGATCTTACAGCGTCGATCAAGATCCTGACAAACAGAACAGATATCGTGGATACAGTCTACGCGGGTTATGCCGATCAGTTTATGGAGCTTTATCCGAATATCACTGTTGAGTATGAGGCAGTTACGGATTACGAGGAAGCGGTAACGCTCCGACTGACAGCGGGCGGCTGGGGCGACATTATGTTCATTCCGACATCTGTGCCGAAGAACGAGCTGTCAACCTATTTTATGTCCCTTGGTGACTACAATACCCTGGATCAGATTTACAATTTTGTCGATGAGAAGACATTTGAGGGCAATGTTTACGGTATTGCCAACGGCGGTACAGCCGGAGGCATTGCTTACAATAAGAAAGTCTGGGCAGACGCGGGCATCACAGAGATGCCAAAGACTCCCGATGAGTTCCTCGAAGATCTGCAGAAGATTAAGGACAACACGGAAGCGGTTCCCCTTTACACAAACTTTTCGGCAGGCTGGACGATGGGCGCATGGGATCAGTACATAGAGTGTGCGGCGACAGGAGATCCTGATTTTCATAACAATCTGCCCCACATGAAGGATCCGTTCACAAAGAGGGACGACATGACAGGTCCTTACGCAGTGTATTATGTGCTCTATGAGTCCGTAGCGCGCAAGCTGGTGGAAGAGGATCCAGCAAGCTCTGACTGGGAGTCGTCAAAGGGCGCGATCAACAGAGGTGAGATCGCTACCATGGTACTTGGCTCATGGGCTGTAAATCAGTTCAAGGAAGCAGGCGATAACCCGGACGATATCGGCTACATGCCGTTCCCGATCACTGTCAACGGCAAGCAGTACGCAGGTTCCGGCGGAAACTATGGATACGGTATCAACAAGGATGCATCGGATGACAACAAGATCGCTTCCATGTTGTATGTCAAGTGGCTGATCGAGGAGTCCCCGATGTTCCTTGACGAGGGAAGCATCCCCGCACGCAAGGACGGCGAGTTCCCGGCTGTGCTGGAGGCGTTCGACGGTGTGGAGCTGATCGCCAACAGTCCTGCTCCTGACGGCGAGGAAGACCTGTTTGACGATGTCAACAACGAGAGCGAGGTTGGCATCAACAATAACGACTATCCTGATTGTGAGATCCTTGAGGCAGCGCTGTACGGCACGAGAACACTGGATGAGATCATGACGGAATGGAATGAGAAGTGGTCAGCAGCGCAGGAGTCACTCGGTGTAGAAGTAAATAAATAAAGCAGTAGTTACCGGCCAGGGCAGATGGCTGTATTCAGATCTGCCCTGGCTTTATTGCACACGGGGATTCAAGTCGGTGTATTGGCGGGAAAGATCCCATACTAAATAAATATAGGAGAAATAATATGGGAAAAGAAGGAAAAACTTTTAAAGAATGGTTTGGAAGCAGAAAAGTTCAAAGGTACCTTGTTATTTTCACTTTTATGTTTTTGCCGTTACTTTTACTGCTTATGTTTACATATATTCCATTTGGCAAGATGATACAGTTCAGCTTTTATAATATGAAATACATCGGAAAGCGTACTTTTGTCGGATGGAAGAATTATGTTGAAGTGTTTAACCGCCCGGAAATTTTCAAGTCGCTGCTCGTCAGCGTTTACTATATGCTCGGTGGATTTGTCCAGCTTGCACTTGCGCTGTTCTTTGCGACAATGATGGTGTTCAAGGTAAAGGGCGAGTCCGTATTCAAAGCGGCAATGTTCTTCCCGTATCTGATTTCAGGTATTGCAATTGGTTTTATTTTTAAGTTTTTCTATGCGAGAGGATACGTGCTGGATTCGATCGTGGCGATGTTCGGGGTCGCTCCGGAAAACATTCCGATGTGGTTGCAGGATACAAAGATCAATAATATTTCACTTGCAGCTACTTCTGTGTGGAGATATACAGGTCAGAATATGATCCTGTTCCTCGGCGCCATGATGTCTGTCGATTCCGATCTCTATGAAGCGGCTTCTCTGGATGGTGCGAACAAATGGCATCAGTTTAAATATATCATTCTGCCAAGCATCAAATCCATTGTCGTATTGAATATCATCTTGTCGATCAGCGGTTCCCTGAGCGCTTTCGAGCCGCCATATGTTATCACAAACGGTACGATGGGGACAGGTACATACTTTGTTATGATGAACAGGATCGCGCATGAGAATCAGAAGGTAGGACTTGCGAGCGCGATGGCGATCGTGCTGCTGATTATCATTATTATCTTTACTGTGCTGCAGAAGCTGTTCTTCGCTTATGTGTTTGACAACGGGACAGACGATGAATCCAAGGCGGCAGCCAGAAAAAGAAAAAAGCAGGCAAAACAATAGGAAGGGGTGCATGTGATGAGCGAAATAAACGAAAAGAAAAGTATAGGTAATATAGCGTTTTCTATATTCAAATATCTGATGTTGATAGCAGGCTCGCTGGTTGCCGTGATCCCCGTCGTTGTCTGCGTGTTCACGGCATTTAAGACGGAGGCAGAATACCAGAGTACTTCTCCGCTGTCGCTGCCAAAGAGTTTCTTCTATCTGGAAAATTTCAAAGTTGCTTTCAAACAGGCAAACATGGCACGCGGCTTTCTGAACACGGCGATCGTCCTGGTGGTCGTTCTGGTACTGTCCGTCCTGATGGGATCCATGCTCGCATACGTGCTGAACCGCTTTAAATTTGTGGGAAACGGGTTAATCAGAAATCTGTTCATGTTCGCGGCACTGCTTCCTGGCATTGCGATGCAGGTCACGATTTACCAGATCATGAACGCCCTCGGGCTGATCAATCATCTGTACGGATACATGATCTGTCTGATGGGTACGGACATCATTTCGATCTACATTTTCCTGCAGTTTTTTGAGAATCTTCCGGTATCGCTCGACGAGTCTGCGATCATTGACGGCTGTACGTACTTCGGTGTATTTTTCAAGATCCTGCTCCCGCTGTTGAAACCGGCGATCATGACCTCTGTCGTTTTGAAGGGCGTGGGTGTGTACAATGAGTACTATGCTTCCAGCCTGTATCTGCAGTCAAAGGAGCTGAAGACGATATCGACAGCCCTGTATACCTTTACAGGACCTTATGGAAGCCAGTATAACTATATCTGTGCAGGTGTCCTAATCACGATCATACCGATTCTGGTCATTTTCCTTATATTCCAGAAACAAGTGTATGGTGGTCTTGCGGCTGGTGCTGTCAAAGGCTAAATTAAATTAAAATTTAGCTTAAAAAATAGTGGCTGAAAGGAATATGCTGCATCGTTGATCCGGAAAAAGGCGGTGCAGCATATTTTTATAGGCAAAAATGCACAAAAACTTTTGGAATATTTCCTAATTGCAGTTTTGAAGATTAATTGTTAAGATAAATATAAGCTAAATTTAGCTACTTAAATTTAGGAGGCTTATTATGGCTAACACTAAAATGTGTTCAGAAATGTGCCAGGAGGTGGCAAGGCACCTCACAAAAGATATCATACCCTTCTGGAAAAGTCTGAGGGACGATGAGAATGGCGGCTATACAGGATATCTTGGGTATGACCTGAAAGCGGACAGGACAGCAGTCAAGGGCTGTATCCTCAACAGCCGCATCACATGGTTTTTTGCCAACGCATACACCCTCTTAAAAGATATCAGTCTTCTTGAGGAGGCGTCACACGGCTTTGCGTTTCTAAAAGACGTGTGCTGGGACAAAAAAAACGGCGGCGTGTACTGGTCGGTCAATTATGACGGGACGCCGGCAGAGACGATGAAGCATACTTACAATCAGGCGTTTTCAATCTACGCGCTGTCTTCCTATTATGAGGCGAGCGGGGATAGGGAGGCGCTTGACATGGCATATCAGCTCTATGACATCATCGAGGGAAAGATGCGTGATGAGCAGGGCTACAAAGAAGCCTTTGACGAGGCGTTTCGCGAGATCGACAACGACAAGCTCTCCGAGAACGGCGTGATGGCGTCGAGGACGATGAACACGCTGCTCCACGTCTTTGAGGCGTACACGGAGCTGTACAGGGTCGATCACAGTGAGAAGGTGGCGGACAGGATCCGGTGGATGATGGATCTGATCGCCGCGAAGGTTTACAATCCGGGGCTGCACCGCCAGGAAGTGTTCTTCGACGACAAGTGGGATCCGATCATCGACCTGCATTCCTACGGCCATGATATCGAGACGGCTTGGCTCGTGGACAGGGGCGTCGAGGTTCTGGGCGACGATGCGTATGAGAGAAAGATGTCGCCGATCACGCGCGATCTGACAGAACAGGTCTGCAAGGCGGCGTTCAACGGTTCTTCCCTCGCCAACGAGTGTGAGAGAGGCGTCGTGGACGAATGGCGTATCTGGTGGGTGCAGGCGGAGACGGTCGTGGGATTCTTAAACGGCTATCAGAAGACGGGGCGCGAAGCGTATCTCCATGCGGCGCAGAATGTCTGGGCATTCATCAGGGACCATCTGATCGACCGGCGCGACGGCTATGCGGCGGGCAGGGAGTGGTACTGGAAAGTGAGCGCGGACGGCACGCCGGATGAGACGCAGCCGATCGTGGAGCCGTGGAAGTGCCCGTATCACAATGGCAGGATGTGTTTTGAAGTGATAAGGAGATTGAGCGATGACAAATAAGCTTTTTGAAGAGAATAAGGCAAAAGTGATGGAGCGGTATGAGGAGATCGTGAACCGCAAAAATGTAAAGAGTGATTTCTACAACGGTATCTATGACCGGTATGAGTACCCAGTGCTGACGCGCGATCATATCCCTCCTTTCTGGAAATACGACATGAACCCTGAGACCAATCCGTATTTTATGGAAAGGCTCGGCGTGAACTGCGCATTTAACTCCGGCGCGATCGAGATGAACGGCAGGTTTTATCTCGTGGCGCGAGTCGAGGGCAGCGACCGGAAATCGTTCTTTGCGGTGGCGGAGAGCGACAATGGGATCGACGGGTTCCGCTTCTGGGATTATCCGATCCTGTTCGACGATGTGTGCCCGGAGGAGACCAACGTGTACGATATGCGTCTCACGAAGCATGAGGACGGATACATTTATGGCGTGTTCTGCTCTGAGAGCAAGGATACGACCGTGAATGACCTGTCGGCGGCAGTCGCGGCGGCAGGGATCGTGAGGACGAAGGATTTAAAGACCTGGGAGCGGCTTGACAATCTAAAGACACTCAACTCCCCGCAGCAGCGAAACGTCGTGCTGCATCCGGAGTTCGTGGACGGCAGATACGCGTTCTACACCAGACCGATGGATGACTTCATCGATACGGGAAGCGGCGGCGGCGTCGGATTTGGTCTGTGCGAGGATATCACGCACGCGGTAGTCGACGAGGAGATCATCACGAGCAGGCGCAGGTACCACACGATTACGGAGGCGAAGAACGGTGCGGGCGCAGTGCCGATCAAGACGCAGAGGGGCTGGATCCACATTGCCCACGGTGTCAGAAACACGGCGGCGGGACTTCGCTATGTCGTGTATGCGTTTGCCACGGCGCTCGATGATCCGACGAAGGTGATCGCGGAGCCGGGTGGATTTCTCATTGCACCGCTCGGGGGGGAGCGGGTCGGCGATGTGTCGAATGTCGTGTTCACAAACGGCGCGATCGCCCGGGACAATGGCGATGTGTATATCTACTACGCATCGAGCGACACGAGGCTCCATGTGGCGACGACGACGATCGACAAGCTGGTGGATTATGTGTTCAACACACCGGAGGATCCGCTGCGCTCCGTGAAGTGTGTTGAACAGAGATGTGAGTTCATCAGAAAAAATCTTGAGTATATGAACAGATAATCATAGAAGGAGCGGGGATATGAGAGCTGAAAAGTATGGGATCGATTGCAGCAGGGGCGTTATGAATAGAGGAAATCTTTATCGGATTGAGAGAGCGATGAAGAAAGCGATGCGCGGAGAGCGTATTACCGTGGGATTTTTGGGCGGTTCCATCACACAGGGCTGTCTGTCCTCGGTTCCGGAGACCTGTTATGCCTATCTGGTGTACCAGTGGTGGTGCCGGACATTTCCCAAAGCGGCGGTGACCTATGTCAACGCCGGGATCGGAGGAACGACCTCCCAGTTTGGCGTGGCGAGGGCTGACAGCGATCTGCTGTCAAAGGAGATTGACTTTACGGTTGTGGAGTTCAGCGTGAACGATGACGATGATGAACACTTTCTGGAGACTTACGAGGGACTGATCAGAAAGATCTACAGCAGCCGGACAGAGCCGGCCATTCTGATCGTGAACAGCGTGCGCTATGACGACGGCGTCAACGCGCAGGCACAGCATATCAGGATCGGCAAGACCTACGGGCTGCCGTGCGTGAGCATGAAAGAGACATTGTACGAGAAGATACTGGACGGTACATACACAAGCCGCGATATCACGGAGGACGACCTGCACCCAAACGACGAGGGGCACGGACTGATGGCGGAGGTCATCATCAGCTTTCTCGAGACGGTTTACGCGGAACTGCAGGCGGGCAATGAGGATGAGGACGATCATATGGACGTGCGAAATATCACGCCTGTGACGCCCAACGCATACGAGGATTCAGTCCGATATCAGAATTACAATTGTGATGCTGTCATGACAGAAAATGACGGTTTTGCGATAGATGAACAGCCGCAGAATGACATCAGGGAGATCTTCCGGCGCGGCTGGAGCGCCCGCACAAAAGGCGCACGGATCAGTTTTGACATAGAGGGAAGCTGTATCGGCGTACAGTACCGCAAGTCGGCAGTGCATCCTACATGCATTGCGAGGGCCGTGGTCGATGGCGATCTGGAACATGCAAAGATCCTCGACGGAAACTTCGAGGAGACATGGGGGGACAGCCTTCATCTGGATACGATCGCAGAACATCTGCCCTATGGAAAACATCATGTTGAGATTGAACTGACCGGGACACACGAGAACGACAAAGTGCCGTTTTATCTGGTGTCGGTGATCGGTTCGGGAAAATAAGGAGGATTTAAAAATGAGCAAAGTAAAAATGATGAGCCCGGCGGTTCCCAATATGCCCTGGCAGGACAGAGCAGATGGAAAGACAACAGGTGCGGCGGACGCACCGATCTGGAGATACAGTGAGAATCCCATTATCGGCAGAAATCCGGTAAAAGGCGTGGCAAGGATCTTCAACAGCGCAGTGATCCCGTACGAGGGCGCGTTTATCGGCGTGTTCCGCGGGGAACAGACAAACGGTATCCCGTACATTTATCTCGGACACAGCCAGGATGCGATCCACTGGGATTTTGAGTCCGACAAGATCGAGTTCGTGGACGAGGAAGGCAAGCCTTTCATGCCGGTGTACGCGTATGATCCGCGTCTGGTGAAAGTGGAGGACACCTATTACATTATCTGGTGCCAGGATTTTTACGGGGCGGCGATCGGCATGGCAAAGACGACTGATTTCAAGACGTTCACGCGCATCGAGAATCCGTTCCTTCCATTTAATAGAAATGCAGTGCTGTTCCCGAGAAAGATCGGCGGCAACTTCATGCTGCTGAGCCGCCCTTCCGATTCCGGGCACACACCGTTTGGCGATGTGTTCGTGAGCGAGAGCCCGGATCTGGTCTACTGGGGGAAGCACAGGCATGTGATGGGCAAAGGCAACGAATGGTGGGAGTCCTTAAAGATCGGCGGCGGCGCGGCTCCGATCGAGACGAGCGAGGGCTGGCTGTTATTCTACCACGGCGTGTCCGGCACCTGCAACGGATATGTGTACTCGATCGGCGGGGCGATCCTTGACATTGACAATCCGTCTGTCGTAAAATATCGTTGCGAGAATTTCCTGCTGACACCGGAGGAGTGGTATGAGGAGAGGGGATTTGTTCCCAATGTATGCTTCCCCTGCGCGACGATCCATGATTCGGAGACAGGAAGGATCGCGATCTACTACGGCGCGGCGGACAGCTATGTAGGACTTGCGTTCACGCAGCTCGACGAGATCGTCGACTACATCAAGAGCAACAGCAAGGTGACGGCAGCAGATACAGAGATCGGTAAGAGATGATCTGATCCGATCGGGTAGGGGAAGAGGCATCTTCCCCTGTTCGCGTGTCAGGCACCCGCATACATAAAAAGAGGAGGGATAATATGCTCAAAGAGACTTTGGTCAAGGACATACCGGAATTAAAGGTGCATGGGCGGACAACGCCGTGCCGCGAACCGCTGACGCTTTTCTGGACAGCGGGCGGGTTTGAGTGCAATGTGACAGGCTCGGAGCTCTGGGGGGAACTGGAGGTGACATATGATGTGTATGAACCCTGGTTCAGCTATACAGTGAACGGGGACTGGGTAGGCAGGCAGATGCTGCCAAAGGGAAGGTACTGGATTGCGCTGTTTCGCGGCATGAGCCCGGATCCGGTCAAGAATGTGCGCTTTTACAAGGATCTGCAGGCGATGAGCGATGATGGCAGTTCCTATATCCATATCCATGCGCTCCGGCATGACGGCAGTTTCAGTCCGGTCGAAGATAAGAAGTTAAAGATCGAATTTATAGGAGACAGCATCACTTCCGGCGAGGGACTCTTCGGGGCAAAGCAGGAGTGGGACTGGATCCCGATGTTTTTTTCCGCTGTGAGAGGCTACACGTACCAGACGGCTGCAAGGCTTGACGCGGAGTACCGCGTCTTTTCCCAGAGCGGCTGGGGCGTGCACAACACATGGGACAACAATCCGCACGGAGCGATCCCGCATTATTATAAGGAAATCTGCAGTCTGATGCCCGGACCTGAAAACGAGCGGCTCGGCGGGAACATGCCGCATGATTTTGCAGGCTGGCAGCCGGATTTCGTCGTGGTCAATCTGGGTACGAACGATGCGGCGTCGTTTGATCAGCCGGAGTGGGTGGACGAGCGCACAGGAGAGCGCCACAAGATGCGCAGGGAGCTTGACGGGACGTACTGCAGGGAGGACATCAGGGGATTCCAGCAGGCGGTGAAGGATTTCCTGGCATTGATCAGGGAGTGCAATCCCCAGGCGAACATTATATGGTGCTACGGAATGATCGGTATCGATTTCCAGCTCTATATCTGCGAGGCAGTCGCGGCATACGCGCGTGAGACAGGCGATGGCAAGGTGGCGTACCTGCAGCTTCCTGCCATGACAGACGAGAGTGCCGGCTCAAGGGAGCATCCGGGGTACCTGTGCCACAGACAGGCGGCGGATGTGCTGGCGGGGTATATTGCGAAATATCTGTGATATTGAGGTGATTATTTCCGGAAAATACCGGATATGGAGCGGATCTATCAGCCGATTGACTTTATGGGGCAGAACAGATACAATAGATATCATAAGAGTGAAGGATTTCACATCCTGGTATCAGAAGGCAATGGAAACAAATGGAGGGATACTGAGTATGAACAGTGCAGATGCGAACAAGGAAATATTATTTATGAGCCCTGTATTCAAGCAGGCGATCTGGGGTGGAAACAAGCTTGGCAGCAAGTGGGGATACGAGATCCCGGGAGACAATACCGGGGAGTGCTGGGCAGTGAGCGCGCATCCCAATGGGGACTGTGCGGTCAGGGGAGGCGTATATGCCGGAAGGACGCTGAGCCAGCTCTGGGCGGAGGAGCCTCAGCTCTTTGGCAATGTGCAAGGCGACCGCTTCCCGCTCCTTGTCAAGATCATCGATGCGAACGACGATCTGAGCATTCAGGTGCACCCGGATGACGCGTACGCAGGAAAGAATGAGAACGGTTCCTTTGGAAAGACCGAGTGCTGGTATATCCTTGACGCGCCGGAGGGGGCGACGCTCGTGATCGGGCACAATGCGAAGGACAAAGCGGAGCTGGAGGATATGATCAGCAACGGCAGATGGGACGAATTTCTGCGCGAGGTTCCTGTGAAGAAGGGTGATTTTATCCAGATCGATCCGGGCACTGTCCACGCGATCAAGGGCGGCATCCAGATCCTGGAGACACAGCAGAATTCCGACATCACATACCGCGTGTACGACTACGGACGCCTGCAGGACGGCAAGCCCCGCGAGCTTCATATCGGGAAGAGCATCGATGTCATCACGGTTCCTGCAAAGTCGGCGCAGGAGAGTGTCATCAACGTCT
The DNA here is from genome assembly GCA_021770755.1 of Lachnospiraceae bacterium. Taxonomy (GTDB): domain Bacteria; phylum Bacillota; class Clostridia; order Lachnospirales; family Lachnospiraceae; genus COE1. The sequence goes on from JAETQI010000009.1 coordinate 87,737, forward strand.
CCGCAGATGTAAAGAACACGATGAACCCGCTGATCTCATGCGATTATTACCGGGTGTGGAAGCTTGATGTGGACGGCAGCATGGAGACCGCGCAGGAGTATCCGTTCCTGATCATGAGCGTCGTGGAGGGCGACGGGCTGATCAATGGACAGCCGATCAAAAAAGGAGACCATTTTATCCTGCCGAGCGGCTTTGGCAAGGTGCAGATGCAGGGGAGGATGGAGCTGATCGCCTCCACGATAACAGCATAGTGAATAAATATTTAAAAAGATATGTTAAAAAATTGACATTTATAACCAATAGCGATATACTTAACATATCGGCGGCAAGGAACTGCACATCGGTATAATATTTAATAAATGATGGAGGTTTGGATTTATGTTAGTATCAGCTACAGAAATGCTCAAAAAGGCAAAAGAAGGTCACTATGCGGTAGGTCAGTTCAATATCAATAACCTTGAGTGGACAAAGTCTATCTTACAGACAGCGCAGGAGTTGAACAGCCCTGTTATCCTCGGCGTGTCAGAGGGTGCTGGCAAATACATGACAGGATTTAACACCGTTTCGGCGATGGTGAAGGCGATGGACAGCGATCTTGGGATCACCGTTCCGGTAGCGCTTCATCTCGATCATGGTACGTATGACGGATGCTACAAGTGCATCAAGGCAGGCTTTACATCGATCATGTTCGACGGTTCACACTATCCGATCGACGAGAACATCGCAAAGACAAAAGAACTCGTTGCAGTGGCACATCAGCTTGGTCTCTCCATCGAGGCAGAGGTCGGCGCGATCGGCGGCGAGGAAGACGGCGTAGTAGGCATGGGCGAGTGTGCAGATCCGGATGAGTGCAAGCAGATCGCTGATCTGGGTGTGGACATGCTTGCGGCAGGCATCGGCAATATCCACGGCAAATATCCTGAGAACTGGGCAGGCTTAAGCTTTGAGACACTGGATGCGATCCAGCAGAAGACAGGCGTTATGCCGTTAGTGCTCCACGGCGGCACAGGGATTCCTGAGGATATGATCAAGAAGGCGATCTCCCTTGGCGTTGCGAAGATCAATGTCAACACAGAGTGCCAGCTCTATTTCCAGGAAGCAACCCGCAAGTACATCGAGGCAGGCAAGGATCTCGAGGGCAAGGGATTTGATCCCCGTAAGCTTCTCGCACCGGGCGCTGCAGCGATCAAGGAGATCGTCAAGATCAAGATGGATCTGTTCGGATCTGTCGGCAAGGCGTAGATCAGACTATAAATTTGTATGACAATCGAGTAGGAAAAGGTACGGATAACTGGGGAGTTATCCGTACCTTTTTGACTTTCTGTTATTTTACTGATGATTCTTGTAATGGATCGCGGCTTCGATGAGTCCGCGAAAGAGTGGATGCGGTCTGTTCGGCCGGCTCTTGAGCTCCGGGTGCGCCTGTGTCGCGAGGAAGAATGGATGGGCCGGGATCTCCACCATCTCCACGATGCGTCCGTCGGGAGAGAGCCCGGACAGGAGCATACCTTTGTCCGTGACGGCAGCGCGGTAGTCGTTGTTGACCTCGTAGCGGTGCCTGTGTCGCTCATGGATCACCTCGTTCTCATAGAGCCTGTATGCTTTGGAGGTCACGTCGAGGTGGCACTCGTAGGAGCCAAGCCGCAGCGTCCCGCCGATATCCTCCACGCCGTTCTGGTCGGGCATCAGTGCGATGACAGGATGTGTCGTGTTGGGGTCAAGCTCGATGCTGTGCGCGTCATTGTAGCCGACAACATTTCTGACAAATTCCACGATGGCGAGCTGCATGCCAAGACATAGTCCGAGAAAGGGAATGCTGTTTTCACGCGCATAGCGGATCGCGTGGATCATGCCCTCGATGCCCCTGTCGCCAAACCCGCCGGGAACGAGGATACCGTTGACATCGTTTAAGGTTTCCGCCACATTGTCCGCATTGACATGTTCGGAGTCCACCCACTTGATATTGACAGTGGCGTGCTGCGGGATACCGCCGTGTTTTAACGCTTCCACGACACTGATGTAGGCGTCATGGAGCTGGGTATATTTTCCGACCAGGGCGATCGTGACTTCCTGTGTGGGCGATTTAAGATCGTCGACCATCTTTGTCCAGTCTGCGAGATCAGGCTCGGGGCTGTCCAGGTGCAGGCACTCACAGGCAACCTCCGCAAGATGTTCCTTTTCCATCGCAAGCGGCGCTTCATACAGGTACTCGACGTCAAGGTTCTGGAGTACATGGGAGTTTGGCACGTTGCAGAAAAGCGCGATCTTGTCCTTCAGGGGCTGGTCAAGCTCGTGCTCGCTGCGGCATACGATGATATCCGGCTGGATCCCCATTCCCTGCAGCTCCTTGACGCTCGCCTGTGTCGGCTTGGTCTTCATTTCCTGCGAGGCGCTCAGATAGGGGATCAGCGTCACATGGATCATAATGGCATTTTCATGGCCGACTTCGTGCTGGAACTGGCGTATGGATTCCAGAAAGGGCTGACTCTCGATATCGCCTACGGTGCCGCCGACCTCGATGATGGCGATGCGCATGTCGGGATCGGTAAAATTCCGGTAGAAGCGGCTCTTGATCTCGTTTGTGATGTGGGGAATGACCTGTACCGTGCCTCCGCCGTAATCCCCGCGCCGCTCCTTCTGGAGCACTGTCCAGTAGACTTTGCCGGTGGTCACGTTGGAGTTCTTGTCCAGGCTCTCATCGATAAAGCGTTCGTAGTGGCCAAGGTCGAGGTCGGTCTCCGCGCCGTCGTCCGTGACGAAGACTTCCCCGTGCTGGATCGGGTTCATGGTGCCGGGATCGATATTGATATAGGGATCGAACTTCTGCATGGTCACTTTATAGCCTCTGGCTTTGAGCAGTCGTCCGAGTGAAGCAGCGGTAATTCCTTTTCCCAGACCGGAAACTACACCGCCGGTTACAAATACATATTTGACTGGCATAAACTTATTTTTCCTTTCATCCTGTTGTTATGTTTAGGCGCACGCTTTTTACTACTCTGATTATACAACGGCACGGTGATAAAAAGCAACAGGAATATTTCGTGTTGAAAATATGGGTTTTAGAAACATTTCACAAAGAAATCACAAAGAATATGTTGATTTATACCACTTTAGTCTCTATAATTAGTTTATGGTTCATAGATGACAGATAAATCATGATATCAATTCAGAAAGGATACCACAGGAAAATGGACAATAATCAGGTCAATAATTATGACAACAATTCCAACCGCAGTAACGGCGGGCCGGGGAACGGCGGCAACGGTGGGAATGGCAATAACAATAATAATGGAAAAGACCCGAAAAAGCAGAGCATCATCATCATGATCACTGCGGCGGTGCTGTCCCTGCTGTGCATCAGCTATTTCACGCGCGCAGTGTCGGGCGCCACGACAGTTGAGATCCCGTACAATAAGTTTATCGAGATGCTGGATGACGGAATGGTGGAATCGGTGAAGATCGAGTCAAGCCAGATCCAGATCACGCCGGTATCGGGCGCGCAGGAGAATCAGAATCCCAACAATCTGCTGGCGTCTGCGGTCAAGGTGACATATATCACAGGAAAAGTGGAGGAGGATGAGACACTCACAAAACGGCTTCTGGATGCGGGGGTTGAAGTGCGCGGCACAGTGCCTGACGGTTCGGGCATCATTCTCTCGCTCTTGTATTATATCGTTCCGATCCTGCTGATGTGGGGGCTGCTTAGCCTGCTTTTCAGGAAGATGACAGGCGGGGGCGGTGCTTTCAGTATGGGAAAGAGCAACGCGAAGGTGTATGTACAGAAGGAGACAGGCATCACATTCCGCGATGTCGCCGGCGAGGACGAGGCGAAAGAATCGCTGCAGGAGGTGGTTGACTTCCTGCACAATCCGGGCAGATATGTCAAGATCGGCGCGAAGCTTCCAAAGGGCGCGCTGCTCGTAGGACCTCCCGGTACCGGTAAGACGATGCTTGCAAAGGCGGTTGCCGGCGAGGCGAAGGTGCCGTTTTTCTCCCTTGCCGGTTCTGATTTTATCGAGCTGTACGTCGGTGTCGGTGCGTCGCGCGTGCGCGATCTGTTCAAGGAAGCGGAAAAAAATGCGCCGTGCATCATTTTCATCGATGAGATCGATGCGATCGGAAGGAGCCGCGATTCGAAATACGGCGGCGGTAATGAGGAGCGCGAGCAGACATTGAACCAGTTGCTCTCCGAGATGGATGGTTTTGACGGCAAGAAGGGGATCATCATCCTCGCCGCGACCAACAGGCCGGAGATCCTCGATAAAGCGCTGCTGCGCCCGGGGCGTTTTGACAGACGGATCATTGTAGATAAGCCCGATCTAAAGGGGCGTGTGAATATCTTAAAAGTGCACGCAAAGGACGTGCTGATGGACGAGACAGTCGATCTCGATGCGATCGCGCTTGCGACAAGCGGTGCAGTCGGTGCCGACCTCGCCAACATGATTAACGAGGCGGCGATCAACGCAGTCAAGGAGGGCAGGGAGTTTGTCAGCCAGAAGGATCTGTTCAATGCGGTGGAAGTGGTGCTTGTCGGCAAGGAGAAGAAAGACCGCATCATGAGCAAGGAGGAGCGCAAGATCGTCTCCTATCATGAGGTTGGCCATGCGCTGATCAGTGCCCTGCAGAAAAATTCCGAGCCTGTGCAGAAGATCACGATCGTGCCGCGCACCATGGGGGCGCTTGGCTATGTCATGCATGTGCCGGAGGACGAGAAATATCTGAATTCCAAGAATGAACTGCACGATATGATCGTCGGACTGTTAGGCGGGCGCGCGGCGGAGGAGATCGTGTTTGACACCGTCACGACAGGCGCGTCAAATGATATCGAGAAGGCGACAAACATCGCGCGCTCGATGATCACGCGATACGGTATGAGCGAAAAGTTCGGACTGATGGGATTGGAGACTGTAGAGAGCCAGTATCTGGATGGCAGAAGCTCGCTCAACTGTGCGGACAATACGGCGGCAGAGATCGACACAGAGGTTATGAACATGCTCAAGGCATGTTACGAGGAGGCTCTTGGCATGCTGCGTGAGAACCGCGATGTGATGGATCAGATCGCCGCGCATCTGATAGAGAAAGAAACGATCACGGGCAAGGAGTTTATGAAGATCTACCGCGAGGCGAAAGGACTGCCGGAGCCTGAGGAGCAGAAGGAAGAGGCTGGTGATCTGAACGATACAAAATCCGGGATCCATGAGACGGATCACGCAGATGAAACTTCCGGTGAGACAGAACACAAGGAACCAGTACCGGTTTCAGACGCGGTACAGCAGCCGGCATACACGGCACAGCAGCCAGACGGGCAGGGCAGCCGGTGGAGCATGCCGCCTGCCTATGACTGGAATCCGGCGCGCATGCAGCAGGATTCTGAGCAGGAATCCACGGTGCAGCAGCAGAATCTGGGACAGGAGTACAGGAATCCCGTACCGCAGCAGTATCAGCAGCCCTATCAGGATCTGCAGCAGAATCCCAGGCAGCAGATACCGTATCCCTATCAGAATCCGCAGAATGCGAATCTGCCGGAGGATAATGGCAGCGATGGCGAGACTTCACGGTTTGGTTCTGTGTGGGACAGAAATGTAAACGGGAACCGCGACAGCGGAAATCAAAATAGCGACAACAGGTGGTAGACAGGTGGTAAAATAGAGGGAGTGCACAGGGAAGGTGTGTGCTCCCTTTTTGGATGCCCAATGCGCGAGAAGGGAAGAGAACAAATTTTCACTTTTGATTGACAGGTGCATTCGTTCGTGCTATGATATAAGAACAAATGAACGATTGAAAATGGTATGAATAATCTGTATAATAGAAGAAAGAGTGATAATACATGGATGGGTATGACAGGCTTTGTGATGACGAGGAACGCGCAAAGGCACGGGCAGTTGTGAATCTGGTATCCGATTTAAATAGTAGTGTGTTTGAACAGATTGTCAGTGGAGGTAAGAGTATGAGTGAGGCATTGAAGGAAATGATTCTGCCAGAGCTTGGCGAGTTAAAGGTGATTATTGCAAATAAGGATGCAGAGCTTGCAGAGAACAGGGCGGAGCTGGCAGAGCGCCAAGCGGAGATCGCTCAAAAGGATGCAGAGATCGCGGAGTTAAAGCGCATGCTTGCAGAGCGGGGCGAAGGTTGAGAGGGTTATCTGAATACGAGACATATTCCTGAACGTTTTAGGGGGTGATGACATGTCGGATATGTCGCGGGCGACAGCCGAAGAGATGCAGGACAGTGAAATAGAGAACAGTGAAACAGAAAAAGGGGATTCTGAGAGCAAGGAATTTGACGTGAAGGAAGAACTGCACAAGCTTCCGAATAAGCCTGGCGTGTATATCATGCATGATGTGGATGACACGATCCTCTATGTGGGGAAGGCAAAGAACCTGCATAACAGGGTGCGTTCTTATTTTAAGGAAAATATCGGGCGCGGACCGCAGATCGACAAGATGGTATCGCTGATCGCGCGGTTTGAGTATATCGTGACGGATTCGGAGCTGGAGGCACTGGTACTGGAAAATAATCTGATCAAGGAATACGCCCCGAAATACAATACACTGCTAAAGGATGATAAGACATATCCTTATATCAAGGTGACGCTGGGGGAGGAGTATCCGCGTGTCATGTCCGTGCGCCAGATGAAGAAGGATAAGGCAAAATACTTTGGACCTTTTACTAACGGAGGGGTGAAGGAGAGCATTGACCTGATCAATAAGCTCTACCAGTTGCGGACATGCAACAGGAAGCTGCCGCGGGACTTCGGGAAGGAGCGCCCCTGCCTGAACCATCATATCGGCCAGTGCTGTGCTCCTTGTCAGGGAACTGTTTCCCGGGAGGAGTACGCACAGCGGATCGACCAGGCGATCGACTTCCTGAACGGAAAGCAGCAGCCCATTATCAGGGAGCTTAAGGAAAAGATGCAGCAGGCTTCGGAAAAGATGGATTTTGAGGAGGCGATCCGATACCGTGACCTGATCGAGAATGTCAAAAAGGTCAGCGAGACGCAGAAGATGTCTGACAATGTGGGCGAGGATAAGGATATCATCGCGCTTGCGATCGATGGAAACGAGACGGTCGTGCAGGTCTTTTTCCTGCGCAATGGCAAGCTGATCGGCAGGGAGCACTTTTATATGATGCAGGTTGAGGAACCGACGGCGGACAATATCCTCACAAGTTTTGTAAAACAGTTCTATGCGGGTACGCCGTTTATACCAAGGGAGATCATGCTGCAGGAACCGATCGAGGACATGGAGCTGGTGGAGCGCTGGCTGACGAGCCGCAAGGGCGCACGTGTCCATCTGAGAGTGCCATTAAAGGGGGCAAAGGAGCGGTTGGTAGATCTGGCGGCGAGGAATGCCCAGCTTGTGTTAAGCCAGGACAGGGAGCGCATCAAGCGGGAGGAGGGCAGGACGATCGGCGCTGTGAAAGAGATCGAGGAGATTCTCGGAATCCGTCCGCTGACGCGCATGGAGGCATTTGATATCTCGAATACGAGCGGGTTTGCCAATGTAGGTTCGATGGTCGTGTATGAGAAGGGAAAGCCAAAGCGCAGCGATTACAGGAAATTCCGCATGAAGACAGTTGCGGGACCGGATGATTATGCCTGCATGTACGAGGTTCTGACGAGGCGGTTCCGGCACGGACTCGACGAGCGCGAGGAAATGCGGCTTGACGAGAACAGTGTCGGAGAGGATTTTGGAAGTTTTACGAAGTTTCCGGATCTGCTGCTGATGGACGGCGGGCGCGGTCAGGTTAACATCGCGCTGCAGGTGCTGGAGGAGCTTGGCATCAGTATTCCTGTCTGCGGTATGGTGAAGGACGACAACCACCGCACGAGGGGGCTGTATTTTAATAATGTGGAGCTTCCGATCGATACGCACAGCGAAGGATTTAAGCTGATCACACGCATCCAGGACGAGGCGCACCGTTTTGCGATCACATACCACAGGTCGCTTCGGAGCAAGGCGCAGGTGCACTCTGTGCTCGATGAGATACCAGGCGTGGGACCAAGCCGCAGGAAAGCACTGATGAAGTATTTTAAGTCGATCGAGGAGCTTCGCGCCGCGGATGTCGGCACAATTTCCGAGGTGCCGGGGATCACGGCAAATGTCGCGGAAGAGATACACCGTTTCTTGATGCGCAGTCCCGAGCAGGCGAATGAAGAAGCGCATGCCCCTGCCCAATTGCGGGAGTCGGATCAGGAGAAGGCAGACGGGGAATAAAAATACGTGTGTTTTTGTATTATGTATTGACAGAACGCAGTATGTAGAGTACAATTCCAGATGTTTATATACATTAACAAAGGTTTAAAGAGAGGGGAACAAAAGAATGAAACGAATGGTATTAATGAGTTTGTGTACTGTTTTATGCTTTCAGATAACGGCATGCTCTGGACTGGGAACGGACAGCAAGACACCCGAGGTTGCCATCAGCGACCAACTGGAGAGCGGCGAACTGGCGATCGATGGGAAGAAATACGCTTTCCCGTCAGCGATATCGGATTGGACGAATAACGGATGGCATATTTCCAACAATTATGCAAATACAGACACGTTTGAGCTGGAAAATCTTGTGGAGTCCAATGAATTTGAAGTGTTCAACGATGAGAAAGAGTCGGAATATGTCAGCATGTGTGCGATCAATTTTGAGAGTGATCCTGCAAAGATCGAGGAATCTACCACGTCATATCTCAAGATGAAGATGCTCGACGGCAAAAAATCAATGCAGGTTGTGCTTCCCGGCGGCATAACATCTAAGAGTACCAAAGAGGATGTCATAAATGCCTACGGCGAGCCGGCGGAAGAGGACGGAGATGATCTGTGCTATTATTATACGAACGGCGACGGACTAGACATTGCCGTGGAGATCAGTGTCGTGAATGATAAGGTCTATATGGCAGCGTTCGGACTGGCGGATTCGAACTGGGGATCCGTGACCAATGCGCAGGAGTGTGTAGATTTCATCAACGGAGCGCTGGAAACGAGCTTCTACGGCAAATTCGGTACTTATGTGGAGAACAAATTTGACACAGAGGAAGGTGCACAGGCGCTGTATGAGTCCGAAGTGGAATATTATGCGCAGGGGCTGATGTACTATCTGGATATCGATTCAGAGACGGTTGATGGAGGGATCGCAGACGGTTTCCGCGATGTATCCAGGAAAGTTCTTGCGAAATTCAAATGGGATGATCCGGTCGTTGACCTGGAAGACGATGCGAACTGGGGAAGCTTCGAGATCACCATGTATCCGACTGATTTTCTGGATATCATCGAGGAAGACGTGCTGGCTGTGATGGACAAAGGACTTGAGGGCGATGAATATGCCCAGGCGATCCTGGATGCGATCAGCCCCAAGGTAGGTGAGATATCCTACAAAGAGGTAGTTACGGAGTCCTATGACATTGACACGCAGGGCACCATTGTTTCACAGGAGACATGGGATGAGATCGACGATATATTGATGGACTTTGCGGAGTGAGGATCCTGGAAAAAGTAAGCAGTTGTCTATGAGCGATACAGATAATCGGGTAGGGACGATCCATCTTCCCCTGCTCGATTATCTGTATTTTTCATTTCAGAAGGAATGCCTTGACGGGGATATGATGACGGCGTAAAATAAAGTTTAATGGATGCAGATCATGATCCGATCGAAAAAAGAGAGGTTAGACAAAGTGTCAGGTGATATCGAAAGACAGAAGAAAACAGAAAAGATCGCGGCCGAGATCCTTCAGATGTCGAAGAACAAGCTGCTTGTCAATTTGCGGTTTATGGATATGGCGCTCAATCAGTTCAGGATTTTTCCGAAACCCGAGGCGACGCCTTTTACCGCGAGCGACGGGAATGTGTATCTCTATGATCCTGAACACATTTTGAAGGCATATATGCTGGATGAAAATCTTCCGATACGGAATTTTCTTCATACCGTACTGCACTGTGTTTTCAAGCATTTTTTTGTCGGAACGCTGGTCGATCAGAAGATGTGGGATCTGGCGTGTGATATCGCGGTGGAGAGCACGATCAACGACCTGGAACTGAATTATCTCAATATCAGCAAGGCAAAAGAACAGATCCAGTTTTTTAACCTGTTCAAGAAAAAAGTCCAGACAATTACCGCGGAGAAGATCTACAGTTATTTTCTGGATGAGAAGCTCTCGGGCGACCTGGTGGAGAGATTGTCCCTGTTATTCAAAGGGGACGATCATGTGCTCTGGTATCTGACGGAGGAGCAGAAGAAAAAGCTCGGTCTCAGTGTCGGTCCGGCAGATCATGCCGTCCTTCCGGGGGAGCGGATGCTGTTCCTGTTAAATTGGACGGATATCGCGCTGCGCATGCAGACGGAACTGGAAATGTTTGTGAAGATCAGGGGTACTGAGGCGGGGCTGTTGACGCAGAATCTGCGGGAAGTGAACAGGGAGCGCTACGATTATACGGAATTCCTCAAAAAGTTTGCCGTCAGGGGAGAGGTGATGAAGCTCGATCCGGATGAGTTTGATTATAATTTTTACACGTATGGTCTGCAGTTGTACGGGAATATGCCGCTGATCGAGCCGCTTGAGTACAGGGAGGTGAAGCGGATCCGGGAGTTTGTGATCGCGATCGACACATCGGGATCGACATCGGGGGAACTGGTGCAGACTTTTGTGCAGAAAACCTACAATATCCTCAAGAGTACGGAAAGCTTTTTTACCAGGATAAACTTACATATCATACAGTGCGACACGGTCATTCAGGAGGATGTGAAGATCACTACACAGGCGGAATTTGATGACTACCTGAAACGGATGAAGCTCCATGGCCTGGGCGGGACGGATTTTCGCCCGGTGTTTGGGTATGTCAACGCGATGGTGGCCAATGGTGAATTTGAAAATCTGAAGGGTCTGATCTATTTTACGGATGGGTACGGTGTGTTTCCGCAGAAGAAACCGCCCTACGATACAGCGTTCGTGTTCATAGAGGAGTCGTACAATAATTATGATGTTCCGTCGTGGGCAATGAAGCTGGTGCTGAGAGAAGAAGAAATCTAAAAGACAGCCGGTCTGATCACGGAATGAGGAGGAATGAAAATGGAACTTGCACAGGAGGAGAAAGCCGCACGGCTGCAGGATGCGGTGATCAACAGCCCGGTCGAAGAGCTTTCAAAGGTGTGTGACGAGCTTGGCGAGGTGGAGATGGCGGCGCCGGCACTGGGGCTGGCGTGCCGGTTCCGCGGGCTTGATGCAGTGAAGGCGCTGGTTGAAAAGGGCGTTACGTTTGATTTTCCCTCAACCGGGGAGATCGAGGCAAAATACCGCTGTTATATCGGACAGAAGTATGCGAACTACCGCACGAATTACGCGCTGTATCTGCTGAAGATCTTCAGGGGCGGTCTTAAGGGCGCCTGCAGTGTGAAGGGTATGAAGCTCACACAAAATGCAAAGCGGGAGGCGGGGAAGCCGCTTCCATTTCTTGCGGACGGCGAGCGGGAGAAGGTGCTGGAGTATCTCCTGCAAAATAAGGAAAGGCTTTCTTTTTGGCCGGACGAGATGCTCTTCTATGCGATCTATGCCAGGGATACGTTCATATACGAGGCGCTGAAAAAACAGGGCGTCACGATCGCACAGAGGCGCATTCAGGCGCTTACAGAGGGCGGGACCGCCACGGACGGCTACTGGTATGAGTATGGATCCATGACAGGAAAGCTTGCCGACGAGGATTATCTTGCCGTCATGCAGCAGCTCGCTGCGGAGCTTGACGGCAGGCCGTTTTACTATACGGAGAAGATGTTTGATATCACGAAGAAGCGCTTTCATGATATCAGGATATTTGAATATTTTCTCTCCAATTTCAGGCAGGAGAAGATGAAGAAATTTCAGATCATACGCAGTCTGATCGATGAAGGCGCCATGGACGCGCTGCCGGTCATCGAGCGGCTGGGCTGGCTGGGCGCGCCGCACAAGCGGGATGAGATGATCGAGTATGCTTCCCATAATAAGCAGACCGAGGCGCTTGCCTGGCTGCTGGACTATAAGAACCGCACGGCTGACTTTGCCGCCGAGCAGGAAAAGGCGGAGAAAAAGATGATGCGTGGTCTGAGTGGGGATCTGGGAAGGATACCGTCGCCGGATTCTGTCGCCGAATTAAAAAAGATCTGGAGTTACAGGAAACAGGACGATGGCACGCTGGTGATCACGAACTATAAAGGAACGGCCACCGAGGTCACAGTGCCGGAGCGGATCGGCAAAAGCCTTGTCACAGCGATCGGAAAAGGTGCGTTCGCGGGAGCGACGGGGCGGGTCGACATCACGATCTATGCGACATGGGAACAGATGAAGCATCGTCAGAGGAAGGTCACGAAGATCGCGCTGCCGAACACGATCCGGCATATAGGGAAAGGTGCTTTCGGTGAACTGTGGGCATTGAAGGAGATCAATATCCCCGAGGGCGTGGAGGAGATCGACGAGTACGCTTTTTTTGCCTGCAGTTTCCTGAAAGATATCACGATCCCGGGAACCGTGAAGCGGATCGGAAAACATGCTTTTGCGCGGTGTGACACCCTTCAAAAAGTACAGATCTGCGAGGGTGTTGTCGAGATCGGGGAGAGGGCATTTTTGAACTGCGGCAGTCTGAAGGAGGTTTATGTGCCGGGATCTGTCCGGGAACTGACATCTGCCACAGCCTTGTACGGCAGCGCGGGGTACGAGGTGTTCAGCGGATGTCCGGAATTGACGGTGTACTGTCCGGCTGGCAGCAGGGCGGAGGCGTACTGCAGGGAAAAGGGGATCTTATCGAAGCAGACGATCATTTCGGGAGGTAGAAAATGAACATCAAGCAGGCGAAGGAGGACATCAAGAATGCGGTGTCTGCCTATCTTACAAAAGATCAGTTTGGAAACTATGTGATCCCGGTCGAGCGTCAGCGCCCTGTTTTTCTGATGGGAGCGCCGGGGATCGGCAAGACGGCGATCATGGAGCAGATCGCGCAGGAGCTGCAGATCGGACTGATCAGTTATTCCATGACGCACCACACGCGGCAGTCGGCGCTGGGGCTTCCGTTTATTGTCAGGAAAAACTATGGCGGCGAGGAGTACAGCGTCAGTGAGTATACCATGAGTGAGATCATCGCGGCGATCTATGACCTGATGGAAGTGACAGGTCTGCGGGAGGGGATCCTGTTTCTCGACGAGATCAACTGTGTCTCGGAGACGCTGGCGCCCTCGATGCTGCAGTTTTTGCAGTACAAGACATTCGGACGCCACAGTGTTCCCGGCGGATGGATCGTCGTCACCGCGGGAAACCCGCCGGAGTACAATAATTCCGTGCGTGAGTTTGATATCGTGACATGGGACAGGCTGAAGCGGATCGATGTGGAGGCCGACTATGAAGTATGGAAAGAATACGCCTATGTCAAGGGGGTTCACCCTGCGATCACGACGTATCTGGATATCAGGAAGGACGATTTTTATAAGATCGAGACTACTGTGGACGGCAAGAGCTTTGTGACTGCCCGGGGCTGGAGCGACCTCTCTGACATGGTGAAGCTGTATGAACAGAAGGAGATCGCGGTCACGGAGCAGCTTGTCGTACAGTATCTGCAGAACAGGAAGATCGCCAAGAGCTTTGCAGTGTACTATGATCTGTTCAGAAAATACAGGTCGGATTATCAAGTGGACAAGATTCTTGCCGGAAAGGCTGGAAAGGAGATCGCAGGGCGCGCAAAGGCGGCGAAGTTTGATGAGCGGCTGTCCCTTCTGGGACTGCTGGTCGATGCGCTGGTCGGTGTGCTCCGCGAGGTATTGGCGCAGGAGGGGGCGATCCTGGAGCTGGTAAACTGCCTGAAAGGGATGCGGGCGGATTTCGTCGTCGAGACGGATTTTCTGGAAGTGGTCGGCCGGCAGATCGAGGCGGAAAAGAAGGCGGTCACGGTCGGGAAAAAGGCGGGAAACCTCTCCGTGGACCGCGAGTACATACTGAATATCACGATCGCTGCACTGGGTGAGCAGATGGAGCTGACTGCCCAGAAAGCGCCGGCAAGCGGGGATGCAGCCTTTAAACTGTTGAAAGCTGATTTTGACAAGAGAAAAAAGGCACTCTCGAAACAGGTCTCGCAGACGGACGCGAACCTAACAAATGTGTTCAGATTTTGCGAGGGTGCTTTTGAGGCTGGCAGTCAGGAGCTTCTGATTCTTGTGACAGAGCTCACCGCCAACAGTTACGCGGCGCATTTCATCGGGAAATATGGCTGTCAGGAGTATTTTAAACACAATAAGGACATGTTGTTCACGGAGCGCAGGAAGGATATTCTGGCGGAGATCGACGATCTGATGAAGTAGGGAGTGCGCCGTATATGCGGGTGGTTATATGAATATGAAAAGTGTGTATAATAAGGCTATGAAATAGATTCCGGGAATCTAAGAAACTGTAAGAACAGGAGGCAGAACGCGATGCAATATATACATTATTATGATTCTCCGCTTGGCAGGATCACGCTTGCAAGCGATGGGGAAAAGCTGTCGGGTCTATGGTTCGAAGGGCAGAAGTACTATGGCAGCACACTTTCAAAAGAGAGGAGGTCAGGAAGTTCGCCTGTTTTTGACCAGACGGATCAATGGCTTGATATTTATTTCAGGGGGCAGGAGCCGGATTTTACGCCGCCGCTGTCCATGGAGGCAACACCATTCCGCAGGTCTGTGTGGGAGATCATGCTCAGGATCCCGTATGGACAGACGATGACGTACGGTGCGATCGCAAGAGAGATCGCGGCACAGAGGGGGATCGAACGGATGTCGGCGCACGCGGTCGGCAGCGCAGTCAGCCATAATCCGATCTCGCTGATCATACCATGCCACAGGGTTGTTGGGACAAACGGCAGTCTGACGGGATACGCGGGCGGTATCGACAAGAAGGTGCGCCTGCTGACGCTGGAGGGGGCAGATCTGTCAGGGCTTTTCGTTCCGACGAAGGGGACGGCATTATGAGAGCTTTTCCTTGAAGTGGGCAGGGCAGGATGGTATAATATTTTATATATTCATGAAATAAGCAAAAATCAGTTAAAACGGAGTGAAGATCATGGAAAAAAACGAATGGATGGAACAGATTACGGATATCGTGCGCGCGTGCGGTGAGATTATCTTACAGGCCGACAGGGGCAAGGGATGTATCGATGAGAAGGCAGGCCATGCCAATTTTGTCACAACATACGACAGGAAGGTGCAGCAGGAGCTGCAGGGGAGGCTTCTTGAGATCCTGCCGGGGGCGGTATTTGTCGGGGAGGAGGAGGATCGCCACGCCGCGGTCGCGGAGGGGTACGCCTTTATCGTGGATCCGATCGACGGGACGACGAATTTTATCAAGGACTATCATATGAGTGCGATCTCTGTCGGGCTTGCCCGGGACGGGGAGCGGTATATGGGGGTCGTCTACAATCCGTATCTCAATGAGATGTTCACGGCCGTAAAGGGACAGGGGGCATACCTGAACGGAGAGCCGATCCATGTCTCGTCGGAGCCGTTGAGCAACGGTGTGGTGCTGTTTGGCACGGCTCCCTACTATGAAGAGCTGAACAGAAGATCTTTCGAGATGGCGTATGATTATTTTAAGAGGGCGCTCGATGTGAGGCGGAGCGGCTCGGCGGCGCTTGACCTGTGCAGTGTGGCGGCTGGCAGGGCGGAACTGTTTTTTGAGCTGCGCCTGTGTCCGTGGGATTTTGCGGCCGGTTCGCTGATCGTGGAGGAGGCCGGCGGAAAGGTGACGACTGCGGAAGGGGGAGCGCTGTCGCTGAACATGCCGTGCTCTGTGATCGCGACGAATGGACTTGAGTGAGGATTTATGGGAAAATCCGGACACAAATCCGGACATAAGATCAAATTCTGCTTGACATAAAATTATCTCCGTGTATAATATCACTTAATGATGCAAAAATGATGCATTTTTGTGCGAATGGATCGCGGCTTTTTACGAAAGGACAATACACGATGAAAAAACTATCAGATTCAGAGTTTGAGATTATGAAGATTTTGTGGAGCAGGGACGACGCCATGACTTCCAATGAGATCCTGGACGGGATGAAAGGACAGCGCGACTGGAAACTTGCAAGTCTGATGACTGTACTGGCGCGGATGGTCGAAAAGGGATATGTGTACTGTGACAGGAGTACCCGCACCAATTATTACAATGCAGTAGTGGGGGAGGAGCAGTACAGGGTCGACGAGGGAGAACAGCTTCTCGACAAGCTGTTTCACAGGTCGGCTACGAAGTTTATTGCCAGTCTCTATCAGGGAGAAAAATTTTCTGCTGATGAGATCAGGGAGCTGAGGGCATATCTTGATTCCCTGGACTGTGCGGAAAAGGAATAAATAAAGAAAGAATGAGGGCTGACACACGTGTTGATCTGTGTGTCAGCCCTTTTCTTATAGGATCGTCAGGTATGCTGGAAAGGAAGCCCATTATTTACCGTGAAGCTTTCCCAGGGCGCCGGCGGTTCCAGCTTGCGGATCATTTCTTCCAGAACCGGTTCCGGAATATAGCGTTCCCTTTTCTGGTTTCTGTCAAGCAGTTCCTGATACGGGGCTTCCAGGTATATGATGTGCACACGGGCGCCGTATCCGGCGAAGAGGGAGACCAGCCGCTGTCTGGTCTCCTGGATGATGTTCGTCGCGTTCCATATAAAGGGGTTCTTCTGTCTTAAAAAGGTCTTTGCCTGTCCTATGGCGATCTGGGCGACTTTTCCGGTGTCTTTTGCCGGTGGGATGCCGTATTGTCTGCGGATCTCGTCGAGGGAGATGACAGGTATTTTCATGCCATGTTCCCCTGTGCCGTAGCGCTCGATCCAGCAGTCCTTTCCAGCCAGCGGGAGTCCTGACATCATTATGACATCAAATTCAGTGTCGTCGTACAGTGCTGCCTTGTGCCACAAATCTTCTTTGTGAAAATACTGGAATCTTGTGTACGGATTTGCGAATGCATAGGGTTTCTCCCAGATGCCAAGTTCTTTGGCATAGTCTGCAAATAATTCTACCTGTTCGTCTAGCTGTCCGGGTTCTGATGAGATCCGCCCCAGTACGTCCGCTTTGGAGAGCAGGTACAGGAGCCGGAGCGGGATGCTTTCTGCCGCCTTGAACAAGTCGTACTCAGGTTTTGACTTTGTCCAGAACCATACGGGCAGTCCGTGATACCGGATGAGCTTTGCCGCTCTCTCCCGCTGATCAAAGGTCAGTCCGAACTGTTCCGATTTCCTGTACACCATTTGGCGGAAGATTTTTTCTCCGACGATGGTGTGTTTTGGCGAGATCCACTTTCCGTTTTCCTGCTTCGTGCAGGCAGTCTTTCCGATATCATGAAAGGCCGCCGCCAGAAATAAAATTTTCTGGTCTTCCATGGATAGTGTATTCCATTCGGTGAGCGATAACAGCACTTCACACACCATTTCCGTGTGGTTGTATACGTCCCCTTCTCCGTGATACGCTGGATCCTGGGGAATATTTTTCAATGTCTGCAGTTCAGGGCAGCGGTCAGAGAGGTGCGCAAGAGAAAAACCACTGCCCCGGATTTTTTTCAGAATCTCCTGTTTAGTGTACATCATCGATGTCACCGCCTTTCTCGGGTATGGCAAACAGGTCGGCTCCGTCTGCTAGGCAATTGGCAATGATGGGGCGGTTTACTCAGTGGCTCTCCGAGTCGAGAATCGTGTTGAGGAAAGAACCGC
The DNA here is from genome assembly GCA_021770755.1 of Lachnospiraceae bacterium. Taxonomy (GTDB): domain Bacteria; phylum Bacillota; class Clostridia; order Lachnospirales; family Lachnospiraceae; genus COE1. Next base: position 105,409 of record JAETQI010000009.1, read on the forward strand.
GCACAAATTTCAGGCGGTCCGTAACATAATCCCCGTCTTCCACCTTGATATAGATTCCCTCCATGATGCCCGTCAGATCGGTCTGACGGACGGCTAAGCCGGTATCGGCGCCGCTTTTTTCACACTGCGCCGCAAGGCTTTTGTCAGGGGCGTCAGAGATAAAAAGGCTTGGGCCGATCCATTTCCGGATGGATGCCGCTGTCTCAAAATATCCCTCGGTCAATACACGGACAGAGCGGATGAAAGGGGCTTTTTCCAGAAATGCCCTGCGCTTACGTGTGGAGAAAAAGCGCTTTTGTCCTTTGTCAAAGATATCAAACTCCATGAAATAGTGGGGCAGCCTGTCATAAAATACGGTGTGCTTGGCATACAGCCACTCGCCGTACATCACATAGCGGTCTCCCAGCAGGCGGCGCAGCGGCTCCTCAAAGCAGCCTGCCCAGAGCTTGAACAGGTCAAACTGCTGTTCGCCGTATCCGCCGTTCAGGAAATGCCCGCGGCTCTGCAGGTACATCTTTCCGTCACTGCCAAAACTGATGCCACAGTTTGCGCCGTCCACTTTCTCTTCCAGTACCAGGTAGCTTCCTTTGATCGCGTCCAATTTTACGCATTCCAGATCCTCGTCGCCCGGCTGCTCGCGGGATCCCTCGAGATGCCGGGTTCTCGGGTATTTATAAATCTGTTCCATATAATTCGTTCCTCCTATATTCTGAATTTATTTTCCGTTTGGCTGAAAATGGATTGAAATAAATGAAAACAAAAACATACAAAAACGACAGTCACTTTAAAACGGTGAACGCCTTCAAGTGCCTGCGGCTTTGTATGTTAAGTTTCAGAATATAGTATTACATGGGGAACCTCCTGCCTGTTTCCGCATAAAATGAAAAGTGATTATTGATTTTTATACTAACACCGGGTGAAATTCCTGTCAAGATTAAACCGCGGCATATCAACGCGCCAGCGCCGTACCATGCCCTGCCTCTGGTACATCAGACAGGCATTGTAGAGAAAATCCTCTGTCAGCAGCAGTGTCATGACTATGGCTGCGGCGCGGAGCGATTCCGAGTCCCAGCTCAGGAAATATCCGTAGAGCGGTGCGAGCACATGATCCATAAAGACTGTGATCGCGCAGGCAAACAAGGTGCTCGTCGGCAATGAAGTGTATCTCGTGATGTGCAGCGGTATCTTCGAGTAATCCCACCAGTAAAAGTGGCATGTCCTCTCCACAAATTTCCCGAGTGCGATCTCGCCGGCACAGACGCACAGCATGGCACCCATAAAATAGAGAGGACGGTGCAGCCGTTCATTTTCCAGAGGCAGCGGCAGGCCGAGAAAACAGGGATTTTGCGGTGTCCCGAGCAGTATCAGCAGTCCAGACATCGCCATGCCATAACCGACCAGAAACGGCAGGCACATATTGCGGTTGTCCATGTACCCTTTTGTCAGGCAGATCCACAGATTCTCCACCGCAAATCCCAGAAATGAGACGACGACAGCAGTCATACACAATGCCCACATATTCATTTCTTCCATAATTATTCCTCCTATCTGTAGCTGCTAAAACATTCATCCTTGCTATTTTCTTTATATTAGAATGTCCTGGTTTGGCCATCAATAGACATTTTTTCTCAAATATCCAAAAATCAAACAAATGCAGTCATCTGTCTGATTTTTGGATATTCTGTTATATTTTGTCTATTTTCATTTTGCCAGGGAGATATTAAGGTAAAAGCACCAAAACAATTTGAATCGGAAAAGGAGGTTTTTGCTATGGATGGGAAAATGACACTGAACCGGCGGGCGGTATCATGCTGATCCTGTACGGTATTATCAGGATAACAGGTTATCTGTCCAATGATCTCTACTGTCTCGCCTTTCAGCATGACTTTTCCATGGCACGTCAGCGACACGGGACGGATGGGAAGTAAAAACTTAACTATGGTAAATAGGAAAAATGTGAGCAGAAAAATAGAGAAATATAAAGGAGATGAACTATTATGATGAACGCAGCCACCACACTAAGGAAATTCGGCATTGAGCAGGCATTCAACTATATTTATAAGGATCCGGAGAAAAATATGCTCAGGATCATGGACTGGGCGGACAAATTTGCCGGCGAATATTTTGTCACGCAGAGACAGATGATCCGGGAGGCGATCACAAACCCGGCACACCCGTACTATACCTATGTAAGGCGTCTCTTTACGGATGTCGACCCCAATGTCGCTAAGACACTCGCTGTCAACTTCTTCATCAAGGCTGCGCTGATCGGCTGGCGGCGGGAGGAGGATCTGCGCAAAAAATATGATTGCAATATCCCGTGGGCGATCCTGCTGGATCCCACATCTGCCTGTAACCTTCACTGCACCGGCTGCTGGGCGGCAGAGTACGGAAACAGACTGAATTTGTCTTATGAAGAGATGGATGATATCATCTGTCAGGGCAAAGAGCTCGGTGTCTATCTCTATATCTACACGGGCGGTGAGCCGCTCGTCCGCAGGAAAGATCTGATACGTCTGTGTGAGCAGCACGCGGACTGCGTGTTCCTGTGCTTCACCAACGCGACACTGATCGATGAGGCATTTGCGGACGAGATGCTCCGCGTGGGCAACTTTGTCCCGGCCATCTCCCTCGAGGGCTTCGAGGAGGCGACTGACGGAAGGCGTGGGGAGGGCGTATATCAGAAAGTGATGGATTCACTGGCGCTTCTGCGGCGCAAAAAACTGGTTTACGGCATTTCCTCCTGCTACACCAGTGTCAACTATGAGTCCATTACCTCGGAGGAATATCTCGACAGCCTCATAGACATGGGCGCGTATTTCATCTGGTATTTTCACTACATGCCAGTGGGAAATGACGCGGCGCCGCACCTGATGCCGACGCCGGAACAGCGCAGGGGGATCTATGAGCGGATCCGCCGTTACCGCAGCGAAAAGCCGCTCTTTGCCATGGACTTCCAGAATGACGCGGAGTACGTCGGGGGCTGTATCGCGGGCGGCCGCCGCTATCTGCACATCAACGCCAACGGGGATATCGATCCCTGCGTGTTCGTGCACTATTCGGACTCCAACATCCGGGAACAGACCCTTCTGGGCGCGCTCCGTTCGCCCATGCTGATGGCATACCACAGAGGACAGCCTTTTCATGAAAATATGCTGCGCCCCTGTCCGATGCTCGAAAATCCCGAGAAGCTCTGCGCCATGGTCAATGCCTGCGGCGCGCACTCCACGGATCTGCAGTCGCCGGAGAGTGTCGAGCATCTCTGTGCCAAGTGCGGGCAGTATTCTGCGGAGTGGGCGCCTGTCGCCGGGGAACTGTGGGCGGCGTCCCCACGGAACAAATGATGGGAGATGATTCAATGAAACCGCAGCAGCACCGGCGAATGCGGACGGTCTTAAAGAGCCTGCCTCTGATCGCATGCGCCGTTTTTGCCATTCTCTGCGCTGTCTCTGACAGGGAGATCAGCGTGGAGGCGATCCTTGCGTACACACCAGAAAAACCGCTGGCAGCGGCGGCTGTCATCCTGCTGCTGTACGCGGCAAAGAGCATGTCCTTTGTATTTCCCATCATCGTGCTCCAGGTGGCGGCAGGGCATCTCTTTCCCATACCTGCCGCACTGCTGGTCAACTTTGCCGGCAGGGCAGTCACGCTCACCATTCCGTATTGGATCGGGCGCTGTTCCGGCGCCGGCATGGCGGAACAACTGCAGGCAAAATATCCGAAGCTTGCAAAGATCTGTTCCCGTCAGAACCAGAACCCTGTTTTCATCTCATTTCTGCTGCGCACATTGATCTTTCTGCCAGGGGATGCGGTGAGTATGTATCTCGGCGCGGTAAAGATTCCGTTCCGGTATTATCTGGCGGGCGGTGTCCTCGGCACGACGCTGGGTGTCGTCCTGTCGACCGTTCTCGGCGCAAGCATCACGGAGCCTGGCTCGTCCGCCTTTTGGCTGTCAGGAGCATTGGTTGTCCTTGTGGCTGTCATATCTTCCGTGTATTATCTGCACTGTGTGCGCCGAACTTCGCCGTAAAGACCATCTCATCCACACCCGCAAAGGCTTCGCAGACCTTCTCACAGAATTCGAGGAGGTCGTAGGAAGCCCCTGCGTCAAGCCAGTCGAGCACGATTCCGGCAAATGTGCATTTGTAAAATCTGGCAAAGACTGCCCTGTCGCTGTCAGGGATGTCCACCTTCTCCGCGATGCCGTCCAGATAGAGCTGGACCACGTGCAGGGTGATCTCATTCAGATACCGTATGAAGCCCTCTCCGCAGGAGGAGCGGTAGATATGGATGCACGCGGTTTTCCGCTTCATGAATTCCCGCGCGATCGGGGCAATGCAGTTGATCGGTGTTCCGAATGTGCAGTTGTTCCGGATCACCTGCGCCGCCCACTCCTTGATCGAGTACTCCGCAAGTGCGGGGATATCCTGAAAATGATAGTAAAATGTATTCCTGTTTACCTGACAGCACTCCACGATATTCTGTACTGTGATCCTGTTGAACGGCTTCTCCTCCAGAAGCGCCCAGAACGCGTCGCTGATCTGCTTTTTCGTCCTGTTCATAATCCTGCCTCCACTCTAAAGGGTATTTCAGGATTTTATTTTATGATAGTGTAACTTTACTTGGGGAATTTTTCCAAAAAATAATATGGAGCACCTTCTTTTTATGTTATAATGTAATTACCAATAAAACATACACATAAAAAGAGGAGGTGCC
>JAETQI010000057.1 GCA_021770755.1 Lachnospiraceae bacterium
TTGGTTAATGGTGGTTGCAACTCTATTTTACCATAAATTAGTGAGGAGGTGTTTTATTTTGTAGAAAAAAGATTACTGTATTTATGCGGAGTTTAACGTTTTGCAAATACCTAAGATAATTGATTCTTTGAAAGGATTGAAACAAAATTCCGATGATAAAAGCCGTTGCAGATGGGTTTGGGAACTTATCCAGAATGCTAAGGACGTAGTCAATAGCACTGGCGGCGTTGACATAAGGATTGATTTTAGTGAACAGGAAAGAACATTACGGTTTTCGCATAATGGGAAACCATTTACAATACAAAACATTATCTTTTTAATAGAACAAGTTTCAACGAAAGATAGGGATGAAAAATCCTCAAGAAGTACGGGGAAATTTGGAACAGGATTTATGACCACACATCTATTATCGGAGAAAGTAATGGTATCAGGCGCTTTGCAGAACAAGGAGGATGAAATTAGAAAAATAGAATTAGAAATAAATCGTTCGGAAGGAACAAAGAAAGGAATTATAGAGGGAAATAGAAAAAGTTTTGAACAATTACAAAATGGTATTGATAACGGAGAGGTAGTGAATGATTTTGAAGAGCAGTCATTTAATACGTCATTTACATACTGTCTTGATCAAAGGGGTGTTGCTATTGCGAAAGAAGGATTAAATAGTCTTTCTGTTTCTATGCCATATGTTTTTATGTTCGTACCAGAGATAAGATCAATCTCAGTAATACAATATGAATGGGAGTTTAGAAGAGGCCGTGTCCGATCAACACAAAAAGATAATATAAAAGTGCAGGAAGTTGTAATAAAACGAAATAAAGAAGAAAATATCATTTATATTGCCAGTATCCAAAGCGAAAATGTATCTGTAGTTACTGAGGTGCAGAGGAAAGAAAATAGTGTTTGGATAAAGAAGTTTTCAGAACAGTTACCAAGACTTTTCTGCGATTTTCCTTTAATCGGAACAGAGGATTTTGCTTTTCCAGCAGTGGTTAATAGTTCAAAGTTCAATCCGACTGAGCCGCGCAATGGTATTTTTTTAAAAGATGTAGATGAAGCTGAAACAAATGAAAATAAGAGCCTCATAGAAGAAGCTGTGAAATTGTATGGGGAGTTTTTATCTTATATATCAAATAGAGGATGGAAGGGAGTTTATAATTTTGTGAAAATTCGCTCACAAGGGGAGAAGACATGGCTTAGTAAAGAGTGGGTAGGAAAAAATATTATAGATGTGTGCAAAACTATAATTTGCACCACGCCAATTATTGATAATAAAGTAGAAACAAGGACAGCTCTGCAGGATGAATGGGGAAAAACGAATATTTGGATAATTGACGATACGAATTCGAATATACGAAAAGAAATGTGGAAGTTAGTTTCAGAGCTTATGCCAGATATGGTAACAAATGAATCTGAAATTGATGCATGGTACGATTCATTATGGAGAGGATGTAATAAATTTACATTACAGAGTTTGGTGCAATATGTACAAGAATTAAAGAATATAAATCTACTCGAAGAAAAAATATGTAAAAAGGGAGAAGAATGGCTTAACCAACTCTATTATCTGATATCAAAAAACAAAAGCATAATTGAGTATATAAAAACTAACCATGTGAGTATTTTCCCAAATCAAAATGGTTCTTTTTGCACGTTAGATACATTATCGGTTGATTTAGGTATTGATGAGGCATATAAGGATATTTTAAATTATGTTCAGGATGATTGCCGAAATGAATTTCTCGATAAGGGAATCCTTGATTTAGAGTGGATGAATATACCCAAATGTTCAATACAAGATATTTTTGAGAGAATAACTAATGGTTTAGTACAAGGTTCTGAACAACAGGATAATATATATGGCCAGTTGATTGTTCTGTATGCAAAGGATGGTGATCTATCTGACCTCAGAAAGAAACAGATAGATTTTTTGAAATTTGCGGACACTATATTTCCGGATGAATTTATGGTAAAGCATGAGGTTTCTATTATTTCGGAAGAGTTACTCGAAAAATCAATAAAATATTTATGTACTAAGGTTGTAGATAAAATAAGTGAATATAAAAATTTGGAAACTCTTGATTTGATTGTTATTGATTCAGAAGAAAGTGTTGAAGAATGGATTGCCAGATTTATTGATTTTATAAAGAATTCAGGATACAGTTTCTTATTAGATAGAAAAGAAAAAACAATTTTGCCAAACCAGAACGGCCAATTTAAAGCAAAAGAAGAATTGTTTACAGATAATGGTGAAATGGATGAAACATTAAAAAGTATTTCGTCTGTTGCGGGATATGACATCAAAGGAGAATTACTATTAGCTGAAGTTTTTTTGCAGTTACCTGATAATCGAATGAAAGGAATTGCAGATGTTGCTCCGCATATTATATCGTATGTAAGAAATAATCAGGGTTCTGCAAAAATGCAGGATCCCATTGTGATGGATGCATTTAAAAAACTTTATTACTGGATAAAGGATAATCCGGATGCAGCAATAAAATATTTTAAAGATATACGTGAAAATATACATTGGCTATATAATGATGAAGAAATAGCCGAAAATATGAAAAAAGCCGAACAAATAGACGCGATATTAGAAAAATATCAGATTAAAGATATCAGTATTTTAGAAGAAGCGTTTATAAAGGCAAATGAAGATAAGAGCTTAAGTAAAGATACTATTTTGAATGATGTGGAAAGTGAAGAAGAATTATTGATTCAATATGGTATTGCGTCAGAAGAACAGTATAAAGAAGCTTTAAATTTACAGGTATTTAAGGAAAATTTTAGTTATACACCATCCCATGATGTTTCAAAATTTATCTTTGTCGATCAAATACTGGAGCGTGCTAAGAATAATATCATAGAATTTTTGGGGAAGAAACCAGAGTATGATGTGTCAAATATTATAGAGATTGACAAAACCATGTTTATTATTGAAAAAAATAAGGAACAAATTTATTTGATAGCACGTCCTTCAGATTATAGTTATGTTGCAATACATTATGAATCTGAAAAAAATATGCTTGATTATAATAAAGATTGGGAGTTATGGGTTGAGGATGGAAAAAAAGAACCAGAAAAATTAACATTTGGAAAGATTTTAAAACTTACAGGAATCAATAAGATACCGTTAAAGAGGATATAAAGATGATTGAAATAAATAGTGTATTAAAAAAGTTATCTGAAGGTGCAGATGATGTTATTGGTAGGGAATATGAGTTGCGGCCGCAGGTAATTGCACAGTTGATTGAATGCGTATCTAAAAGAACGGAAGAAAACGGATATGTTGTTATTGGTGCGGTTAACAAGGATAATGGTTACAGCTTAATTGGGATTGACATGGGGATAGATATTGAACGACTCGTGAAATTAGCTTTACAACAGGTTTATCCCCAAATACAAGCGGAATATTTGATTCAAGTTATGGGAGGAAAAAAGATATGTATTGTACAAGCTAAAAAATATGTGACAGATGAGAAGCAGCTCAGTAATGAAATAAAAGTTGTTAATCGAGAAACCGTATTTAAAGATCTGTTTAATGCCTGTATTAAATTACAGAAAAATCCAACTTTTATTAATGTTTTGGAAGATCAGAGAAATGACTTTATCAGAGATATTTTGGAAACAGGAGGCTATCAGATAAAGGATCAGACGCGTCAAGGGAAGTCTGCTTCTGGCATATTATCTGGAGAAGTAGATATTTTACTCCATGATAAAGGCAGGCCAATATCAATTATTGAGGCTTTAAATTTGAATGGGCTGGAGAAGGCATATTTGGATGAACATATAGACAAGGTATATAAATATGACACATTAGGAAACGCATTTAATTTTTTGGTTTCGTACGTTAAGGTTAAAGATTTTGGAAAGTTCTGGGAAAAATATATTGCACACATAAGAAAATATAAGTACCCGTATGAGTTAGTTTGTGTAGATGATAATATAACAAAGGAGTACGACTATGCTGATATAAGGTATATAAGTACTATACATAGTCGCAATGGAAAAAGAACCATTTTGGATCATATATGCCTTAAGATTATGGAATGATTTATTTCTCCTGTATGAGATAAGCAAAGGAGCGCATCATGCCTACGGAAAACTGTAGGTGCAATGCGCACATGGAATCGAAATCTGTTCGTGGTTTATTATATACTCCCAGACTATCCGAGTGTTAGACTGAGATTCTGCAAGACTATGGTAGCTGATTAGGAGGCTTGCCTAGGTATTGGCGATATACTCAAAGTTGTCACTTATCCTTTCGGGCTAGGTGAGAGTCCACACGATATCAAAAATCACTTAATTAAAGCGTGCATTTGCTCCCTCAATATTTGAAGCTCTTCTGGATTTCGCAGGCAATTCGCGTTATTGCAATGTTCAGATAAATAGCATGTTTCGCAGAGAATCTGGTTTATGCTTTGATTGATTATATCATATACTGTACTACAATATATATGGGCTTTCAATAGCATCTCTTGCAAAATCTGCTGTTTTCTGTTTTTCCACACTGTCCAGAATTGATCGTGCTGCATTTGATAAAAAGCACATTCCAGCCGGAAATATGGCGCAGTATCGTCAGGATCGACCAGAACAGACAGCCGGAGAAATATGTAAAAAGCCATGACATCCACAACAGAAGTCATAACCAGCCCAAGGCGTTCGGTCTGTAGATCCGTCAGAGCCTTGTCTCAGGACTTTCATGATTACATTGCGGCTACAAGGTACAGGACAGAGGGGAATTGCAATGACAAAAGAAAAGACAAAAAAATGCAAAAAAGTCTTGACTCTGACACTGTGTCATAGTTTATGATAAATTTATTCCCGGGAAGAACGCATAAAATTATGTAAGGAAAGGAAAGAACGATGCTGACAGTAAACGAGGTAAGCAGACTGACGGGGGTGAGCGTCCGCTCACTGCATCACTATGATGCGATCGGCTTGTTGAAGCCTGCCAGGGTGACGGAGGCCGGGTATCGCCTGTACGGTGATGACGAGTTAAAACGCCTGCAGAATATACTGCTGTTCCGCGAGCTGCAGTTTCCGCTGAAACAGATCAGGACGATTCTGGATAGCCCGGATTTTGACCAGCGGGAGGCGCTTGCACAGCAGATCAGACTGTTGGAGCTGCAGCTCGCCCACACGCAGAAGCTGATCTTGTTTGCGCGCAGGCTGCAGGAAGAAGGAGTGGAAACAATGGATATGAAGGCTTTTGACGCATTTGAAAAAGAAGAAATGAAACAATATGAGGAGGAGGTCCGCAGGCGGTGGGGTGATACCGCGGCATATGGCGAATATCAGCAGAAGGCAAAAGGGAGGACGGACACAGAGCAGGCAGAGATCGCCAGCCGGCTGATGGAGCGCTTTGCCAGGATCGGCAGGCTGCGGCAGGGCTCTCCTGCGGATCAGGCAGTGCAGGAGGAGGTTGCCGGGATACAGGCGTTTATCACGGAGCATTATTACCAGTGTACGGACGAGATCCTGCGCGGTCTGGGCGAGATGTACGCGGGTGATGAGCGCATGAAGCGCAATATCGACAAAGCCGGCGGGGAGGGTACCGCGGCGTTTGTCAGCCAGGCGGTCGCGCTGTATTGCGCACGGAAGTAACACAGGACAGTCAGTGTGAAATCAGCGATTTTACCATACTGATCGGAGTGCCCGCCGGAGCAGGTGAATGGGAGTTTGTATGCACGGTGCGGAACAAATGATGGAGGGGCGACAGTGCATGTTGCGCCCTGCCATGGCAACTTACAGATTCAAAAAGGCAACTTGCCGCATTGCGATTGCGGCGGCTGCCTTTTTTGCGTATGATGTTTAGGAATGAAGCATTGGAGGAAATAAAAAGAAACAGAAAGGAACAGGCAGATGGGACCAGTGATCAAAGCAGAGGGATTAAAGAAGTATTTTGGCGATGTAAAGGCGGTGGACGACATCAGTTTTCAGGTGGAGCGTGGGGAGCTGTTTGGCTTTCTGGGCATCAACGGCGCGGGCAAGTCCACGACGATCAACATGCTCTGCACGCTCTATCCGGCGACGGCGGGAAGAGTGGAGGTCTGCGGATTTCAGGCGGGAGAACAGGACGAGGAGATCAGGAAGCGGATCGGAGTCGTCTATCAGAATAACTGTCTGGACGACAAGCTGACCGTGGAGGAAAACCTGTTTGTCAGGGGTGTGCTGTACGAGAGAGACCATAAAAAGCTGCGTGCTTCCATTGAGAGGATATGCGGTATACTGGAACTCGAGGACGTATATCACAGGCGGTTTGCAAAACTTTCCGGCGGGCAGAAGAGGCGGTGCGAGATCGCAAGGGCACTGGTCAATACGCCGCAGATCATGTTTCTGGACGAGCCGACGACAGGGCTTGATCCCGCCACGAGAAAAAAGGTGTGGGAGTCTCTGGAACGGCTGCGCAGGGAGGAGCAGATGACCATTTTTCTGACCACGCACTATATGGAGGAGGCGGCGCGGGCGTCCCATATTGCCATCATGGACGCGGGGCATTTGATGGAGTACGGAACGCCCTTTTCCCTGAAGGAAAAATATGCAAAGGATAAACTCAGACTTTATGCAGATTCGCCGGAACTGGAAAAACGTCTTGCAGCGATGCAGGTTGAATACAGGAAAAAAGAGGACTGTTTTGTGGTAGCTGTGCCGGAGAGCAAGGCGGCGCTGCCGGTTCTGGACAGTGTGAGGGAACTGATCGACGGGTTTGAGATGGTGCAGGGCTCCATGGACGATGTGTTCTTGAACGTGACAGGAAAAATACTGGAGGGTTAAAATGAAAGAAATCTATTATTTGTCAAAGAGAAATATGCTGCTTTATATCAGGGATTACGTGTCCGTCTTTTTTTCCGTGCTGTCCATGCTGATCGTGCTGGCATTGATGGTCATCTTTCTGGGTAGCATGAACAGCGAAAATGTGGTGAGCGCGCTCGCGGCGTCCGGCGGGGTGCGGGATACCGCGGCGGACGAGAGAAATGCCGCCTGGCTGATACAGATGTGGACGCTTGCGGGGATCCTGGAGGTCAATGCAGTCACGATCACACTGACGCTCATGGGAACGATGGTGCAGGACGAGGCGAAAAACAGGCTGGCGTGTTTTTACATGGCGCCGGTCAGGCGGATTCAGATCGCGCTTGGATATATCTTTGCAGCATGGATTGTCGGTACGGGCATGTGTGTGCTGACACTGGCGCTGGGTGAAGCCTACATGGCATTGTGCGGGTATCCGCTGCTCGGTGTGGCGGATTGCCTGAAATTATCTGGCATGATCGTGCTGAACACGTTTATGTATGCGGCGCTGTTTTATCTGCTTGCGCTGTTTGTGCACAGCGAGAGCGCGTGGAGCAGCATGATGACGATCATAGGGACGCTGGTAGGTTTTGTGGGCGCCATTTACCTGCCGATGTCTATGCTGCCGGAGAGTGTCGGCAGCGTATTGAAATGCCTGCCGGTGCTGCACGGCGCCGCGATGATGCGGGGCGTCTGCACGGAAGACGCCATCGCGCGGACATTTGACGGGCTGCCCAGAACCGCGGGAGAGCAGTTTCGCGAGCAGATGGGCGTGGCCATTTTCATAGGAGATCAGGAAGTGTCGCTGCAGTTTCAGTTTTTATTGATCGCGGTATATGCTATAATGGCTGTAACGATATCCGTGTGGATCAGCAGGCGGCGCAGGCTGAGAGACCGTTGAGATGAAATTGGAGGGGTTATGAAGATTACGATCACAGAGCCGGGCGAGGGCGAGGAGGATGAGATCATTGTCCGCTGCCGTCATATGGATCAGCAGCTGTTAAAATTGATCTATGCGGTCAAGGCGGGGCGGGAGAAGATCACTGCCCTGCAGGACGGGAATTATTTTCAGGTCGCGCCGGAGGAGATCTATTATTTTGAGGCGGTGGACAATAAGGTTTTCCTGTATCTGGAAAAGGAGGTCTATGAGACCAGGATGAAACTGTATGAGCTGCAGGAGATTTTCCAGGGAACGGATTTTTTCCGTGCGTCCAAGTCCTGCATTGTCAATCTGTCGAAGGTGAAACGGTTAAGCCCCGCCTTTAACGGAAGGTTCGAGGCGCTGATGCAGAACGGGGAGCGGGTCATCATATCGAGGCAGTACGTTCCGGTGTTAAAGCAAAAATTAGGTCTGTGAGGAGGGGTGGTCTGTTGAAACGGTTAAGAGATGTGGCTTTTGTCTTTGTGTGTGTGACAACCTGCGTGCTTGCTGTGACGGCATTGTACATTACTGTGTTCTGGCAGCAGGCGGTACTGGGGGTGGAGATTTTGTGGCAGATTCTGGGTGTCTCCTTTCTGTGCAGTCTTGTGACAGGTTTTTATCCGCAGCGGGAGATCGGCAAAAAAGCGCTGCTGTGTATTTATGTATGTCATTATGTCCTGACGAATGCGATCGTCCTGGGCTGCGGGATCTGGTTTGAGTGGTTCTATCTTGACAATCTGCCGATGGTACTGGCGATGCTCCTTGCCATAGCGGCTATCTTTGTGCTTGTTTCCGCTGTTGTGTGGAGGCGGGGGAAAAAGCAGGCGGAACGAATGAATGAGCGGCTGCGGCTGTATCAGCAGGAGAATAGATAAGCCCTGTTGTTAAAAAGCATAAAATGTCAGTTGATCACATCAAAGGTCATTGCAGGAGGTCGTTCAAATCTTTATAGTAGGATCAGGAATCTTGGAAACTATCAACAGTTCCTTGAAACCATAAGGATAAACAAACGGAGGAGAGATATGGACGAACAGAGATGGATCACAGATACGGTTGAAAAAATCAGGGAAAAGATCAGTTGGGTAAGCGAGAAAAATAAAGATAAGATTCCCTACACGACGGATGAAAATGGAAACTATGACGACCGGAGCGACAGCACAAAAGACTGGAATGCAGATGATGGATTGAACTGGTGGACAAATGGCTTCTGGGGCGGGATTCTGTGGCTGTTGTACCAGGATACGGGGAATGAGCGCTACATTGACATGGCGAGGAAATGTGAGAAAAAGCTGGAACAGACTTTCTCGGATTTCTACGGGCTTCACCATGATGTGGGATTTATGTTTCTGCCGGCTGCGGTGGCCGACTACAGGATCACAGGAAACGAGGAAGCGAAAAAGGCTGCGCTGCACGCCGCGAATCTGCTGGCTGGACGTTTTAACCCGCAGGGAAATTATATTCGTGCATGGAATGATTTACCGGATCAGGACACCAGAGGCTGGGCGATCATTGACTGCATGTTTAACATATCGCTGCTGTACTGGGCGTCAAAGGAGACTGGAGATCCGCGATACCGGCATATTGCCATGCGCCATGCGGACAGTGTCATGACGCACTTTATCAGAAAGGACGGCTCGGTGGTCCATATCGGGGAGTTTGATCCTGAGACAGGGGCATTTGTAAAAAGCCATGGCGGACAGGGCTATGGGGAAGGTTCCGCGTGGACGCGCGGACAGGGCTGGGCGCTGTATGGCTTTGTGAACAGCTATACCAATTCGGGAAAAGAGGAATATCTCGACACGGCAAAGAGGGTGGCGCATTACTGCATTGCCAATATCCCGGAGAGCGGCATCATTCCTGTTGATTTCCGGCAGCCCGAAAAACCTGCGCTGGAGGATTCCTGCGGCGCCTGTGTCATTGCGGGAGGACTGATCGAGCTGGCAGGCTATGTTCCCGAAAATGAAAAGCAGGTTTATTTACGTCCGGCAGTGAAGATATTAAAGGCGATCACGGACACAAGGACTGACTGGAGCCGTCATTGTGATGCAATCGTTCAGAACTGTACGGGGGCGTACCATGACAGCAGGCATCATTTCACGATGGTATATGCGGATTATTTTTATATTGAAGCGATATATAAGTTAAATGGTACAGGAATACGCATATGGTAGAAATGTGCAGGAGGCAGGAGTCACAGACTCTCTGCCTCGTTTTTTGAAATATGCCGCTGAGGCGGCGCACGGGTCGCGCGGCGAGTAGTGGAGAAGGGCATTCCCCTACTCGATTGCAGATTCTTACGGTCTTTAAATATCGCAGTGGTATTTTATATAATTCTGTTATATTTCAAAGTGGCGGCGGAGATTTTTCCGGCTTAAGATAAAGATGCATACCTGTTTTGCATGGAACCGTACAGGTTCTCACAGGTGTGGCAGGAATGGAGGAGATAAAGAATGCGGAATGGATATGTGATCAGTATCAGGGACACATGGATGCAGGAGACAGCCGGGAACTATTTCCGATATCCTGTGCCAGAGGAGGCAAAGGGATTTTATTTTCAGGGGTTCTGCAGGCGCAATGACAGCAGTATGGACTTTATGGGCTGGTATGGACTGGTGCTGGCTGTGGACAGCGGCAGCGCAGTGCTGACAGACTGTACAGTGACAGTCACGCCTGCCGAGGGGGAACCGCTCCGCAGAACCGCGGCACTCCTGCTGGAGGAGGGCAGAAATACGGTTGATATCCCTTTCGCGGAGTTTCCGGTGGAGACTGTGGCGGAGGACAGATGGCAGTTTGTGAGCGGCATTGAGATTTCGTTTGGAGAAGAGGATCAAGCGGAAGATGGGGCGGTCTGTCTGGCAGGCTTGTACGCTGTCCGCTCGAAGGGGATTTTTGCAGAGATGCCGGTGAAAGGAAGGTCGCGGAAGGCTGGGGAGAGTGCGCTGTATGACGGGACGATATACAACTGCACAGACAGGGATATGGCCGTAGAATTACAGCAGGTCTTTGAGGGCTGGGAGTCCATGATGGCAGAACTGAGCATGGATTCACAGCATCAGTACAGATCGGGAGACGAGAGGATGATCACGATACAGCCATATGGCATGATCCGATTTACAGTGCGTCTGACCGTTCATGACAACATGGTTCCAGGGGGACATGAGAACACGCGGATCCGTGTCATTGGTAGAAACAGATATGGTACTTTTTCCCAGGAGCTTGTATTGAAAACGATATGTGCGCTGCCGCACCCGCATATCTATCATAACAGGGCGGGCTGGCAGAAGGTGATGGAAAAGATAAGGACATATCAGGTTTACGAGAAACCCTGCAGGGAATACATCGACACTGCTCAAAAGTGGGAGGTATGTCCCCCTGCCGTTGGCCGGGAGTACTGTTATGAGACGAGCGAGGAGACGAATACTATGTCGGCGGCGTATGCCTATGCCCTCACGGGGGATGAGGAATACGCCGGAAAGCTTGCCATGTTTTTCCGCTATTTCACGGATGAGGAGACAGGGTATCCGGCGCGGCTGAAGGGGTGCAGCCAGAGCTATGTGCAGGAGGGACATTTTTTCCAGCATCTGGCAATCCCGTATGACATCATCTATGACTCGGAGTGTCTCTCCCAGGCGGACAGGGAGGCGGTCGAAAGGACGTTCCGCCTCTACATGGACCAGCTCGACAGACATATCCGCAGCGGGAAGATCTCGAACTGGCTCATCTCGGAGATCGTGGGCGCTTTTTACTGTGCGCTTGCCATACAGGATATGGACAGGGCGCTGCGGTTTCTGTTTGGAAACGGCGGCCTGATCGAACAGTTCCGCCATGGCGTGTTCAACGATGGGTGGTGGCATGAGTGCTCGGTGGGATACAACACATGGGTTTCCTCGATGATGATGCACGCGGCGCATGCCATGCTGCCGTTTGGCTATAATCTGGTGCACACGCGCTTTCAGATTCCCTACAACCAGGAAGTGAGTTCGGTCTATGCGGACAATGCGCCAAAGGTCCTGTCTGGTATGTACAATCAGAAATGGGGCGGGAACACAAAAAATTATGTCTGCATTAAAGACATGTTTGATGCGGTTCCCGCATTTCTCGACTACAGGGGTGTGTTGTTCGGCATTGCGGACTCAGATGAGAAAAAGCTGTCGGGAGTACATTTTGGTTCCACTTATGATCTGGCCTATACCTATTATCAGGATCCGCGGTACATACCGGTGATCAAAAAGAGCAGGCCGGACCCGATTTTTGGCAATCCGGAACTGCTGGAGACAGTGCAGCCGGTGGATGACAGTGGACAATACTGCCACAACGCGTATTCGGACAACATCGGCATCATGATGCTGCGGAGCCGGAAGCGGGGCAGGGAGCCGCGGGAACAGATACAGGCAGTGCTGCGGTACGGCTCGCACGGCGGTGCGCACGGACATTTTGACACGGCAGACCTGTTGTCTGTCATGCGGTACGGCAGGAGCTTTTACAATCCGGAGAACTGCTGGTGGGGCTATGCGCATTTTATGTACAAATTCTATGTGCAGTGCTCGCTCACCAAGAACATGGTCGTGGTGGACGACAAGATGCAGATTCCGGCGGATTCCAGGCGGATCCTGTTCGGTGAGCAAAAGCTGTGCGCTTCGGCGGCAGAATTTTACGATCGGGATCAGGACACAGACGACGGGGACAGCCTGCAGGCTGCGGGCGTCGAGATACGGACCAGGTGGGCGTATCCGCCGTATGGCGGCATGGTCTACTATCAGGACGGGCAGACCAGCACGAAGGAGGAGCTGCGCAGGCGCTGTCAGATGAATCACTGTTATCTGCCGGTCGTCACGGGGGAGGACAGCCCTGTCTACGGGGAGATGAGCGGCTTTACGGAGGAGATCCTGCAACGGCGCGTGATGGCTGTGACGGATGACTATATTGTGCTGTTTGATTATCTGCAGGGCAGCGAAGTGCATATATTTGACAGCCTGATGCAGATCAAAGGATTTCAGGGGATTGAGGGGGATTCTGTCAGGTACGACAGGCATACAGAGCAGCTTGACAGCAATCCGGTGTCGGATGCGCAGTTTATCACGGACTGTGCCTGGTATCGCGCGGAGGGTGTGACGAAGGCGCATTTTGAGACGCTCTTTACAGAGGCGGATGCGGGAGAGCAGCAGCGCTGTGACCGCTCGAATTACAATGAGCCTGGTCTGTTAAAGATGGATGTGTACACGGCATGGCCGCCTCAGACTGAGCAGATCGTGGGGAGGGTCGCAGTCTACGATGGCTGGGCTGCGGACGGGACAGGCTATACGATCCCACTGTCGTACCGCGTGGAGGGGGACGGCGCAGTGCTGGCGCAGGGCGCTTTCGACGGGTGGATACTCGGGCGCGGCACAGTCGACGTGGATCTGACAGGGGTGCGGGAGCTGTCGCTGATATTGAAGCAAAATGATATCAGCAGTGAGAACAGGGACTTTGTCTGCACGCCGCAGGGATGTTTCTGGGGCGAGGCGGTTATCACATTCCGGGATGGCACCAGCGTCGATATCGGCGCATGGATCCGGGAAAATGCCGGAAAGGTTCACTGCACTGACAATTCAGACGACAGCGCTGTATTACATGTGGTATTTGAGAATACAGACAGGGGCTGCGGTATTGGCAGGGATTATAAAGACGGCCGTGTAACGATCGTGGGGAAAACGTATCAGAACGCGATCCCGGCAAGCACCCTTGACCATAACAGGGAAGGCGTGATCCGTGTTTCACTGGCAGATATTCCGCCAGAGCATCTTGAAGGTGCAAGACTGCGCGCCTGTGTCGGCGTGGATGCCTTTGCGGGGGACGAATCCCGGAAGCGGAAGATGTACGCGGTCAGGTCGGAGGGCACAAGGGCGAGATTTGTCACCGTGATCGAGCCCTATGAGGACAGGGCGGCGGTGAGCGAGGTCCTGGCGGTTGACGAGGATCAGGTGAAGGTTGTCCTGAAAGATGGCAGGGTGCAGACGATCGGTGTCCTGGGTATGGAGGATGCGGACGGCGGCAAGGTGCGCGTCGTTATGCACACTTCGAAATGTAATAATGCTGAGAATCGGTAAATATCGGGATTTTTATCGGGAGAGACAACTGGCATAATCATAAGTGACAAATATCATATCTGTGCCTGCCGGCGGCCGCAGTCGGCGGGATCCGGCAGGCGCGGGAAGAAAAGGAGGTTTATATGGGTGCTGTAAAACAAAAGGGAGAGGGGCGAAAGAAGCAAAAGAGGCGAAAGGATGCAGGGCTGATCGCGGGTATCAGATATGATATCAGGCACAATCCGTATCTGTGCCTGCTGTGTGTGCCGACCATCATATGGTTTGTGATCTTTGCCTATGCGCCGCTGGTCTATCTGCTGGTTGCGTTCAAGAAATATTCTGCCACGGCGGGGCTGTGGGGGAGCGAGTGGGTGGGATTTAAGAATTTCGAGGCATTTTTTGGCTCGAACAGTTTTTACAATGTCACGTTTAACACGATCTTCCTGAACGCATTGTTTATCCTTGCGACGATGTTCTTCTCGATCCTGATCGCGATCGCGCTCTCGGAGATCAGCGGGAAATATTTCAAGAAGACGACGCAGTCCATCGTGATCCTGCCGCATTTTATCTCGTGGACGGTCATCGCGATGCTGTGCGAGGCGCTCCTGAAGACAAATAACGGGTTTGTCAACAATATTCTCGTGGCGCTCGGCTTTGAGCGCATCAACTTTTATCAGAATGCGGATGTGTGGCCGGCGCTGCTGACGATCCTGCGCATCTGGCAGGGAGCGGGCTACGGATCGATCGTCTATCTGGCGGCGATCACCGGATTTGACCAGGAAATGTACGAGGCGGCGCGCGTGGACGGCGCGACCAGGGGACAGTGCATCCGCTATCTGACATTGCCTCTCCTGAAAACGACGGCGGTCATGCTCTTCATCATGAATATCGGCAAGATCTTCAACGGTGATTTCGGTATGATCTACAACCTTGTCGGGACGAATTCCATGCTGTACCGCACGACGGACGTCATCGACACGTATGTGTACAGGATGCTGGTGGAATCCACCAATGTGGGGCAGTCCTCCGCGGTGAGCCTGTGGCAGTCCATCATGGGCTTTATCACGGTGATGTTTGCAAACTGGGTGACGAAGAAGGCGGACCCGGATTCGGCAATGTTTTAAAGGAGGGAATTTACTATGGCAAAATCAAATGCAGACCTTGCCTTTGAGGCAAAGAGCAAGATCAGACAGTCTGCCGGGGACAAGGCATTGAACCTGTTTTTCGTGGTGTTTATCCTGGTGTTTGCAGTCGTGTGCATCACACCGTTTCTGCTGGTGGTCTCGGCGTCCTTCAGCGATGAGACGATGTTAAATAAGCTGGGGTATTCCATTTTTCCAAGGCAGTTTTCGCTCGACGCGTACAAGCTGGTCACGACGGCGGGCGACATTCCGCAGGCGTACATCATCACGATCTTCACGACAGTCGTGGGTACGTTCTTATCCATGTTTCTGACCTGCACGGTCTCCTATGCGATGTCGGTAAAGAATTTCCGCTCGCGGACGGCGCTGGCGCTGTTCATCTATTTCACGATGCTCTTCAACGGGGGACTGGTGTCAAATTATCTGCTGATCAAGAAGTTCCTGCACATTGACAACAACATTCTCGTGCTGCTGCTTCCGAGCCTGTGCAACGCGTGGAATATCCTGCTGATGCGAAATTTCTTTAACGGGCTGCCGGACTCGCTCGCGGAGTCGGCAAAGATCGACGGGGCGAACGATATGTTTATCCTGTGGAAGATCATTCTGCCGATATCGAAGCCCGGACTGGCGACGATCGGCCTGTTCTATGCGCTGAGTTACTGGAATGAGTGGTACAAGTGCCTGCTCTATATCGACACGTCGCACTCGAAGCTCTACACGCTGCAGTACCTGATCCAGCGGATCCTCCGCCAGGTCAACTATGCCGCGAACCTGCCGAGCGAGGCGGCGGCGCTGCAGGGGCAGCTGCCTACATATTCATTCCGGATGGCGACGATCGTGGTGACGATCGGTCCGATCATATTGCTCTATCCGTTCCTGCAGAAATATTTTGTGCAGGGTCTGACGGTGGGATCTGTTAAAGGATGATAGATCGAGTAGGGAATCTTCCCTACTCGATCTTGTTTTGACTGCGGTATTGGTTCGGCGTCATGCCGGTGTGTTTTTTGAAGAAGGTAAAGAAGTAATTCTTGGTTGCAAATCCCAGTCTGTCGCTGATCTCCTGAATGGAGGTGTCCGTCTTTGCGAGCAGCTCGTAGATGATCTCCAGCTTGCAGCCTGTGATGTAGGTTGAAAGGGATTCGCCCGTGTTTTCCTTGTAAATATTGCGGAGATAGTTGACGGACAATCCGACCTGCTCTGCGATCATGATGACGGAGAGGTTTGCGTTATATATATTTTCTGACACGAGGTTCTGTACCTGGCTGATGAGCGCGTCTTTTGAATGGTTGTGCAGTTTGATCTCGGAGAGCGCCTGGATGTCACTGTGACAGCGGTTTTGGAACTGTTCCCTGTATTCGGATAAAAGCCTTGGCTGGCTGTTCAGATCGTTTTCTGTGTACAGTGTGCCCAGATCATTGGCGTGTTCGAAGCGCTGGAGCGCATCGGAAAGGTGCGACAGATGGCGGTGGATCTGGTCACATTCGTAGGGACGGATGGCTTCAAAAAAGTGGTCCAGTGCCGTGTCCAGCGCAGCGGTGTCCGTATTTTTGACAGCGGCAGTGACCGCGGTGTCGATCGTGAAGGGATAGGTCTGCTCGTCAAACGGGGGGATCTGCATCTCGTCATAGAAAACAATGCTGTCCATGGCGTGGAGCATGCCCGTGTCGAGTGCGGTGCGCGCTGTCTCGTAGGAGACAGAGATCGTGTCGAGCGCGTCGGTGACACTGCCAAAGCCTGCCGCTACCTGAAACTGTCCGCGCTGGCGGAATAATTCCTGCATCTGCCGGGCGGCTGTGAGAAACTGTTCCCTGCGCCGGTCATCAAATCCTGCGAAGTTTGCGAGGAAGAGGACGCGCGGGGTGATGGTCTCTATGCTGCGGATCGCTGCGATCCCGTCCATGAGTTCCATGGTGACGTTCTCGATCAGAAATTTGATCAGGGAGAGATCATTTTCTGTGTCCGGCTCTGACGGCATGTCCACATTGACGACGAAGACCATGTAATTTTCATATTCAAAGGAATTGTCGAGCACCAGGAAATCCTCGCTGTTTGGCTGGATGGCAGCGGAGGGCTGTTCCAGCAGGAGGCGCAGGAGTTTCTGTTCCTTCTGGTGTTCAAAGGTGTGGCGGACCTGTTTTAGCGCCGTGTATTTCTCGATCAGGTTTTGAAAAACGGTTTCGATCAGTTCAAAATCATTCCGGGTGCTGCCGGCGTTTTCGTCGGGCATCAGTTCATTGATGTGGATGGTGTGTTTCAGGTGTCTGACCGGGCGGTAGAGCGCCATGCTTGCCAGCAGGGACAGCATGGAGGTTACGAGGATATAGACGATGCTGTAGCGGAAGGTCAGACCAAACAGGTAGCTCCTGGAGTATGCCTTGTGCGGGGAGATGACAGAGATATAGGTGATCCCCATCAGCGCGTTCTTGCGATACATGATCGTCTGTGCGCCCATCTCGGACTGCCATGTGAAGCTCCCGGTGTCGGCGTGCTGCTGCAGGATCTCCTGATATAAGGGATCAGCAGACAGATCCTGCATGAAATAGCTATCCTGTGAGGCGGCCATGACACAATGATTGTGGTTGACGATGATCAGATCCATGTTTCCGCTGTTCCTTGCCAGGTTGATCTGCGAGGCATAGGAGTCATAGTCCAGGTTGATGACGAGGGCGCCCCGGCTGTTCGTGTAGAAGATCAGTGAGAGTACGCGCTGGGTCTGCGTGTGTTTTCCGTTGAAATAGCTCACGCGGGGCTGATAGAACACAGGGCGCCTGCTGGGAACCAGCGTGCCGATATATTCCAGCAGATCTTTGTCGTAGTACTCGTCCAGTGACATTCTGCGGGATTTGGTCAGCACGGTTCCGGTGGAGAAATTGATAAAATCGAGCGAGGTGATCATGCTGTTGCTGCTCTGGATCCGGTCGTAGATCTCCCGCGATGCGATGGAGGTCGGCAGGTCGAACGTGTCGCCGTAGAGAAGCCTGTAGGTCGCGGCCTCGTCCAGCATCTGGTATGCATAATTGGAGATATCATGCAGGGACGAGTCGTTGAAGGACATCGCCTGCTCGATATTCTGCCAGCCGAAATTGAGAATGGTCCTGTTGTTCTCCTGCTGGATCCTGGACAGGAGCAGGATGGAAAAGATCAGGAAGGTAAAACAGGACACGACGATATAGGACAGCAGGACCTGGCGAAAATAGGTCTTTTTGTGAAATTCCTGTATCATATTGCGGACTATGTTTTTTAACGTTTTCATTCTCAATGCACTCCTTCATGGGTTAAAATACCTTTATCAATATAGCATATTTATATGGGTGCAGGCAATTTTGAAAGTTAAGATTCAGATAGAGTGTTAAAAATTGTACTATAGACAGGCACAGTTCAAAACGTTAAGAATTCGGGCAGTGTTATTTAATGGAATTGAATTGTGGGAGAAAAATTGGTATCGTATGGTCATGAGGTGAATAGATATGTGTCCGGACAGATTGATTCACGGATATGGCTCTTGCTGTTTTATTGTTTGATAATGGACAGTTCAGAGACAGGTTATTGGATAAGGATCGAATAAAGAAGGAGGAATTTTGATTTATGAAGAAGAATAAGCGCATATTGGCAGGTCTGCTCGCAGCAGTGACGGCATCGACAATGATGCTGACAGGCTGCGGAGGGGACAAGGCGGCAGATGCGGGCGCACCGGCAGCAGATACACCGGAATCCGCGGGACAGGCGGATAAGGATCCGGCAGGGGATAACACGGCATCGTCGGATACGGGAGCTTCCGGTTCAGAGTCGGGTGAACAGACGACGATCAAGATCATGCATAAGGGACCGAAGCCTGACGGATGGGATGCTGTCTATGAGGAGTATCTGAACAGGACGAAGGATACCATCAATGTGGCACTGGACATAAACTGGGTAGAACATGCGGATTACAAGGAAAAGCTGAATCTGGAGATCACATCAGGCGGCGACTGGGATCTGGTGTTTGACGCGAGCTGGATACAGCTTAAGAATCTGGCACCGGAGGGATATTATGCGGATCTGTCAGGGTATTTTAATAACCCGGAGTATCCGGGACTTCAGAAGAGTTTTACGGAAGAAGTGATGGAAGCCAATAAATGGTTTGGATCTATGTGTTATATCCCTCTGTTTGAGACATATGGAAATGGGATTCCCTGTGTATGGTACAGAAAGGACTGGGCTGGTGATTGGGGAATTGGCACAGACGGACAGATCAACAGCTATGAGGAGCTGGAAGCATACTGGGATACGGCACTGGAAAACGGGCTGATCGGTTATGGTGCGAGCCAGGCAAGAGGATTTTTCCAGATGAAGAGCCTTCGCGGTGAATCCTATGAGGGTGCGGCGGCTGCAGGAATACAGAGTGTGTCAGCAGGCGGGCTGACATTCTGGATCTACACCAGGGATGGAAAGCTTGTGGATATTGCGGTTGAAGGCAGCGGTGACGAGAATTTTGCAAATTTCCCGGAGGGCTGGAACTATGACTTTGCCGCTAAAAGGTATGAGGATTTCGCGAGATGGCAGAAGGCAGGATATATCGATCCCGATTCTTTAAGCTGTACTGATTATGATGTCGGTTTTGAGTCAGGATTGTCGGCATCTGTGATCGGAACACTGGATGACTATGTAAAGTATTCTGCATTTGCAGACACATGGGGCGATGCGGACAGTCTGGGATTTTTTGTATATGTGGACAGTGTGCGTGACATGGAGCCGGGAGCGATCCCCACAAACCGGGCAGGCAACAATGGCTGGTGTGTACCGGCAACTTCAAAAAATATCGATGCGACGATGAAGTTTCTGGACTGGATGTTCTCATCACAGGAAAATCATGATCTGATTCAGCTGGGACTGGAAGGCGTTGACTTTGCATATGGTGACACAGAGGGGACATACGAGGCGATCACTTCCTATAGCAGTGATCTGGGTGGATACAGCTTCTCGTGGAATCCAAACTATGCACTCATCAACAAACAGTATACAGATCTGGCTCTCGAGTATCGGCAATATGAACTGAAACCGGAAACATTTATCTCTTACAACGTTCTTGGATTTAATTTTGATACTTCGGATGTGGATCTGTCTACGGCAGTTGCACAGTGCAAGGCTGTGACGGACATGGTATCGATCGTCAAACTGCATGGTATCACAACTGACGGTAACGGCAACAGTTATGATTCTATGACAGAGATGCTCAAGTCCAATGTCGATGAGGCGATGGCAAACGGCGGACAGCAGGTGTATGATGCACTCAAGGCACAGCTTGAGGCTTATCTGGCACAATAGGAGCGAGCAGGAAACATGTGTGCATAAAGAGGACAGCAACCGCTGTCCTCTTTATGCACACGGGCATCCAGGGGAAGATCTTTTTGGAGGAATATACGCCATATGGAGAATAGTAAAAAACGCATTTATGATGTGAGAAGCTTTGGTGCGGAGGGGGATGGCATCACAAAGGATACGGCAGCGATCCAGCGGGCGATCGACGCGTGCCATTTTGCCGGAGGCGGCAGGGTGCTTTTAAGAAACGGGCAGTTTCTGTCCGGCGGTCTGTATCTGAAATCCAATGTTCTGCTGGAAATAGACATCTCGGCGGTATTGATGGCAAGCGGGGATATCGCAGACTACGGAACAGACACGCATCATAACCGCTACAGGAATGAGAAAGCGCTGGACAGATGTTTTCTGTACGCACAGGACGCGGAAAACATTGGCATTACAGGCTCTGGTCAGATCGACGGAAACGGGGAAGCCTTTCCGAATACGGGAAGCATCTACCGCCCGATGCTGCTGCGCTTTCTGCGATGCAGCCACATTTATATAGAAGGGATCCGTCTGTACAATGCCGCGGCGTGGACGACTGCCTTTCTGGACAGCAAAAATATCTGGATACGCGGCGTGGACATCCGGAATGAAAAGCAGTACAACGGGGACGGGCTGGATTTTGACGGGTGCGGTCATGTGTTTGTATCTGATTGTAAGATCCGTGGCACGGACGACAACCTGTGTCTGCAGTCCTCGTCAAAGGAATATCCGGTGGGGGATATTCACATCGAAAACTGTGCCTTTTCTTCTGTCTGCGCCGCAGTGCGCATCGGGCTGAAGTCCATTGGCAGCATCAGCGATGTCGTGCTCTCCAACTGCACCTTCCACAATGTCTGGCGGGAGGGGATCAAGATCGAATGCACGGAGGGCGGCAGTATTTCAGATATCGTGGTTCAGGGCTGTACGATGAAGAATGTCTCGAGACCGATATGGATCCTGCTGAACAACCGGTTTGAGCCGGATGGATGGGGAAGCTCTGTGGAGCTGCAAGAGATGCCGCGTATCGGAACGATGGAGAACATTCTGATATCGGATATCGTCGTGACAGACGGGGAGGAGATGAAAAATACGCATTACCGTTTTGGAAATGACGTGATGGGAAGTCCGCGGTTTGGCGGCATGCGGATCGATGCCTGTTCAAAATACCCCATTGAAAATCTGGTGATGAAAAACATGATCTACACTGCGGTGGGCGGTGTGAAAAAGACAGAGATCCCGGCGGAATATCCGGCAGTGACCGACCGGCTGGAGGACAGCGGAAGTCCGACGGCAGAAAATTATTATCCGGACTGGAGCAGGGCGGTGTTTCTGGACTGCAGGAATGTGAGAAACCTGCTGCTGGACAATCTGATCCTGCGCAAAAGATACCCGGACGAGAGGGACGGGGTGATCATTGATGGGTGCGAGACGCTGAAATGCGGGATTTATGAGGTGTAAGGGGGAGTGACATGATCCCTGAAGATGTATTTCCGGGCAGCGTTTTTGGCTACCCGGAAGATAATGTTTTACGGTAAGGATCCTAAATTTGTACATAAATTGCGCTCTGCTTCTGCAAATTCTTTTTCGGTGTAGCCAAAAGACAGGATTTGTTTTTTGGTGGCACCGGCTTGAATCATTCTTTCAATTGCGTTAATCCTTTCTTTTTCCAAAATGGCTTCTGACCAATTACACATAGTCTGTATCCTCCCTTCCAGTTCGGTTGTCATTATCATTCCATATTCTTCTGCAAGTATCCGTTTCTTTTCCTCCACACTTGCTTCTGAAAGCAGTTTTTCCAGCATGGAGATCAATACATTTTGGGATTCCTTTGTATTTTTCCCATTTCTGATATTGATAACGATACCCCGCATTAGATCCACGTCATATGGATTTTTCTTATTCCCAAAAACAATATTCCTGTTTAGGCGGATTTCCTCAATGGAATCGCCGTCTGCACTGTTATCCAGACATAACCATATGCTTCGGACTTTTTTTAAATTATCGTACTCGCTGTGGTAAAATTCGGTCTGTTTCTGTGCAGAGATCATGCGGGCGAGATAGAATATAATCCTGTTCTCCAGATGATACCCTAATTTACTGGGATCTGATGAACGTTGTGCCTCTAAATTAATTAGAAATTTCATTTCCTCTTTTTTATGATATGCACTAAAACGGATATCAAAGAAAATCTTTCCCTCTCCGGGAATATTATCTTCTGTATTGGATGCGTTGATGCGTCCAAGGTTTGAAAGTCCAGCGTCTAGCGGTTTCGTTCCAATTTCAATATCCTCCCCGATACTGGACATAATATCCTTGATCTCCATATCCTTAAATTCAGAAATAACATACTTTAAAATTCTTGCCAGTATTTGTTTATCCGCAAGCAGGAATTTTATATTTGTGTCATAGGAGCTTGAAGCATTGGCCGCTTCAACCGCCTATGCTAAATTTGTATCAGTCATGTTCCCGTCCTTTCTTCTGTAATGATCACAATAGCAGGCTTTTCTGTGTCATGAAAATTCCTATTGTACTGTTTTATTATACTTGACCTGCACAATAATATCAATTATACTGCTTACAAAAATGAAAAGGAATTTGTCAATAATGTGGATACCGTCATGACAGACGGGGAGGAGATGAAAAATACGCATTAGTGCTTTGGAAATGATGTGATGGGAAGTCCGCAGTTTAGCGGTATGCGGATCAATGCCTGTGCGACTATCCGATTGAAAGGAGAACGGCGAAAGTCTGACGGCAGAAAACTATTATCCGGATTGGAGCAGGCGGTGTT
The DNA here is from genome assembly GCA_021770755.1 of Lachnospiraceae bacterium. Taxonomy (GTDB): domain Bacteria; phylum Bacillota; class Clostridia; order Lachnospirales; family Lachnospiraceae; genus COE1. Next base: position 23,032 of record JAETQI010000057.1, read on the forward strand.
TCTGAATCGTGATAAAATTGCAGAATAAGTCAGTTGATTACATTTTAGGGAATGGCAGTAACAGCATCAAAATGATATACTGGAATGAAAAGATACCAGATGATCCACACGAGGAATGGAGGGAATATGAAAAATCAGGAATATGACAGGCAATATTCATACAAGACATTTTTTCAGAACTTATACAAGACACACAGGCAGCAGTTTGCATTTGACGCACAGGATATACAGGGCGTAAAGATATGGCAGAAGGCATTCCGGGAGGCACTTGCTGAAAAACTGGGACTGGACAGACTGACAACAATCGGCGCACCGTGCAGCGTTTCTGATACAGTGCTGCTGGAAGAACAACAGGAGGAGGGCTATCTGCGGAGAAAATACGTCCTGCAGACGCTGCCGGAAGTGTATATGCCCTTTTACATGCTGATCCCTGACAGGGTAAGCGCGGAGCGTCCGGGAAAGGGGATCATTGCGGTGCCGGCGCACGGAGCCAACAAAAACACGGTCTGCGGCGTTGGAGAGACACAGGAAGAGCGGGAAAAAATACAGTCCGCGCCGCTTGAGTGTTACGGCAGGGAATTTGCACGGCGGGGATATGTGGTATTCTGTCCGGATCCGCCCGGATACGGAGAGCGCGTGGAGCCCCTGCCCATGGAGGATGCCCGGTTTATACAGGGGAAGAGGCGCGGCAGCCTGGAATGTTCCTGCAAGGATCTGGCACAGACGGCGGAGGCGTTCGGATTGAGCCTGACGGCTTTGGAGATCCACGACCTGACAAAGCTTCTTGATTTTGCATGCGGCTGTGCGGAGGTGGCCCGAGACGGGGAAAAAGCGGTGATCGGCTGCGCCGGATTTTCGGGCGGCGGACAGTATGCGATGTGGCTTGCGGCATTTGACGAACGGATCAGGCTTGCGGTGGTGAGCGGGTATGTCCACGGCTATTATGACAGTATGCTGGAGTGCCATCTGTGCCCCTGCAACTATGCGCCGGAGCTGTGGAAGCTCGGCGATATCAGCGATATCTGCTCCTTGATCGCGCCGAGGCCGTTGTATGTGGAAAACGGAACGGAAGACATAGAGAACGGGCCGGACGGGATCGAAGGACCTAGGGGGCAGGTGCGCAAGATCCGCAGGGCATATGAGATTTTTGGCGCTGCGGACAAACTGTATCACGATACACCGAAGGGAGGACACCAATGGTATGGCGGCTGTTATGATTTTGCAGAGCAGAATCTGCAGGGCAGTATTTGAGCCTTCAAGGCGGTAAGGTAAGGAGGAATTTCATGAAAGTAAAAAATCCAATTCTCAGGGGGTTTCACCCGGACCCGTCCATCATACGGGTCGGCGACGATTATTATATTGCGACGTCCACATTTGAGTGGTGGCCGGGCATACGGATCAGCCACTCCAGAGATCTGGTGAACTGGGAGACGCTCACCTATGTGCTGCAGGAGGAGGAACTCCTGGATCTAAAGGGTGTCGGAGCATCACAGGGGATCTGGGCGCCCTGCCTGACATATGACAAGGGCACTTACTATGTGGTCTTTACGATTGTCAGATCGTTTTACTGTAATATGTACGACACGCAGAATTTTCTTGTGACAGCAGAGGATATCAGAGGCCCGTGGAGCAGGCCCGTGGCGTTAAATAATTTTGGATTTGATCCTTCCCTGTTTCACGATGATGATGGAAAAAAATATATGGTCAGTGTGGTGACGGACCATCGGATTCCCAAGAAGTATGCAGGTAGAATCATACTGCAGGAGTATGATGCGGATCAGAAGAAAATGACCGGCCCGGCAAAAGAAATCTATGCGGGAGACCGGATTTTTCTGGAAGGACCGCATATCCTGAAAAGGAATGGCTGGTATTATCTGTTCTCGGCGGATACGGGGACGGGAGAGCTTCACGGGCAGACGATCCAGCGCGCCAGGGATATATGGGGGCCGTATGAAATGTTTCGGAGTGATTTTATGCACAGGACATCGGACAGCGAGGCATACTCGATACTGACGACGAGGCATCACCCGGATCACCCGATACAGAAAACGGGGCATGCAAGCCTCGTGGAAACACAGTCAGGGGAAGTTTATGCGGTACATCTGTGCGGCAGGCCGCTTGAAAAAAGGAATCCATCGGACCGTGCGCGATTTCCCGGCGTCAGGCGCTACACGCTCGGCAGGGAGACTGCCATACAGAAAATGCGCTGGACAGAGGATGACTGGCTTGTTCTGGACAACGGGACAAACCTGCCCGATGCAGAGCTGGAGATCTGCGGGCCTGCGCCCTGTGCGTTTGCGGCGAAGCCGGAAAGGGATGATTTTGACAGTGCCGTGCTGGATGTGGAGTACCAGTCGCTGCGTGTGCCAATGACGGAATATCACATGTCCCTCACAGAACGTCCGGGCTGGCTGCGGCTGTACGGCAGGGAGGGGCTGTCATCAAAATTTCACCAGTCGCTGATCGCCAGACGGTGGACGGAGTTTGCGTTTACGGCGGGCACATGCATGGAGTTTGAGCCGGAGGTGTTTAAGCAGATGGCGGGACTGATCTGTATGTACGATACAGACAATTATCTGTACCTGCACTGTTCGCACGACGAGGAGCTGGGCAAGTGCGTCAGCATTCTGCGCGCCGAAAATAAGCAGTATTCGTATCCGGCCGGATATATACCGGTTGAGTGCGGGAAACGGCTTTATTTCAGGGTGGAAGTCGATCATGACAGGCTGCAGTTTTATTATGCTGTCGGGACGGATGCGGAATACACGAAGATCGGGGAAGTGTTTGACTGCAGTTACCTGTCTGATGAGGCGTGTGACGAGGGCTGGTTTACCGGCGCGATGACTGGACTCTGCTGTCAGGATCTGACGGGATTTGGGAAGTATGCGGATTTTGATCATTTTGAGTATAGTGTGAGAAGAACTTCTGATCACTCGTAGCAGAGGCTGCTTCGCGAAGAAGTTCTAAATCTCACACCGGAGAATGCCTGAAAAGCGGCATTCTCCCAATAGATTTGAAATCAGGATTCTTAGAGCATTTTTCAAACACTAGTATAATCCACACTAAATACCCTAATGTTTGGCGCAGAATATTTTTCTGAGAGTGCTGCTTCCCAAACGCAGGCGTAGCGGTGGCTACGTCGAGGCTTGGGGAGTAGTGCTAT